>CAWFFJ010000001.1:0-58713 GCA_963814875.1 uncultured Acidobacteriota bacterium
CCCTCCGGTTGGGCGACATTCTCTGAAGCAACTGCTCGGAAGTACAGCGCTGCTCTGAGGGTACCCCGCCCTGTACCACCGAGAAACGAGCAGTCATCACAGGGTCGATTCTCACCGGCGTTCCGCCACAGCTCTGCGCGCAGTAGCCCGTAGATCAGACCGCCCAGCCGATCCGCCTGACGAAGGATCGCCACGGGGATCACGACACCACGTGCCCGCATCAGTGCCAGATCGCTCTGCACTTCCTGGTTTTCGGCGTAGGCGGCCTCCAGATGCTGGTAGCGGTTGCCCAGCGTCCGCCCGCTGGCCTCCGACAACCGCAGCGCGGTATTGTCGGCGGCCCTGACCAGGTGATCCCGCAGATGTGACAGGCCACGAGGCAGTGACAGCTCGGCGAGGGTCGCGGCAAGCTCTACGGCGACTGAGAGCGCGAGCAGCTTGGCCCGGCCCCGAGGCAGGCTGCGGTGGGAGGTTCGTGGCTGTCTGGACGGGAGAGTGTGCTGGCTCAGCTGGAGTGAATAGGCGGCCGGGGCTCGGCTGTCAAGGGCGGCCTCTGGCCGTGAGCGGAGCGAGCCTGCCCTTGGTGCGCCAGGCATGGCGCGAGACGGGGGTGAGAGTCCCCAAGAGAGCCCCTACTGGAGGGAATCGAACGTGAGGAGCAACTGCACCAGTCCGAGTTGGAGCGATCCGGCGGAGACCGTACCCGTGAGGGGGTGTGGGATGGAAGCTCGTAACGAACCGCAGCACCGAACGAGAGTGAACTCCGGAGCAGGCCGGCCTGTCTGGGTGAGCGTGCCAAGGAACGCGACGCCCGGTATCCAGTCGAGGCAGGACGGTATTGGGAGCGGGAGCGGCGGGAAGTCTCGTGGCCTTACCCTGGGAGATCTCCATCAGTCCGCGGAGAGCGGTAGGTCCCGCAGAGATGTGGGGACGATGCTGGTGGAGAAGTCGGATCACCCCATACGAGCGATGAAGCCGGGTAACGCCGGCGGAGCAAAGGGGGTGACAGGTTGAGAAGTGTGGAGCCACGCCAACTGTGTCTCGCATTCGCCGACAGCCCGGAAGGGGGCGGGGAGGACCAGAGCTCGGGCGGACCCGAGGGACGGGAGTTTCTGCTGCAAACGGCGAGCACAAGGACCGCGACCGGTTCCACCACCACGGCAGCCTCGGAGCTGCTGGAGGAGGTAGCGTCCCCGCAGAACTTGGTGAGGGCGCTCCTCCACGTCGCGCGCAAGAAGGGCGCGGGCGGTGTGGACGGGAAGAGCGTAGACGAGGTGGTGTCGGCGTCACACCGACTGCTGCCTCGACTACGCCGAGATCTGCTCGAGGGCCGGTATGAACCGGGCGATGTGCGGCGGGTTTGGATACCCAAGCCTGGCGGAGGCCAGCGCGGCCTCGGCATACCAAACGTCGTGGACAGGTGGGTGCAACAGGCGGTGCATCAGGTGCTGATGCCGCTGTTCGAGCCGACCTTCCACCGGAGCAGTCACGGATTCCGTCCGCACCGCGGAGCAGCGACGGCCATCGCGGAGGCGAAGGAGTGTGTCGCCGCGGGATTGACGACGGTGGTGAGCGTCGATCTGTCGAAGTTCTTCGACAGAGTCCACCACCAACGTCTGCTGGCCCGAGTGGGCCAGAGGGTCAAAGACCCGATGATCCTGCGGCTCATCCACCGGATGCTGAAGGCGAAGGTCGTGATGCCAGACGGTACCCGGGTGTCCTCGGACGAGGGGACACCCCAGGGTGGGCCGCTGTCGCCGCTCCTGTCGAACATCGTCTTGGACGAGCTCGACTGGGAGCTTCAGCGACGGGGTCTGCGTTTCGTGCGATACGCGGATGACTTCAATGTCTTCGTGGGCTCGAAGCGTGCCGGGGAGCGGGTGATGGCGAACCTGATCGGATTCATTACCAGGCGCTTGCGCCTGCGGGTGAATGATGACAAGAGCGCTGTCACCCGACCGGAGGACCTCCACTTCTTGGGCTTCAGCCTGCATCGCGGGACTGACGGCTCGATCGAGGTCTTTCTATCCAGACGCAGCCGAAAGCGGATCGACGCGAAGATCCGGGAGCTGACGCCCCGGACCCTCGGTCGTCCGCTCAAGGTCTGCATCGAGCGCATCAACGAGTACCTGGAGGGTTGGTACGGCCATTTCCGGCTGTGCACCCTCGCAGCTCAGCGCAGCTTCGGCAATCTCGACGCGCACACCCGGCGACGGCTGCGTGCCATCGTCGTGCGCCAGAGGAAGCGGCCCCGCTATCTCTTCCGCCATCTCGTCAAGCGCGGTGTGACGGTCCGGACGGCAGCGCGGTGCGCATGGTGCGACCGCGGCACCTGGTACAAGAGCAATCACGCTGGCATGACGCGGGCGTACCCGAATGCGTGGTTTCACGCCCGTTTGTACAGCCTCGTGAAGTCTCTCAAGAGCCAGACGGCCGGACCGACGGCCCCGAGCCAGCCCTTCCTGGCTGGCCTCGAGATACCAACCTGAAGAGCCGGATGTGAGGTCCACAAGTCCGGTTCTGTGAGAGCTGGGGGAGGGCAACCTCCCCCGGCTACTCGACACAGCCGACTGCCGGCCGCCTTGGGGGCAGGTATGAGCCAGCACACTCCCCCGTCCAGCCAGCCACGAACCTCCCACCGCAGTCTGCCTCGGGGTCGGGCCAAGCTGCTCGCGCTCTCAGTCGCCGTAGAGCTTGCCGCAACCCTAGCCGAGCTGTCACTGCCTCGCGGGCGGTCACATCTGAGAGACCACTTGGTCCGGGCGGCCGGCAATACCGCGCTGCGGTTGTCGGAGGCCAGCGGGCGGACGCTGGGCAATCGGTATCAGCATCTCGAGGCGGCGTAGGCGGAAAATCAGGAGGTTCAGAGCGATCTGGTCCTGCCGTCCGAGCTCGCGGATTCGTGGAGATCCCCGCGGCGATCCTCCGTCAGGCGGATCGGCTGGGCGGGCTCATCTATGGCCTGCTGCGCGGAGAGCTGCGGCGGGACGACCGGTGAGAACCGACTCCGCGGTGACGGCTCGTTTCTCGCTGGTTCAGAGCGAGGTGTCCGCTTGTCAGCGCTGCACTTCCAAGCGGATCGGGCTCCCGAAGCATATGGCCAAACCGGAGGAACTTGTGACCCGGGAGTAGCACAGAAACACCCGCCCACCCGCTGAGCGCCGTGATCGCGCTCGAGCACGAGCGCGATCACGGCGCTCAGCGGAAAGCTGGCGCCCTGTTCTCTTCTGTGCTTCTGGCTCTCTGTGGTTCAATCCGAGTGACGGGAACGGAGGTCGGCGGCGGGCGAGGTCGGCGCGCGGTCGGACCACTCCGGCAGCACCGGACCCGGCCGCGCTGGATCGCACCAGACCAGGTCGCGGGGCGCCGAGCCGAGCACGAGCTCGGTGTACTGGAGGCCCTTCCCGAGGTCGATCACCGGTACGCCGCCGTTGGCGAGCGCGACGGCAGCGAAGGCCTCTGCAGGGTCGATCGCCAACCGGAGGGGTGCTGCCGCCAGCGCGGCCTCGTCCTGCAGCTTCGGCGTGACGCCCTTGCGCGATGTCTTGAGCTGCCAGACCTGGAGCACGCCGCCCTGACCGCGATCGGCGGCTACGACCAAGGTCCGGCCGTCCTCGATGAAGGCGGCGTCGGCCGGCACTCCGCCGACGTCGAAGGCCGCGATCACGGCCTGCGTGGCTGGCTCGACGATTCGAATCGCCGTGCTCGAGCGGTCGACCAGTGCGAGCGCGCCGAGCTGATTGGAGAGCGCGATCCGGGTGACATCGCCGGCCAGCTGCGAGCGCTGCAACAGCTGGTGCGCCACCAGGTCGACGCTGACCAGTCTGGCGCCGCCGGCTCCGTCGGGACGTCGGTCGAGGATCAGGGCGACCGAGTCGTCGCGCGAGAAGACGACCTGCCACGGGTTCTCGATCCTGGCCTCGATCCGCCCCATGGGCGCACGCTCCGGGTAGGTGACCACAAGCACATCGCCCGCGACCACCAGATACCTGTCGTCCTGACGGCCGAAGTGCGGCATGGTCACGCCGTCGAGCCGGGCGACGACGCTCAGGCTCCTAAGGTTGAGCACCGTGGTGCGCCCGTCGATCAGGTCTGGGGCGAAGAGCATCCCGCCCGGTGCGGGGAAGAGGAATCCCACCGGGCCGGTCTCGAAATCGAGCATGGCGCCGTCGTGAGGGTCGGCGACCACCACTCGGCTTTCGACCGAGGCGACCACCAGGCCGGTCGGCTCCTTCGTCTTGGCGTAGCCGGTGGCGGCGACGGCGAGCACCGCGACGGCGACAAGCGGGGCGACGGCCGGACGGAGGGCGCGGGGTCGCATGGGGGACAGGGTAGCAGCCTTTGCCATACTGGGCGGGTGTCCGATCTGACGATGCGGCTGAAGGAGCGCGCCCGCGCTGAGGGCTTCGACCTGGTCGGGGTCGCCCGCGCTGGCCCGGCACATGGGGCCGAGCGTCTGCGGAGCTGGCTCGACGCCGGGTACGCCGCCGGCATGGCATGGATGGAGCAGACCGCTGCGGTGCGAGCCGACCCGCGCGTCCTGATGCCCGGCTGCCGCTCGGTCGTGGCGGTGGCGATGAGCTACAGAAGCTCCCTGCCGGCATCGACCGAGGCACCGCCTCGGGGGCGGGTATGGGTTTCCCGATACGCGTGGGGCCGCGACTACCATCGCCTGCTCAAGCGCCGCCTGCTCCGCCTCGGGCGCTGGCTCGCGGGGGAGGCGCCGGGCTGCGTCTGGCGGGCCGCGGTCGACACAGTACCGGTGCTGGAACGCGAGTGGGCGGCGCGCGCCGGTCTCGGCTGGATCGGCAAGAACACGATGCTGCTCAATCGGCGCCTCGGCTCCGAGCTGTTCCTGGGCGTGCTCCTGACAGACCTCGAGCTGGTCGCGGACCACCCGGTCCCGGAGCACTGCGGGCGGTGCACGGCGTGCCTCGATGCCTGTCCGACGGACGCTTTTCCCGAACCCCGGGTGCTCGACGCCGAGCGCTGCATCGCCTACCTGACGGTCGAGCACAGGGGTGACTTCCCACCCGGGACGGGCGAGGCGACGGGGCGGATGGTCGCCGGCTGCGACGTGTGCAACGAGGTCTGCCCGTGGACGCGGCGCGCCCCGGCCGACCTCCACCCGGAGCTTGCACCTGCGCCCCACCGCCACTGGCCGCCGCTCGCCGAGCTCGAGCGCCTGGACCGGGACGGGTGGTCGGCGTGGCGCGAGGGCAGCGCGCTGAACCGCATCCCGTGGCCGGAGATGCGGCGCAACCTGGCGGCGGCCCGGCGGCACCTCGAGAGGTGCGGCGAGCTCGACGATGACACCCCCGAAACCTCTTGAGCTATGTCGCACGACCGCCCCGGGATCTCGATTTCTCTTCGAGGATCTTGTGCCAGTGGATGATCGAGCATCTGCCCGGCAGAGTGATCGGCAGAGGACAGAACCACCAAGACACCAAGACACCAAGACAGAAAGGGGCGTTCAAGGCCAGGAGCGCGTCTCCAGCCCCCGGCTCGGGGTGAGCCGCATCGGGGGAGCATGCGATGGCGGAGAAGTCAGGCCGTACCCGGGGCCTGCGAAACCGCTCCCTCGTCCCCGCGATGGCTTGGTGTCTTCGTGTCTTGGTGGTGAGATTCCGCATCGACCGGCGGCGGGGGCCCGGGACTGCCATACCGCCACCCGTGGGTTGCGGGCGAAGCCGTCGATGGGGTCTTCAGCGAGCGAGCAAAGCTCCGCCGCCCGCGGCAAAATCGGCCGTGGGCGCCCTTCGGGCAGATGCCCGGCGGCTACTTTTTCTGGGGGCGGAGGACCATGGTGAGGTCGCGGCCTTCGAGCTCCTTGGTCGGTTCGCGATCGACCTTGGCCACGTCGGCCAGCTCTATGCGAACCCGGCGAAGGACCTCGTACCCGTTTTCGGGACGGCGCATCTCTCGCATCCGGAACATGATAGTGATCTTGACGTGCTTGCCCTCTTCGAGGAACTTCTGCGCCAAGCGCACCTTGGTTTCGAAATCATGGAGGTTGATGTTCGGGCGGAACTTGACCTCCTTGATGTCGATCTGGTGCTGCTTGCGCTTTTCCTCGCGCGCCTTCTTCTCCTGCTCGTAGCGAAACCGGCCGTAGTCCATGATCTTGCACACGATCGGACGGGTGTTCGCCGAGACCTCGACAAGATCGAGACCCTTCGAGCGAGCGAGGTTGAGCGCCTCGTCTACCGAAATGACCCCTATCTGATTGCCCTCGTCATCAATCAACCGAACCGGGGAGAGTCGAATGCGCTCGTTGATGCGCACCTGGGGTTTTTCAGGATCCTCGCGAAAAGCATACTTCCGAATGATCGTCCTCCCTTTTCCCGCGGCCAACCATAAGCATGCCACGCCACCGTAATGGCTTTTGGCGAACGGGCTGAGTATAGCAAAAGAGGCTCTGATCAACCCGGTCAACGGGCGGGCTGGAGGTGCCGCGCAAGCGGCGGCCAGGCGAGCGCGACCGCGGTCGAGAATCCCGCTGCGGCGAGGAAGGTCCCGCTGCCCCCCAGAGTCGCCCACAGCGGGCCGGCCACGGCTGATCCGACAACGATGCCGAGCCCGAACGCGAGCCCCGAGTACAGCGCCTGGGTGGCGCGGGTCGCTCCCGGCGGGGTGGCCCGCTGCACGATCTGGACCCCGGCGAGGTGCGCGGCACCGAAGCTGGCAGCGTGCCCGAGCTGCGCTACCGCGAGCAGCGGCAGGCTCGGTGGCAGCGCCAGCAACAGCCACCGGATCGGCGTCAGTGCGAGCGCCACCCCCAACAACCGTTCGAGGCCGAGACGGCCCTCGAGCTGCGCTCCCCATCGGAAGGCGGCGAGCTCGGCGAGGACACCGAGCGACCACAGGCCGCCGATCACCTCGCGGGGGTATCCCGCATCGGCCACCCGCAGCGAGAAGAAGGCGTAGTAGGGGCCGTGCGCGACCTGGTGCAGGGTCAGCAGGCCGAGCAGCGCCCACAGCGCGCCCGGCAGTGGTGCGCGGCTCGTGGTCGGCTGGGGTCGGGCGGCACCGCGGTCGAACGGCCAGCAGGCGACCGCGACCACCGCCAGTGCGGCCGCGACCAGAACGGGGAAGGCGATCAGGCGGTCTCCGGCGAGCAGCCAGCCCGAGGCCGTCGCCACGACGACGAAGCCTGCCGACCCCCACAGCCGCAGCCGGCCGTAGCCGCCGGGCGGAAGCCGCTCCAGCACCGCGGCCTCAACCAGGGGCAGCACGGTGCCGAAGCCGAGGCCGACCAGAAACAGGGCCGGCGCGAAGGTCCACGGGACCAGGAGCCGGGCGACGATCAGTGCGGTACCGAGCGACAGCGCCAGGTGAGCGGCAAGGAGACCGTGGAACCAGCGACCGCGGTCGACCAGGGCGCCGAGAAGCGGTGCGTAGACCAGCTTTGGGGCGGAAAACGCGGCCGTCGCGAGACCGATGCCGACCGCGCCAACGCTGCGTGCGGCGAGGTACGGTCCGAGAAACGGCAGGACGACGCCGAGCACACCGAAGTAGGCGGCGTAAAAAAGCGCGGCCCACTTTGACGCCACCGGAGGCGTGGGGTAGCGTGCGCCCATGACAGGGACCCTCGCAATCGTCGGCGCCGGGCTCGCTGGGATGACGGCCGGGCTGCGGCTGGCTCAGGCAGGATATCGAGTCCACCTGTTCGAACGCTACCCGGGCACGGGCGGCCTGGCGCGAACGTTCGAGGTCGGGGGGGAGCCTCTCGAGGCCTTCTATCACCACCTCTTCACCTCCGACACCGACTACGTGCGCTTGGCGGGCGAGCTCGGTCTCGCGGACCAGATCGAGTGGCTGCCGTCGAAGATGGGGATCTGGACAGATGGCCGACTGTGGGATTTCGGCACCCCGCTGTCGCTGCTGCGCTTCAGGCCGCTGCCGTTGGTCGACAAGCTGCGCTTCGCACTGGCGACGTTGTACCTGCAGCGCGCGCGGCGGCCGGGGCCGTTCGAGGACGTGACCGCCGCCGACTGGCTGCGCCGGTGGCAGGGGGAGCGGGCCTGGCGAACGGTGTGGGGACCGCTGCTGTACCAGAAGTTCGCCGATGACGCCGAGCGGGTGGCGATGGTGTGGCTGTGGCGCAAGATCTCACTGCGCGGGCGCTCGCGCAGCGAGTCCGGAATGGACGAGCGGCTCGGCTACATGCGCGGCTCCTTCGGGCGCCTCGTGGGCGCCCTCCAGCGGCGCATCGAGGACCTCGGCGGGGAGTTCCACCTCGCCGATGCGGTGCGGCGGATCGAGCGCGATGGTGACCGCGTGCGGCTGATCACCCGCAAGGAGACCTTCGAGGCCGATCGGGTCGTGGTTGCGGCCTCGATCCCCGACTACCTCGAGATCGCCGGTCACCTGCTCCCGGTCGACGAGCATGCCCGCCTGAGCGAGCTGCGCGCGACCGCCGCGATCTGCACCGTGCTCGAGCTCGACCGGTCCCTGACGCCGTACTACTGGCTCAACATCGCCGACCCCGAAATGCCGTTCGGGGGGCTCATCGAGCACACCAACTACATTCCGGCCGAGCGCTACGGCGGTCGCCGGATCCTTTACATCTCCAACTACCTGTTCATCGACAACCCGCTCTTCCGGGCGGGCAAGGCGGAAGTGCTGGCGAGCTATCTGCCGGCGCTGAAGAGGGTGAACCCGAGCTTCGACCCGTCCTGGATTCTGGCCAGTCACCACTTCCGCGCCGACTACGCGCAGCCGGTCGTGACCTGCGGCTACCGAAACCTCCTGCCCGCCATGCGCACGCCGGTCGACGGGTTGTACCTGTGCTCGATGGCCCAGATCTATCCCGAGGACCGCGGCCAGAACTACGCCATCGCCTACGGTGAACGGGTTGCACGCCTCGTGCTCGATGATCTAGGAGGCATCTGAGGACCCGAGGTTCTCAGATGCCTATGATGCGCTGCGCGCATCCGGGATCCGCAGTCAGCGTGTCTCGCTCGGTTCAATCTGCGGCGCGATCCAGGCCGAGTCGTTGGTGAGGTTGTCGACCCGGGTCGCGTAGGGGAAGACGTCGCCGTCCTCGCACTGGACCTCGATCCGCCCGGTGCTCAACCCGAACTGCGCGAGCGCCCGGTTGAGCTGGATCTGGGACAGGGCCGGCACGTCCCGCAGCAGCGTGATGACCAGCGAGCCGGCGTCGTCGAGGACCCGCAGGCGGACCGACACCGACGCGGGCGACGGGTTGAGGACGCCGACATTGGTGCGGAAGCCGGCGTCCTCGCGCAGGCCGAGCAGGTGGGCGGCCGTCCCTGCTGGGACGGCTTGGGAGCTCGGCATCGACGGCACGGCCTGGCCGACGCTTCCGGCGGCGGTCCGCCACGACGTCCGGCTTACCGCCAGGACGGGTGCGCCCCCCGCGCACACCGAGATTCCGCCCAGGAACGGGCGCCACAGGCGCTCCAGGACCAGGGACGCGACGTCGTCGAGGTGGACCGAGGCCCCCGCAGGAATCGGGGCGAGCTCCGCGACCGGGGCGGTCGTGTTGTCCTCACCGCGGGTGAGCAGCGCGATCCGGACGGTGGCCGCGCCGTCGCCGAGGTTGGTGAGGTCAAGCTCGGTCGCCCAGTAGCGGTCGAAGGTGTCGGACAGCGTTCGCCCTGAGGCCGGCACGAAGCTGCACGGTCCTCCCGCGACCGGGTCGCCGGCCGGATCGCGTGACACGACGTCCTGCGCTGCAGCGGGCATCACGACAGCCGCAAGCGCGGCGACGACAACGAAGCTTCGCAACGACATGGCAACCTCCCAGGGGCTCTCTCCCAGGGTAGCCGCCCCCCGAGCTTCCCGCCAGGGGCGGGCCGTGGTCCGGGTCACCGCGGACCAGGGCTCACCTGCATCTCCACTCGGCGCGAGCGAAGCGGTTCGCGCGGTTAGGGCCGCACCGCGGAGACCTTGACGCTGACCACCGCTTCGGCCGCGGCGCGCAGGTCGTCCGCGCCGATGGCCGGGTCGTCGAGGATCGCGAGCTCGCTCGCGTCGGGATGGGACGAGCCGATCGGATAGCTGGACTCGGCGAGCACCTCGACCTCGGCGAAGCCGGCCTCGCGGATCGCCGCAAGGTACTCGTTCTTCAGCATCGCGCCGGCGATGCAGCCGGCATAGGCCGCGACCGAGCGCGCCACGCTCGAGGGCAGCGGCTGCGCGAGCACGAGGTCGGACACCATCAGGCGTCCGCCCGACTTGAGCACGCGCAGCGCCTCCCGGAACACCCGCGGCTTGTCGGTCGACAAGTTGATGACGCAGTTCGAGATCACCATGTCGGCGGTGGCATCGGCGAGCGGCAGGTTCTCGATCTCGCCGAGGCGGAACTCGACGTTGACGATCCCGCCCTTGGCGGCGTTGTCGCGGGCGCGCGCGAGCATCTCGTGGGTCATGTCGACACCGATCACCCGACCCTCGGGGCCGACGCGCTGGGCCGCGAGGAAGCAGTCGAAGCCCGCCCCGGAGCCAAGGTCGACCACCACGTCGCCCGGCTCGAGCGCGGCGAACGCGAGCGGGTTGCCGCAGCCGAGACCGAGGTTGGCGCCCTCGGGGACCGCCGCGAGCTCGACCATGCTGTAGCCGATCGCCGTGCTGATCGTGGCCGGCGTCCTGTCTCCGCAGCAGCCGGCGGCGGGGCCGCAGCACGATCCCTGCTGCCGGGCGATGTCGGCATAGTGCTCCCTCACCGCGAGCTTCAGGTCCTGATCAGGCATGTCACTCCTCCGTTTTCCTGTCACTCGCAGCGGCTGGGCCGCAGCAGGAAAGGCGCAGCGCGGCGGCATCAAACCCCGGTCGGCACAACGCCTCCACCGGCATCTCGTCGAGCCGCCACAGGACCTTTGCGTCGTCGTTCAGCACGGGGTCGTCACTCACCGCCGGCCACAGAGCCGCCAGTGCGGCGTCGGCAGGCCCGTCTCCGGCGAGCCGGTAGTGAATCCACCGACCGGCCTTGCGTTCCGCGACCAGGCCGGCATTGCGCAGCTCGCGCAGATGGGCTGAGACCGTCGACGGCGCGAGGCTGATGACCGCGTTGATCTGGCACACGCACAGCTCACCCTCCCGCAGCAGCGCCAGGATCCTGATCCGTACCGGGTGGGACAGGGCCTTGTGGACTCGGGTCAGCAGGTCGAGGGGCGTGGCCATCATTTCGTCTCTACGCGAAATATAGAATCGAGGGTCCGACCTGTCAAGGGTCGCTGGACGCCGGACGCCCGTGCTGGGTTCGGAGTCGTGAAGCCAGGGCCGAGCCGAGGAGGTGGACGCTCACCATGGCCAGCATCAGATAGACGAGCTCAACCGGCATCCGGTACCTGGCTTGCCCCTGCGCCGGCTCGAGCAGGGTGTTGGCGAGCAGGACGCTCGCATGCAGACGAGACAGAATACCGCCGCGGCGCGCCAGCTCCGAACGTGCGCGAACGCGGCGACCGCCAGCACCACCGCCACTGCCGGCAGTGCGAAGAGCATCACCGGGCGAACGAAGACCGCGAAGCTCGTGACGGCTCCCAAGAGACCGACCAGCAGGAGGTCTTCGTACGGCCGGAGAATGACGATCACCAGCACGAGGGCGATCAGGGTGGTGACGGCGAGCGCCAGCGTCTCGCTGTAGATCACCACCTCCATGAAGAGCAGGTCGACGAAGAGGCAGCTGGTCAACCCCGCAGCGAAAGCCAGGACGACGCTGCGGCTGGTCGCGAGCACGGCGGCGAAGAGCAGCATCTGGGCGGCGATTCCGAGGACGTGCTGTGCCAGGATCACCGGCTCGAGGCGGGCGAGGTCGAACCCGCTGGCCAGGAGGATCAGCAGCGGGTAACCAAACGGGCGGAAATGGGGCCTCAGGAAGTAGCTGGGGTCGTTCAGCCAGCTTGCGGCATACTCCAGGTACGAGGCGCTGTCCCAGAACAGCGCCGGAGCGACTCCGCGCAGGAGCCAGAGCCTCCATCCGTTGGCGATGAGCACGAGTAGGGCGACTGCGACCAAGACCCTCGTTCGACCGCTCCGGGTCGAGAATCGAAGGTCGTCACCCATGCCCTAGATCCAGCTGCGTTGGCGCGCAGCCAGGCCAATGATCCGGTAGGCCAGTCGTGCGACCAGAAAGTCGCCGCCGACCAGGCCGGGAATCGGCGCCAGCTCGACCACGTCGGCCCCGACCAGGCGACGCCGCGCGGCGACGGCTGCCAGCAGGTCGACGACCTGGCGCCAGGTCAGCCCGCCCGGTTCGGGGGTGCCGGTACCGGGCATGATCGAGGGATCGAACCCGTCCACGTCGACGGTCAGGTAGACGTGGTCGCCGAGAGCTGCGACGATCTCGTCGGCCCACTCCTGGGCAGGCCGGCCGGTGATGTCGCGGGCAAAGACGGAGGTCACCCGTGGGTCGGCGCGAATCAGCTCGTGCTCCTCGCGGGTGAGCGAGCGGATGCCGACCTGGACGATCCGGGTACCGGACTCGAGCACCCTGCGCATGACGCAGGCGTGATTGTGGGGGCTGCCTTCGAAGGACTCGCGCAGGTCCGCGTGGGCGTCAATCTGGAGCACGGTGAGGTCGGGCCACAGCTCGCGGTGGGCGGCGACCAGGGGCGCGGTCACCGAGTGCTCGCCGCCGATGCCGACCAGCAGCCGCTCGCGGTCCACCCACTCGCGGGCCGCGGCGGCGATGCGGGCCATCATCGCGGCCGGCCCGCTGGTCTCGGTCTCCAGCGGCGGGAGGGTGGCGATCGCGACAACGGCGCCGATCGAGGCCTCGAGCTCCTCGTCGTACCACTCCATGTGGGTCGAGGCTTCGAGCATGGCGACCGGTCCGCGTCGCGTGCCGGGCTGGTAGGAGGTGGTCAGGTCGTAAGGAATCGGCAGCACGCGGACGCGGGCCGTCTCGGGCGCCACGGGCGACTCGTAGCCGAGGAAGTTGAGGTATGGCGGGGCATAGACCATGGCATCCTCTCCCGCTGCAGTGTAGTACCATAGGCCGGCGCCGGGGCTCCGGCGCCGATTTGTGACGACGGAGGCATCTCACATGGCTGGCAAGACACTCGCGGTTTCGGACGCCGACTTCGAGGCGACCGTCCTGCAGGCGGGGACCCCTGCCCTGGTGGACTTTTGGGCTGTCTGGTGCGGCCCGTGCCGGAACGTCGCGCCGGTCGTCGAAGAGCTTGCGGGCGAGTACGAGGGGCGTGCCCTCGTGGCCAAGCTCGACGTCGACTCCAATCGCGACACCGCCGTGAAGTATGGCATTCAGGCGATCCCGACCCTGCTCTTCATCAAGGACGGCAAGGTTGCCGACCGCATCATCGGTGTCGCCGACAAGAAGAGTATCCAGGCCAAGCTGGACGCACTGCTCTGATCATCCGCGGGCGTGCCGGCGGGCGTCCGTCCGCCGCCGCGCGCCGCCGTGGATCCCGTGATGCACAGCTCGCGCCCGTTTCGTCCGCCGCGTCCGGCGCCGCGCCGGGGGGTACCCGCCTCCCGGGGAGTCACTCGTGTGCGCGGCCCGCGGTCGGCGGTGAACGGGTGAGCGGAGGAGGCGCGGTGGAGGTCCAGACCCTCGGCATCGTCGGGGCCGGTCAGATGGGCAGCGGGATCGCGCAGGTGGCCGCCACGGCGGGCCTGCAGGTCGTGCTGAGCGACATCGACGACGAAGTCCTCGAGCGCAGCGTAGTCTCGATCGCGGCCGCCCTGGAGCGCCACGTTGGCCGTGGCCGGCTCCCGGCCGCCGAGCGCGACGCGGTGCTCGGACGCATCACCACGTCAGGCCGCCTCGCCGACCATGCCGCGGCCCAGGTGGTCGTCGAGACGGCGGTCGAGCGCTTTGACATCAAGGCGGAGATCTTCCGCCAGCTCGACCGGCGGTGTCCCCCTGAGACGATTCTGACCTCCAACACGTCGGCGATCTCGATCACTCGGCTTGGCGGCATCACCGGCCGTCCGGACCGCGTCGTCGGGATGCACTTCATGAACCCGGCCCCCGCGATGCGGTTGGTCGAGGTGGTGCGCGGGATGGACACCTCGGAAGACACCCTCGCGGTGGTGTCGGCGCTCGCGGAGCGCCTCGGCAAGACCCCGGTAGTGTGTGACGACCAGCCCGGGTTCGTCTCCAACCGGGTGTTGATGCCGATGGTCAACGAGGCGATCTTCGCGCTCTGGGAGGGCGTGGCCGAGGCCGCGGCGATCGACCGCATCATGACTCTTGGGATGAACCACCCGATGGGTCCGCTGGCGCTCGCCGACCTGATCGGCCTCGACACCTGTCTGGCCGTGATGCGCAACCTCCACGAGGAGCTCGGCGAGCCGAAGTACCGCCCGTGCCCACTGCTGGTGCGAATGGTCGACGCCGGCCGGTTGGGTCGCAAGTCCGGGCGCGGCTTCTTCGAGTACGGCGAGGACTAGCGCGGTGCTGTGCCAGTTCTGCGGCGCCGCCAACCCGGACTCCCGTGACGCCTGCGTGCGCTGCGGCACCAAGCTGATGGTGGTCTCGGGGGTGGTCGACGAGACCGACGAGGCTACCGAGGAGCTCTTCTTCGAGGCCCAGGAGGAGCTCGAGGAGCACCTCCTGGAGCGCATCTCGGGGCTCGAGAAGAACGTCCGCCAGCTGGCGCGGGCGGTCGCATCGACCGGTGAGCGACTGGCCCAGATCGAGCACAACCTGACCGTGACCCACGCCGGCGTCCAGGCCCTCGGGGGCCTGCTCGAGGGTCAGGGCATCGTGTCCCGCACCGAGGTCATCGACGGCTGGGAACGGGTCGTCGAGGAGGAGCTGCTGTCGCGCGACCTCGCCCAGCGCTTCCGTGACCGGGCGCGGCGGATCCTCAAGCAGGCCGAGCACGTCCGAGCGGCCACTCCCGAGCTGCGCCGCACCGTGCGCGCCCTCGAGCTCGCCCTGGTCGGCGGTCACACGGACCAGGTCAACGAGCTGCTCAGCGACCTGGTCGCGATGGCGCCGAACAACGACGAGCTGTGGAGCTTTGTCGGCGAGGCCTCGTTCACCACTGGCGACCTCGAGGCGGCGAGGGTCGCCTTTCGCCGCGTGCTCGAGTTGCGCGGGCCCCACTACGAGACCCTGGTCTACCTCGGCACGGTGGCCTCGGACCTCGGCCGCTGGGATGAGGCCGAGGCTGTCCTGCACCAGGCGCTCGACATGGCGCCCGACTCATTCCTGCCGCACTTCACGATCGGCGCCTTGGCGGTGCTGCGAGGGCGGCCCGCGGCCGCGATCAGCTATCTCGAGGCGAGCCTCGAGCGCGAGGAGCTGGCCCAGACCCGCTACCTGCTCGGCCTGAGCTACCTCCACTTGGAGCAGCCGGGACGGGCGATCACCGAGCTGCGCCGCGCCGTCGACATCGAGCCGGAGTTCGAGGACGCCCTCTACCATCTTGGTCTGGCCTACCTGCGTCGCGGCTGGAACCGGCGCGCCCTCGCCACGTTTCAGCAGGTGCTGCACCTCGACCCGAACCGCCTCCAGTACCAGGAGACGGTGCGCCTGCTCCGGGTAGGCCCGACCGGCAATCTGCCGAGCGAGGCCGCCCGTCTCGTGGCCCGTGCCGAGAGCGCGCTGGAGCGCGGCCGCACCGACGCAGCGCTCGGCCTGTTCTCGTCAGCGGTCGCGGCTGCACCCGACCAGGCCGGGCTGCGCGCCACCGCGGCGCTGCTCGCCTCTTCCGCGGGCAGGACCCGTGCCGCGATCGGCCACGCCCACCGCTTGCTGCGCATCGGGAACGGCGCGCCCTACCGTGCTGCTGCGGTGGTAGCGCTGCTCGAGTCGCTGCGCCAGGCGGGCCGGCCGCGCGCCGCGCGGCGCATCGCCCGCGGCCTCATCGCCAACGGTGACGACGCGCTCGCGACCGGGATGGCGGCCTACGAGCTGTCGCTGGTCGAGGTCGAGCTCGGCGAAGACCTCGATGCTGCCCGCGACCTCGCCCGCCAGGCACTGGAGAGCTCCCCGCGCGAGCTTCGTCACTATCCGCTCGCCGCCCTCGGCGCGATCGCGCTCAAGCGCGGCCGCTACCGCGAGGCGGTGCAGTACCTTGAGCAGGCGGTCGACCTCGCGCCGCAACCGGCGCTGCTGCGCCAGCTTGCAGTGGCCCGGCTCGGCGCCGGCGATGCAAGCGGCGCAGAGGCCGCCCTTGCGGCGGCGCAAGGCCGGCGCGGCGGCGGTCTCGACGAGGAGCTGCTCGGCCACGTGCGCCAGCTCGGCAGTCTGCTCGACGACCTGCGCCGCCGCTCCGGCGGTGTCCGCTCCCGCTCCTGAGGAGGCAGAGAAACCCATGCGCTGGACCCGGACCTTCATATTCACGCTGCGCCAGGATCCCTCCGACGCCGAGGTCGTGTCGCACCGCCTGATGATGCGCGCCGGCCTGATCTCGAAGGTCGCGGCCGGCATCTACAACTACCTCCCGCTCGGCTGGCGCTCGATCGCCAAGCTCGAGACCATCGTGCGCGAGGAGATGGAGCGCGCCGGCTCGGCCGAGCTCGTGATGCCGGCAGTGCAGCCGGCGGAGCTGTGGCAGGAGTCGGGGCGCTGGGCCAAGTACGGCGCCGAGCTGCTGCGCCTCAAGGACCGCCACGACCGCGACTTCTGCGTCGGACCCACCCACGAGGAGGTGATCACCGACATCGTGCGCCGCGCGGTCACCTCGTGGCGCCAGCTCCCGGTCAACATGTACCAGATCCAGACCAAGTTCAGAGACGAGATCCGGCCGCGCTTCGGGCTCATGCGAGGGCGCGAGTTCATCATGAAGGACGCGTACTCCTTCCACGTCGACGCCGCCGACCTCGACCTCGCCTACCGGGCGATGGAGACGGCCTACCGGCGGGTTTTCGAGCGCTGTGGGCTGGGCTACACCCAGGTCGAGGCCGACACCGGCAACATCGGCGGCTCCGAGTCCCACGAGTTCATGGTCCTGGCCGCGACCGGCGAGGACGCGATTCTGTCCTGCCCCTCGTGCGGCTACGGCGCCAACGTCGAGAAGGCCGCCACTGGCCCGGTCGCGCCGGCCCCGGAGTGGCCGCTCGACCGGCCGGACGTCCCGCGCACGGTCGACACCCCCGAAATGCGCTCGGTCGAAGAGGTCGCGGCCTTCCTCGGCGTCGCGCCCGCGCACCTGATCAAGACCCTGGTGTTCGAGACCGACCGCGAGCACGTCGCGGTGCTGATCCGCGGCGACCTCGAGGTCAACGAGGTCAAGCTGGGCAACGCGCTCGACTGCCTTCACCTCCAGCTCGCCTCAGAGGACAGGATCCTGGAGGTCACCGGCGGTCCGCAGGGCTTCTCGGGGCCGGTGGGCCTCGACGGCGTCCGGGTCCTCGCCGACCCCACCGTGATGGACCTCGCGGTGGCCGCGACCGGCGCCAACCACCTCGACACCCACCTCGTCGGGGTTGTCCCGGGGCGGGACTTCACCCCCGCCGCGGTGGTCGATGTCTCACTCGCCCGAGCCGGCGATCCGTGCCCCCGCTGCGACGGGTCCCTGGTCGAGAAGCGCGGCATCGAGGTGGGCCACATCTTCAAGCTTGGCACCAAGTACTCCGAGCCGATGAAGTGCGTCTACCAGGACGCCGACGGCGGCGAGCAGCCGATGGTGATGGGCTGCTACGGGCTCGGGATCGGGCGCACGGTGGCGGCCGCCATCGAGCAGAACCACGACGACAAGGGCATCGTGTGGCCGCTCCCGCTGGCGCCCTACGAGGTGCTGCTGGTGGTGCTCAACGCCGACCGCCCAGAGGTCGTCCAAGCCGCCGACGCGCTCTACGAAGAGCTCCGCACGGCTGGGGTCGACGTGCTCTACGACGACCGCTCCGAGCGGCCCGGGGTCAAGTTCAACGACATGGACCTGATCGGGTTCCCGGTCCGGGTCGTGGTCGGCGCCCGCGGCCTCGAACGCAACGAGGTCGAGCTCAGCCTGCGTTCGGACGGCGTCAAGCGGTCGGTCCCGCGCCCCGACGCGGTGGCCGAGGTGCGACGCACCCTCGACGCCCTGCGAACCGGGGCGTAGAAAAGTCCACAGAGAGGCAAGATCTGCCCACCGAGGACTGGCGACCAGGGATCCCGTAGGGGAGCAGCTTGTCTGCTCCCATGCCACGAGCGGAGGCAAGCTTCGCCCCAACGAGCGTGTGGAGGACCTCTGTGCCTCTGTGGTTCAATCCCTCCTCAGCCCGTCCGGACCATAATGGACTCGTGCGGGTGATCACCACCCACCTGTCGACGGGCCTTGAAGCGCTCGCGGTGGCGGCGCTGGTCGCGTACTTCCTCGTGACCGTGGTGGGCGGCGCGGTCAGGAAGTCGAAGACCGACGACGAGCAGACGCACTATGCCGCCGGGGTCGCCTTCCTCGACGGCCTGCCGTTTGCCATCATCGGCGCCGACGGGACCATGCCGGTCTCGGCGCTGAACGTCCTCGCGCTGCGCGCGGCGCGGCGGGTCGGGGCGGACCGCGATGGCGGAGGCGACCTATTCTGGATGCGCCTGCCGACTGCGGCGCTCGGCGCTCTGGTACTGCTGGTGACGTGGCGGCTGACCCGCCGGACATGGGGTCGTGCCGGAGGGCTCGTCGCCCTCGCGCTCGTGTCTCTGGACCCCAACCTGATCGCGCACTCCAAGTGGCTGACGACCGACGTCGCCGCGACCCTCGGCCTCGTCCTCTCCGTCGCGACCCTCGCAGCCTTCGCCGAACGCCCCACGTGGTGGCGAGCCTGGCTAAGATCTCCAACCTGATACTCTTCCCGCTCGCACTCCTGACGCTCGGGCTCACGCTCTTCTTGGACTGGCACCGGCTCGACGCCACCGGACGCGTTCGCCGGGCCGCCGCCGCGTTCGCCACCCTGGCCGCGCTCGCCCTGGCCTTCCCGATCGGGCTCGAACCGGCCTCTCCCCGGGACGTCGGGTCCGCGCAAGTTGCGCCCGCCGCCCGGATCGTCCGGGCCGGCTACGCGGCGACGCTGGCCGACGCCGTCGATCACAACCGCCGCGGACACCCCGCCTACCTGCTCGGCCGGCAGTCGACCCACGGTTGGCCCTCGTCCTACGTGGTGGCTCTCCTGGTGAAGACGCCCTTGGCCGCCCTGGCGCTCGGTGCTGGAGCCGTGATCACCGGCCTGGCCGGAATGCGGCGGTGGCGTCGAGGTGAGCTCTTCCTGGTGCTCCCGATCCTCGTGTTCCTGGGCTACATGTCGCTGTTCGTCCACGTCAACACCGGGATCCGGCACGTCCTGCCGGTCATTCCTCTGCTCGCTGCCTTCGCCGGTGGTGTCGTCACGGTGACGGGACGGACGCGCCTCTGGGTGCGGCGCGCAGCGTTCGGCCTCGTGTGCCTGCAGGCCCTCGAGCTGGCCCTCGTCTTCCCCCACCATCTCAGCTACTTCAACCAGCTCGCCGGCGGTCCCGAGGGGGGATGGCGGTGGCTCGCCGACTCCAACCTCGACTGGGGGCAGGACGACCTCTTCCTTGCGCGCTGGCGGGAGGCCCACCCCGAGCTGGTCGTCAACCCGCCGGGAGCGACGAGCGGCCTGGTCACCATGGACGTGAATCGGCTGGTGGGGCTGACCGATGATCAGGCACGGGCCGCGGCATGGCTCCGAGAGGGCCACACCCCGGAGCTGTGGGTGACCCCGGTGTGGCCGGTCTATCGGATCGCGCCGACCGGCGACGAGGCCGGGCCGGGCGGCAGCCAGAGCACGAAGCGCGCCGGACCGGGGAGCGGCCGATAGCCGTGACCCTGTGCCCATCGCACGAGGGGCCCCTCGAGCGGCTCGTCGAAGCCGAGCAGGAATGCCACCGGCGGGCGACTGCTGAAGTGCTCTTCGAGATCGTCCCGGGAGACGATGCCGAGCCGTCGACGGCGGTCGGGGTCGACGTGATGGGCGACCCGCCAGACGAACGGACCGGTGGCGAAGGCGGGGTCGATGGCGGCACCGCCCTCGACGGCGACGATCGGGGCCAGCGTGGCGATCGGCAGACCGCCAGAGTGCTCGGCGGCCCACACTCCGAGCTCGTGCGTCAGCACCGGCGCCCATGACTCGGGACGGAACAGCTGCGGCAGCTGGTCGGCCCGAGGGATGGCGAGGACCAGGGTACCGGCCGCCACCAGCGCCGCCAATGCAGCGGAACCTCGAGCGGCACGGCGCGAACCGTCGAGCAGGCGGCCGAGCACGACGAACAT
Organism: uncultured Acidobacteriota bacterium; assembly: GCA_963814875.1. GTDB lineage: Bacteria > Acidobacteriota > Thermoanaerobaculia > Thermoanaerobaculales > Sulfomarinibacteraceae > CAVSIS01. The sequence continues at coordinate 20,148 of CAWFFJ010000001.1, forward strand.
CGCGACCACCGCGAAAGGAAGGGGTGCGAACAGGTACTGCTCCCAGGTCGGGGTGGGCAGCTCGGCGGTGATGAGGAGTCCGAGCGCAATCCCCGCCGCGGTGGGCGCCAGGGCGCTGAGGAGGCCGAGGCGGAGCCGCCGCGACCACAGCGCGAGTCCCAGGACGGTCGCGGACCCGACTGCGAGCAGGAGGTTGGCAGGCTGCCGGGCGATCACGTCGATGAGGAGAAACCAGAGCTTGCCGCCTGGGTCCATCGCGTGGTCCCAGCCGTAGGACTCGTGGAAGGCCTGCTGCAGGGCGTGGTACTCGACCGTCCCGAACCAGAAGCGGCCCGGCGCGAGCAAGAAGAGGACCAGGCTGGGGAGTCCGCCAGCGAGGCACCCGACAGAGAACGCGCCGAGGCTTCGTAGTCTGCGAGCGACGGGTATGCGCCTCTCGGCCACCAGCAGCACGGCGACTGCGACGACGGCGCCAACATAGGCAAGCCTGAACCCGGTCGCCATCGACAGGCCGACTCCGCCCAGGACCAACCCGGTTGATGACCTGAGCCCGGAGGACCGCGGACGGAGGCAGGCCAGGCCGAGCAGCGCGGCCAGGCTCGGCAGCACGTAGTTGGTCGCGCGCCCCGCCGTCATCGCGAGCAATGGAGAGTACGCCACCACGATGGCAGCCGCCGCGCCAAGGACGGCAGCGGCGGGGACGCGTCCGTTCTCCTCGGTATCACGTCTGACGAGGTGGCCGACGAGCGCTGCCGTCGCGACTGCGGCGGTCACGGTGATCAACCGACCGAGCAACGTCAGGAACCCTCCCGTAGTCGCGAGCGGTGCGGCGAGGAGGAAAAAGTTGGGGGGATGGAGACAGGGCATGTCGCGGTACGGGACGAGACCGCCGCGGAGCAGGTTCGCGACGGCGAGGAACCAGAACTCGTCGTGGTTGAGCGGCCGGTTCATCGCCTCGGCGAACAGGATCAGCCAGGCCACGGCAAGGAGGCCGACGCCAATGGCGGTCGTCGCCGCATCGGTCACTCGACGGTGGCTCGTCCGACCCGTCGTGGGAGCGACGGGAGCGGTCGTCGGCGGGTCCGCGATCTTCAACCGACGCCGAGCCTGGCACGAGCGGAACGGCACCGTCAAGGCGCCTGAGCCGCAGCCGTCACGCTGGTGAGGTATGCAGGCTATGCCAGAAACCACAGAGGCACGGAGAGACAGGGGAGCTCCTTTACCCCAGGTCTCTGTGGTTCCTCTCCATCCGGACCATAATGGACTCGTGCGGGTGATCACCACCCACCTGTCGGCCGACTTCGACGCCTTCGCGGCGGCGGTGGTGGCGGTGCGCCTCTACCCCGATGCGCGGGTGCTCTTCCCGGGTTCGCAGGAGGCCGCGGTGCGGCGCTTCCTGGCCGAGACCGGGTGGCCGTTCCCGGAGGTCAAGCTGCGCGAGGCCAGGCGGCAGCGCTGGGAGCATGCGGTGGTCGTCGATACCCGCAACCCCGCGCGGCTCGGCGAGGCCTGGGAGCTGATTCGGCGGGAGTCGTGCCCGCTGACGCTCATCGACCACCACCTCAACGAGCCGGAGGCGCTCGGTGCCGCCGAGGTCCTCGAACGACCTGTTGGCGCCACCTGCACCGTTCTCGCCCTGGTGATGCAGGAGCGCGGCTTGGCGCCAAGCGCCGACGAGGCCTCGCTGCTGCTGATGGGCATCTACGAGGACACCGGCGCGCTGTCCTACCGCGACACCACCCCGGACGACCTCCGTGCGGCGGCCTGGCTGCTCGAGCACGGAGGCTCGCTCGAATGGGTCCGGCAGTGGGTCCAGCGCGGTCTCGAGCCGAACCAGTTCGAGCTCCTCCACCGGCTCGCCGAGGGCACCGAGATGGTGACCCTGCACGGCGTGCCGGTCGCGGTGTCGCGGGTGGACGTGGATCGCTACCACGAGGAGGCGGCCTACGTCGTGCACCGCTGGATGGAGACCTTCGACCTCACCGTCGCGGTCGCGATGCTGGTGCGCGGACGCACGACCACGGTCATCCTGCGCTCGCGTCTCGACGGCCTCGACGTCGGGGCGGTGGCGCAGCTTTTTGCCGGCGGCGGACACGCCACCGCGGCCTCGGCTCGCGTCACCGGCCGGGTGCCCGTGGAGCTGCGCGAGGAGCTGCTCTCGGCGCTCGCCCACGCAATGCCGCCCGAGACGTGTGCCCTCGACGTGGCGGTGCGCAAGATCTTCACCGTCGCCGTCGGTACCTCGGTAGCGGACGCCAAAGAGCGGCTCAACCACCTCCGCGTCAACGCGCTGCCGGTTGAAGATCCGGAGCGCGGCGAGCTGATCGGGGTGGTGACCCGGCAGATCCTTGACCGCGCCCTGTCGCACCGGCTTGACGAACGCCCGGTCGAGACGGTCATGCAGCCGGAGGTCCCGTCGGTGCCCGCCGACACGCCGCTGGGCGAGCTGCGCGACCTCTTCCTCGAGCGCTCCTTCCGGTTCGTGGTCGTGGAGGCCGGCGGCCGCCCGGTCGGACTGGTGACCCGGATGGAGCTGTTCCGGCGGCTGTTCGCCCACCAGCACGAGACCGGGTCGGGCCTCGACAACCGGATGGCCTCGGCGAGGGCGGTGACCCAACCGATCGCAAGCCGCCTGCGCGAGCTGGCGCCGAAGTGGGTGTGCCCGGTGCTCGAGTCGGTCCCCGAGGTTGCCGCCGAGCACCGCGTGACGGTCTACCTTGTCGGCGGGATGGTGCGCGACCTGCTGCTCGGCCGCACCAGCGAGGACGTCGACCTGGTCGTGGAGGGTGACGGCATCGCCTTCGCCGAGGCCCTGGCCGAGCGGCACGGCGGCCGCTGCCACCCGCACGCACCGTTCCTCACCGCAGTCCTCACCCTGTCCGACGGCCACCGGGTCGACGTCGCCTCGGCGCGGACAGAGTTCTACCGGACGCCGGCCGCCCTGCCCGACGTCGAGACGTCGCTCATCCGCCAGGACCTGTACCGTCGCGACTTCACGATCAACGCCCTCGCGGTGGTGCTGGCCGGCGCACGGTACGGCGAGCTGGTGGACTTCTTCGGCGGTCGCAAGGACCTCCAACGGCGCGAGCTGCGGGTCCTGCACTCTCTGAGCTTCATCGACGACCCGACACGGGCGATCCGGGCGGTTCGTTACGCCCGCCGGCTCGGCTTCACCATCGCACCGGACACCCGCGACCTGATCGCCACAGCCATCCGGGAGGGCGTCTTCGAACGGCTCAGCGGCCAGCGCCTGGCGCGCGAGCTGGAGCTGCTGCTCGCCGAGCCGCACCCGGCGCAGTCGCTCGCCCTGCTCGCCGAGATCGGTCTGCTCGGCGCGATCTCGAGCGAGCTCCACTGGGGACGGGACCTTGCGGCCTTCACCCTCGAGCTGGAGGGCCAGCTCGCGTGGTATGTCCTCGAGGGGCTGGGGCCCGCTCCGGAGGCAACCCGCCTCTTCCTCGGCGCGCTCGTGGTCGATGCCGGGTCCGCGGCCGCCGCCCGGCTCGCCGAGCGCCTGCAGCTCGCGGGAGAGGCCGAGCGCAGCTTCATAGCGCTTTCCGAGGAGGTCTCCGCGATGCGCCGCGCGGCCGCTGTGGAGCCCCGTTCGGCCAGGGTGAGGGCGGTCGAGGGCGGCTCCGCCGAGGCCCAGCTGCTGGCCATGACCGGGCTCGAGCTCGACGCACGGCGGCGCCTGGCGGACGCGGTCGCGGCGGCGGTGCGTGTGCGTCAGCCGGTCCGAGGGATGGCCCTGCGCGCCGCGGGCGTGCCGGAGGGTCCGTGGCTCGGAGAGGCGCTTCGCGCCACCCGCGACGCACTGGTCGACGGCACAATAGACGAGACCGACGCGTTCGCGCACGCGGTCGGGCTGGCGCGCCGCGCCCTGGCGGCTCGGCCCGGGAGCGGCCGGTGACCGCGGCCCTGCTTGCACTGGCGCTGCAGCTCGCGACCCCGACACCCGAGGCGACGCCGATCCCGGTGGCGGCGCCGCTTCCGGTGGTCGAACGCACCGTCACGCTGCGGGATCGGGCGGTGAGGGTGAGCCTCTTCTCCGACAGCGTCGCGGTGGTCAGCATCCGCGAGTCCGGCATCCAGGTCTGGGTCGGCCGCCTGACCCTCGACCAGCCGGTCTACATGGCCTACCTGATCTCGATCCAACGTGACACGACCGAGCTCTCCGATCTGCGCGGACAGATCGAGGACGAGGCGCAGTCCGTGGGCGCAGCGGCTGTCATCGATCTGTATGTCGGCGACGCCGGCCCGCGACGGATCGCGTACTCGCCGGTGGCGGTGCTCGACCTCTCGCTGGGGCGGCTGGTCAGGACCCTCGACGACATCCAGAGCACGGTGCTCGAGGCGGATGCCGGAGAGGAGGCGCTGCGCGGCTGGGAGCCGCATCTGGGCGAGATCGTGGAGCTGCTCACCGGGAGGCTCGCCGAGATCACGGATGTCCGCGAGGACGGGACCATCGTCCTCGAGCACCTCGAGACTGCGATGATCGAGGTGGTGCCTGCGGGCAGTCGCTCCGACGTCATCCTGCGCGTGGTGCGGGAGCGGCGATGAGGGTTACGGGCGGGCGCTGGTGCTCGCGGCAGCTCAAGGGCCCGACCCGCGGGATGCCACTGCGGCCGACCCCCGACGCCATGAGGGAGAGGGCCTTCGCGGTGCTCGGCGATCGCATCGCCGGCGCGCGGGTGCTCGACCTCTATGCCGGCACAGGCGCGGTCGGCATCGAGGCGCTGTCGCGCGGCGCGGCGCGGGTGGTCTTCGTGGAGCGACACCCGGCGGCGGTTCGACTGGTGGAGGCCAACCTCGCCCGGCTCGGTGCCACCTCGGCAGAAGCGGTCGTGATGGTGCGGCCGGCACGGGCGGCGGTCGAGGAGCTCGCCCGCTTCGGGGAGCGCTTCGACCTGGTGTGGGCGGACCCACCGTTCGAGATCTGGCGGGAGGGCCTCGAGGTGCTCGAGGCCGCCGCTGCGGTCGGGCTTCTCGCTGTGGACGGCATCGCCTGCCTGGAGTGCCCAGAGCGCGCCGACGTCGTGGTCGCCACCGGCCTCGAGGTGCTGCGCGACCTGGGCGGCGGCGCGTCCCGGGTTGTCCTGCTTGCGACGCGCGGCGGTACTCAGGATTAACCCGACCTGCTCAGGGGGTTCCCTTTGGGGCCGGATGGGCGGAACGGTGGCGGGCGCGGGTCCGTACAACCGTACGTGGCGAAGGAGACCATCACAATGATGTGGAGCACGACAGTGGAGCGGCGATCGTGAACCCGGTGAGCCCGGCGGTGCTGGCATCGCTCCAGAGCCTGCGCGACTCGATTCTGCGGGTGTTCCGGGGTCGGCCGGAGCTGGTCGAGGCGCTCATTGCTTCGCTGCTCGCGCGTGGCCACGTGCTGCTCGAGGACGTGCCCGGGGTCGGTAAGACGACCCTCGCCCAGGCCCTGGCGCGCTCGCTGCAGCTCGCTTTCCACCGCATCCAGTTCACCTCTGACACGCTGCCGTCGGACATCATCGGGATCTCGGTCTTTCGCCAGGACACCGGCAGTTTCGAGTTCGTCCCTGGGCCGTTGTTCGCCAACGTGGTGCTCGCCGACGAGATCAACCGTGCCACGCCGCGCACCCAGTCGGCCCTGCTCGAGGCGATGAGCGAGCACGCGGTCACCGTCGAGCGCACCCGGCACCGCTTGGACGAGCCGTTCCTGGTCGTGGCGACCCAGAACCCGGTCGAGTCCATCGGCACTTATCAGCTGCCCGAGTCGCAGCTCGACCGCTTCCTGATGCGTCTGTCGATGGGATACCCGCCGCGCGAGGCCGAGCTCGAGCTGATCCGGGCCGGCACCGTCGAACCGGAGCTCGAGCAGCTCGTCCCGGTGCTCGACGCGGCTGACGTCATCGAGATGCAACGCCAGGTTCGGGAGGTCCACGTCGCCGAGTCGCTCAACGAGTACGTGCTCTCGGTCGCCGAGCACTCGCGCCGGCACGAGGCGCTCGCGCTCGGCATCTCGACCCGCGGGGCGCTCGCCTGGCACCGCTCGGCCCAGGCGCTGGCGCTGGTCCGCGGTCGCGGCTTCGTGACTGCAGACGACCTCCACGAGATCGCTGAACCGGTGCTGGCCCACCGGATCTTGCTCGCCGACCCGCTCGTCGGGGACGGTTGGGAACGCAGCCGGCGAGAGCGTGCCGTGGTGCACATGCTGCTCGACGAGGTGCCGGTCCCGCGATGAGGCCGGGGGTTGCGGCCACCGAGTCGGCGCGGTCTCCGCGCGGTGCTGCACCGAGCGGATGGCGGGCGCGGTTTCCCGGATTCGGCCTTCGTCTCACCCGATGGGGCGGGATCTTCCTCGCCGTGCTGCTGGTCGTCGGCCTCGCCGCGGTCAACACCGGCAACAACGCCCTGATCATGGTGCTCGGGCTGGCCCTGGGCAGCTACGTCGTCTCCGGAGCCTGGTCGCGTCAGGTCCTGGGGGCGGTGACGGTCCGGCTGGAGCGTCCGCGCGAGCTCTTCGCGGGCCGCCCGGTGGTGCTCGGTCTGACCGTGACCAACCACTCGCGTCTGCCGGCTTACGGGTTGGTGCTGCGCGATGGGCGTGGGCGCGCGGTACTGCTCGAGTCTCTCCTCCCCGGCCGCTCAGAGCGGCGCCGCAGCATCGAAGTCGTGCTGCCGCGGCGCGGTTGGACGGTGCTCGGGCCGTGGCGTGTGGAGGTTCTCCTGCCGCTCGGCTTCTTCCTCAAGTCGAAGCGGGTGGTGGGCGAGGAGCGGGTGCTGGTCTACCCGCGCCTGCTCCCCACCGCTCGGGCGCGACGGGTGGGGGCATCCGCCGGGCGCGAAGCGGCTCGGGAGCGGGATCACGGCCGGGAGGGCGATGTCACTCAGCTGCGAGGGTTCCAGTCAGGTGACGAACGTCGCCAGATCCACTGGAAGCAGACCGCACGCCAGCAGCGGCTGATCGTCACGGAGCGTCAACGGCGGAGCGAGGGCGCGGTCTACTTGGTGCTCGATCCGCGTGTCGACCATCTCGACGACGCGGCGGCGCTCGAGCGCTTCGAGGCAGCGGTCAGCGCGGTGGCTACGGTCGCGGTCGAGCGGATCCGGCGCCGGGAGCCGGTCGGGTTGATCCTCGGGCGCACGGTTGTCGCGCCGGTCGCCGGGCCGGAGCACGGCGCTGCGCTGCTGGCGCCGCTCGCAGAGCTCCGACCGGAACCCGCAGACGCGCCGCCGCCTCGGGTGCCCAAAGGGATAGACTGGACCGCCTTTACCCCCGGGGAGGCGGCGTGACAGCCGATCGCCGTCTGCTCGGACTCGTGCTCGCGTGGGCGATCCTGCCACTGCCGTTCACCGGTATCACGCGGCTGCCGTTCTGGCTCGTGGCCGTTGCCGCCGCCGGCTGGCTCGTGATCCGGCCAAACCGCCCGGTCAACCTCCCGACCTGGACGCAGAACTTGGCGGCGGTGGTCATCCTGATCGTGGTCCTCGCCTCGGGGGGCCTGCGGGTCGGGCCGCTGCGACCCCTGGGACACTTGCTCCTGCTGCTCGCGGCGGTTCAGGTGTTGCTCGTGGCGAATCGCAGGTCGTTCGTGCGTGCGCTGCCGACGGTCGCCCTCCTGTGGCTGATCTCGGTGGCCTCGTCGACCCACATCACGCTACTCGGCTATCTGATCGCTTCGGCCGTGATCGGCTGGTGGGTCGGCATGCGGGTCCTCCTCGGCGGGCTGCCGGGCGCCGTAGGAGCACGGACGCGGCCGCGGCCTGCCCACGCCGCCGTCGCCGGTGTGCTCGCCTGCGTGCTCGCGGTGCCGGTGTTCCTGGCGATGCCGCGGCTACGTTCACCGTGGATCGCAGGGACCGGCGGGTCGCGCTCGGTGACCGGATTCTCGACCGCGGTCGAGCTCGGCAGTGTGGGCGCGATCCGAGAGTCTCGAGAGGTCAGTCTCGTGCTCACCGCCGCCGAGGGTCGGAGGGTCGAGGGCCGGTGGACCCGCCTGCGGGCGACCGCGTTCGACCTCGTGCGGACCGGGGCCTGGGCCCCTCGCCGGTCGGGTCTACGGCCACCCGAGGTCCGCGGCGATCGGATCTGGCTCGCGCCCGACCGGCGTGGCCTGTCCGGATCCGATGAGCTCGGCATCGAGCTGCTGCACCCAGAGCGCTATCTGTTCCTGCCCGAGGATACGATCGCTGTGCAGGTGCCGGCCGAGGTCCGGGTGGATCCCGCAGGAGGGCTGTTGCTGCGCGGTCGGTCGCACGGCCCGTTGAGGTACCGGGTGTGGGTGGCCAGGGACCATGTGACCCGGCGCGAGCCGCCGACGGCCCGCGACCTCTACGTTCCGCGCGGCAATCAGAGCGTGGCGGCGCTGGCGCGCGAGATAGTCCGCTCCCTCAGCGGCGCCCGCGAGCGCGCCGAGGCCGTGGTCACCTACCTGCAGGCGAACTACAGCTACTCCCTCGACGTCTCGGCGGGGCGCTGGGAGGCGGACCCGGTGGGCTGGTTCCTGCTGGTCAGCCGCGCCGGGCACTGCGAGTACTTCGCCGGATCGATGGTGGTGCTGCTGCGCACCCTCGGCGTGCCCGCGCGCATGGTCGGCGGCTACAGCGGCGGCACCGCGTCGCCCTCCGGAGGCGAGGTGCTGGTGCGCCAGGCCAACGCGCACACCTGGGTCGAGGTCTGGCTCGGCCCGCGGGAGGGCTGGGTGAGCTACGACCCGACGCCCTCCGAGGGAATTCCGTCGCTCGACATCCCGACTCGGGCGGACCGCCTGCGCCAGGCCTGGGACTGGGCGCTGATGACCTGGGACCGCCACGTCCTGACCTTCGGGCTCAGCGAGCAGGTCGAGCTGATCGCGAACACGATCGGCGAGGCACTCAGGCTCGCGAGGATGCCCCGCCTCCCGATCTGGCTCGGGACCACCGGGCTGTTGGCAGCGCTGCTGGTGTTGCTCGGGCGACGCCGGACGCGCACCCGCCGTTCCAGCGCCGGCCGGGGACCGGCCGCCACGGCGATCGGGCGCCTGGCGCGGCGGCTCGAGCGCGGTGGCGAGGAGGTCGCGCCGGGCGCCACGCTGGGGCGCATCGGCGCCTCGGCGGCGCAGCGGTGGCCCCAGGTCGCCGGCCCCATCACGCGTCTCGTCCGGCTTGCCGACGAGGAGTTGTTTGCCCCGGGCGGCGGTGCGCCGAGGGCGCACGACGCGCGCGACGCGTGGCGGGAGGTGCGGCGGGCGCTCACCGAAGCGCACCGTGAGCCTGGTGAGATCTGGAGGTGAAGCCCCCGGCCCTTGTTCCCCTGCGCCCGGGCCACTATGATGAAGGCGATGTCGCGCATTCTCAGTGTTGCTTTCGGCGCTGCGCTCGCGCTCGCCGTTGTGGCCTCAGCGAACGCCGGGGAGATCATCCATCTCCAGCTCGACGACACCATCCAGCCGGTTTCTCAGCGCTACATCGAGCGCGGCTTGGCCGAGGCCGCTCGGCGCGACGCCACCCTGCTGGTGCTCCAGCTCGACACCCCGGGCGGGCTCATCGACACCACCCGCAAGATCACCTCGGCGATCACGGGCTCGCCGGTGCCGGTGGTCGTGTTCGTCGCGCCAGGCGGCGCCAGGGCGGCATCGGCCGGGTTCTTCATCCTGATCTCCGCCGATGTCGCAGCGATGGCGCCGGGCACGAACACCGGCGCCGCATCACCGGTCGGTGGTAAGGGCGAGGATCTCGGCGACACGCTCAAGAAGAAGGTCTTCAACGACACCTCGGCGATGGTCCGGTCGCTGGCCGAGGCGAGGGGCCGCAACGTCGACAAGGCGATCGAGGCGGTCATGGAGGCGAGCTCGTTCACCGCCGACGAGGCCCTCAAGGACGGCCTCATCGACCTCATCGCCAAGGACCTCGACGACCTCATCCACCAGCTCGACGGGCGTGAGATCAAGCGCTTCGACGGCAGCACGCTGCGCCTCGAGCTCGCCGACGCCGTCATCGTCCCGCTCGAGCGAACACCGGCCGAGCGTTTCCTGTCGGTGCTCGCCAACCCGAACATCGCCTATCTGCTGATGGCGCTCGGCATGCTCGGGATCTACGTCGAGATCACCCATCCGGGCGGGGTCCTGCCCGGGGTCGTGGGGGTCATCGCAATGCTGCTCGCTCTGTACTCGCTGTCGGTGCTGCCGGTCAACATGGCCGGGGTCGCTCTGATCGTCGTCGCGCTGGTGCTGTTCGTGCTCGAGGTCAAGATCACCAGCTACGGCCTGCTCACCGCGGGCGGCGTGGCCTCCTTCGTGCTCGGCTCGCTGTTGCTGTTCGACTCGCCGATACCCGACATGCGGGTTAGCCTCGGCGTCATCCTGCCGACCGCCCTCGTGGTGGCCGGTATCACCATCTTCCTCCTCACCCGGGTCGCCCGCGCACACCGCGCGCCGGTGATGACCGGCAAAGAGGGTCTCATCGGCGAGGTCGGCCGGGTGTTGGTCGAGCTCGCCCCACAGGGCAAGATCGCCATCCATGGGGAGTACTGGGACGCCCGGACGGACGCCGCTGCACCGCTGCTGCGCGGCGCCCTGGTCCGGGTGGTCGCCGTCGGCGAGCACGACCTGCTGGTCGAGCCGGCCGACGGCGGCACCGCCGGGAGGTAGGCATGCAGTTCATCGGCTCCGGCCTCGGGCTGGCCATCATCGTCGTCCTGTTCCTGCTGTTCCGCTGGATCAACATCCTCAACGAGTACGAGCGCGGCGTGATCTTCCGGCTCGGCCGCGTGCTGGCCGAGCCCAAGGGACCGGGCCTGGTCTTCGTGCTGTGGCCGTTCGACCGCATGGTCCGCATGAGCCTGCGCACCGTGGTCCACGACATCCCGCCGCAGGACGTGATCACGCGCGACAACGTGACGGTCAAGGTCAACGCCGTCGTGTACTTCCGGGTCATGAGCCCGGTCAAGGCGGTGATCGAGGTCGAGAACTACGTCTACGCGACCTCCCAGCTCGCCCAGACGACGTTGCGCTCGGTGCTCGGTGAGGCCGAGCTCGACGCGCTCCTCTCCGAGCGCGAGCAGCTCAACGTGCGCCTGCAGACGATCATCGACCAGCACTCCGACCCGTGGGGGGTCAAGGTGTCGATGGTCGAGGTCAAGCACGTCGACCTGCCGCCGGACATGCAGCGCGCGATGGCCCGGCAGGCCGAGGCCGAGCGCGAGAAGCGGGCCAAGATCATCCATGCCGAAGGCGAGCTCGAGGCCTCGAAGAAGCTTGCCGAAGCCGCCGTCGTGATGTCGGACAACCCGGTCACGATCCAGCTGCGCTACCTCCAGACCCTGACCGAGATCTCGACCGAGAATGCGGCGACGATCGTCTTCCCGGTTCCGATGAAGCTGCTCGAGGGCTTCTACGCCAAGAGCTGACATCGAGGAAGAGCCAACCCGGGGAGCGGCGCGGTCGCGAGGCGGCCGGCCGCCGCCGGTGATCGACAGGGACAAGGTGGCCATGTCTCCGACCTACTATCAGATCGACCTCAGCGGCAGGGTCCTGATCACGCTGGTGATTGTCCTCGCGGGCCTGCTGGTGCTCGCCTTCGCCCTCGGCTACGGCGCCGCCTGGTCGACTCTTCGCCCGGCGGACGCGATGCCGACCCCCTCGACGGCGTACTCCGGCCTCATCCGGACGCCGACCCCTGTCGAGGAGCTCGTGGTGCCGCCGCCGACCCTGCCCGCGATGGCGTCGGTGGCGACTCCGGTCGCGACCGCCGATACGACACCCGTGTCCGTAACCCCCCGCACGGCGACGCCGCAGCCCACCAGCCCGGTCCCGACCCGGCCCGTCGCGACGGCGGTGCCGACCACCCGGCCCGTCACGCCGTCGCCCGTCCTGCCGGCGTCCGATGCGTTCTGGGTGCAGGTCCTTGCATCCTCGCGGCGGGCCACGGCGGAGGAGGCGGCGCGCACCCTCGACCGGCTCGGCTTCGGTCCCGCCAACCGACGGGTCGTCGAGAGCCGTGTCGCCGGGGGAAATGTGCTCTTCAAGGTCCAGGTTGGGCCTTTCCCGGACAGCGCCTCGGCGGACCGGGTGGCGGTCCGGATGCGCGACGCCGGGTTCAAGGACGCGTGGCTGGTGAAACCGTGAGCTTTGGAGGACACGTCCCGGGGGCAGTACTGCCGGACTGGATCCGGCAGCGCAAGCTGCGCCTCGGCGACCTCCACGAGATCAAGCGGACCATGCGCCGCGGCGGCCTGCACACGGTGTGCGAGGAGGCGCGCTGCCCCAACCGCTCCGAGTGCTTCGCACACGGCACCGCCACCTTTCTGATCAACGGTCGGGTGTGCACCCGCAACTGCCGCTACTGCTCGATCGCCCACGGCCGGCCGCAGCCGGTCGACCCGGAGGAGCCGGAGCAGCTCGTCGAGGCCGTTCTCTCCATGGGCCTGCGCCACGTGGTGATCACCGCGGTCGACCGCGACGATCTTGCCGACGGAGGCGGCGCCGGCTTCGTCGCCAGCATCCTGCGCCTGAGGGCGCTCGACGAGCCGCCAACGATCGAGGTTCTGACCCCCGACTTCCGTGGCGACATGGCGCAGGTCGACCGTATCGTCGATGCCGGGCCCGACGTGTACAACCACAACGTCGAGACGGTGCCGCGGCTGTACCGCGAGGTGCGCCGCTCGGGGCGTTACGAGTGGGCGATGGACGTGCTGCGTCGGGTCGCCGAACGCGACCCCGGGGTGCTGCGCAAGTCGGGCCTCATGGTCGGCCTCGGCGAGACCCGGGACGAGATCGTCACGGTGCTCGCCGACCTCGTCGCGGCGGGCTGCCAGGTGGTGACCATCGGCCAGTACCTGCGCCCGACGCCGGAGCAGGTCGCGGTGGTCCGCTACTGGCACCCGGACGAGTTCGCCGAGCTCGAGGCCGTCGGGCGGGAGCGCGGGCTCGAGGTCTTCGCGGGCCCCTTCGTGCGCTCGTCCTACCGCGCCGAGGAGGCCTTCCTGCGCGTCGCCCACCCCGCCGATCCCAACCGCCTCCCGGTCGTCGGGGGCTGAAAGACCGCGACGAGCGAGATAGCACCACCAAGACACCAAGACACCAAGAGGAAGCCCGTGCGGCGCTCCGGGATTCTCACTTGGGAAACGTCCGTGACGGGTCAAAGGGCGTCTGATCGCGGAGCACGTAGTAGCAGCCTCGTGCGATCTTGGCGGCCAGAGCCCGCTTCGCGACCATCGGATGGCTTCGCTTCTTCTTGCGGGCGAAGTAGCCTCGCGCAAGGGATGGAGCCGTTCGCGGGGTGGGCGACTCTCGGATAGGCCCACGACAGGTACTTGTTCCCGTTCTTCCGGTTGCCGGCTCCTTTCCTCTTGTTGTTGCTGGTGTGCTCTGACTTGGCACAGCGGCAGTACGAGATGTAGTTGCCCACCTTGGAGAAGCGGTCGATGGTGACGGTCTCATACATGATGGTCAGCGCGAGGATGTCCCCGATCCCGGGCGCAGTCTTCAGGAGCTGGAAGTCACTGCGCAGCTTCGCCTCGGCCAACACCTGCTTCTCCACGCTCTTGATCTGACGCGTGAAAGCTCTGACGACTGGGAGCATGACCGTGATCGACTCGGCCACGAACGGGTCGTCAATCAGGGCACGCACCTCTTTTCCAGACCACTTTTGGATCTCGGCGGTCTCCACCCGCAGCCCGGTGCTTCGCTCCAGTAGAGTGCCCACCGAGAGGAGGTGATCCGTTCTCTTCCTCACGAAGAAGGACCGCCGCCGCAACAGGTCCCGCAGGCAACGGGCCTCGGTGGGAAGAAGTAACCCTCGGCTGGATCCCGAGGGCCAGGAGCCGGGCAATCCAGCGTGCGTCGTGCTTGTCGTCGGTGTACTTCATGTCGCTGTACTTGGAAGCCTTGGTCGTGTTGACCAAGTGGAGGTCATAGGCGGCCTCCATGAGCCCGTCCACCAGCCAGTACCAGTTGTAGGTGGACTCCACCGCCACCGAGACCAAATCCTCCCGATAGAGCTCCAAAAGCTCCATCACCTGCCCGAGATCGTTGCGGAGTCTTCGACACGCTACCTGCTCCAACGTGTCGCTCAGGATCGCCACATAGTTGTTGTTGGATTGCGATGGCTTGGTGTCTTGGTGTCTCTGTGGTTCACCTCTCGCGCGATCCGGGAAGGAGGACGCGGCTATACTCGCCGCCATGGCGCGTGGGCTGTTCATCACCTTCGAGGGCGGGGAGGGCACCGGCAAGACGACCCAGATCGCCCGCCTCGCCGAGCGGCTGCGCGCTGCCGGGCGGGAGGTGGTGGTGACCCGGGAGCCGGGCGGCACGCCGCTGGCCGAGGCGATCCGTGCCCTCCTGCTCGACCCGGCGCTGACTCCCGACGGGATGGTCGAGCTGCTGCTGCTCGAGGCGGCGCGCCACGACCACGTCGAGCGTGTCGTGGTGCCGGCGCTCGCGAGCGGCGCGGTCGTGATCTCGGACCGTTTCGCCGACTCGTCGACGGTCTACCAGGGCATGGTGCGGGGGCTCGGCGTCGAGCAGGTCGAGCGACTCAACGCCCTGGCGACCGGGGGAGTCGAGCCCGACCGGACAGTGGTCCTCGACCTCGAGCCCGAGGCTGGCGTCGGCCGGGCGCTGCGCCGCAACGCCGACGACGGCGGCGCGAGCCGGCTCGACGACGAGCCGCTGGAGTTCCACCGCAGGGTTCGCGAGGGCTTCCTCGAGCTCGCGCGGCGCCATCCCGACAGGATTCGTCTGGTTGCCGCCGCGGGCACGGCGGACGACGTCTTCGCCCGCGTCGTCGCGGCGCTGGAGGACCTCCCGTGGTGACCGGACCCGCCGTGTGGTTCGACGACGCCGACCTCGACCGGGACCGCTGGCGAGATCTGGTCGCGCCGGTGGTCGAACGCGTCGTGCAGGCCGCAGCCGCAGACCGGCTGGCGCACGCGCTGCTGCTGGTCGGACCGCAGGCGATGGGGCGCGAGCTGGCCGCGGTCGAGATCGCCGCGTTGCTCACCTGCCCTCAGGGAACCGGGCCGTGGTGCGAGTGCGGCTCGTGCCGGCGGGCGCGCGCCGGGATCCACCCGGACGTGATGGGCGTGTTTCGGGGCCGCGATGCCAGGACTGGACGCGAAAAGAAGTACATCACCGTCGACCTCGTGCGGGACATCGTCGAGGGCGCCCGGAACCGGCCCTACGAGGGCGCCCGCCGGGTGTGGATCTTCGCCGACGCCGAGCAGGCGTCTGGGCTCGGCGACAGCGCCGGCAACGCCTTCCTGAAGACCCTCGAGGAGCCGCCGGCGCACTGCGTTTTTCTGCTCCTGGCGGGAAACCCCGACGCGGTGCTGCCGACCATCCGATCGCGCTGCCAACGCCTCGGGCTGCCCGGGGCGGTCGCGATCGCGCGGGCCGGCGATCCCGAGGTCGAGACCCCGGAGCTCGCCGCCCTCGCGGACGGTGCGGCCGAGACGGTGACGGCGGTCCGAGCTGCGCTCACCGAGGCCGCCGCCGGCGAGGTGCTCGCGCTCCTGCGCCTGGCGCGAGCGCTCTCCGGGGAGGACTCGGCGTTCGAAATCGCCGCCGCCGCGTGCCTCGCCCACGCGGGAGCGACGACGGACGCCGAGGCTGCTGAGGACCTCGCGCTGCTCGCCGGCGATCTGCTCGTCGTCGGCCGGAGATCGCGCGTGCTCAACCTGACCGCGGAACGCCAGCTTCTCGGCTGCCTGCTCGACTGGCACCGCGGCCGCGCCGGGTCGGGCTGATCCCGTCGTCCGATCGAGGCACAGCCGCCGGTTCGTCGTGCGGTCCGTCACGCGGCGGCCGATGTGGGGCCGGGTCCGCCGGCCGGGGAAGTGCTACTCTGAGACTGAACGCGTCGACCGGATGCGTTCCTGAGCTGCACAGGACCGTTGGGGTTTCTGCGTTGGCGGTGAGAGAGGTTCTCGAGTGATGCACAGCGTGATCCCTGTCGTGAAGCGGCGGCTGCGCCCAGCCGTTCTACCGGCGCTCCTGCTCGCAACCTGGATTGGCCCGACCGCCGCGGCCGAGTGGCGTCCCATCGGCCCGGAGGGCGGGGCGGTGGTGGTCCTGGCCGCACACCCCGATCGGCCGGAGATCCTGCTCGCAGGCAGCCTCGGCGCGGGCGGCTACCGCTCCGACGACAGCGGAGCAACCTGGAAGCCGCTCGGAGAGCGACTGCCTTCGATCGAGGTCTGGAGCGCGATCTTCGACCCACAGGCGCCGCAGCGTGCCTGGGCGGGCACCGCCGACGGCCTCTTCCGTTCCGACGACGGCGGCCACGCGTGGACAGCGGTCGACGGCGGTCTCGGGCACTCCAGCACGGTCGGAGCGCTGGCCTTCGACCCGAGCGACTCGACCGTGCTCTATCGCAGCCACCGATCACGGCCTGTTCCGGTCGGTGGACGGCGGCGGTACGTGGTCGTTGTTGGGCCTCGCAGATCGCCAGGGCGTCCCGCGCACGATCGCCGTCGACCCCACCGACCCGCGGGTCGTGATGGTCGCGATCCCCAACCTCGGGCTCTTCCGCACCACCGACAGCGGTGGGGTCTGGCGACGCGTGGGTCCACTGCCCGACGGGCCGGAAGCGGCCATCGTCGGGGTGGGGTTCTCGTTGACCCGCGCCGGGCGGGCCTATGCGGCGGTCGCGGACGCCCGCCTGCTGGTCTCCGACGACCGCGGTCTGAGCTGGACCACCGTCACGCGCGGCCTGCCCCGTGGCGCGACGGCGTCGGCGCTCACCGTGATGGCCACGGACGGTAGCGACCTGGCGGTGCTGTGGACCGGCACCGGCCCGTGGGCGTCGGTCGACGGGGCGGCTTTCGCCGCGCTCGCGCCGCACTTTCCGCACGGCAAGGTGTCGGCTGTGACGGCCAGCCAGGCAGCGCCGGGCTGGCTCTGGGCGGCCCTCGATGAGGGTGGGGTCTGGGCGAGCGACGACGGCGGCCACGTCTGGCAGCGCTCCGAGGTCGGCATCGGCGCCTCCTGGGTGGGCGGGCTCGCCTTCGACCGCACGGGAGCACTGTGGGCGGCGATGTCCCACGGCGTGCGGCGCTTTGACCGCAGCTCCGGGCGATGGGAGGCTCGCGGGCCCGACGTCACGCTGTCGGCGATCGCCACCGCACCGTCCGACCCTGCGATCCTGTATGCGGGCGGCAGCGAGGCGGGAATCCTGCGCAGCAGTGACGGTGGGGTCTCGTGGGCGGCGGTGGCACCGCTCGGAGTCAGTACCGAGATCCTCGATCTTGGCGTCGACGCGCGCCACGCGGACATCCTCTGGGTCGCCGTTCGGACGCTGGGAGACGGCGCCGACAGCGTCATGGTCACCCACGACGGAGGCGAGACCTGGGAGACCGCGGTCGAGGGTGCCGGGCGCTTCGTCGCGCTCGACCCCTATGACAGCGGTCACCTGCTGGTCGGCGGCCAGCAGCTGCTCGAGAGCCGTGACAACGGAATGACCTGGCAGGAGCGCAGCCGGCCCGCATCCCCGCCGGCCGACGCGGTCGCCTTCGACCGGTCCCATCTCGGCGGCTACTACGTTGCCGGGGGCGGCCGCGTGCTGGTCACCCGCAATGAAGGTCAGACCTGGAAGGACGCCTCCGGCAGGCTCGGCCTCGAGTGCCACCTCGGGCAGCCGCCGCTCGAGCCGCCGCAGGTCTGCGGTCCGTCAATCGCCGGGCTGGTGGTCGATCCGCTGTGGCCGCAGCGCCTGCTGCTCGCCTTCGAGCACGACGGTGTCCGGCGCACGCTCGACCGGGGCCGCTTCTGGAGCGAGATCGACGCCGGGCTGCTCAACCCGTCGGTGAGCCGGATCGTGCTCGACGGGACGAGCTCGACGCTCTACGTCGCCACCCGCGGTGGCGGCGTGTGGCAGCTCGACCTCGGTCCGGTGCTGCCGCCGCGCCGCCCGTCCGGCCGCGAGGGCGGGGAGCCCTGAGCGCGCGCGACTGAACCACGTTCAGCGCGGGCGCTGCCCGCAACCCAGGAGCGCTCCAGGGGCAGGCCTGAGAGCCGGTGCTGCCGGCTGTGAGCCACAAGCATCGGGCGCCCGAGTCCGGGGTCGGGCGGCGGGCAGCAGGCGGCCGGAACGGAATCGGGCACCCAACCGCCACGGCCGCGTCACCCCGATCCCGACTCCCCGCGCCCTGCCGCCCGCAGCCTGATCCCGGTCCCGAACCCGAGGCAGAGGAAGCTCGGTAGACGGTACGGAGTACTGGGCCGAATCCGGGATCGGGCTGCACGCAGCGGGGAGCTGGCAGCGGGCGGCGGGATCGGGGTGAGTCACAAGCCGCGAAGCGGCGCAGTAACACAGCGCTGCGGTTGTCGGAAGCAAGCTACCGCGCGTAGTAGGGGTTGGTGCCGCCGGCGTGGTCGGTGGCGTCGACGACCTTGGTGATCTCGGGGACGCCCTCAAGAATCGCGGCCTCGATGCCCTGGCTGAGCGTCACGTGGGACATGCCGCAACCCTGGCAGCCGCCGCCCAGCTCGACGTAGGCGGTGCCGTCCTTGACCGCGATCAGGTCGACCCAGCCGCCGTGGCTCGCAACCGTCGGGGTGATGCGCTCGTCGAGCACGCCCTGCACGCGCTGGGCCACTGGATCGTCCCACGAGGCCTTGGCGTTCGGGTTGTCGATCTTGAAGCCGGAGCCGGAGAGGTCGGACACGAAGTCGACCGTGGTGCCGTCGAGCCACTCGGCGCTCTGCGGGTCGAGAAAGAGCTGGAAGTTGCCGCCGTCTTCGACGGTGTCGTCGACGTAGGTCTCGCCCTCGAGCACCAATGTGAAGTCGTAGCGGAAACCCCGCCGCCCCTGCTTCATCGCGACCAAGCGCAGCCCCTGCGGCTGGTTGGGCGCCGCCTCCATGTACTCGCTAATCTTCTTTCGCGCGGCATCGGTGAACTGGACGTGCATTTTCCGCCTCCCGTCGGCCCGCGACCACGGGCCTCCACGTGCATCAACAGATCGTCCGCCGCAGGTATTCGGCCTGACATCTCGGCTCGGCTGGCAGGATTCGCGCAGCGAATCCAAAGCAGCGTGTGCCGCAGAGACCCCGCGCCCGCTCTGCCGATACGTGCCACGTCCGAGGGGCTCTGCGGCGCACGGTGCTACCGCTCGCCGAGGATTGCCTCCACCGTGACCTCACTGCCACCTCGACGCATTGTGACCGTCACCTTCTCGCCCGGCGCGTGCGCCTTGAGTGCCTCGGAGTAGGCGCGCAGGGTGTCCACGGCCTGTCCACCGAGAGCGACCACCACGTCACCGGCGCGGATTCCCGCCGCCTCGGCCGGCGAGCCGGGAATCACCTGGTCGACTCGGACCCCGGGGCCCTGAAACGCGAAGTCCGGAACTGTTCCCAGACTCGAGCGCCGCGGGCCTCCCGTCGAGGGCGAGGGCGCCGCGGACGGTGTCTGTGAAGCGAGGGTCGCGGTCAGCGGCTCGCGGCGCTCGGCGAGGTAGGCCACCGCCTCCATCGCCGCATCGGCGACGGTCGCGAGCCCGGCCGCGTCGATCTTCTCCGCGGTGTCAGACGGGCGGTGGTAGTCGGCGGTCGGTCCCGTCGTGAGCTGCACCGCCGGCACGCCGAGCGCCAGGCACGCGCCCTGGTCGGAGCTGTCGAGCGGCTCGGTCGAGACCGCGATCGGCGCGCCGGTGGTGGCGGCGACGCCCATCCACAGGTAGCGCCACTCCCGCGCCGAACCGGCGTCGAGCACCAGGATCTTGCCGTCGCCGAGGCGGCCCACGGTGTCGAGGTTGACGCAGGCCGAGGGCAGCCGCGCGGGCGCGAGGCCGTCGAGCAGGTGGCGCGCGCCGAGCAGGCCGGCCTCCTCGCCGGTGGTCACCGCGAACAGCACCGGACGCGGTCGCGGCGGCTGGGCGGCGAGCTCCTTGGCGAGGGCGAGCAGCACGGCGACCCCGGAGGCGTTGTCGTCGGCGCCGGGGTGGACCATGCCCTGGTTGCCGGCGCGCACGTCGGGCCAGCCGTGGCCGAGGTGATCGAGGTGGGCCGTGACCAGCACCGGGTGGTCGGCGAGCGCGGGGTCGCTGCCGGGAATCCGGCCCAGGAGGTTGGTGAGCTCCATGTGGTGCGCCGGCTCGCCAGCCGTGGTGCGCCAGTCCTGCCGGAAGCCGTTGTTCCCAGTGGGCTCGAGACCGGCCTCGGCGAGGCGGGCCTCGACCCAGCTCGTGGCCCGCGCGAGGCCCTCGCTGCCGAGCCCGCGGCCGTCCATCTCGGGCGCCGCGAGGGTGGTGACGGTGCGCGCGAGGGCTTCGCCGTTGAAGGCTGGCGGCAGCTCGGCCAGCGGCGTTCGTCGGGGCAGGACGAGGTCGGGGAGCGGGCCCTGGCCGAGGCTGCGCACCAGCGGCGAGCCGACCGGCGTCCACAGCCCTTTGCCGACGTTCTCGGGCTCGTCGCCGGAGAACGCGAGCCAGCCGTAGCGGGTGTAGTGGGGGAGCTTGCGCGCCAGGCCCGGGATCGCCGCGACCGGGTCGGCGGCGACCCAGCCCACCGCCGCCGCGGGGTCGTCCGGCGAGCGTGCCACCAGCACGAGCGAGCGGCCGGTGCGCGGTACGCTCGTCCCGCCCACCTCGAGAGCGTCGGCCCCGAGGGTGACGCTCTGGTCGGCAAGCCGCCCCGCCACCGCGGTCGCGAAGCGATTGCCGGATCCGAGCACCCACGTCGGCCCGGTGGGCAGCGCCGCGAGGTCGCTGTCATCCTTGAAACGCGGTTCGCCCGGCGCCGACCACGCCGCGGCGAGTGAGCGCCACGCCGTGAGCTCGGCCTCGGAGGCGGAGGAGGGCAGGACGTAGAGCGGGTCGGAGCCGCCGAACAGGGTCGACAGCGCCGGCGGCACCTCGAGCGGGTCGAGCCGTCGCATGACGTCGAAGGCGGGGTCGACGTCGACCCGCAGCGGCCGGGCCGGGCACGCCAAGACCACCCGGCAGTCGCGCCCGCACGGGCCGGCGGAGCCGACCACCGGCTCGCTGCGGCCCTCCACTGTCACGGCGACCGGGACCGTGACCGGGAATGGGTCCGCCTGCTGGGTCTGGTGGAGCTCGACCTCGACCTGCCACGGCTCCGGTCCGGTCAGGTTGCGGCGCAGGAATACCGCGCCGAGTGTGATTTGCGGCGCTCCCGGACGCTCGGTCCAGGCGGTGAAGAAGGGGCCCCAGTCGTCCTGAGTCTCGGCGCTGAAGGCGTCAGCGAGGTCGTGCCACGACGCACGCTGGAAGCGGTTTTCACGCCAGAACCGGCCGAGCGCCGCGATGAACCGTTCGTCGCCCACCGCGCGGCGGAGCATGTGAAACACCATCAGGCTCTTGCCGTAGCCGATCGCCTCAGTGGCGGCGGAGTGGCGCGAACGGAAGTCGACCAGCGCCGGCTCGTCACCCGAGGCGACGAAGTCGGCGTACTTCTGGAGCGTCGCGCGGCGGTAGAGCTCGCCCTCGCCGCGCTGCTCGGCGAACAGGTGGTCCGCCATGTAGGCGGTCAGGCCCTCGCACCAGTTGCCGGAGGCGTAGTCGACGTAGACCGAGTTGCCCCACCAGTTGTGGACCATCTCGTGGGGGTAGGACGAGGTCAGGATCCACGGCATGCGGATGATCTTGGGCCCGAGCAGGGTGAAGCCAGGCATCCCGTAACCGGTCTCCCAGAAGTTCTCGACCAGGGCAAACGACGGATAGGGGTAGGGTGGCAGGATGCCCGCGTACATGCGCAGGTAGCGGGCGGTGGCGGCGAGGTAGCGCTCGGCCAGCGCCGCGTCGTCCTCGCGCAGCATCGACTGCAGCTCGACCTCGCCGGCGCGGGCGTCGCGCTCGTGCCACGGTCCGGCGACCAGGTAGACCTCCTCGGTCGGGTCGGGGCAGCTCCAGGTCGTGGTCCGGCGGCCGTCGGCGGCGAGGTCGTGGCGCGTCCTGCGGCCCTGGCTGACCGCGTCCCATCCCTCGGGAAGAGCCTCGACCTCGAGTGAGAAGGTGACCAGACCATCGCCGAAGGTCGGCACCCAGTAGGTGGTCCCCGCGAGGAACACGCCTTCGGGGGCGATCAGCCCCGGGGTCTCGGAGAACGAGCGCTGGTACTCCTCCCCGCTGACGGCCAGCGGGTGGTCGATGACGCCGCCGTAGATCAGCGCCACCTCGCCACCGGCGTCCGCCGCCGGAACCAGCCGCCAGCCCTCGAGGGGAACGTCGGCGGCGACGGTCTCGCTGGTGGCGTTGAGCCCGAGAAAAGTCGCGTCGGCGGCGCCTTCGGCGCGTTCGAGCCGCCAGCCGGCGCCCTCGACCTGCGGCGCGAGGCCGGCGTGAAGCACGAACCGGTAGCAGCCTTCGGGGGCAGGCATTCCGGTGACCTGAAGGCGGTCCCGGACCTCGAGTCGGTGGGTGGCCGGATCGAGGCTCACCCGGAGATCGTGGTGGATCCCAGCGGCGGCGTCCGATCCGGCGCCCGCGGCCAGCACGATGGCGAGGAGAACGAGATGACGTCGCACGGCAGCCTCCGCACGCGATTCTACAGCTCGGGGACGATCGTGGCGCACCGCCTATACTGGAGGGGCATGACCACCTCGAGCACCGGACCCGGCTGGGGACGCGGCCCTCTCGTGGTCGCGGGCGTCGTCGTCGCGTGCCTGCTCGGCGCCCTGCTCGGAACCGTGGTGGCGGCCCTGGGCCATCGCAACGAGGTGACCGGCCTGGTGGTCGCCGCCGGGCTCATCCTGCTCGCTCTGCTCGCCATGGCGGTGCTCGTGATCGTGCTGGTGCGCGACCGCTTCCCGCGCGAGGTCCTTGCTCGCCTCGCCGCGCTCGAGAGCGTGCTCGAGCGCGCCGGGCAGGGTGGTGAACGCACCTCCGCTGCGGAGTCGGCTCCAGCGCCGCCCGCAGTCGCGCCGCCTGCCCCACAGGCGCTGGCCGAGCCGGTCCAGCCTCCACCCGTGGTGGTCGCCCGCGAGCCGGTCCCTGCGCCCGCCGTCCCGCCTCTTCCCGCGAAGGTCCCGGCCGAACCCCGTGCCCCGGCGCGAGAGCTCCCCGCAGCGGCCCGGGAGCGTCCGCGTCCGGCCGGCGGCGCCTCGCTCGAGATGCTGCTCGGCGGTCGCGGGCTCGCGGTCGCCGGCGTGGTCGTGCTGGTGATCGCGATCGGCCTGTTCCTCAAGTTCGGCTGGGACCAGGGTTGGTTCCGCCCGACCCCTCCGGTCCGAGTCGCCCTCGGCGTCGTCACCGGCCTCGCCCTGCTCGCGGCCGGCGAGTGGGCGCGACGGACGGAGCGCTACCGTGTGCTGTCCCAGGTGCTCACTGCCGGCGGCGTCGGCGCTCTCTACCTCAGTGCCTGGGCCGCGCACGGCCTCTACCGGCTGGTCGGCGCGGGCCCGGCGTTCCTGCTCCTCGCGGCGTCGGCGGGCCTCGGCGTGGCGGTGGCGACCGCGACCCGGGGTCGCATGCTGGCCTCCCTCGCCACCGTTGCCGGCGTGATGGTGCCGCTCGTGGTCGCCCTCCCCGACAGCGCACCGACACTGGTCTACCTCTTCCTGCTGGTCGTCGTCGCTGCGGTGCTGCCGGTTGCGGCCGGACGCGGGTGGCCGGAGCTCGGAGTCCTGGCGCTCGTCGGCATCGCCCTCGACACAAACCTCGCCTTCCGGTGGCGGTGGCCGACACCCGACGGGCGGCTGGTCGACGCCGCCTTCCTGCTCGCCGCGATGGCGCTGTTCTTCGCCATCACCCTCGCGCACGCCTGGCGCCGGCGACAGCCGCCGAGGCGGGTCGACCTGGTCGTGCTCGCGGCCGCCTCGCTCGGCGGGTGGGCGGCAGGCCTGGGCCGGCTGCAGCCGCTCGGCGAAGTGACACGCGGGGCCTGGACGCTGGTCGTCCTGCTCGTCGAGTTGGTTGCCGCCCATCTGCTCCTGGTGCGGCTGGGCAAGACTGCGGCGGGACGCCAGCTCTTCCTCGCCCTTGCACTGGTCCTGATGACCGCGCTGCCACCGGTGCTGTGGGACGGCGCTGGGGTCGCCGCGGCGTGGGCGGTCGAGGCGCTGGTGCTCGCGCTGGCCGCCCGGGTGCCGGCGGTCGGGCACGCTGCGGCTGTCATCGCCGCCCTGGCGGCCGTTGTGGCGGTCGACTCTACGTCTGGTCCCGCCGCCGGTTTCGTGAGCACAGCGGCCGGCCTCCGGCTGGTCGCTGCCGTCGCGCTCGCAGCGTTGCTGGTCTCTGTGGAGCGCAGGGCCGCCGGCGGCGCCGCAGTCGCGTGGTCCGCCGCCGTGGTCGCCGGCCCCGCTGCCGGGCTCGCGCTGCTCGCCTGGCTCGTGCCCCCGGTCGTTGTCTGGGCGGGCGCGGTCGTGAGGCCGGTTGCCGAAGCGGGCGTCGCCGGCGCGGTGGTGTCCGCCGTGCTGGCTGTGGCGGGCGGCGTGCTCCTGGCCGCCTGGCCGTGGCGGCCGCTGCCCGCGACGACGTTGACCGGGGCCGCCATGGTCGCCGCGGGGCTGGTGTGGGGCGCCGGCGCCGGGACCCTCGACGGCTGGCACGCCGCGGCCGCAGCCGCGCCGCTCGCGTGGACCGCCGCTGCGATGCTGGCGGTCACACTGCGCGCCGTCCATCTCGAGCGCGGCGCCGAGCGCTGGATCGCCCTCGGTGGGGCCGGTGCGACGGCCGCATCGGCGGTTCTGTGGCGGCTGCAAGCGGGGTGGCCGGGAGATGACGTCGTGCTCGGTGGCCTGCTGCCGGCGGCGCTCGGCGGGGCGGCTGCCGCGCTGCTCCTGCTGGCCGCTCGGCGGGCGCGCGCGTGGCCGCCGCCGCGCGGTGCGGCGTGGCTCGAGACCGCGGGCTGGGTCACCGCCCTGGCGGCCGCATCGCGGCTGCTCGCCTCCGCTGTGGCCCTGGAGCCAGCTGTGAGCAGCCCTGAGGCCCAACGGGTCGCTCTGGTGTCCCTGTCGGTGCTGTGGGGCGGAGCCGGGCTCGCCCTGGTACTTGCCGGTCTGATCGGACGGACCGCCTACCGGCGTCACCTCGGGCTCGGCGTGCTCGGGCTGACGGTCGCAAAGGTCTTTCTCTTTGATCTCGCCAGCGCGCCGACGGTGCTGCGCATCGTCGCTTTTCTGGTGACCGGGCTCGCGCTGCTCGCGGGTGCCTACCTCTATGCCCGCTTCCGCGAACGGCTGGAGGCGGGCGCGTGATCGCCATGCTGCTGCTGGCCGCTGCGGCCTGGAGCGCGCCGGTCACGATGCCGGATGGGGGCGCCACCTGGGCAGCGGCAGTCGTACCGGGTTGGCTGGAGGCCGAGGAGGATGGCGACCTCGGTGACGTGCGCCTCCTCGATGCCTCCGGCCACGAGATCCCCTACCAGTTGCTCGACGCAGCCCAGTCCGACCCGAACCGCTGGCTCACGGTCGCCGTGACCAACTTGCGGCGCACGGCGGACGGGTTCGCCCTCAGCGTCGAGGTCCCCGCCGGGGAGGTGGTCGATCGGCTCGGTCTTGTCGTCGAAGGAACCGAGGGTGTGCTCGCGGCGACGGTCATCGGTGGCAGCCCTCCGGGAACTCTCGTCGACGCCGTTCACGTTGGCAGGATCCAGGGGACGTCGCGGCTCGAGGTGCCGCTGCCGCCGACCGATGTTGGACGGCTCGAGATCCGGCTCGTGATCCTCGTGCCCGGAATCGAGCCGACCGGGGTGCGTCTTGGTCGCTGTCGCCTCCCGCGTCGCGCGGGCCTGCCCCGACCGGTGGCCTACCGGTTCCAGGCCGCGCCCGACGACGGCCCGTGGTCGCGCTGGCTGCTGTCCGCCGACGGTCCGCCGCCGCGGATCGAGGCGCTGGTCGTCGGGGTTCGCTCGCCGAGTGTGTTTCGGCACCGGGTCGAGGTGCGGGCGCGGACAGAGAGCGCGGGCGAGGACCCTGTTTGGCGGACGATCGGCTCCGGGGAGCTGATGCGGATTCCCCTCGCCGACGGCCGGACCGGGCTCGAGGGGCTCCAGGTCCCGGTTCGGCCGGGATCGTGGCCGCGGCTCGAGCTCCGGGTCGAGCGCGGTGCCGAGGCGGCGCTCGAGCTCGACCGAACGCTCGGCCGGTCGGCGCCGCGGTGGATTCTGTTTCCCGCGCCCCGCAGCGGCGTCGGCGCGACCCTGGTCGCGGACGGGCGGCCGAGATCGCGCTCGCTGGAGCGCGGCGGTACGACCGTCGACCCGCGCGAGGCGGCGCCGGCCGAGGTCGGTCCGCGCGAACGCAGGCTCGCGGCGGAGGAAGGTGAGCCGGTCCGGGTGCCCTGGATTGCGGCCCTGTTCGTCATCGCCGCCGGCCTGCTCGCTTGGCTCGCGTGGCGGGTGCTCGGCAGCCCTCGGACGTGACCGCGCTGGCGCGCGGTCACGAGCCGTGAGACGCAAGACGCGAGAGGCGAGACGCACGACGGAACACGCACGACGCGAGGTGCAGCTGGCGTTCGGGTCGGGAATGGGCTCCGCCATGGGAGCCGTTGGCTGTTGGGGAGCACGCCCATGATCGTGGTCATCTCGGGCTCGAACCGGCCTGCGAGCAACACCCGCAAGATCGCCGCTCTGGCCGCGGAGATCCTCTCCGAGGCAGGCGTCGACGTGCGGCTGCTCGACCTCGCAGAGCTGCCGCCCGAGCTGCTTGCGCCGTCGAGCTACACAGATCCGCCGGCTGCCTTCGCACCGTTCCAGGACGCCATCCTGGCGGCCTCGGGCGTGGTGACGATCGTTCCCGAGTACAACGGTTCCTTTCCCGGCGTGCTCAAGCTGTTCATCGACATGCTGCGCTTTCCGGAGAGCCTGCTCGACAAGCCGGCGGCGTTCGTCGGCCTCTCCTCAGGGCGCTGGGGGGGCGTGCGCGCGGTCGAGCACCTCGAGATGGTCTACCAGCACCGCCAGGCCCACCTCTACGGAAGGCGCTGCTTTCTGCCTGGAATCGAGCGCGCTCTCGACCCCGCAGGGCGGCTCGTTGACTCCGGCGATGAGGCCAGGCTGCGCACCGCGGTCGCGGGGTTTGCCGAGTTCGTCGGCCGTCTGCGGGACGGCTAGGAGTGTGTAGCTCATAGATGGATGGTGGATTTCGGAGCGCCGTGAAGGGCCTGTTGAGGCGCATTCGAGGAGCAGTACTCCGAAGTCGCGATTCGCAGCCGTGAGGAGGTTTCCGACCGGGCCTCTCGGTGTAAGATCCGCGCGTCCGTCGCGGGAGCGTGCCGAACCGCCGCGGACAGAAAGAAGGGAACCGACATGGCACCAAAGCGCTTTCTGACGCTGCTCGCCATCCTTGCCGCCGTTTTGGCGGCGGCGGTTGCGGGCGCCGACACCAAGATTGTCAAGAAGGAGCACAGTGACGCCTACACGGTCATGGGCCAGAGCCAACCGGCGCGTGACCAGACGACGACCACATGGGTCGCCGCCGACCGGATGCGGACCGACCAGGGCAATACGACCTTCATCGTTCGGGTCGACACCTCGACCCTGCTGATCGTCGACCATGACGCCAAGACCTTCAGCGAGCTCAAGCTGCCGGTCGACATGTCGGCCATGGTGCCGCCGGAGATGGCAGCCGGGATGAAGAAGATGATGACCTTCTCCGCGACCGTGACTCCGACGGACGAGACCGCGGTGGTCGGGAAGTGGAAGACCCGCCGCTATGACGTCAAGCTGACCTCGCCGATGGTGGAGATGACGTCGGTGGTGTGGGCGACCAAGGATGTCGGCTTCGATCTCGCCTCGTTCACCCGCATGGGTGAGGAGGTGATGCGGATGCAGCCCGGTATGGACAGCATCGCCGACGAGCTGCGCAAGATCGACGGCTTCCAGGTGCGCCAGGAGAACGTGACCAAGATGATGATGGGCGGCAACGCCGAGGTGAAGTCCTCGGAGGAGGTGGTCTCGGTCGAGAACCTGCCGGCTCCTGCCGGCACCTACGAGCCGCCCGCGGACTATGAGAAGCGGGACCTCGACTACCAGTCGATGATGCGTCACGGGGGTTGAACGAGACCGCGAGTCCATGCGCTGGGGCACCTCCGCCGGCGGTCA
This sequence comes from uncultured Acidobacteriota bacterium, assembly GCA_963814875.1. Taxonomy (GTDB): domain Bacteria; phylum Acidobacteriota; class Thermoanaerobaculia; order Thermoanaerobaculales; family Sulfomarinibacteraceae; genus CAVSIS01. The sequence continues at coordinate 48,101 of CAWFFJ010000001.1, forward strand.
TCGAGGGCGTCGGCCTGCTCCATCGAGGCCACTACTGGGAGAGCCACGAGGCCTTCGAACGTGCCTGGCGCGACGCGCCGGCAGCGGAGCGCGGGCTGTGGCAGGCCCTGGCCCAGCTCGCTGCCGCCTTCGTCCATGCCGAGCGCGGACGGTGGCGCCCGGCGGTGCGCCTGCTCGGCAGGGTCGAGCGTAACCTTGGGCCCTACCCCGCCACATACCAGGGTGTCGACGTCGACGCCCTGCGCGATGCTGCGCAGCAGTGGCGGGCGCGCCTGCTCGAGGCCGTGGAGGGAGCGCCGTGGCGGGACGAGTGGCGCCCCGAGGTTCGGCTGGTCAGTCCGCGGGCCTGAGCGCGCGGGCGCGGTCGACGAGCAGGCGCGCCTTGCGCTCGGTCGGCCACGCGAGCAGCATGAGCACGGCGGTGACGAGCACGAACCAGACCGTCGCCATCGGACCGCTGCCCCACAGCGCCGCCGCCAGGCCGCACAAACCGATGAGCTCGAGCCTCGCGAAGACGATCAGGTAAACCCTCAGATAGTCCTGGAGCAGGCCGGACTCGTCGCCGTGGACCGCGAACCCGCGCTTGATCCGGTCGAGGCGGCCACGAGCGTCCCGCTCCGAGCTGAATGCGAGCCACAGCCCGGCCGCTCCGAGCAGCAGCGTCACGGTCCCCCGCGACAGGTCGGTGGTCAGACGGGGGAGCCGCCAGGCTGCGAACAGCACGACCGGCAACGTGGCGAGGCAAAACCCGCCGGCGATCCGAATCCGCAGGAGGGAGCGGTCGAACGGTCCGGTGCTCACGCCTCGTCGACTCCGACCACCGCGAGCTCACCCGCGTCCTGCTCCTCTGGCGAACTGGCCTTGGCGTCGTCCGCCCGTGAGGTCTGCCGCGAGCGTGCGTCGGAGCTGCGCACGGAGACGCCCCACACGAGTCCGACCCACAGTGCGAGCAGGTAGGCGTTGAGCGGAGTCTGGAGGCCGAAGCCGATCGCTTCGTGGAGCCCGACCGCCGTCAGCGAGAGTGCCGCGCCGGCCGCAGCATAGCGGTACTCGAAGCGCCGCTTTCGGGTCACCGAAGGACGCAGCAGCCGGGCGAGTGCGAAGATCCCGAGACCGAGGACCGCGAGTCCAACCGCTCCGGTCTCGGCAGTCCACTCGAGCCAGTCGTTGTGGGCCTGCTCGAGCTGTGCCAGGCCGGTCGCCGGCTTGTCGAGGCCGATCGCGTAGCGGTACGCGCCGAATCCGCAGCCGACGATCGGGCTGCGCTCGATCAGACCCACCGTCCCCTGCCACAGCTCCCAACGGGTGTTGCCCTCGATGCCCTCGACTACGAACAGATCCTTGAACGAGTTCTCGAGATCCCCGAGCCGGGTGGCGGCGAGGCTGCCGGCGACCACGACCACAACCATGAGTGCGACCAGTCCCGGCCAGCGCCGGGCCTTGCGTGGGCGGCGCCACCACGGCAGTGTCAAGACGAAGGCCGCCGCCGTGAACACGATCCCGCCGCGCGAGTGCGAGCGCAGCAGCGCGGTCACGCCGAGAATCGCGGCCGCGCCGGTGAGCAGCAGGATCACGACGGCGCGCTGCCGGGCCGGTCCCGGCTCGACCGCGTTGCGGACCGCAGCGGTAGCCAGCACCAGCGCCGCGGGGAGGGTGAGCTCGAGCCCGACCGCGAAGTGGTTCTTGTTGACGTACGGGCCATAAGGACTGCCACCGACCGTGAGCGGCCGCATCATGAGGACCTCGGACGGCCCGCTGCTCTCGCCCAGGAAGCCGAGCACGGCGAGCAGCACACCAGTGGCCGCCAGGATGGTGAGCAGGGTCGGCAGCCCGCTCCGGGTCGAGGCCATCCGCGCCGCGGTGACCGCGAGTGCGAGGGCGACAACCATGCCGGCGGCCGCCTCGAGGGTCGCCCACGGCGCGACCGAGAGGGGTGCCAGCCCGACCGCCATCACCTCGCGGAGGCCGGGCTGGAGCAGTTGCCGGAGCGCCGCCGGCAGCGGTACGAGCTGGATCGCGACCACAGCGGCGAAGCCGGGACCGACCAGGGGGAACAGCTTGGGTGTTTCGGGGGGGCGGCGCAGGTCGAGCACCAGCACGACAGCGATGGCGGCGGTGACCAGGCGGGTCACCGGGTCGACGCCGGCGAAGGCGATCGCGTTGCCGAACAGCAGCACCAGCAGCAGCCACCGGTGGAGGTTGTGGTGAAGCTCCATGGTCACTCGGCCTCGGGGGTGAACCGGTAGCCGACCCCGCGGACGGAGTGGATGTAGCGCGGCGACTTCGGGTCGGGCTCGAAGTAGCGTCGCAGGCGGACGATGAAGTTGTCGATGGTGCGCGACGAGGTCGAGAACCGGTAGCCCCAGACGCGCTCCAGGATCTCCTCCCGCGACACCACCCGGTGCTGGCACTCGACCAGCAGCTTCATCAGCATGCACTCCTTCTCGGTCAGATGGATCACGCGATCCTTGACCGTGGCTTCAAAGGTCTCGAAGTTGACCTCGGCGTTGCCGAAGCGGATCGTGGCCTGGTCGCCCGGGGCGGTCCGGTACCAGTCCTGGCGGCGCAGGATGCCCTGGATGCGCAACATCAGCTCCTCGAGCAGGAAGGGCTTGGCAAGGTAGTCGTCGGCGCCGACCTTGAGGCCGAGCAGTCGGTCCTCGTCCGACGAACGCGCGGTGAGGAAGAGAATTGGGACCAGGTTGCCGGCGGCGCGGATGCGGCGGCAGACCTCGAGACCGTCCATCTTCGGCATCATGATGTCGAGCACGATCAGATCGAAGGGGATCGTCTGCGCCAGCTGCAGACCCTCGGCGCCGTCGTTGGCCATCGTCGTCGCGTAGCCTTCGAACTGGAGGTTGTGCGCCAAGCCCTGGGCGAGGTGCTCCTCGTCCTCGACAATCAGGATGTGTTTCTTCATACGGCGTCCTCCACCGGCTCGGCGCCCGGGAGCGTGATGCGGAAGGTCGACCCGGCTCCTTCCGTCGAGTGTACAGCGATCGTGCCGCGGTGGGCCGAGACGATCTGCTGCACCAGGTGGAGGCCCAGGCCGGTCCCCTCGGTGGTGCGGGTCATCTCGTTGCCGCCGCGCCAGAAGCGCTGGAACACCAGCGCGCGCTCGGCCTCCGGGATGCCGGGACCGTTGTCGCCGACCTCGAGCACCGCACGTTCGTCGTCGCTGGCGACGCGGACGCGGATCGCGGGTGGACGGCCGCCGTACTTGGCGGCGTTCTCGAGCAGGTTCGAGATGACGATGCGGATCGCCTCGGGGTCGACGTCGGACCAGACTGCGCGCCTGAGATCGGTCTCTACGCGGGCGCCGACCGCCGCCGCCCGCGGCCCGAAGGCGGCGATCGCCTCCTCGGCCAGGTCGGCGAGATCCGTCGGCCGCGGCGCGAGCGAGCCGTGGCCGCGCGCGTAGCGGGTCACCTGGAGAACCTTCTGCACCAACCCCTGAAGCCGGTCGACGTCCTGCATCGCGTTGTCCAGGAACCGGCGAGTGGTCTCGGCGTCGGTGCGGCCCCGGATGACGGTCTCGAGAGACAGCCGGACCGCCGCCAGGGGCGACTTGAGCTCATGGGTGATGGCGGACAGGAAGCTCTGGTGTTGACGTTCGAGCACGACCTCGCGGCGGAACGACTTCCACAGCATGTAGAGCACCGCGAGCAGCACGATGGCGAAGAAGCTGCCCTCGGCAACCATCATGACGATGCGCCGGGTGTACCGGTCGAGCACCTGCTGCCAGCGGTCGGGGTGGGGGCGGACGCGATCCCCGTCCCACGGCGGCGGCAGGGAGACTGACGGCAGCGCCCCGTCGTCGGACTGGACGATCTCGAGCTCGGGCGGAAGCGCGGTCACCGCGGTGGCGGGGACGGGGGCGAGGGTGCCGACCCAGCAGCCGTCGCCGGTGGGAACCACGAGCTGCAGGCCGGCGTCACCCTCCGTCCAGCCCGGCTCGCAGTCGCCGTTGTCGATCCGGTGCAGGTCGCGAAACGAGCTCGCACTCTCGTCACCGAGGAGGCGCCGTTCGAGCTCGGCAGCCAGAGCCCCGAGACGCACGTCCACCGAGACGGCATAGAGCCGGCAGGAATCGACCAGGGCCTCGCGTTCGAGCCGCAGCCGGGTCCGGTTCTCGCGCAGAGCGAACACGATCCACCAGGTGAGCTGCGCGTTGACCAGGAGAACCATGACCACAGCCGCGAACAGGTGACGGACGGTGACGGGTCCCTCGCGGCGCATCCCAGGAGTATAGCGGCGGCGCAAAGCGCGGACTATTCGATCGTGAGGCGGGCGAGCACCGCCGCCGACGTGCCGCCGCCGACGTCGAGCACAGTGACCGCGACCAGGTGCGTGCCCTGACTCAGCTCGACGCCGACCACGAAGCCGGCGCGGCTCGTCATCGCCTGCTCCACCGAGGCCTCCGGCAGCACGAGGGGAAAGTCGCGTCGGGCGACCTCCCGGCTCTCTGCGGTCGCGGTGAGGACCGCGATCCGGCCTTCGCGACCGTCGTCGGCGACGCGGAGTGTGAGGCGCCCGATCGGGACCGACACCACCAGCGGCACGACCCGGGTGCCGTCGTCGCGGACGTGGACCGGCCGGCTCGAAACCGTGAGCTCGAGGGAGTTCTCAGCGATGCCGAGCCGGAGCGCGCCGAGGGTTCGGTCGGTCGCGAGCGCGGCGGCATCGGCGGTGAGGTAGCGCTCCGGTGCACGGGCCTCGCGTTCTCCGAGGATGACCGCGAGTCGCCCGCCGACGGCCGCGGCGCCGGCCGGCGGGACGAAACGCAGCTCACGGGCACGCTCGGCGACCTCATCGAGCGAGCCCTGGTCGACCAGGCGGCCTCCGGTCGCCGCGGCCAGCCGACCGGCCTCCGCGCCAAGGGTGGGGGTCGGGTACAGCGCGACCCGTCGCGCGGCGGCGTGGGCGGTGAGCTCGTCGAGGGCGGACGCGACCTCGTCCCCGCCCGCGAGCGCCGCCAGCATCCGCGACGGTGCATCGGGGAAGGCCTGGCTCCAGGTACGGGCGACCTCCCCTCCGGGCTGCCGCGGCAGCTCACCGGAAACCAGCAGCAGCGCCTTGCGGCCCGGCACCGCCGCGAGGCAGCGGACGAGCTCGTCGATCGCGTTGATACGGCGAAGGGTGGCGATTCGCTGCCGAGACGCGTGGGCCTCGACGCGGCGCAGCAGGGCCTGCACCTCGACCATCGAGGTGGCCGTCCCACCGGCCGAGGCAAGCTCGGTGATCGACGAGACGAGCGCGGCGGCGTCCTCGCCTCCGGGCTCGGCGGCGGGTTCGGCGGCGAGCCCGGCGACTGCGTGCGCAGCTTCCTCGCCCGAAGGCGTCGCCGGCAGCCGCACTGCAAGGCCGCCGTCGAGCACCGCCGCCACGACCAGGGGACCGCCGTCGACCGCGCTCACCCGGGCCGCGGCGGCGAGCAGGGTGCGACGGTCCTCGGGTGCGAGCCCGGACGGGTCGAGCAGGACCGCCACCGCGGTCGGCGGTGTCGGATCGCCGAGGGCCTTGACGACCGCCGGTGCCCCGTCCAGGGTCAGGACGGCGCTCCCGGTTGAGGGCGTACCGCCGGCGGGGACGGCGTCGACGATCGCCACGGTGGCCCCCGCGGGACCCGAAACGATTCCCAGCGCGACGATCGCAAGCCCGGCGGCTCGTCGGATCCGGACCATGGCGGCTCCCTTCCCGGAGTGCACCGCGATCCTACCTCAGGATCATGCGCCGCTGAGCCCCGCAAGGAGGTCCCAAGGGTCGGCTGCGTCTCGGGGGGCTCAGCGGCACCTGATCCTTTGGATGCGCTGCACGCATCCTATCGGAGGGATCAGAGGCTGAAGGCCGGGCCAGGCACCGACGGCACGGGCTTGGATCACGCGCCGCTGAGCCCCGCGAAGGGGTCCAAGGGGTCGGCTGCGTCTCAGGGGGCTCAGCCCTCGATTTCAGCTTCGAGCGTCTCCCACTCGGCCATCAGGCGCTCGACCTCGCTGCGGCGCTCGCGCTGCTCGAGCTGCATCCGCTTGAGAGCGGTCTCGGAGACCCGGTCGAAGAAACCGAGCTCGCAGAACTGGGCGTCGATCTCCGCGATCCGACGCTCGGCCGCCTCGATCCCGGCGGTCACGACCTCGCGGCGTAGGCCGAGCTCGCGGCGGCGGCGGGTGAGGTCCCGCTCGCGGCCGTCGGGGGGGGTGTCCGTCGTCGCCTCCGTCCGTCCGCGCTCGCGTCGGCGTTCGCGGCGGACCCTGAGCAGCACCGCCTCGGCGTCGAGGTGGTCGTCGCCGCAGCGCTCCAGGTAGTCGTCGTAGGTGCCCGGGAAGTCGTTGATGCCTTCGGCCGTGATCTCGAGCACACGGGTCGCGAGGCGCGACACGAACCAACGGTCGTGGGAGACGAAGACCAGCGTGCCGTCGTACCTGCCGAGTCCCTCGACCAGCGACTCGATCGCCTCCAGGTCGAGGTGGTTGGTGGGCTCGTCGAGGACCAGCACGTTGGGCCGCTCCTCGACCAGCCGGGCGAGCACGAGCCGCGACGCCTCGCCGCCGGAGAGCTGGCCGACCTTCTTCTCGACCTCCTCGCCGGAAAACAGGACGCGCGCGAGCTGGGAGCGGACGTAGCCGATACTCTGGCCGGGGCAGACCTCCCACAGCCAGTCCTGCACCGTCACGGCGCCGTCGGAGAGGCTCTCGTGGTGGTCCTGGGCAAAGTAGCCCGGGTAGGTCTCGTACCCCCACTGCACTCGGCCGCGGTCGGGCGGCAGCTCTCCGACCGCGATCTTGAGCAGGGTCGACTTACCGATCCCGTTGGGCCCGATGATCGCGAGTCGGTCGCCGCGCTGAACGGTGAGCGAGACGCCGGAGAGCACTGTGTTGTCGCCGTAGGACTTGCCGATGCCCTCGAGCTCGAGCGCGACCTTGCCCGACGGCCGGCACTGGCTCAGGCGGAAGCTCGGCCAGCGGCGCGAGCTCGGCGGCAGGCGGTCGATGACGATCCGGTCGATCTGCTTCATCTTGCTCTGCGCCTGTCGGGCCTTGGTCGCCTTGGCGCGGAAGCGGTCGACGAACGCCTGGCGGTCGGCGATCTGCTTCTCGCGCTTGGTGATCTCGGCTTCCTTGCGCTCGCGCTCGGCCTGCTTCTGGGCCGTGAACTCCGCGTAGGCCCCGGTGTACTGAGTAATGGTCTCGTAGTCGACGTCGAGGATGTGGGTGCAGACGTTGTCGAGGAAGCGATGGTCGTGGGAGATCACGACCGCGCACCCGGGATAGCCGGACAGGAACCGCTCGAGCCAGCGGATCGAGAGGATGTCGAGGTGGTTGGTGGGCTCGTCGAGGAGCAGCGTCGAGGGTGCGGCGGCGAGGGTTTGGGCGAGCAAGACGCGCAGCTTGAACCCGCCCGACAGGGTCGACAGCGGGCGTCGGTGGACCGCGGTGGGGATGCCGAGCCCCTCGAGGATCTCGGCGGCACGGGCCTCGAACGAGTAGCCGTCGTGGCGCAGGACGACATCCTCGAGCTCGGCGTACAGCTCGCCGTCGAAGTGCTCGTCGGCGCGGGCCAGGACCTCGTCCTTCTCTTTGAGCGCCGCCCACAGCTCCTCGTGGCCCATCATGACCACGTCGACGATCGCAACGTCCTCGAGGAGGAAGTGGTCCTGGCGGAGCACGCCGACGCTGGCCTTGCGCGGCAGCGACACCGTTCCGGCGCTGGCCTCCTCCTCGCCGGTGAGGATGCGCAGGAAGGTCGACTTGCCAGACCCGTTGGCCCCGACCAGGCCGTAGCGGCAGCCGGCGTTGAGCTGCAGCGAGACCCCCTCGAAGAGGGTCTTCGCCCCGAAGGACTTGGCGAGACCGGCTACGGTAATCACAGCCGCACAGGATAGCAGAGAGGTCCCCCGGCGGCGGCAGGCACCGGCTCGGGACGGTCGGCGGGCGTGTATAGTAGGCGCATGACCGTGTTCCGCGCCGCCGCATCGGTCGCAGCATCGGCCCTGCTTCTCGTCGCCGGCCCGGCGGTCGCCGCCGAGCGCTGGGTCCCAGTCGTGGCCCAGGTGACCGGCGCCGACGGGAGCTACTGGAACACCGAGTTGTGGGTCGCCAACCTGGGCGGCTCGGTCGGTACCTATGCCGTCACCTTCCTGCCGTCGGCCCAGGACAACGGCCGCCTGCTGGTCGAGGATCCGGCGGCCGAGAGCCTCGGTCCTCACGAGACCGTCCACCTCAAGGACGTCGTCCCACCGGGCGGCAGCGGCGCGTTGCGCGTGGTGCTGAGCGACAATCTGGTGGTGCGGTGCCGCCTCTACAACACCAGGGGCGGGAGCTCGGTCGGTCAGTTCGTGCCGGCGCTGTCCAACGCCGAGCTGGTACCGTCGGGCGGCCACGCAACCCTGGTGCCGCTGGTACGCTCGGCCCAGTTCCGCACCAACGTCGGTCTGTTCAACCCCGGCGCGAACCCGATCAAGGTCCGGGCAGCAGTGTTCGACGAGCACGGCCGGGAGGTCGGCCAGGCCGACTACGCGCTCGAGCCGGGCTCACAGGTCCAGATCAACGACTTTCTGCTCGCGTTCAAGGTCGAGCGGGCGGACGCGCACCAGGTGGCCCTGACCGCCGAGGGCGCTTTCGCCGCCTACGCCTCGATCGTCGATGTGCGAAGCGGGGCGCCCACCCTCGTGCTGCCGGTCGTGCGCTAGGAGTGTGTCGGCGGCAACGCCCCGCGGGCAGGCCCCGGAGGTCAACGATGCCGTTTGATGACCCCGCCGAGGCGGGGCGGGTCGCGCTCGAAAGCTGGCGCGGCGACGCCGCCGTCAACGCCTTCACCGGCGACCCGTCCTTTCGCGCCCTGCTCGACCGCCTGCTCGGCACCGACCTGGAACGGGAGGCGCGCCTCGAGGCGGTCGCGGCGTCCGCCGGAGCCGATCTCGACGCGCTCGTCACCGAGGACAACCGCGACGAGCACCTGCCGGTGGTGCGGCGCCACGACCGCTTCGGCCGACCGCTCGAGGAGGTCGTCTTCCACCCTGCCCACCACGAGATCGGGCGCGTCTTCTGGCGCTCGGGGGTGCTCGCCGAGCTCGCCAAGCCGGGCAACGAGACGCTCGCGGGCGCGATCGCCTACCTCCTCGACCGCCACGGTGAGGCCGGCCACGCCTGCCCGGTCGCGTGCACCGCCGGCGCCGTCAAGCTCATCCAGCGCCTCGGCAGCGATGACCAGAAGGCGCGCTGGCTGCCGCCGCTGCTCGACACCGACTACGACCGCCGCGTCCACGCCGCCCAGTTCGTCACCGAGGTTCAGGGCGGCTCCGATGTGGGCTCGAACTCGTGCGTCGCGACGCCGGAGCCCGGCCGGCCGGGCATGTACCGGATCAGCGGCGAGAAGTGGTTCTGCTCGGTTGCCGACGCCTCCCTGTTCGTGGTCTCCGCCCGCCTCGCTGGCAGCCCCGAGGGTACCCGAGGCCTCGGCCTGTTCCTGCTCCCGCGCGAGATCGACGGGCGGCCCAACGGATTCGTGCTGCGCCGTCTCAAGTGGAAGCTCGGGACGCGGTCCATGCCGACCGGCGAGATCGAGTTCTCGGGCGCCGTCGGCGAGGCGATCGGCCCGCTTGGCGACGGTTTCCGTAACCTGGTCGGCATCGTGCTCGACACGTCGCGCGTGCACAACGCGCTCGCCGCCTGCGGCCTGATGCGGCGCGCCTTCGACGAGGCATCGAGCTTCGCCCGACGCCGCGAGGCCTTCGGCCGCCCGATCGCGTCCTACCCGGCGGTCCAGGAGCTGCTCGCCCGGATGAAGGTCCGTACCCTGGCCGCGCTCGGCTCGACCTTCCGCATCCTCGCGATGAGCGACCGGCTCGACACCGGGGGCGGAAACGAGGGCCTGCTCGCCGCCCGCCGCATCGCGGTCATGGTCAACAAGTACTGGACTGCCATCCAGGCCACGCGCTCGGCTCGGGACGCGATCGAGGTGCTCGGCGGCAACGGCACCATCGAGGACTTCTCGTGCCTGCCCCGCCTGTACCGGGATGCGATCGTGATCGAGAGCTGGGAGGGCACTCACAACACGCTGTGTGCGCAGGTCCTGCGCGACATGACCACACGCGGCCTCCACCGCGGCTGGCTCGCTGGCGCACGGGCCGAGCTCGACTCCCTCGGCCACCCGGGCGTTGCCGCCCATGCCGACACCGGGCGCGCCCTTCTCGAGGACGTCTCCCGGCGCCTCGACCGGCTGCTCGCCTCCCCGCCGGAGGAGGCCGCGGCGCGGGTGCGGCACGTCGTCGACCGCATGGCCCGGCTCACCGACTGGCTCGGTCTCGCCGCCCAACGCCACTGGGAGATCGTCAACGGACGCGACGGCAACACCGAGGACGCGCTCGCCCTGTACCGGCTGGCGTGGCTCGAGCGCGCCGACCCCGACGACCGGCCCGAGATGGTCGCGCTGCATGCACGGCTCGCCGCGGGGCCATAGCGTTGAGGCTAGGATAGAGTCAGACATCGAGGTTGAGCCGGAGTGGCGGAACGGTAGACGCAGCGGACTTAAAATCCGCAGCGAGATGGCTCATAAGGGTTCAAATCCCTTCTCCGGCAGATTTGTTCTAGGGGTTGCTCACGGGCTTCGCCCGTGGC
>CAWFFJ010000002.1:0-33009 GCA_963814875.1 uncultured Acidobacteriota bacterium
ACGCAAAGGCGCCTCGCCGGGTCGGCGAGGCGCCGGGTCGAGCGGGACGCGCTCGGCTCAGTCGAGGGTGTCGGAGGCGTCGAGGTCGGCGCGTCGAGCCGCCTCGCGCTCCCGGAACGATCCCCAGATCAGGTAGCCGCCGACGATCACGAGGATGACCGGCCACCAGTCCCGGAGCCAATCCAGGTAGTCCTCGATGTCGATCCAGTGGCGGAGCAGGAGGACCGCGCCGATCACGACCAGGAAGACGCCGAGCCCGAGGCTGCCTGTCGGCCTGCCGGTCGCTTTCGGAGTCGGGTCGTAGCCGCCGAGGTTGATGATCTGGGCCTGACGATAGGCGTCGATCATGGTGAAGAAGAAGGCGAAGATGCCGACCGGTGGCAGGTCGAGATAGAAGGCGGTGAAGACGGCAATCGCCAGCATGAACCCGCGCTCGTACAGGCCGAGGTAGAGGTGACCGAGGCCGGGGAACAGCGACAACGCGGCGGCCGCCCCGGGTGACTTGCGCAGCGACGCCGGCGGAACCTCACGACCGGCGACGTCGAGGATGGCCGGCAGAGGCGGCGGGACCGGTGGTGCGGCGGGTCGGGTCTCGTCGGGGGTGGGTGTGGTGCTCATCGCGGGTCTCCTTCGTGGGCGTCCTGCGTCGTTCCCTTTTCGGTGGGAGCGGCGGATCGATCTTTGTTGTCGGACAGGTGGAGGGCGTCGCGAACCAGGGTGGCCTGTCGCTCGAGGAAGCGCCACGCCCGCCACACCACGACCTTCGCTTCGCCGCGGCTGTCCGCAGCGACCTCGTTGACCTCCTGACTGACCGAGGAGGCCACCCGCTGGACCGCGTCGGCCGCCTGATTGCGGGCCAGCGTCACTGGGTTGCCGATGACCAGTGAGGTCAGCACCGCCAGAACGTAGGCGGCGGCGGTCGCCGTACGGCGTCCGATCACCCGGCGCTCTACCGCGCGTCTGCGGGTCGCCGCGCAGCGTTCGACGAGGCCGGGTGGAGGAGTCATTGCGTCGCCGACTTGATGGATCAGCGCGAGGTCTTTCCAGGTCCGGCGGCAGCTCGGGCAGGCCTCGAGATGGGTCAGCAGGCGGGACAGGTTGGCTTCTGAGATCTCGCGGTCGACGGCGCGAAACAGCAGGCCGAGCCAGCGACGGCACGGCGCCGCCCCAATGTCGGCGGCGAGCTGTGGCGGCGCCTCGAGGTCGGACAGCGTCGCTCCTGCGGCGACGATGTCAGCAACGGTTTCAGCCAGCTCGGCGCACTCCGCACACGCGCCCAGATGGCGCTCCACGTGTGCCGACGAACCCGTGTCGAGCTCACCCTCGACGTAGGCGCTGATCAGCTCGCGGATCTCGTCACAGCTGGTCATCACGCGCTCCCTGGGGCGGCTGCGGCCGCGTCCGGGACGGCACGGATCTGGAGCCGCCGGCGCACGGCGGCGGCGAGCTCGAGACGCGCGCGATTGAGCCTGGACTTGACGGTGCCGAGCGGCAGGTCGGCGGCTTCGGCGATCTCCTGGTAGCTCCAGCCGGCGAAGTCGCGCAGCAGGACCAGCTCGGCGAGCTCCTCGTCGAGGTGGCGCAGTCCGTTGGCGACGAGCCGCAGACGCTGGCGCCGTTCCGCTTCGGCGTGGGGGTTGTCCTCGGCGGGCAACGAGTCGATCACCTCGGGATCGAGCCATGCCGCGGAACGCTCGCGGCGACAGCGACGGTGGGCGTCGATCAGCAGATTGCGGGCAACTCGCCATGCCCACGCCATGAAGTTCGAACCGGGGGTGTAGCGGTGGAGGTTCTCCCACAGCTTGAAGTAGACCTCCTGCGTCAGCTCCTCCGCTTCGCCTGTGGTCGGGGAGTAGGTCGCGCAGAGTCGGTAGAGCGGTCGCATGGTTGCGGCGACGAGGGCGGTCCACGCCTCTTCGTCTCCAGTGCGACAGCGCTCCACGGTGGCTTCCAGATCCAACATCATCGTCTCCACTCTCAACAAACGAGCTTGACGGTGAAAAGGTTCCGGTTCGCGAAATACCGGGTCATTGGCAGGCGTTGGCCGAGATGGACGATAGTGGCTGGAGATGGAGGGTGCTGTGCTGTGTCTTGCAACGAACGCGCTTCTCGTGCTGTGGCACGTCGTCGCAGGCGGCGGCGGTGTGCCGCCGCGCCGGCACCGGCTCGGTGGGTGAGATGAGCGTACCCGTTCCTTCCATGCACCGCGCAGGTTTGCGAGGGTTCGAATGAGAAGCGTGTCGGCCACCGACCTCGAGGCGCGGGTCGCCGCTGCTCTCGACGAAGTGCGTCCCGCGCTGCGAGCCGATGGTGGCGATGTCGAGTTGCTCGGGATCGAGGGCGACCGGGTCCGGGTTCACCTGCTCGGCGCGTGTGGATGCTGCCCGATGGCTCGTTCCACGCTGGCCGACTTCGTCGTCGAACGGATCCGTCTGTGGGCTCCGGAGATAGGGCAGATCGAGGCGGAGTAGCGCCTGCGGACGGCGGGCCGTTCATCCGGAATGACCGGGTGCAGCCTGGACAGCCCACAGAACGCACGACGGCCTTGCGACCTCAAACAGGAGGCTGTCGAGGTGTGTAGGCTAGCGGGGTCTGCAGGCCGCACACCGTCCGAGAAACTCCACCCTCTGCTCGGAGACGTTGCACCCTACCAGGTCCTTCATGGTCTGCCAGGGGATTGCCGGCATGCCTTCGATGTCCCGGATCTCGCCACAGCCTGAGCAGATGAAGTGGGCGTGCGGCTCGAGGTTGGCCTCGTAGCGCGCGCGACGGTCGCCGCCGTAGATCTCCCGCACCAGTCCCTCGTTTTTGAGCACCGCGAGGTTGCGGTACACGGTACCGAGCGAGATCTTGGGCATCGTGGTGCGAACGTGGTCGAAGATCCAGTCGGCCGTGGGGTGGCTCTTGGTGGTTCGAATGGTCTCGTAGACGACCCGGCGCTGCCGAGTCTCTCGCGTTCTCGCCGGTGCCTGCATGTTGCCTCCCTGCAGTGCCAGCATTCCGTGTCATTATTGCACGGAGTGACCGCTCGGTACAGGGTAACTTCTCGGTGGGACTCGTTCGCCGACTCGGGCCGGCAAAGATCGTCGCGACTGCTGGCCGGGTGACGAGGCGATCTGCCGAGGCGAGGGGAGAGGCAGAGCATGAGCAGGATCCGCGAGCTCCAGCCGTCCGACAGGCCACGGGAGCGGCTCTTGGCGGGCGGGGCTGACGGCCTCTCTGATGCCGAGCTGGTGGCGATCCTGCTGCGAACCGGCGGCCCGGGGACCGGTGTCGTGGACGCGGCGAACGGCTTGCTGGTTGACAATGGAGGGCTGGCCGGGCTGGCGCGGCTCGGAGTCCGTGAGCTCCTACGGCGGCCGGGGATCGGTCCGGCCAAGGCCGCGACCGTCGCCGCGGCACTGGAGCTCGGGCGACGCCTTGCCCGCGTCAACCTCGAGCGCGCGGAGCAGCTCGACCGGCCCGATGCGGTCGGCGAGTTTCTGGTTGCGCGCTTGCGGCGCGAACGCCACGAGATCTTCGGATTGGTGACGCTCGACGCCCGGCACCGTCTGGTCGGCGTTCACGACCTCACCCGAGGGACCCGCAATCAGAGCCCCGTCGATCCGGCCGATGTGCTGCGGACGGCGCTCATCGACGATGCCGCGGGGGTGATCGTCTATCACAACCACCCGTCGGGGGACCTCGAGCCTAGCCGTGACGACATGGCCCTGACGCGACGCCTCGTCGATGCCGGGGACATCGTCGGTGTGCCGGTCCTCGATCACATGGTCATCGCGGGCGCCCGATGGCTGTCCCTGCGGCGGACTCGCCCTGACCTTTTCGCGCCCGGCCATGAGGGCGCTAGACTGACCGCCGGGAGGTCGGTGTGAACAAGGTTCTCATCACCGGCGGCGCCGGGTTCATCGGCTCGCACCTCGCGGTACGGCTGCTCGAAGAGGGTCGCGAGGTGGTCGTCCTGGACGACTTCAACGACTTCTACGACCCGCGCTTCAAACGCGCCAACGCGTCCCTTCTCGAGGGTCGTGCGGGCTTCTCTCTCGTCGAAGGAGACATCCGCGACCGTGCCCTGGTCGAGCGGGTCTACCGCCGGGAGGGCGTCTCGGCAACGGTTCACCTCGCTGCCAGAGCGGGGGTGAGGCCTTCGATCCGCGAGCCGCACCTCTACGTCGACGTCAACGAGCTCGGCACCGTTAACCTGCTCGACGCCGCCCGCAAGTGGGGCGCCTACACCTTCGTTTTTGGCTCCTCGTCGTCGGTCTACGGGACCAACTCGAAGGTGCCGTTCGCTGAGGCCGATCCAATCACCCAGCTGGTGAGCCCCTACGCTGCGACCAAGCGTGCGGGTGAGCTGCTGTGCCACACCTACCATCACCTGTTCGGGATGAAGATCACCTGCCTGCGCTTCTTCACCGTCTACGGACCCCGACAGCGCCCTGAGATGGCAATCTACAAGTTTGCCGCCAACATGCTGCGGGGAGAGACGGTCCCGATGTTCGGCGACGGCAGCTCGGCGCGCGACTACACCTACATCGACGACATCGTCGACGGCGTCGTGCGCTCCCTCGACCACGCCGCAGACTGGGAGATCGTGAATCTCGGCGGCAGCCGGACCACGACCCTGAAGCGGCTCATCGAGCTGATCGCCGCGGCGACCGGCGCCAGCCCCCGCCTCGAGCAGCTGCCCGACCAGCCCGGCGACGTCCCGATCACCTTCGCCGACGTCAGCCACGCCAGGGAGCTGCTCGACTGGGGCCCGAATGTGCCGATCGAGGAGGGTATCGAGCGCTTTGTGGCCTGGTTCCGACGCGAACGGGCCGGCGCGACGACTTGACAGCGGCGGCCGCCGTCCGCACGATGACCGCGCGCGGTGCACGACACGAACGCCCGCCCGCGCTGGAGGATCCCATGAAGCGTGCCCTGCTCCTGCTCACCGCCGTGCTGCTCTCCGGTGTCGTGATGGCCACCCCGGAGGGGAAGGTCTACGGCAAGGGCGTGTCCCTCGACCAGCCGGTCGCGGTCGAGACTCTGCTCGCCAGCCCTGAGAAGTACATCGGAACTCCGGTCCGCGTCGACGGCGTGATCACCGGGGTGTGCAAGATGCGCGGCTGCTGGATCCAGGTCAACGATCCAGCCACCGGCAAGGGCGTGCGGATCAAGGTCGAGGACGGTGTGATCGTGTTCCCGCCTGAGTCGATCGGCCACAAGGTGTCTGCGCAGGGAGTGTTCGAGGCGCAGGCCGTTCCGGCGGGTCTCGCCGGCCACCCCGAGGAGCCCGCGGCAGGCCCCACGTGCGAGCGCGAGGCCGGAGGGAAGCTCGGCGGCACCACCTGCGACGAGCCGCAGGAGAAGGCGGCCGTCGTCTACCAGATCGTCGGAACCGGCGCGGTCATCTACTGACGGGGATCTTCATTGTCCCCGGACGCAAAGGACTCGCCGGCCGGGGACGATGGTTGCTGGCTGCCGGCATCCTGCTCCCGGTCGTCTACCTGCTGCTGAAGCTGTGACGGCGCGCGCCGGGAGCGCCGGGTCTGCGCCGGCCGCTCGTTGCCGTCGGTGAAGCACCCGTCCGCGCGGATGCCGGCGACCTGCACCGCAGCGATGGGGCTGCCGGACATTCCGGCGCGCAGGTTGCGCCGGTTCTTTCCAGCCTGTCGCCACGAGCCAGGGCTGGTCTTCCGTCGCCTCCATGCGAGACTGGGGCGTGGCAACCGCAGCGGCCCTGGGCACCGACGGCCTCGTCGTCTCGACCGCAAGCGGCCGCGACCTGCTGCGAGGCATCGACCTCACAGTGGAGTCGGGCGAGGTCGCGGCCGTGCTCGGGCGGTCGGGCTGCGGCAAGAGTACGCTCCTGGACACGATCTCGGGGATCGTGCCGTGGCTCCGTCCGGCCCGGGTCCGGGGTCGCCTCCTGCTCAACGGCGAACCGGTCGACGATCTCGACGTCGGCCAGCGCGCGCATCTTCTCGGCACATGCCGGGACCGCCCCGATGCCCAGCTCTTCCTGCCGACGCCCCGCGACGAGCTCGAGGCGGCACGCCGGCTCCACGGCGGTAGCTCAGTGGACCAGGCGGCGGCTGGCCTCGGCCTCATAGCGCTGCTCGACCGTCGCACCGCGGAGCTGTCCTCCGGCGAGCGTCAACGGGTTGCGCTCGCGTGCGCCCTGGCAGCCGCACCGCGGCCGGTCTTGCTCGACGAGCCCACCGCCCACCTCGACGACGACGGCGCCGCGGCCCTCGCACGCCTGATTCGCGTCGCGGCCTCGGGTGGGGCCGCGGTGCTGCTCACCGAGCAGGCGCCGTGGCGCCTCGACGGCGTCTGCCAGCGCTGGCTGGAGCTCGTCGAGGGCACGCTACGGCCGGTCGCGGCTCCAGGTCCGCCGCGACTGCCGGCGCCACCCGAGATCGGCGATACGATCCTGCTCGGGGCGGCGGGCGTGGCCGCGTCGCGTGGCGGACGGAGCGTGCTGCACCGCGTCGACCTCGAGCTACGGGCCGGGGAGATCGTGCTGATCAGCGGCGTCAACGGCGCCGGCAAGTCGACCCTGGCGCGCGTCCTCGCGGGTTACATGCGCCTCGACGGAGGACGCGTCGAACGCCCGCGGGGAGGGGTCGCATTGATGCTGCCCACGGCTGAGCTCCAGCTCTTTGCAGCCAGCGTAGCCCGCGAGCTGTCGAGCCTCGGCGCCGGTTCCGAGGAGGTCTCCCGCGTGCTGCGCCGCCATCGGCTCGAGGCGCTCGCGGCCCGCCCCCCGTGGAGCCTGTCGCGCGGCGAGCGCCAGCGCCTCGTGCACGCCGCCCTCGACCTCGGCCGCCCAGCCGTCATGGTGGTCGACGAGCCCGGCCAGGGCCTCGACGCCTGCGACCTCACCGACCTCGTGGGGCTTTTCCACCGTCGGGCGGAAAAGGGGCGCGCCTACCTGCTCCTGTCTCACCGACGGGAGCTCGCCGCCGCTGCCCACCGGCATCTGGTTCTCGAGGGTGGCCGTCTCCAGGAGGCGGCACGGTGAGCGATCCCCGTCCCTGGACCTACGCCGCGCTGTTCGGAACGCTGTGGGGCGCGGTCGAGCTGACAGCGGGAACGGTGCTCAAGATGTCGCGTCTGCCGCTCGCCGGGACCCTGCTCGCCGTGGTCGGTCTCGCCTGCATGGTGACGCTGCGCCGGCTTCAGCCGCGGCGCGGGGTGTGCCTGCTCGCCGGGGTTGTGGCCGCGTTCCTCAAAGTCTCTGCCCTCGGCGGCCTGGTGGTCGGGCCGATGGTCGGCATCCTCGGCGAGGCGCTGCTGGTCGAGCTGGCCTTCACGCTGGTCGGCGCGAGGCTGCATGGGGCGGTGCTCGCCGGCGCTCTGGCGCTGCTGGAGGCGCCGCTGCAGAAGCTGGTGACCACGTGGTTGGTCCTCGGCAGCGAGGCGATCGTCGCGGTGGTCCGGGTGACGCAGCGCCTGGTTGAGCGACTCGGCCTGGCGCCGCCGTCGCCGCTGGTCCTGCTGGCAGTCGCCCTCGGCGCTGCCGCCGCACTCGGCGCCGTTGCGGGAGCGTGGGCATGGTGCCTCGCCGGCAGGGTCGAACAGCGCCTCGGGGGCGGGCCGTGAGGCGCATCGCGACCTGGCTCGCGGTGGCGTCTGCGGTGGCGGTGTTCCTCCCGTTCCCGGCCGCGCCGCCCGTCGCGCTGCTGCTCGCGGTGCTCGCGGCGCTGGTGCTCGATCGGGCGGTGCTGCGCGTCGGCGTCCGATTCGGTGTCGCGCTCGCGGTGCTTTCGGGTGCCGCGCTGGCAGGTGCCGCGGTGGCGTCGAGCTCGGGCCCAACCCGCGGCCTCGCGGTCGCCGTCACGGTGCTGCTTCGCCTGCTGGTGCTGACCCTACTCACGGGCTTGGCGGCACGGTCGATCTCCGCCGAGGACCTCCTTGCCACCACAGCTCGGCTCGGCCTCGGCCGCCTGGGGTTGGTGGTGGGCCTCGCGCTCAATGCCCTGCCGCGGCTCGCCGAGGCAACCCGAGAGGTCTGGATCGCCCATCGAGTGCGGCGCCGCGGCGGCTGGTCCGCTGTGGTCGGCATGCCAGCCCTGGCAGAGGTCCTCCTCGCCCACACCGGGCGAATCGCCGCTGAGGCCGCCGCTGCGGCGGCGCTGCGCGGTCACGCCTCGCGGACCGCGCCTTTCCCCACCCTCGCCGAGCCTGCCCCGCCGCTGGTCGTGGTGAGTGGGCGGCCCGGTTGCGGAAAGACCTCGTTGGTGCTCGAGGCAGTAACGGCGATGCGCAACGACGGGTTTGGGATCGCGGGCTTCGTCCAGCCGGCGCGTCGCCGAGAGGGCGAGACCCTGGCGATCTGGATCCGCGACCTCGTCACCGGCGAGGAGACGCTGCTCGCGGACCGGGCCGAGCTCGGTACCGGCGAGGCCGGAACCGGGTTCCGCTTCCACGACGGCGGCTGGCTGGCGGCTCGCGCGGCGCTTGCGCGGGCACGGGCCGGGGACTGGTTGGTGATTGACGAGCTCGGTCCGGTGGAGCTTCGCGGGCGCGGTCACCTGGAGGTCGCCCGGGCTGCGGCCACCCGGTCGGACCTGGCTGGGGCGGTGATCGTCGTTCGCCGAAACCTGGTGCCGGCGCTGCTCGATGCCCTCGCCCTGGCACCGGCGGCCATGGTCGACCTCGAGGGGATCCCGGTCGGCAACCGAGCGGCGGCGCTGCGGGACGCGATCGACCGCGCCCAACGGTGACGCTCCCGTGACGCGCGAGTTGACCTCTGTCAAGGCACTCGCCGGGATCGACCCCCATGCTGGACGGAAGGAGGCGAGGTGAGGGTCCCCAGAGTGCTCGTGGCGCGCCGTGCAATCCAGTGGCTGATGATGGCCCTCGTGGTCGTGATCGGGGCGCAGTTCACCCTCTGGGTGCGCGCCCACCTGGCCGGACGGTGGCCGACGGTCGCGCGCCCCCCTGGAGTGGAGGGCTTCCTCCCCATCGACGGCATGCTCGGCGCGCGGCACCTGCTCCACACCGGGCAGGTCGACCCGATCCACCCTGCCGCTGTCGCCGTGTTTCTCGGCATCTGCCTGATGTCGGCGCTGGTCGCGAAGTCCTTCTGCTCCCACCTGTGCCCGGTCGGGCTCGTCTCGCCGCTGTACACCCACGTCGGCGGGATGGCGATGCAGGAGCCGTCCAGCTCCGACCGGGTGGCGGCCGTGCCGGCCCATCGCTGATCTTCGGCGTCCCCGGGCGGTACGTGGAGAGGTGTCCGGGTCAGGCGCTATCATCGGGCCATGGACGATCATGCCGCGCTGTCCCAGGTCCCGCTGCTCGCCCACCTCCCCGAGACTCCGCGCCGGGAGGTGATTTCCGTGGGTCACGAGCGGCGCCTAGGGCGCGGCGAGATCCTCTTCCACGAGGGGGATGGGACCGAGGCCTTCTTCGCGGTGCTCGAGGGTCAGCTCAAGCTGGTCCGCTACTCGCCCCGCGGCAAGGAGCTGCTTCTTCACCTGGTCCACCCCGGCCAGTCCTTCGCCGAGGCGGCGCTGTTCGGTGAGGGGACCTACCCTGCGACGGCGGTCGCGATCGACCCGAGCCTTCTGTGGTGCTGGCCGCGCCGCGGGTTCGAAGACCTGTTGCGACGCAGCCCTGACCTGGCGCTTGCCCTGCTCGGGTCGGTGTCGCTGTGGACACGGCGCCTCGCCGCCAAGCTCGAGCTGCTCACCCAGAGACGGGTCGAGGAGCGCCTCGCCGTGTACCTGATCAGCCGCGCGGGCGAAAGGACGCTCGACCCAGGCGACGCGGTCGAGCTGCCCGAGGCGCGCAACCTGATCGCCGCCCAGTGCGGGACGGCGCCCGAGGTGCTGTCCCGCACCTTCCGTCGGCTCGAGGACGACGGCATTCTGCACGCCGAGCCGGACCGGGTGGTGATCCTGGATCCTACGCGCCTCCACCACCTCGCCGAGTGGATCGGGGACTGACGGGGCGCAAGACGCAAGACGCGAGACGCGAGACGTGAGGCGGGTGACGCGATCGGGTTCCCGGTTCAGACGCGGCGGTGGGCGGTGTTTCTCACCACCAAGACACCAAGACACCAAGACCGGGAGAATCCCAACCCGCCGCAGGCTCATGAGAGGCTGGAACGGGTCATGATGTCAGCCTCTCTTCTCGAGGGGGCGGGTCGCACGAGAGTTCGAGCGGAAGCGGGGCAACGCCGCAAGCTGCGCGCTGTCGTGCAGCCCTGACTATGGCAGAAGCCGCCTGCGCAGGCCGATGGCTCATCGACCCGTGGTTCGTGCCAGCGGCGACCGGGACCAATGCACACGCAGCTGACAGAAGGGCCACCTGTTCGGGCGATGACTCAGAGATGGCTTGGTGTCTTTGTGCTACTCCCGGGTGAGAACTCCCTCCGGTTTGGCGATATTCTGTCAAGCGACGACTCGGAAGTACCGAGCCAATTTCGAGATACGGAGTCTTGAACCACCAAGACACCAAGACACCAAGCCATCGGAAGGCAGGGCCGCGCGCCGCGCGCGCGGCGGGGCTCTGGGTACGGCTTGGATTCTCCCCCATCGCGTGCTCCCCTGGCGCAGCTCCCTGGAAGCCATGGTTGGAAACGCGCCCGCCCCACCCCTGAGTGCCTTCTTGGTGTCTTGGTGTCTTGGTGGTGAGATTCCGCTTCGACCAGATGCCAACGATCCGGGGCTGCGAGAGCACCACCCTTGGGTTGCGGGCAGCGCCCGCGCTGAGTCCTGGTGGTTTTCGCTATCCGCCCGGGAGGAGGTGGATGCGCTGCAGGCTGAGGAGGCCGGCCTTGACCAGGGAGTCGATGTCCTCGAAGGCGAGCGGAATGAGGTCCGTCTCGGGTAGGTCGGCGCCGGGCCCCTGAGGGCCGCGGAGGATCCCGTAGCCGGTTGCGGGCCCGGGGCTGCCGCGATCCGAGATCCTGCGCGCCAGGTCGAGCAGGGTGGTCCAGCGTTCGGGCGGCAGGTTGGCCTGCGCCGACAGCGGGTAGACAACGTAACCGACGCGGGTCCAGATGCCGGCGGCTGTGAGGGTCTGCGACTGGGCGGCTGCGGACAGGAAGCGCTGCGCGACCACGTAGGCCTGCATCGGGTCGAGGTCCCGCAGCACGGCGAGGTGCTCGGCGTCGGTCAGGCGTCCCGAGACGTCGGAGGTGCGCAGGGCCGTGCGCAGCAGCTCCTGAACGTGTGCAGCGAGCCGCTCACCGTCCTCGCCCCGGCTCGGGAACGCGCCGCCGGCGGCCGGCAGGAGGCGGACGAGGTAGAAGCCGAGATAGCTCCCGAGCGGCTGCTCGATGCCCGCGTTGCCCCACTCGAGGGCGCGCCGCTGCGCCAGCCGCAGCTCGTATGGAACGAAGACGCGGAAGAAGCGCTCATCCGCCTCAGGCAGCGACTCGTCACCCCGCTCGCTGAAAGGCACCATGAGAGGATTCTGCCCGAGCGGGAGCTGAGACGTCAATCGCGGTCGCCCGAGGCGGCGAGCCACTCACCGAACTCCTGAGTCAGCTTGAGCAGCGATCCGTTGCGCATCGCGCCACTTGGGAACTCGAGCGTCACCTCGGCGTCGGCGCGGCCAGTGAACTCGCGCCAGCAGGCGCTGTCCGGTCGAAGCAGTCGCACCTCGACGCCGGTTGCGGCGAGCTGAGCGGCGTCGGCGACGGTGGCGGCCGCCAGCCTCGCTGCGTCGGCGCGGGATGCGACCTCGGCGAGCCCGAGCGGGATGAACGGCGCCTCGTCGTGCGCTCTCGCTACGGCGAGCACGACATCGACGGCCTCGACCTGGAGCCCGGCGCGCCGGGCGGTTTCGATCGCCACCCCGAGGGGGTGGACGAGCGTTGAGGAGCCGTCGGCGAGCGAGCGCACCGGCCCGGGCGCCGACCCATCGCGTCCCACGGCCAGCATCACCGGACGGCAGGCAACCGGCGTGGCGGCGGCAGCGGCCACGAGGTGTGCGGCCCGGTCGGCCGGGACGTCGCGAGTCGGGTCCGCCAGCCAGGCCTCGCCCGAGGCCAGGCACAGCACTGGAACCCGCAGCATGGTTCCGGTGCTGGACAGGCGTGCACCGAGCCCTGCGGTGAACGGCTCGACAGCCTCGGCGACGGCGTCCATCGAAACCAGACCTGCCACCGAGCGCGGGTCGACGACCGCCCACGCGCCGGGGACCGCCTCGGCAGCGGCCGCCGCCGCGGCATCGGACAGTGATGCGAGCATCGGGACTCCGGACCGCGCCTGCTCGGACCACAGCCGTTGCATGTCCTCGAAGCGACCGTCCGCGGCAAGAACGGCGTTAACAGCACCGGCGCCCCCGCCACAGAAGAACTGCCACCGAGCGCCGGCGGCTGCCATCACGGCCACTGCTCCGGCCTGGAAACCGCCGGTCCCGAGCCCGCCGTACAGCGCGAGGAGCCTCGCCTGCATTCCTCACCACCTCCTTACTGCGGGGGGATTCTACTCGACGGCGGCCGCTCTCACCGCGTGGCGGCTGGCGCACGGGGATAAGGAAAGGGGCGGGCCCGCGGCCTGTATTTCTCACCAGGTCACGTTGCGAGGGCGTCGAGATGGCTGTCAGCGCGGAGCCATCGAGCAGCGAGGCGCCGAGTCGTATGGGTACATACGTCGCAGGCGACGACCTGCGAGAGGACCCGCGCTGGCTGCCGGATCGGCGTCCGCAGTAGGGACGTGGTGAGAAGTGCAGGTCAGGCCGCGCCCCCCGAGAGAAAGCCTGGACGGGTCTACTTCTTACGCAGGACGTTGAGCGCGCTGCCCGCCCTAAACCACTGGATCTGCTCGTCGTTCAGGGTGTGCTTGAGCGCGAAGCTGTCCTCGCTGCCGTCGGCGTGGTGGAGCACGGCGGTGAGGTTTCGACCGGGCGCCAGTTCGCCGAGGCCGCGGATCGAAAGCCGATCGTCGACCCGGATCTTTTCGTAGTCGGCCGGATCAGCGAAGGTCAGCGGGAGCATGCCCTGCTTCTTGAGGTTGGTCTCGTGAATCCGGGCAAAGGAGCGCGCGATGACCGCCATCGCACCGAGGTGGCGCGGCTCCATCGCTGCGTGCTCGCGCGAGGAGCCCTCGCCGTAGTTCTCGTCGCCCACCGCGACCCAGCGGATGCCGCGCTGCTTGTACGAGCGGGCGAGCTTGGGCAGCGAGACCGCCTCGCCGGTGCCGATGTCGATGCCGTGGCCGGGCTCGTCCGCGAAGGCGTTGTTGGCGCCAAGAAACATGTTGTCGGAGATGTTGTCGAGGTGGCCGCGAAAGCGCAGCCACGGACCGGCCTGGGAGATGTGGTCGGTAGTGCACTTTCCGCGCGCCTTCATCAGGATCGCGAGGTTGTCCCAGTCGCCGGGGGAGAAGGGCGCGAACGGATCCAGGAGCTGCAGCCGGTTGGAGTCGGGGCTGACCCTGACTGCGACTCCGGAGGAAACCGCCGGCGGGGCAAGATAGCCCTCGGCCTTGAACACGAAGCCGTTGGCCGGGACCTCGGGCGCCGGCTTCGGCGGCTCGAGACGGTAGCTCGAGCCATCGGGCGCTTCGAGGGTGTCAGTGAGCGGGTTGAAGGAGAGCTGTCCGGCGAGGGCATAGGCGACCACGATTTCGGGGCTGGCGATGAAGGAGTTGGTCGCCGCGTTGCCGTCATTGCGCTTGGCGAAGTTGCGATTGAACGAGGTGATGATCGAGTTGGCCTCGCCTTCGGCGATGTCGTCCCGCTTCCACTGGCCGATGCACGGTCCGCAGGCGTTGGCCAGGACGACGCCTCCGAGCTTCGAGAGCGTCGCCATCTGGCCGTCGCGGTCGATGGTCGCCTCGACCTGCTCCGAGCCCGGAGTCACCCACAGGGTCGAGCGGGTCCGGGCGCCCTTGGCGAGAGCCTGCCCGGCGATGTCCGCCGCGCGGGTGATGTCCTCGTAGGAGGAGTTGGTGCACGAGCCGATCAGCGCTGCGGTGAGCCGATCCGGGTAGCCGTTGGCCGCCACGTCGGCGGCCATCTGGGACACCGGCCGGGCGAGGTCCGGGGTGTGCGGCCCGACCACGTGCGGCTCGAGGGTGTCGAGGTCGATCTCGATCACCAGGTCGTAGTAGCTCTTCGGGTCAGCCTCGACCTCGGCGTCCGCGACCAGGAGGTCGCGGTTGGCGTCGGCCAGAACGGCGATCCTGCTCCTCCGGGTGGCCTCGAGATAGGTCTTGATCCGCGCGTCATAGGGGAAGATCGAGGTCGTCGCGCCGAGCTCGGCACCCATGTTGGTGATGGTGCCCTTGCCGGTGGCAGAGATCGAGGCCACGCCGGGCCCGAAGTACTCGATGATCCGGTTGGTGCCGCCCTTGACGGTGAGAATGCCGAGCAGCTTGAGGATGACGTCCTTGGGCGAGGTCCAGCCCTTGAGCGAACCGGTCAGCCGCACACCGACCACCTGAGGCTGCAGGACCTCCCAGTTGAACCCGGCCATCACGTCGACCGCATCGGCTCCGCCGACACCGACCGCGATCATGCCGAGCCCGCCGGCGTTCGGGGTGTGGGAGTCGGTGCCGATCATCATCCCGCCCGGGAAGGCGTAGTTTTCGAGCACGACCTGGTGGATGATCCCGGAACCCGGCTTCCAGAAGCCGATGCCGTAACGGGCCGAGGCGGTCTGGAGGAAGTCGTAGACCTCTCGGTTGCGCTCGATCGCGCCCTCGACGTCCTCCTTGGCGCCGGAGCGCGCCAGGATGAGGTGGTCGCAGTGCACGGTCGACGGCACCGCGGTCGTGTCGCGCCCCGAGAGCATGAACTGGAGCAGGGCCATCTGGGCGGTGGCGTCCTGCATGGCGACCCGGTCGGGACGGAGCTGGATGTAGGCCCGCCCGCGCTCGAGGCGCTCGTTCTCGGGGTCGGCGAGGTGGCCGAAGACGACCTTCTCGGCGAGGGTGAGGGGCCGGCCGAAGCGTGAGCGGATGATGTCGAGGCGCTGGCGGGTGGTCTCGTAGACCTTCGCCACCATCTCGGGGGTCGTCTCGATGGTTGCCATGGGGTGCCTCCTCGTCGCGGCCTCACGGGCGGGCCGGAGTTTGCGCGGCATTGTACCCCCGCCTGCCGCGTTGCGGCTGGCCGGGGGTACAGGTCAGAAGGTGAGGAGGTGAGGAGGTGAGGAGGTGAGGAGTAGGGGCGGAGCTTGTCTCCGCCCGTGGCGCCGACCGAAGCAGGAGTGACGCGACCGGGGCGCAGCCGCGATATGTGCGACGTCGGGGCGGAGCGTAAAAACCGTCTGAACACAAACTGTGACAGGACCCAGTCCGTGCCATGAACGCGGGCCGCTGTCGACAGGGGTGGCGAGATTAAGTCTCGGAACCTATACTAAGTCAATCAAACATCGGATGAGCACCGGGAGGTCATCAGTGGCGCAAATTCAGTTGACAACGCGAAGTAAAGGTGTCGCCAGCGTACCGGAGGAGGAGCTCGGGCTGTTCACGGGCGCGTTCTCGGGCGCCGTACTGCGGCCCGGACAGTCGGGGTACGACGAGGCCCGGACGATCTGGAACGCGATGATCGACCGGCGGCCGGCGCTCATCGCGCGGTGCAGCAGCACCGACGACGTCCGGCAGGCCGTCGCCTTCGCCCAGCGCCACGAGCTGCTGGTGGCGATCCGCGGAGGAGGTCACAACATCGCCGGAAACGCAGTCTGCGACGGGGGGCTGATGATCGATCTTTCCCCGATGCGGAAGGTCACGGTCGACCAGGCGAAGCGAACGGCGACGGTCGAGCCGGGAGCGACGCTCGGCGACGTCGACCGCGCGACCCAGGCGTTCGGGCTCGCGGTGCCCACGGGGATCAACTCCACCACCGGTATCGCCGGGCTCACCCTGGGCGGCGGTTTCGGCTGGCTCAGCCGCAGCTTCGGCCTCACCTCGGACAACCTCATCGAGGCCGAGGTGGTCACGGCCGGCGCCGAGGTGGTGCGGGCGAGCGAATCGGAGAACGCCGACCTCTTCTGGGCCCTGCGCGGAGGAGGCGGCAACTTCGGCGTGGTGACCAAGTTCACCTTCCGCCTGCATCCGGTGGGCCCCGATGTGCTCAGCGGGCTCGTGGTGTACCCCCTCGCTCAGGCGCACGAGGTGCTGCGCCGGTACCGCGAGCTCGCGGCGGGCCTCGGCGATGAGACCTCGGTCTGGGCGGTCATGCGCAAGGCGCCGCCGCTGCCCTTCCTGCCGGCGGAGGTGCACGGTTCGGGCGTCCTCGTCCTTGCCTTGTGTCACGCCGGTGATCCCGCCCAGGGCGAACGGGCGGTTGCCCCGATGCGCGAGCTGGGCACGGTCCTCGGGGAGTTCGTCGGCGTGCAGCCCTTCGTTGACTGGCAGCAGGCGTTCGACCCGCTGCTCACGCCGGGCGCCCGGAACTACTGGAAGTCGCATAACTTCACGGAGGTCAGTGACGGCCTGATCGAGCTCCTGGTGGGAGCTGCCGAGACGGTGCCATCGCCCCACTGCGAGATCTTCGTCGGCCAACTCGGTGGGCAGACCAATCGGGTGTCGCCCGGCGCGACGGCCTATCCGCACCGGGACGCCAACTTCGTCGTCAACGTCCACGGCCGCTGGGAGACCGCGGCGGAGGACGAGATCGGCAGGGGGTGGGCCCGCGGGTTCTATCGCGACGCGGCGCAATACGCCACCGGAGGCGTGTACGTGAACTTCATGACCGAGGAGGAGACGGACCGGGTCCGCTCGGCCTACGGTCCCAACTGGGACCGGCTGGTGGCGGCGAAGCGGCAATGGGATCCCGACAACCTGTTCTCCATGAACCAGAACATCCAGCCGTAGCAGATTCCGCCCTCGGAGGGCGGAATCTGCTTGTGGGCGGATGCCAGGCACACACCTCCAGCGGCGCCTGAGAGTGCTGCGGTGGGTGGGGTTCTGTATCTGGAAGTACCGCCTGCCGAAACCCGGCCGGCCGGTCGACGATCTCCTCACGCTCATCTTCGAGCCGGGGTCATCGACTGTGAGCAAAGTAGGCATTACGAGTGTCGACTCCTGGGAGCCCTCTGGGCCGACCCCGACTGAGTCAAGCGGCGGAGGCCGAGCCGGAAGTGGGTCCTACTGAAGATCATCGGGTTACGCGATCCGACGTCTAGCGTCTAGCGCCCCAGTTCCCTCCTCACTTCCTTACCTTCTTACCTCCTCACCCCCCAAAGGGGGTTACCATCGACCCATGCCCCGGTTCCTGTGCGACGCGATGCTGGGCAGCCTCGCGCGCTGGCTGCGACTGGCCGGCTTCGACTGCGAGTACTCCGGCGCGGATGACCGCACGCTGGCCCGCCGCGCCGAGGCCGAGGGCCGCTGGCTGGTGACCCGCGACCGCGAGCTCGCGTCGGTCGGGCCGCGCACGCTCCTCGTCCGCGCCGAGACCCTCGACGACCAGCTGGTGGAGGTCCTGCGGCGACTCGAGCTCGAGCCGTCGGGCGATCTCGGGTCGGCCCGCTGCGCCGCGTGCAACGGCGAGCTCGCTACAGCTGACCGTGCCGAGGTCGTGGATCGGGTGCCGCCTTACGTTGCCGCCACCGCGACACGGTTCCGCGCCTGCCGTTCGTGCGGTCGGGTCTACTGGCCGGGAAGCCACGCCGCTCGGATTCGGCACCGGCTGGAGCGCGTCCGCGCAGCGCTCGGCGCTGAGGAGCCGTGAGCCCGTATCAGCGGTCGGTGGCGGCGGTACCGAGGTTCAGGTCCGGCCTGAACGAGGCCTCCCCTTCGCGGGTCGGTCCGGCGCCCGCCCATGATGGGCGGGCGCCATGTCATATCATGGCGCGATGGTGACGGATGACGTCCTGACCGAGCTCGAGGAGCTGGTCGGCCACCAGTTCGCCGACCGCGGCGTGCTCGCGCGGGCGATGCGCCACGGGTCCGCGGTGCGCGCCGCGACTGACGGCTCCTACGAGCGGCTCGAGTTCCTCGGCGACGCGGTGCTCGGGCTGGCCGTGGGCCGCATGCTGTTCGACTGGTTCCCGACCAGCGACCAGGGCGCGCTGACCCGGATGCGCGCGCTGCTCACCCGCTCCTCGACGCTCGCCGCCAAGGCACGTGAGCTCGGGCTCGAGCGGGCGATCGAGGCCGGCCGTAGCGAGGATACTGAGGACGGCACGATCCGCCGCGCACTGCTCGAGGACGTGCTCGAGGCGCTCGTCGGCGCCGTCTTCCTCGACGGCGGGTTCGAGCCCGCGTTCCAGTTCGTGGCCCGGCTCTTCGCCGACGACCTCGAGCGCCTCGACGAGACCACGCTGCGTCTCGCCGACCCGAAGACTGCCCTCCAGGAAGCGGCGCAGGGACGCGGGCTCGCGCTGCCCGCCTACCACTCGGTGAGTAACCACGGGCCGGACCATCGCCCGCGCTGGGTGGTCGAGGTGGAGTGGGACGGCGACGTGGTGGCCACGGGCGAGGGCAGCTCGAAGCGCTCCGCCCAGACCAAGGCCGCGCGGCAGGCGCTGATCCGGCTCGGCCTGGTCGAGCCTGAAGAGACCGACTCCGAGGCGGACGCGGGCGACGAGCCGTGACTGCGCGGGCGCCGCAGTGAGCCACGAGCACCCCCTCCTCGAGCGCGCCCGTCAGGCGCCCGAGTCGCCCGGCGTGTACCGCTTCCAGGACCGCTCTGGCAAGGACCTGTACGTCGGCAAGGCGCGCCACCTGCGCCGGCGGGTGCTGTCCTACTTCGGCCGCGCCGATCTGCCCGAGCGCACGCGGGCGATGCTCGCCCGGGCGCGGCGGCTGGACTTCACGGTCACGGCGAGCGAGGTCGAGGCGTTCATCCTCGAGAACACCCTGATCAAACGCCTGCGCCCGCGCTTCAACGTGATGCTGCGCGACGACAAGACCTACCCCTACCTCAAGGTCACCACCGGCGAGCGCTGGCCCCGGGTCGCCTTCACCCGACGGGTCCGCGACGACGGCCACAGCTACTTCGGACCGTTCATGGGCCAATACATGGCGCGGCGGTTGATGGATCTCGCACGGACCCGCTTTCCGGTGCGGACCTGCCAGATCGACATTGACGCGGGGCTCGAGCGGCCATGCCTCTACTACCACATGCGGGCCTGCCTCGGGCCGTGCGTCGCCGGTCTCACGACCCAGGAGGCATACGCCGAGGCGGTGGACGAGCTCGTGCTCTTCCTCGACGGACGTCACCGTGAGCTGCTGCCAAAGCTCGAGCGCAGCATGTGGACGGCGGCGGAGCGGGAAGACTTCGAGCTGGCTGCCCACTACCGCGACCTCGTCGCCACCGTTCGCCGCCTCAGCGAACGCCAGGACGTCGAGATGCCGGGGCGCGGCGACGCCGACGTCGTCGCTGCGGTCGGCGACGGGGCCAACGCGACCGTGTGCGTGCTCCCGTACCGCGGGGGCAAGCTGGTCGACAAGCGCGAGTTCCACTTCGAAGGTGTCGGCGACGTCTCGATCACGGAGCTGATGACCTCGTTCCTCGCCCAGTACTACGAGGCGAACCCGGCGGTACCGCCGGTGGTCGAGACCGGGGTCGCTCTCGACGACGACGAGCGCGAGCTGCTGCGCGCCTTCCTCGCCCACCGTCGAGGGACGGCCGTCCAGGTGGCGACACCGCAGCGCGGGCCGCGGGCGCGCCGGGTCGAGCTCGCTGCGTCCAATGCGCGCACCGCCTTCGAGCTGCGATTCCGAGCGGCCCTTTCCCAGGCCGAGCACCTCGAGCGCCGGCTCGGCGAGGCGCTCGGCCTGTCCGCACCGGTGCACCGGATCGAGTGCTTCGACATCTCCCATGCCTCCGGCAAGGCGACCACGGCATCGTGTGTAGTGTGGCAGGGCGGGCGCATGGACCGCCGGCAGTACCGGAGCTTCTCGATCCGAGAGGTCGAGGGCGTCGACGACTTCGCTTCGATCGCGGAGGCGGTGGGGCGGCGCTACCGACGCCTGCGCGACGAGGGCACGTCGATGCCGGACCTGGTGTTGATCGACGGCGGCGTCGGGCAGCTCAACGCGGCAACCGCGGCGCTCGATCGGCTCGAGGTCGACCTCCCGGTCGCCGCCCTCGCCAAGCGCGAGGAGCTGGTGTGGCTGCCCAACGCCTCCGACCCGCTGCGCCTTGATTCCCATGACCCCGCCCACCTGGTCCTGCGCCAGGTGCGCGACGAAGCACACCGCTTCGCGGTCGGCCGCCAGCGCCGGCGGCGCCGCAAGACCACGCTCGCCACCGAGCTGCTCAACGTGCCCGGGATCGGGCCCGGACGTGCGCGCGCCCTGATCACCCGCTTCGGCTCGGTGCGCGGCGTGCAGGCGGCGAGCGTGAACGACCTCCGGGCCGCCCTCGGGCCACGACTCGGCGTCCACCTGTGGCAACACCTGCACGCGGGCGAGGACGCGGGACACGCACGGGACTGAACCCGCACCCGGATCACGCTACCCTGTGCGCGTGTACGTTGCCGAGACCTTCCTCAGTCTCCAGGGCGAGGGCCTTCTCGTCGGGATGCCGTCGTTCTTCATCCGCACCTCGGGCTGCAACCTGCGCTGCGCGTGGTGCGACACTGGGTACACGTCGTGGGCGCCCGAGGGCGAGCGGCGCGGCGTGCAGGAGCTCGTCGCCGAAGCGAGCAGGTCAGGCGCAGGCCATGTCGTGGTCACCGGCGGCGAGCCGCTGCTGCAGCGGGAGATCGGTGCGCTGACCCGCGCGCTGCGCGCGGCGGGTCTGCACGTGACGGTCGAGACCGCGGGCACCCTCGCGCCGGACTTCACGTGCGACCTGCTGAGCGTGTCGCCAAAGACTGCCAACTCCGACCCCGAGGGCCGGTACCGAGACCGGCACCGCCGCCTGAGGGCGGATCTCCTCCCGCTAGCGACCCTGCTCGAGCGAAACCCAGAGCACCAGATCAAGCTGGTCGTCCGTGGCGCCGGCGACATGCCCGAAATCATGGCCCTGCTCGAGGCGCTCGCTCACCGCCGGCGCGACCGGGTCCTGCTGATGGCCGAGGGGCGAACCGCAGCAGAGGTCGCCGCGCGCTCAGGCGAGGTCGCTGCCTTGTGCCTCGCGCACGGCTTTCGCTACACTCCGCGCCTGCACCTCGACCTTTTCGGGGGCGGCAGGGGGGTGTGACGCGTGGCCTTCTACCGGATTGCGAAGACCTTCTCGGTGGAGTACGGGCATCGCCTGTGCAAGCACCCAGAGAAGTGCCGATTCCCGCACGGGCACAGCCTGCGGATCGAGGTCGTGGTGCGCGGCGAGACGCTCGACGACAACGACATGGTGTGCGACTACAAGGCGCTCAAGATGCTGGTCGCCGACCTCGTCGAGCGCCTCGACCACGCCATGGCCCTCAACTCGGAGGACCCCCAGCTCGAGGCACTGCGGGCGATCGGCGACCGTGTGCTGCTGTTCCAGGGCGTCGACCCCACCACCGAGGTGCTGGTCCGCTGGCTTTACGACGGCATCGCGGCGCGCCTCAACGGCGGAAAAGTGGTGGCGACGCCCTCCGGTGCGGACTATCGGATTCCACCTGGCGTCCGCCTCGAGCGGGTCCGCGTGTGGGAGACCGCAACCTCGTGGGCGGAGTATGTCGGTCTTTAGCCTGCATTTCTCACCAGGTCCCTACTGCGGGCACCTTGGCACCCTCGCGACGTGATCTGGTGAGAAGTGAAGGCCAGTGATCCTCATGGCGGCCTCCGGCGCCTCCCATGACCAATACTGACTGCCTCGTTCCCCCAGCGACCGTGGCGCAGTGGCTCGACGCCCTTCCGCAGCCGGTCGCACTCACCGGGGGAACCGGTTTCGTCGGCTCCCACCTGGTCGACACCCTCACCGCCGCCGGGCTCGAGCCTCGGGTGCTGGTGCGACGGCCCGACGCGCCGCGCTGGATCGCTGGCGCCAGGGCGCACCTCATCGCCGGCTCACTCGAGGATGAGGCGGCGCTCGAAGCCCTGGTCGAAGGTGCGGGAACGGTGCTCCACCTCGCGGGCGTCGTCCGTGCCGGGCGCGCAACCGACTTCGACCGCGCCAACCGCGGCGGCACCGAGCGGCTCGCGGCCGCGGTCGCCGCCCGAGCGCCGTCCGCCCGGCTGGTCCACGTCTCTTCCCTCGCCGCCGTCGGCCCGGCATCGACCCCCGCGGGGGTCGGTCCCGAGGCTGAGCCGCGGCCTCTCTCCGCCTACGGTCGCTCGAAGCTTGCCGCCGAGCACGCGGTCGCCTCCTGCGACGGGTTGCGTTGGTGGACGATCGTCCGTCCTCCGGCGGTGTACGGACCGCGCGACACGGACGTGCTGGCGTTCTTCCGCATGGCTGCCGCCGGCGTCGCCGCCGTTCCCGCCGGCGAGCGCTGGGTCACGGTGGTCCACGTGGCGGATGTCGTGCGCGGCATCCTCGCTGCAGCGGCCTCCGGAGAACGTGGACGCACCTACCACCTCGGAGAGCCCCGGTCTTACGAGATCGGCGATCTGGTGCGCCGGCTCGCCAGGGCGGGCGGGGTCGAGGTCCGGGTGATGCGCGTCCCCGGCCCCGTGCTGACCTTCGCCGGTGTCGGCGGCAGCTTGCTCCACCGCCTCGGGCTGACGAGCATTCCCATGACCCGCGACAAAGCGCGCGAGTTGGTCGCGCGGCACTGGTGCTCGCGCACCGCCGACTCGCTCGCTGCACTGGCGGTCGGCGACGGGCTGGTGTTCGACGACGGTGCCCGAGCGACGTGGTCGTGGTACCGGGAGGCGGGCTGGCTCAAGTGATCCGCGGCCTGGCAGGCGCGAACGGAGTTCGGGTCGTTCCGGTCTCTTCATCGGAGCTCGCGACCAAGCTCGGGTCGAGGAGCATCCCGCGTCGTAGTAGGGACGTGGCGAGAAATGCAGGTTAAGATTCGCGCGGGACGAGGAGGCTCAGTGGACGTCTTTCAGAAGTGCTACGACTTCGATGTCGCGGACCGCATCCGCGAGGCCGGCCTGTACGCCTACTTCCGCACCATCTCGTCGGCTCAGGACCCCGTGGTCACCATGGCCGGACGCCAAGTGATCATGCTCGGCTCGAACAACTACCTCGGGCTGACCAATCACCCCGAGGTCAAGACGGCGGCGGCCGCCGCCCTCGAGCGCTACGGCACGGGCACCGCCGGCTCCCGTTTTCTGAACGGCACCCTCGACATCCACGAGCGCCTTGAGGAGATCCTCGCCGACTTCATGCACCGCGAGGCGGCGCTGACCTTCTCGACCGGGTTCCAGGTCAACCTGGGAGCGATCTCGAGCTTGCTCGAGCGGCAGGACACGGCCATTCTCGACTCGCTCGACCATGCCTGCATTCTCGACGGAGCACGGCTCGGGTTCGGTCGGGTGCTGAAGTACGCGCACAACGACATGGCCGCGCTCGAGGAGCGCCTGCGCTCGGTCACCAACGGGAACGGCGCCCTGGTCG
This sequence comes from uncultured Acidobacteriota bacterium, assembly GCA_963814875.1. Lineage (GTDB taxonomy): Bacteria > Acidobacteriota > Thermoanaerobaculia > Thermoanaerobaculales > Sulfomarinibacteraceae > CAVSIS01. Next base: position 23,344 of record CAWFFJ010000002.1, read on the forward strand.
TGGTCGACGGGGTGTTCTCGATGGAAGGCGACCTGGTCGATCTGCCCGGCATCGTCGAGCTCAAACGCCGCTTCGGAATGCGCGTGATGGTCGACGACGCGCACGGCGTCGGCGTGATGGGCGCCGCCGGCCGCGGGACGGCCGAGCACTTCGGCCTCGAGAACGACGTCGACCTCGTCATGGGGACCTTCTCGAAGGCGCTCGCCGCGGTCGGGGGCTTCGTCGCCGGGGAGCGCAAGGTGATCGACTGGATCAAGCACAAGGCGCGCTCGCTGATCTTCTCGGCGGCGCCACCACCGGCCTCGGTAGCGTCGGTCATCAAGGCGGTCGACATCATCCGCCGCGAGCCCGAAAGGCGGGCTCAGCTGTGGGAGAATACGAGCTACATGAAGCAGGAACTCGAGCGGTTGGGGTTCGACACCGGGGCGTCGGCGTCGCCGGTGATTCCCCTGATCGTCGGCGAGGATGTCGCCGCATTCCGCATGACGGTGCGGTTGCAGGAGGAGGATGTGTTCGTCAACCCGGTGGTTTCGCCCGCGGTGCCTCCGGGGCGCGCAATGATCCGGACCTCGTACATGGCAACCCACCGCCGAGAGCACCTTGACAAGGCCCTCGAGGCGATCGAGCGGGTCGGTCGGGAGCTGGGGGTGATCGGACAATGACCGGCCTCGAAGTTCGACCGGTGAGTGGCCGAGGCGAGCGAGCGGCGTTCGTCAACCTACCGTGGATGCTGTACCGTGACGACCCCAACTGGGTGCCGCCGCTGAAGGCCTCAGTGCGGGAGATGATCGACCAGTCCCGACACCCGTTCTACGGCGGCGGGCGCGACGCCGAGGCGGAGCTCTTCATCGCCTGGGACGGCCGCAACCCGGTCGGCCGGATCGCAGCGATTCTCAATCACGCTCACAACCGCTTTCATGACGAGCAGGTTGCCTTCTTCGGGTTCTTCGAGTCGATCGATCGCGCCGATGTCGCCGCGGGACTGCTCAAGGCTGCCGAGGACTGGGCGGCCGGACGCGGTGCGACCGCGATTCTCGGCCCCATGAACCCGTCGACCAACTATGAGTGCGGGCTGCTGGTGGACGGTTTCAACCGTCCGCCGGTCCTGATGATGACCTACAACCCGCCGAGCTATCCGCGCCTCATCGCGGGCGCCGGCTACGCCAAGGCCAAGGACCTGCTCGCCTACATCTCACCGGTGGCGCCGGTCCAGCTCGAGCGCATGCGTCGCCTCGCGGAGCGCACACGGCTGAGGAACCCGGGGCTGGTCACACGGCCGGCCGACCTCAAGCAGTTCGAGCGCGAGGTGCGCCTGGTCCAGGAGATCTACAACGCGGCCTGGGAGCGCAACTGGGGCTTCGTTCCGATGAGCGACGCCGAGATCGAGTGGCTGGCGCGGGAGCTCAAACCGCTCGTCCAGCCGGACCTGCTGCGCTTCGCGACGGTCGACGGCGACCCCGCCGGGTTCGTGCTCTGCATCCCCGACTGGAACCCGGTCCTCGCCGACCTCGACGGCTCGCCTTGGCGCCATCCTCTGCGCACGCTCAAGCACGTGCTCACCACCCGCGCGGAGAAGCTCCCGGGGCTGCGGCTGTTCACCCTCGGGGTCAAGGAGGCCTATCGCAAGCGCGGTATCGAGGGCGTGATCATGACCGAGGGTCTGTCGGCCGCGCTCGAGATCGGCTACTCGTGGTGCGAGTACTCGTGGATCCTGGAGGACAACGAGCTCACCAAGCGCTCGGTGCGCCTCATGGAAGGCGAGCTTTACAAGACCTACAGGGTGTACTCCAAGAGCCTGTAGCTGCGCGTCCTGCACGGCCCCCGGTCAGAGGAATCGCGTTTCGGTGACGATCGCGTGTGGGGGCCCCGCAGTCCGCGCATTTCAGGGTTCGCGGCGCGAACCCTGACGTCTCGACCCCGTGGCCCCCGTCAAGGGCCTCGGCGCTCCGGGCTCCTGTCGCACAGAGGCTCGCCCTCCTCGCGCCATTTTCCGGTGGCGCGCAGGAAGCGGGCGACCATGCGGGCAACCAGGCGCTCGAGCGGCTGTCCGGTGCTCGCCTCCGGAGGCAATGGGATCTGGACCGCGGCCAGGGTGTGGTGACCGCCTCCGAAGCCGTGCCGGCCGGCGAGGCGCCGCGCCACGTGGCCGGCGTTGAGCTCGCTGTCGTTGGTGCGCAGGCTCGCGTGCAGGCAGTCGTCGACCACTCCGAGGCAGAGCGACCAGCTCACCCCCTCGACCCTCAGCAGGAGGTCGGCCGACTCGGCAATCATCTCCTGGTTCTCCAGCTTGCCGAGGTACGACACCACCCGGTTGCCGTAGACCGTGCCCGCATCAAGGGCGTTGCGCAGGGCGGAGAAGTAGCTGCGCGGTACGGGTGCGGAGACGATCCGGCCGAGCGCGCGGGCGTTGGCGGCGGGGTAGAGGGCGACGTAGGCCTCGAGGTCCGCGCGGGTGCTCTCCCGGCCGAGCTCCTGGGTGTCGGAGCGGATGCCGTAGACCATCGCCGTGGCCAGCTTCGGCGGGATCTCGACCCCGGCCTCGATCAGGTACTGGTAGAGGATGGTCGAGGTGGCGCCGTAGCGGCTGCGGATGTCGGTGAACCGGGCAGAGCGGGTCTCGCGCCGGATCGGGTGGTGGTCGATGACAATGTCGAGCCGGACCGCCGGGTCGAAGGCCACGTTGCCCGCGCCGGGTTGGGCGTCGACCATCGCGATACGGTCGAAGCGGTTCAGCTCGAGGCCGTTGAGCGGGCGGGTGGCGAGCCCGAGGTAGCGCAGTAGGGCCTGGTTCTCGGCGCGGCCGACGGTCCCCGCGTATGCCACGGTGCACGCGATGTTGAGGCGCTGGTTGGCGATCTCGCGCAGTGCTGCGGCAGCCGCGATCGCGTCCGGATCGGGGCTGTTCTGAACCACGATCAGCAGCGTCTTGGCACCGTCGAGGACCGCGGAGAGCTTCTCGACCCGATCGGGCGTGTCGGCCGAGCGGGCCATTAGTTCCTTCGATGTCGCACGATGACGACGCGCCGGCCGACAGACGATCGGATTGAAGGCTGTACGTGCGGCATGGCGTGAGCTCCCCGACGAGTATAGTCCGTAGAATAGCGGGCGCGGGCCAGCTCATCGCGGCCCGCGGTGGGGGAGGCGGATGGTTCGACTTCGCTATGCCGCGGTTGCGGCGGCCGGCGTGGCCGTCCTGCTGACGACCGGCTTGATGGCGAGAATCCGACTCGGCGATGCCGCGACTCGGCTCGCCGAGCGCGGTACGGTTGTGGAGGCGCTCCCGGGTCTGACCTCGGCCCTCGAGGTCGTGGTGGACCGGCGCGGAGTGCCCCACGTCCGCGCGTCGGTGGTGACCGACCTCTGGTTTGCCGAGGGCTACCTTCACGCCCGCGAGCGGTTCTTCCAGATGGAGCTCGCACGCCGCGTCGCCGACGGTCGCCTGGCCGAGATCGTGGGGCCGGCGGGGCTCCCGTCAGACCGTCGCCACCGGATCCTGCGCCTCGAGGCGACCGCAATCCGCCAGGCCGGGCAGTTGAGCGACGAGGAGCGTGCCGCGCTCGACGCTTACGCGGCCGGAGTCAACGCAGCCCTCGGGCGCTACGGGCGCTGGATTGCCCCGGAGATCTGGATGATCGGCGTCGACCCGGAGCCGTGGCGGGTGGAGGACTCGCTTGCCGTCGGTCTGCTCATGGAGCTCGATCTGACCGGGGCGATGGGAGACGAGCTGCGGCGTTCGGTTGAGCTTGCGCGCTACGGGCGGCAGCGGGCGGTCGATCTCTGGGGGTGGACGCCCGACGAAGCGCAGGGCTGGATCCCGCCAGTCGAACCGCCCGCGATGCCCCCGCGCGAGGACGACGCCATCACCCCTTCTCTCGGCGGCTTCGGCTCGAACAACTGGGCACTGGCGGGGTCCCGGACCGCCTCCGGCCGTCCGATCCTGGCCAACGATCCTCACGTCGGCGTGTCGCTGCCGGCGACCTGGTACCTGATCCACCTCGAGGGTCCGGGCATCCACGTCGCCGGTGCCACGATTCCCGGCACTCCCGGGGTCGCTATTGGGCACACCGAGCGGGTCGCCTGGGGCTTCACCATGGCGATGGCCGACGATCAGGACCTCTGGGTTCTGCGCCTTGACGAGAGCGGCCAGCGTGAGCGCGTCGACGGCGGGTGGCAGCTGCTGCGCACAGTCGCAGAGTCGATTCGCGTGCTCGGCCGGCCGGAACCCGAGCGGCTCAAGGTCCGCCTGTCCGACAAGGGCCCGATCGTCCGCGACGGTGGGCGAGAGGTCCTCGCCCTGACCTGGTCGGCGACCCTCGGCCCGAGCGCGGTGGGCCCCTTTCTCGCGATGTGCCGGGCGGGGTCGGTGGCCGAGGTGGTGCAGGCATGGGAGGGGATCCCGAGCCCGGTCATGAACCTGGTCGCGGCGGACGCTGGCGGGCACATCGTCCACCAAGTCGTCGGCGAGATCCCGGACCGCGGGCGCGGCGCGGGTCGGTTGCCGGCGCCGGCGTCGGACCCGCGCTGGGCCTGGCGCGGCCTCCAGCCGCTCGTCGCCAACCCGCATCGCGCCGATCCCCCCGAGGGCTTCCTCGCGACTGCCAATCAGGATCTGTTCGCGGAGGGCGACTACCCGAGCCTGGAGTGGTTCCCGGGTGAGTTCGCACCGCCGTGGCGCTACCGCCGGATCCGATCTGCGCTCTCCGCGCGCAGCGACTGGGACGTGGCGGGCTGTGTCGCCCTGCAGGGCGACCTCGTCTCGGAAAGCGCCGTTTCCCTGCTTGCGCTGCTCGGCCCGGATCTCGACAGCCATGGCGGGCGTACTGCTGCAATTCTGCGCGACTGGGACGCCCAGGTCCGTGCCGACACTCTCGCCCCGCACCTCGCCGCGCAGTTGACGCTCGACCTGGAAGAGGCGGTGGGCGGTGACGAGGCCTTCGAGGCGGGCCTGGACCGGTCGCCGTTCGGCAATATCGAGCTGCAGCGGCTGCTCGCTGGCGGCATGAACGAGGCATGGTGGGACGACGTGCGCACGCTGGAGCACGAGACCCGTGCGTCGGTGATCGCCGCAGCTCTCGAACGCCTCGACGCCGAGCGACCGGCCCGAACCTGGGGCGAGGTCCACCAGGTTGCCTTTCGCCACCCGCTCGCGGCGACGCCGCTGGTCGGCCGCCTGATCGACCGCGTGTGGTCGCGGGGCCCGTTCGCGGTCGGCGGCGATGGCAGCACGATCGACGCCCAGTACTGGAGCCGGCGGCGGCCGTTTCGAGTCACCGCCCTCCCGTCGCTGCGCTTCGTGGTCGAGGTCGGCGACTGGGATCATGCGGTGATGGTGCTGCCGACCGGCCAGTCGGGACATCCCTGGTCACCGTTTTACGACGACGAGCTCGGCGCGTGGCTGGCGGTCGAGCCGATCCTGCTGCCGTTCAGCCGTGGCGCCGTCGAACGCGCCGCGCGCTCGCGCTTGGTGCTGCGGCCGGCCGGGCGACGCGGGTCGATCCGGTCGCCCTCGTCGGGCAGCGGGGGTTGAGCCCGATGCGCGCCGTGCTCGCCCTGTCGACGTGCACTCCCCAGCTCGAGGTGGCGCTGGCGGTCGCGGACAGATCCGGTCCGGCGTCGGTGGTCCGTCTGGCGGGAACCGCCCCCCGTTCGAGCCTGCTGCTCGCAGCGGTTGATCTGGTCGTCGAGGAGGCCGGCATCGAGCCCGGCGACATCGGGCGCGTGGTCGTTTCCCGCGGACCGGGCTCGTTCACCGGGATTCGCGCTGCACTGGCAACAGCGGCGGGGATCACCGCGGCCACCGGCGCCGAGGTCCTGGCCTACGACTCCCTGGTCGTGCAGGCCGCCCGCAGCACCTGCGCAACAACCGTATGGACCGCCCAGCCCGGCCGTCGCGGCGAGGTCTACGCCCGCCCGTTCTCGGTGCGTCCGGAGAGCCCGCCGCGGCCGCTCGACGAGCCTGTGGTGATGCGGATCGCCGACCTCGTACGGGTTGGTCCCTGGCTCGCTGCGGAGGCTCTCGATCTGGGAGACGCGGTGCGCGCAGCTGCCGGCCGGTGCGCCGTAGAGGCGGCACTGTGGCTGCTTGGGCTTGACGTGCCCTCGGATCCGGTGACCCCGCTGTACGTGGAGGGTCCGCCGATCCACCGGGGGGGAGCGTGAGCGCGATTCCCGTGCGTGAAGCGCTTCACCTTCGCGCGCCGCAGCCAGGCGACGTCCACGCCCTGGTTTTCGCCGAGGCAGTCTGCTTCAGCGACCCGTGGCCGTCGCAGTTCTTCGTGTCGGAGCTGTTCGCGCCGGGACGCTTCAACAGACTGCTGCTGTCGAGCGACGGGCGGCTGGTCTCCTACCTGTTTGCCGCCTGGCAGTATCTCGACCTGCACGTCCTCAAGGTTGCGACCCTCACGGAGCACCGCAGACAGGGCGTGGGTCGCCGGATGATGGCTCTCGCCGAGGCGCACGCGCGGGAGATGGGGGGCGAGAGCGTCACCCTAGAGGTGAGGGAGAGCAACGAAGCAGCGATTTCACTCTACCTTGCGATGGATTTCGTCGAGGTCGGCCGGCGCGCCCACTACTACACCGACGGCGAGGACGCGCTGGTGATGACGCTGTTGCTGTCGGGGTGAGAAGGTAAGAAGGTGAGAAAGTAAGAAGGTGAGAGGGTGAGGAGGGCCGGAGACGCGAGAGGCGAGACGTAAGACGTGAGACGCAGGACGCAAGACGCGAAACGCCAGACGCCAGACGCCAGACGATCGGCGACAGGCGGAAGCGGTCGTAGGGGGGAGCTTGGAGACTGTCTCACAGCTCCCACCGGCGTGCCTTGCCAGGTTCAGGGGCGAGGATTCCAGCCTTTTCGACTGAACCGCGAAAGCCGCGAAGCACGCGAAGGCAGATGCCAAGGGTATTCATAATAACTACTTAGCGCTCTTTGCGTCTTGGCGGTTCAAATCCTCGCGCGTGTCCGAGCCGGCTATGACGGCCGAGGAGCGGCAGTTCTGCTCGGGTTTCGAGAGGGCCTCCTTGTCTCCTCCCGTAGATCACGTTGGATGATGTGAGCCGCGAGCCCGCTCACGGTTTCCAGACGGTGAGGCCTTCCGTTCGGGCCGCGTCAGCGAGGCGGGAGTCCAGGGTGGCGAGCCCTGCCGGGAGTGAGCGCGCCAGCTCGAGATAGGCCGCGTCATAAGCCGACAGCCGGTGCTTCCAGGCGAGGGTCTGCAGGCGCTGGAGGTCATCCCCGGTCGGCGGGATCGCTGTGGTCAGCGGGAGGTGAGCGAGGAGGATCGAAAGTCGGACGGCCTTGTCCTCGTCGAGCCGTTCCCGGCGGCGGGCCGCCACGAGTGCGTTCGCGATCTCGTACCACCACAGCGGCGGTACTTCGAGCCGCGCCCCGGACTGCACCTCGTCCCAGAAACGGTCCGCAGTGGGCGATCCTTCGTCCGGAAGAGCCCAGGCGAGGGCCATCGAGCTGTCGACGACCCAGCGGTTCATCGCCGCCGTCCCTCCTCGACCAGCTCCCGCACGTTCACGGGGTCCCTCACCTCGGCCCTCAGGTTGCGGAGGGCCGCTCCGAGCGCCGCCAGGTCCGTTGCGTCGTCATCACCGACCGGAACCAACCGCGCCACGGCCCGACCATGCCGGGTAATCGTGATCGACCGCCCGGACTCGGCGGCCCGCAGCAGCTCGGAGAGCCTGTTCTTGGCCTCGAACGCGCCGATTTCGATGGTCTCGCCGTGCGAAGGCATGGGCGATCTCCCAATATGACTAGCTTAAACATCTAGCTGAATCGTGTCAAGGCGTCACGCGCTCCGATAGGATGGTCCGCCGTCAGGGTCATGGCAGCACAATGGCGTGGGCCTCGCGGACGAAGAACGCCTTGCACTCCTCCCAGTCGAAAGGTACGAGCATTCTCGGCATCGGCTCCCGATCCGCATCGTCGAAGTAGGTCAGGCTCTTCAGCACGTGGTAGGCGTTGAGCCGGCCTTCGCCGTAGCGCTGCGGAAGCCACTCGAAGCACTGTGTCAGGGAGAGGTCGCCACGCAGAATGGTGTACAGGTCGACGAAGTCCTTGCGACTGCCCCTGCTGGAGATCGCCACCAGCTTCATGAGCGCGATGTCCCGCGGGTGGGCAATCTCAAAGAAGAGGAACGGCAGGCCGGGAAAGAGGAAGCTGTCCGGCACCGAGAAGAACGACACCTTGACTGACTCGACCAGGGCGGTCAGCGTGCGAGGGTCCTCCTGGAGCACCTCGACGACGCCGGCCCGGGTCAGGGCCTGGTAGAGGTCGGCGGGGAAGAAGGCGCTCGCACGGAAGAAGTCGAAGTCCTCGGAGACCCGATGGCCGAGCTGAAGTGCCAGCCCGGTGCCTCCCGCCAGCGTCCAGTCGTCCAGATCGTGTTGTTTCAGCGCCCCGAGCCTCTCCAAGACGTTTCGGCTTCCGGTCGGGAGTACCTTCTCGTGCATTCCGTCCCCTCCTTGGCGAGCATCTCCTCCCAGAAGGTCCTGGTTCTGGCGGACACCAGGCGAGCCGCTGCGACCAGCTCGAGGAACCGATCTCGACCCAGGTCGGCGATCAGTCCGTGCAGATCCTCGAGCGTACCGTACTCAAGCACCCTCTCGACCACCCACAGCGTGTTCTCCTCGAAGTGCCGCTCCGTCAAAGGCACGTCCCAGAACAGCCGACCGAGCCGGTCGACCAGATCGGACCGCTTGAGTCGCGCAGCCTGCCGCCGTCGCGGAACCAGCCGCACCTCGAGCTCGCAGCCGAGGGCGGTCGCCAGCTTTCGCAGAGTGTAGACCTCGAAGCGGGGCCAGCCGTTTTCGTAGCGCGAGAGCGTAGCCGCCGAGGTGTCCGCCCGACGGGCAAGCTGCGCCAGCGTCAGACCGAGCTCCCGACGCCGCTCGCGAAGCTGGACGCAGAGCTGGGGTACGAGATCCATTGAATTATCATATATGATAACTTTTCGCGGTCAAGCCTTGCCGACAGGAATCAGGCGAGTCCATGTCATCCCGGCGTCAACTCGTTGTCACGGTCAAACGCCGCTGGGGGCTCCGGGTTCAGGCTGCGGGCGGCAGGGCGCGGGGAGCCGGGATCGGGACGCCAGTGCGTTGCCGGCCCGAATGCCGAGCCCAACCCACGAGCCCCTCTCTGTGCTCTGTGGTTTTCCCGCCTCACTCCTGCGGGCCGAGCATGGTCTCGGGCCGGACGATAGCATCGAACTCCTCGCCGGTCATGAGGTCGAGGGCGACCGCCGCTTCGCGCAGGGTGGTGTGGTCCGCGTTGGCATTCTTGGCGACCGCACCTCGCAGCTGTCGGGTGCCTCGAGCCCGCCACGCGGCCCCGAGCGCGGTTTTGGCGGAGCTTTGGGGTTTCTTCAAGCCTGGCCTCGTCGCGGTCCCCATCCTTGAGAGTGTTCAGTGTCGCGACATCACCAGTGGGGTCGGCCGACCTCGCCCAACCACCCCGGCCGGCAAACGCCACCCGGGGCGAGCCAAGGAGGCACGTCATGCATCGTCGAATCGTCGTCACATTCTGCCTCGCGATCCTGCTGGCCGCCGGCGCCGCGCTCGCGGCTGGCACCGTCGAGGAGGTCACGTTCTACTCCGAGGCCCTCGGGACGGACCGGGCGGCGCTCGTCTACCTGCCTGAGGGCTACGAAACGTCTGGCGAGT
>CAWFFJ010000003.1:0-21870 GCA_963814875.1 uncultured Acidobacteriota bacterium
CGGGCCGTGGACGCTTCTCGAAACCGAGCTCCGCCCGGGCCTCCTCGCCGCCGTCGCCCTGTCGGGCACGCTCTGGCAACTGGCGGTGACGGAAGTTTGAACCACAGAGGCAGAGAGTCTAGGAGAGGGGGACAGAGCCCCCACCCCTGCCAGAGCCGCTGGAGACCTGGCTCGTGGACGAGCCGGGTCTCCAGAGCTCCTGATGGGAGGGTGGGTTCTTTACTCCTGTGAGATCCGCGCCTCTGTGGTATTTCCGTCACGCCACCAGGTACTCGACGATCGCGCCGGCGACGTCGATCCCGGTGGCTGCTTCGAGCGCATGAAAGCCCGGTGTCGGGTTGACCTCGACAACCACCGAACCACCGTCCGCGGGCAGGAGGTCGACGCCGGCCAGCCCGAGCTCGAGAGCGCGCGTCGCGGCGAGAGCGAGCCGTGACTGCTCGGCGGTCGGCTGCCACGGCTCGGCCCGCCCGCCGCGAGCGGCGTTGGATCGCCACTCGCCCGGCGCGGCGACGAAGCGAGCCGCAGCGACGACGCACCTGCCGACGACCAACAGCCGCAGGCTCGCCCCCGCGGCCTCGACGAAGCGTTGCACCAAGACCTCGTCTCCGACCCGCCACAGGCTGTCGAGGACCGCCTCGAGGTGATCGCGGGTATCGCAGCGAATCACACCCACGCCCATCCGCGAGCGTCGCTGCTTGACCACCACCGGCAGCCCGAGGCGAGTTGCCGCCGCAGAGGCGAGTGCTTCCGGCTCGGCGCCGGCGAGCGACTCAGGCACGGCCAGGCCCGCGGCGCCGAGAACGGCGATTGTCCGCCAGTGGTCGCGGGCGCGCCGGATCGCGCGCGCCGGGCTCGGCATCGGCACACCGGCACGCTCGGCCACCTCGACCGCCGCCAGCACACTGTCCGGACGCCAGTTCCCGACCCGGGCCAGGAGAGCATCCGGCGGTGGGTCGAGCAGGTTCCTGCCGTCGACATCCAGGGAGAGCACGGGCCCCGTTCCGGCGATCACGCGAGTCGCATCGACCACCTCGAGGCGGGCGCCGCGGTCCGCCGCGGCCTCTGCCAGGCGGCGGTTGGCCTCGAGTTCCGGGCGCGCGGTCAGGAGCAGCAGACGCGCCGGCGTCCGTGCCACCTCAGGCGCCGAGCCGGTCGAGAAACCCCCGCAGCCTCGAGCCGCCGTCGCCGTCGAGCCGCTCGAACGCCGCCCCGATGCCATCGACCCGCTCACGCTCGGGGTCGGAACGCCGCACCACCGCCACCCGCCCTCTGACCGCCTCCCGTTCCCCCGGCAGCAGGAGCTCGAAGTCGGGTCGGGCGCCGATCCGGAACTCGTCGCCACCACGTACCAGCATCCCCGACCGCGACAGGTCGCGGGTGCGGCCGAAGGTGTGGAGGCGCGCGTCGTCGACCCTCCCCTCGAGCGCGACCACAGCGCGGACCGGGACTCGCGGCTCGACCGCGAGGAGGTCCGCCGCGGCCTCCAGCAGCCGCCCCGGAGCGGCCCCGCGGACGACCCGGTTGACGCCCCGACCGAGCAGGGCTTCCGCGGGCGCCGGATCGCCAGTGGCGGCGACCAGCAGACCTGCGCGGCGACACGGGGCGCCGGGGTCGCGGACCGCCGCGACCAGTTCGGACAGCGATACGGACGGAATCGGCGCGATCACCACCAGGAGTTCGAAGGGCGTGACCTGGACGAGCTCGAGCACGCCCGGCCCGGGCGCAAGCCGATGGACCGCGAACCCGGCCCCGTGGAGCGGCGCAACGAGGCGATCCAACGGCCCGACAGCTGGACCGAGCACCAGCACATGGCGGCCGGCTCGAGTCATACCCCCCATCCTAGCCCGCATTTCTCACCACGTCACGCCGTGGGGGAACCGGGATCCCGTCAGGGCGCCGGCACCGCTTCGGCGGGTCTGCCGACGGCCAGCTCCGACGACGGGCCTCGCCACACCCGGCGTGCCCAGGACGCAACCCCTTCGACACCGAGCATGACGAACGGCAGCACCACCAGGGTCAGCACCACCGAGGACAGCAGCCCTCCCATCACGGTGCGCGCCATCGGAAAGTAGAGCAGGCCGTCGACGTTGGCACCGCCGATGGCGAGTGGCAGCAGTCCGATGATGGTCGTGGCGGCGGTCATCAGGATCGGCCGCAGCCGCTCCCGGCCCGCGCGCAGAATAGCCTCGTCTCGTTCGACACCGGACCGGCGCAGCAGGTTGATGTGGTCGACCAGCACGATACCGTTGTTGACCACCACGCCCATCAGAATGAGAAGCCCGATCTGCGCCATCATGTTGAAGGGCGTGCCGGTGAGGGCGAGCGTCCAGGCGACCCCGGGGAGGGCGAACGGAATCGAGAACAGGATCGCGAACGGCTGTGCCAGCGACTCGAACAGGGACGCCATCACCAGGTACACGAGAATCAACGCGAGGATGAAGTTGACCCCCATCTCCTGGTCCTGGCTCTGCTGCTCGAGGATGCGGTCGTTCCAGCTCCAGCTGGTTCCGGCCGGAAGGTCGAAAGCGTTCATCAGCCCCGCGATCTGCTCTTTGGCCGTCTTCCAGTTCGAACCCTCGTAGGTGCCGCGCACGGCGACCTGGATCTTGCGGTTCTCACGGCGGATTTCCTGCGGCCGCTCGACGACCTCGAAGTTCGCCAGGTCGCCGAGCAGGACCGGTCGCCCGGAACGGGTCGAGACCGGAATCTGCTTGAGGTCGGCGAGGCTCTCGCGATCCTCGAGCCGGAGCGCGATCCAGGTGTCGATCTCTTTGCTGCCGGCGGAGAACCGGTCCAGCCGCAGGCCGCCGAGGGAGAACGCGATCAGGCGGGTGACATCGTCGGCCGTGAGGCCGAGGCCGGCGGCCTTGTCCCGGTCGAGCCTGACCTGGACCTCCCGGCGCCCGCCCTTGCGCGGCGGGGCGATGTCCTCGACCCCGTCGACCGTAGCGAGCCGACGCGCGGCCTCGTCGGCAAGGTCGTACAGCACCGCCGAATCCTGACCGAACAGCTTGACCGAGAAGTAGGTCGCCGAGCCGCCCTCGTCGGCCTCTTCCTGAAAGAAGACCCTGACCCCCGCGAGCCCGGGCAGGCCGTCGCGGATCTTGGTCCGCAGCGCCTTCGCCGCCTCGTCGCCGAGGTCCTCGCGGTCGAGGGTGATCGTCGTCCCGGCCTGGTTCTCGGTGTAGAAGCTGTAGACCGACTCGATGTCGTACTCCTTGGAGTGGGCGAACAGGTATCGCTCGACCGCGTCGACCGCGCGCTCGGCGTCGCCCTTGTAGGCGAAGTCGTCGAACTCGTAGGTCAGGTAGAGGCGGTTGTTCACCAACGCCGAGAACATCGCGGTCTTGACCAGGGAGAGCGCGAACGGCAGCACCCCAAGGGCCAGTCCGAGCACCAGCAGGCCGAAGGTCTTTGCGCGATGGTGCAGGGTCCAGCGCAGGACGCGCACGTAGCGCTCCTCGAGCCACTCCACCGGGCGCACGGGCCGCGGCTCGCGCCTGCGCAGCAGGTGGGCCGCCATCAGCGGGATCAGGGTCAGGGAGGAGAACAGCGAGCACGCGAGGGCGATCGAGATGACGAGGCCGACCTCCTTGAGCCAGGTGGTCAGGGCGGTCCCGGAGCCGACCACCAGGGGGAGGAACACGATCAGCGTGGTCGCAGTCGACGCGGTCACCGCCATCACCACCTGGCCGGTGCCGGCGAGCGCGGCGGTGCGCCGGTCGGCGCCGTTCCGGAGCTGGCGGTCGATGGACTCCAGGACCACGATCGCGTTGTCGACCAGCATCCCGACCGCGAGCATCAGGCCCATCATCGAGAGGATGTTGAGCGAGCCGCCGAGGAAGTAGAACACGCCGCAGGCGGCGAGGATCGAGAACGGGATCGAGAGCGAGATGATCAGGGTGGAGTCGAGCCGGCGGAGGAAGAAGTACAGGCAGAGGGTGGCGAGCAGGGCGCCGATCGCGCCCGCTGACTTGAGGCCGTTGAGACCGTCGAGGATCTCCTGGCCCTGGTCCTGCCATACGAAGACGTCGATCCCGGCGAGCAGTGGATCGCGGTCGATCTCCTCGTCGAGCACTCGGTTCACGGCCCGCACCACCTCGACCGTGTTGGCGGTCGACTCCTTGTAGACGTCGAACGCGATCGCCGCCTTGCCGCCGAGGTGGCGCCCGTACTCCACCACCGGCTCCTCGTAGCGGATCGTGGCGATGTCGCCGAGGCGCAGGCCGCGCTCGTCGATCGGCAGGTCGGCGAGGGTGTCGAGGGAGTCGAACGCACCCAGCGAGCGCACCGTGTAGCGCAGGCCGCCCTCGGAGACCTCGCCGAGGACCAGGTTGGCGGAGACGCCGTTGAGGAGCCGGACCAGGCGGCCGACGTCCACCCCGTGCTGCTTGACCTTGTCGAGCTCGAGGTCGACGAACAGCTCCGGAGGTTCGACGCCGTTGAGGTCGACACGTGCCACCCCGGGCACCCGGCGCAGCGGGTTGACCACCCGGGTTTCGAGTAGATCGTAGTTCTCGGACAGGTCGACCCCGGTCGCCGCGATGCGCCCCTGGACCACCGGGATGTCGGTGGTGTTGAAGGAGAAGATCACGACGTTGACGACATCTTTGGGCAGGCTCGCGCGGACCTGGTCGATCTTCTCCGAGACCTTCATCCGGACCACGTCGAGCTCCTGGCCCCAGTTGAACTCGAGGATGATCTCGGCACCGTCGGCGCGCGAGGTGGTGGTCATCTTCTTGACCCCGGACAGGGTGGCGAGGACCTCCTCGATCGGCTTGGTGATCTCCTTCTCGACCTGACGCGGGTGGGAGTTGGGGTAGGTGACCTCGACCCCGATGAACGGCGCGTCGATCTCCGGGAGCCAGGCCAGCGGCAGGCGCGAGAGGGCGATCGCGCCGACCAGCAGCACGCTGGCGATCAGCATCGCAGTCGTGATCGGCCGGTTGACAGCGAGACGCGGCAGGCTCACGGCGACCCCCTCAGCCCGCCGCGACGGGGTCGGCGGTCGGGACGACGGCTCGCTCGGCCTCGCTTTCGCCCAGCACCACGAGCGCCTCGCGGTCGAACAGGGAGTAGACGACCGGGATGACCACCAGGGTGAGCACGGTCGCCACGCTCAAGCCCCCGATCACCGTGATCGCAAGCGGCGCCCGCAGCTCGGCGCCCTCGCCGAGCCCGAGCGCCATCGGCAGCAGGCCGACGACGGTGGTCGCCGAGGTCATCAGGATCGGGCGCAGCCGCGCACTGCCGGCCTCGATCAGCGCTTCGGCCTTGGCGATTCCGGCGCGCCGGCGCTGGTTGACCGCGTCAACCAGGACGATGGCGTTGTTGACCACGATCCCGGCCAGCATCACCGCGCCGATGATCGCCACCACGTTGAGGCTGTGTCCGGTGAGCGCGAGCGCCAGGATCACGCCGACCGCGCCGAGCGGCAGAGTGAAGATGATCACGAACGGGTGCAGGAAGCTCTCGAACTGCGACGCCATCACCAAGTAGACCAGGAACACCGCCAGCCCCATCGCAAGCATCAGCGAGCGGAAGGAGCGCTGCATCTCCTCCTCCTGCCCGCTGAGGGTGGCCGTGACGCCGGCCGGCAACGGCGCCGCGCGCAGGATGGCGCGCACATCGGCAGCTGCCGCACCCATGTCGCGCCCGTCCAGGTTCGCCCACACCAGGGCCGCACGCCGCTGGCCGATGCGCCGGACCTCGGTCGGACCCTCGGTGAGGCGCACGTCGGCGACCGACTTGAGGAAGATCGGCCGGCCGCCGCTGTGGCCGACAATCAGGTCGCCGACATCGGCGACCGAGGCGGAGCCGTGCTCGAGCGCCCGCACCCGGATGTCGATCTCGCGGTCGCCCTCGGTGAAGCGGGTGGCGACGTCGCCCTGGATCTTCGTCCGCACCGCTTGGGCCACCGAGGAGAGCTCGAGGCCGAGGCTCGCCAGCGCCTCGCGCCGGAAGCGGACCTGCACCTCGGGGTTGCCGAGCTCGGTCGAGGCGCGGACGTCGACCAGACCCGGAACGGCGGCCATGCGACGGGCGAGGTCGGCCGTCGTCGCATGGAGCTCGCCGAGGTCCTCGGCGTAGACCTCGAGCTCGATCGGTGTCCGGAAGCTGAAGCTTGTTGCGCGCTCGTACTTGACGGTCGCCTCGGGGATGGTCTCGAGGCGCTCGCGCAACCTCGCCGCGACCGCGGCCTCGGTGTCGGCCCCGGCGCCTGGCACAAGCCGCACCAGGATCCGCCCGACGTTCTCGCCTTCGGTACCGGTCGAGGTCAGCGACAGACCCGCGCCCCCGGCCACGGTGGACACGTTCTCGACCCCTCGAACACCCTCAAGGGCCGATGCCGCGCTGGTGATGACCTGGTCGGTGATCGCGAGCGGCGTCCCCTCGGGCAGCTCGGCCCGGAACGAGAACTCGCCCTGCGCGAACGGCGGGATGAGGTCGAAGCCGAGCCGCGGCACCAGCGCGGCGGCCACCGCGACGACCCCGGCGACCATCACCAGCACTAGCCCGCGGTGACCGAGGGACCAGGCGAGCACCCGCGGGTAGGCGGCCGTGACCCGGCCGAGGAGCGCGTCGAAGGCTCGGGAGACCGGCCACGCGATGACCCTGACCACGCGGCCCAGCCCCGCCAGCGCCCGTCGCAGACCGGCGAGCGCCAGCGAGGGTCCGGTGGTGAACACGGTGCGCAGCACGCGCCGGACACGGCCCGCAGGGCGGTCCGGGTCGGCGTGCCGAGCCGGGCGCGCACCACCCAGGGCGGTGAGCATCGGAATCAGCGTCAGCGACACGACCAGAGAGGCGAGCAGGGAGAACGAGACCGTCAGCGCCATGTCGCGGAAGAGCTGTGCGGCGATCCCCTCGAGGAAGACCACGGGCAGGAAGACGGCCACTGTGGTCAGGGTCGAGGCGACCACCGCCTGGCCGACCTCGGACGCGCCCTCGCGGGCGGCGGTGACCGCGTCGAGGCCCTCCTCCCGGCGGCGCACGATCGCCTCGAGCACGACGATCGCCGAGTCGACCAGCATGCCGACCCCGAGGGCGAGCCCGCCGAGGGACATCACGTTGAGGGTCGTGCCCGTCCGGTACATGAGGAAGAAGGTCGCCACGATCGAGATTGGGATCGCGAGCCCGACCACGAGGGTCGAACGGGCGTCCTTGAGGAACAGCATCAGCACCGCGATCGCCACCAGGCCGCCGACGAGGGCGTTGGACAGCACCTCTCGCACTGAGGCCTGGATGAAGCGGGACTGGTCGGCGCCGGAGACGATCCCGACGCCGTCGGGCAGCTCCTTGCGAGTGCGCTCAAGGCGGGCGGCCACCGACTTCGCGACCTGGACCGTGTTGGCGTCGCCCTCCTTGTAGACCGCGAGCTCGACCGCCTCGTGGCCGTCGTAACGGGTGATCACGTCGCGTTGCTTGTGGGTCCGTGTCACCTCAGCAACGTCGCCGACGGTGACGCGGCGCCCGCCCTGGGTGAG
Source organism: uncultured Acidobacteriota bacterium (assembly GCA_963814875.1). Taxonomy (GTDB): domain Bacteria; phylum Acidobacteriota; class Thermoanaerobaculia; order Thermoanaerobaculales; family Sulfomarinibacteraceae; genus CAVSIS01. The sequence continues at coordinate 7,491 of CAWFFJ010000003.1, forward strand.
GACGACGGTGGCGCGGATGTCGTCGAGGTCGCGAAACTCATTGCGGGCCCGCACCAGGTAGCGCGCCTCGGACTCGTAGAGGCTGCCGCCGGCCTGGTTGAGGTTCTCGCGCAGGAGGCGGTCGTTGACCTGATCGATGCCGAGCCCGAGCAGGGCGAGTCGGCCCTCGTCGATGCGGACCTCGATCTCCTCCTCGTACCCGCCGTGGACCTTGATCGCGGCCACGCCCTCGGTCGGCTCGAGGTCCTTCTTGACCAGCTCCTCGGCCACGTAGCGGAGCTGATAGAGGCTCTCGCCGCCGGTCAGGTAGAGCCGCATCACCGGGTCGTTGGCCGGGTCGAAGCGCAGCAGGAGCGGCTTCGTCGCGCCGTCCGGAAGCCGCACCAGGTCGAGCTTCTGGCGCACGTCGAGGGCGGCGAAGTCCATCTTGCGCCCCCAGCCGAACTCGAGCGTGACCTGGGAAAGGCCGGGACGCGAGGCCGATGTCAGACGCTGCACCCCGCCGACGATACCCACGACCTCCTCGATCGGCCGCGTGAGGAGGGTCTCGACCTCCGCCGGCGCCGCCCCTGGAAGCTGTGTCTCGACCGTCAGGCTGGGATAGCTGAGGTCGGGCATCAGGTTGAGCGGCAGTCGGCCGAAGGCCACCAACCCGAACAGCACCACGGCGATGGTGCACATCCAGACCGTCACCCGACGCTTGAGCGAGAACTCGACGATGCGCATGAAGCCTCCGAAGGGGGGCGGGCTTCGCCCCCTTGGGGGGGATCGGTGCCGGTGCGGCCTTCGGGGGCCGCGCCCGGTTACAAGACCTTGATTTTGGCGCCCGGCTTGAGCCCACCCTGGCCCGCGACGATCACTCGGTCACCGGCACTGACGCCGTCGACCGCCTCGATCATGGCTCCCTCCTCGAGGCCGAGGGCCACGGCGCGCTTGACGGCGGTCCCGTCGTCGCCCGCGATGAACACATGGGCGGCGCGCAGCTCGCGGACCACAGCCTCGCGCGGGAGGAGCACTGCCGCCGTGTGGCGCTCGCGCTCGATGCCAACGGTCACGAACGCGCCGGGGCGTACCGTCTCGGGCGGTGCGACGGCTTCCACGGTGACCTTGACGGTGCCGGTCGCGGTGTCGACGACCGGGCTGATCTGGCGAATCCGCCCCGCGAAGTGGACGGTGGGGTCGGCGGCGAGGGTGATGCGCACCGTCCGACCCGGCTCGAGGCGGAGCACGTCGCCCTCGGGCAGGTACAGCCGGGCGATGAGCGGATCGAAGCTGGCGATCCCGAACAGCGCATCACCATGGCGCACGTGCTGGCCGACCGTGATCATTCGCTCTGTGATGCGACCGCCGAAGGGTGCTCGGATCACGGTCTTCGACAGCGCCCACTCGGCCTCGGCGACCTCCTGCTGGGCGACCTCGTGCTCGAGACGGATGCGGTCGAACTCCTCAGTCGAGATCAGGCCCTGCTGGCGGGTCTTGTCGGCGCGCTCGAAGGCCATCGCCGCGTTCGCGGCCTTGAGCCGGGCCTTGTTGAGCGCGATCTCCGCCGCGGAACGGTCGAGCACGGCCAGCACCTCACCTGCGGCGACCTTGCGGCCCTCCTCGACCTTGAGGTCGGTGACCCGGCCCTCGGCCTCGGCGAGCACCCGCACGTCGTCCTCGGCAACAAGATTGGCGGTCGAGGAGATATAGGAGGCGATGTCGCCACGGGTCGCCTCGGCGACCTTGACCGGGATCGGCGCCTTCTCCGCATCCTTCTCGTCGGCGTTCTTGGATCCGGCGTCGGCCGTCGCCGCGGCCTGATCCGCCGCTTCGAGGGCCTTGCCGCCACCGGTCGGGCTCAGCCAGAGCACGAGCAGGGTGGCGACGCCGAGCGCTGCCATCGCGGCCGTGACTCGAAGGGTGTTTCTTCTCGCTCTGGCGGTCATGGTGTCCTCCCGGGCGTCGCAGTCTCGCTTACTTGTCGTAACGAGATCAGCACGATCGGTTTAACGGCCCTGAGAGGAAAAGGTTCTCCGCCGCCGCGCGTCGCTGCCGAACGACGCGCGGCGGCTGGGATCAGGCGGGCGTCTCGGCGAGCGCGGCGGGCTCGCGGTCGGCGGCGGCCTCGAGGGCGCGCCCGATCACCCGTGCGAGCCGCCGCACGCCCTCGACGATCCGCGCCTCCGGCATCGCCGAGAAGTTCAGCCGCATCGTGTTGTGATGCCCGCCGTTGGGGAAGAAGGAGCCGCCCGGGACGAAAGCGACGTCCTCTTCGAGGCTCGCCGCGAGCAGTTCGCGAGCGTCCAGGCACTCGGGGACCTCGACCCACAGAAAGAGTCCCCCCCGCGGCCTCGTCCAGCGCACGCCTTCCGGCATCTCGGCGTCCATCGTGGCGAGCATGGCGTCGCGACGGCGTCGGTAGACCGCGCGGATGCGCTCGATGTTGGCCTCGAGCCCGAAGCGGGCGATGTAGGCCGCGATCTGCCGCTGGCCCAGAGTCGAGGTGTGGAGGTCGACGCCCTGCTTGACCATGACGTACCTGTCGTAGAGCGACCGCTCGGCCACCAGCCACCCGATGCGCAGCCCCGGGCAGAAGATCTTCGAGAAAGTCCCCAGGTAGACCACCTGGCCGCGTCGGTCGAGGGCCTTGATCGGGCGCCCGGGCTCACCCTCGAAACACAGCTCGCTGTAGGGATTGTCCTCGATCACGGGAATGTCGTAACGGGCCATCAGCTCGATGAACGCCTGGCGTCGCTCCTGCGACCACGAGCGTCCGGTCGGGTTCTGGAAGTCCGGTATCACGTAAACCATCCGGGCCCGCGGGTGCTCGGTGAGCTTGCGCTCGAGATCGACCAGTACCATGCCGTCGTCGTCGGTATCAACCTCGACGAAGCGCGGGCGGTAGGCATTGAAGGCATTGATCGCTCCAAGATAGGTCGGGCTCTCGCAGAGCACGACGTCGCCGTCGTCGAGGAACAGCCGTCCGGACAGGTCGAGTCCCTGCTGGGAGCCGGAGGTGATCAGGACCTGCTCCATCGCCACCGGTACCCCGAGCTGCAGCCGCATCCGCTCCGCGATTGCCCGCCGCAGCTCCGGGTCGCCCTCCGTGGTCGAGTACTGGAGCGCCGACGCGCCGGCGGAGTTGAGCACCTCGGCCGAAACCTCCGCCATTTCATGCGCCGGGAAGAGCTCGGCCGCGGGCAGGCCGCCCGCGAAGGAGATCACCTCGGGGCGCTGGGTCAGCTTGAGGATCTCTCGGATCTCCGACGTCCTGAGCCCCGCCATCCGGCCTGCGAACCGCATCGTCACCTCGGTCATGTCCGTCCTCCTCCCAGTGCCCGCACCTTTCACACGATCGGCTGCGTGCTGACTTCCGGTGTCTCGTCACGGTGGCCGGGCAGCGAGGCTGCGGCGACCGCCTGGAACAGACGCTCCACGCCGACCGCGAGGCGGTCGGGCGGTAGGTACGAGAAGTTGAGTCGGATCGTGGTCTCCTCCGGCGCGTCGCGGTAGCAGGACCAGCCCGGAAGGAACGCGACGCCGGCCTCGGCCGCACGCGCCACCAGGCGCGCGCGATCGACATGGGCCGGCAGCCGCAGCCAGAAGTAGAAGCCGCCCTGGGGGCAGTTCCAGGTCACGCCGGGAGGCGCGTGACGCTCGAGTGCGGCCGCCATGGCGTCGCGACGTTCCCGATAGACAGCGCGCACCCGCGCCAGATGGGCCGGATAGAGCCCGTCGGTGAAGAAGGCGTCGAGCAGATACTGGGCGACGCTGCTGGCGTGGAGGTCGACCAACTGCTTGATCAGCGCAAGCTGGCGCACCACCGCGCGCGGCGCGACCAGGAAGCCGAGCCGCAGGCCCGGGAACAGCACCTTCGAGAACGTGCTCAGGTAGAGCACGCCGCCGGTCACATCGAGCGCCTTCAACGACGGCAGCGGCTCGCCGTCGTAGCGCAGATCCGAGTAGGGGTCGTCTTCCAGCACCGGGACCTGCCAGCGGGCGGCAAGCTCGATCAGGCGGCGCCGACGTTCCAGCGAGAGCACCGCACCGGAAGGGTTCTGGAAGGTCGGCAGGGTGTAGATCAGCTTCGGGCGCCGGTGCTCGAGGATCGACTCGAGCAGATCGACCCGCATCCCGTCGGCATCGGTCGGCACGCCCACGAGCCGTGCCCCTGCGGCGCGAAAGACCTGCATGGCGCCGAAGTACGACGGCTCCTCCAGCACCACCAGGTCGCCCGGCTCGAGGAAGGCGCGCGCGACCAGATCGAGCCCCTGCTGGGAGCCCGACAGCACCAGGACCTGGGCCGCGGCGGCCGTTATGCCACGGCCCGCGAGCCACCTGGCGAGGGTCTCGCGCAAGGGCGAATGGCCCTCGGTCGGGCAGTGGAGCAGCAGCGGCCCGCCGACCTCCACCCGCAGCCGCTCGAACAGCCTGGTGAGCTCCTCGAGCGGCATCAGGTCCGCGGCCGGAAGTCCGATGGCCAGGGAGATCACGTCCGAGCGCTCGGTGAGCTGGAGGAGGTCGCGAACCAGCGAGTCCGAGGACGCGGCAACGCCCTCGCGGAAGAGCTGGCGCCACGGCGGTCCAGCCGTGGCGCGCTCGCTCGGTTCGCCCCCGGGTGCCCCGAGCACCACCGTGCCGCTTCCGACCCGGGAGGTGACCATCTGGTCGATGCGGAGCTCGCGGTAGGCGGCGAGTACTGTGGTTCGGTTGACCTGGAGCGACTCCGCGAGGCGCCGCTCGGGCGGCAGCCGAAACCCCGTCGGCAGCGCGCCGGACAGGATCATGTCCCGGATCTGGCGCTCGATCTGGCGGTAGATGGGGGTTGGGCTCGCGCGGTCGAGGGCAATCTCCACGGCGTCTCCCCGCTCAGTAGGCGTTTGGACCGTTCCAATCACAATATGGCAGCGACATCTGAAGCACGCAACGACCAATTTCAGAAAGTTGGAACCATCCAATCACGAATACACCCATCCAATGACCATGAGACGACACCGCGCGACCGCATGCTGCTGCCGACGAGTGTGACAAAGCGAGTTCAAGAAGATGCCGCGGGGGTGACCCGTTGCGGAAAGACCATCATCCCGCAATGCGCAACTGTCTCGCTCGGTCCGCAGCCGCCGTCCTGGTGAGAAGTGCAGGCGAGTGTCCTGTCTGGGAGGTCCGATGTGCTCTTCGCGGAGCCAGCGTGGTTCCTGGCAAGGCGCGACGACGAAGTCCGAGGAAGCCCGACGGGATGAGCGCAGCTCATCCCAAGCATCCCGCAGCGCAGAGGCCCTCGGCCGCGTCTCGACCCCCCGATCATCGTCAAGGGCCTCTGCCCTGCGGGATGCTAGTTCAGCTGCGAAGGGTCGACGTCACCGAGCCCGTCACGCTCAGCCAGGCTGCGGTAGAGGACGTCGTAGACCTTGAGGTAGCGCTCCGCCAGCGACGAGGCCTCGAGCACCTGTTGCTTCTCCTCGCTCGGCATGTCGAGCACGTGGCAGGCCAGCGCGAGCAACTGGGTGTCGCCGATCTCCGCAATCTGGCGCGCGACCTCCCGCCGGGTCGCCTCATCGGCCTCGACCAGCCCGGGCAATGTCGACCTGAGGTCGCGCCGCATCGGCTGGAGCCCAGCCACGTCTTCGCTCGCCTCCTCGAAGGGCGTGTAGGCAACCCGGACCTGGCGGTAGGCGTACGGCGAGGTCAGCTCTTCCTGGATCCGGAAACGCTCGATGCCGACCAGCCAGATCAGGTAGCGCCCGTCGTCGAGACGCTGGTGGTGGGCGATGAGACCGGCGCAGCCGACCGGCTCGACCGCGGGCGCCTCCCCCTCGGGGCCTTCCTGGTCGGAGAGGATCCGGACCAAGCCGATCACCCGGTGGGTGGCCAGCGCATCACGCACCATGTCACGGTAGCGGGGCTCGAAAATGTGCAAGGGCAGAACCTCCCCGGGCAGCAGCACGGTGCGCGCGAGGGGAAAGACTGGGAGCACGTCCGGGACGAGCAGCGTCTGCCCGTTGGGACCGTCTCCTTCGAAGGATGCGAACGGATGCATCGCCATCTGCCTCCACCGTGTGAAACACGCGACCGAGGTGACCGTGTTCCCTCGCGGCGCGTACGGCATGGTCCTAGGAGCCTGTAGGGCAAAGGCCCGGCGGGGCTCGTGGTGAGTGGGGGGGTCTTTCGTGGGCCTCTGCCCCACAGCCTCCTTCAATGCGCTGCGCGCATTGTGGACACTTGTCTGCCTATGCGGCAACCTCCTGAAGCTCGTCGCCAGCGGTCCGATGTCCTCCAAGTTAGCCGTCATAACGACTTAGGGGCAACCCGCACGGTTTGTACAGGCTACTCGGCTATGGCAACACGCCATTCGCCTGATCTCAGCCCACTCGCTCTCGGGCCCTGACTCCTGCGGGTGGGGTACGATGAGCACGCAGGTATCGGCGGCCCAAGCGCAAGCCACGGCAGTCGCAACATCTCGACAGCGCCCTGGCTCTATCCGGAGACCCCGCACCATGAGTGATCCGAAGAGCACCAACATCCAGCGCACCCACCTCCACGTCACCCGCGCCGAACGTGAGCTCAAGATGGGCCATCGTGGCGTTACGGTGTGGCTGACGGGCCTGTCGGCCTCAGGCAAGTCCACGATCGCCGCCGTCGTCGACCGCGAGCTCACCAGCCGCGGCGTGCACTGCGTCGTTCTCGACGGCGACAACATCCGTTTCGGGCTCTCGAGCGACCTCGGTTTCAGCCCCGAAGACCGCAACGAGAACATCCGCCGTGTCGGAGAGGTCGCGAAGCTCTTCACCCAGGCAGGGATCGTCAACCTGGTCGCCTTCATCTCACCGTACCGAATCGACCGGAACCGCAGCCGCGAGATCCAGGAGCCGCGTGACTTCATCGAGGCCTTCGTGGACTGCCCGCTCGAGGTCTGCGAAGCGCGCGACCCGAAAGGTCTCTACGGCAAGGCCCGGGCTGGCCAGATCGCGGAGTTCACCGGCATCACGGCACCGTACGAGGTGCCGGAGAGGCCGGAGCTGGTGGTGCCGACCGACCGCGAGGAGCCGAACCGGAGCGCTGCTCGGATCCTCACCTATCTCGAGCATCACGGTTACCTCGACACCCGCCCCGCCGAGGTCTCAATCACCGTGGAGGAGCCATGAACCAGCGCACCCGCAACCTGACCCTGCTCGGTATCGGAGTCGTCCTACTCGCGCTCGGAGCCCTTGCCGACACACTCGGCATTGGGTCCCACCCCGGGTTTGGGTGGAAGCAGCAGCTTGCCGCCGCAGCCGGCGCCGTCACCGCCCTGGTCGGGCTGGTTGGCATGGTCCGAGACCGAGCCTAACCTGCCCCTCGCTGGGACAGGCTCACCGATGCCGGCCGCCCATGGCCGCCCCACCCCCCGGCCCCGTCCACCCTCGTCACGGCCGGATTCTGCTTGTGCCAGACATCGACGGGGCCCTCCTCAGCCCGCCCCAAGAAGATCCTCGACGGCCTGGAATAGAGACTATGTCGCATGCGTTGGTGCGAGTGCAAGCTCGAACGACCTCCTCCTTCCTTCCGGCCCCCCCTCGGGGCCAAATTTTTTTGTCCGCAGCCTCGCCCGCATCTCTCGTACGAAGATCGCGGCCTCCGGCGTTCGCCGGAGGCCGCTGGTCGTTCGCAAGGAGTTGAATGGGTTACTTCTTCTTCACCGGGTCCGGCGGTCGCTTCGGGAGGTGCCGAGGCTCGGCCGCCATCGCCTTGAGCACCTCGGCCACCGCTCGCTCGAGCTGCGGGTCGTGACCGGCGATCACCGAGGCCGGATCGTTGGTGACGTCGATGTCGGGATCGACCCCATGGCCCTCGATGATGTAAGAGCCGTCGACGTCGTTGGTCGCCTGCATCGGAACGAAGACCTGACCGCCGTCGATCAGCGGGCCTCGCCCGGAGATGCCGACGACGCCGCCCCACGTCCGCTTGCCGATCAGCGGTCCGAGCCCGGCCTTCTTGAACCGTGCCGGGAAGATGTCACCGTCGGACGCCGAGGTCTCGTTGATCAGGCACGCCATGTGGCCGTAGAACACGGTGTAGGGATAGGTCCTGGGATGGTCTGAGCCGTTCCCGAAGCGGGTCCCGAGAAGCTTGCTGTCGAGACGCTCGATGATCCACTGCGAGACATTGCCGCCGCCGTTGGACCGTACGTCGACGATCAGGCCTTCCTTTCGGATCTGGGGGTAGTACCACTTGATGAACTCGGCGATCCCGTCCCCACCCATGTCCGGGATGTGGAGATAGCCGACCCGTCCGTCGGTCATTTCGGCCACCTTCGCGCGGTTGCCGGCGACCCACGCACGGTAGAGCAGGTCAGACTCGGAGGCGATCGGCGTGTAGGTCACCTTGCGGGCGCCGTCGAAGCTCGCGGTGCGGTTGACGGTGAGGGTGACGGGGTCGGTCTTGTCGCGCAGCAGCCGGTAGGGGTTGTCGGTGCCCTTGAGCTCCACGCCGTCGATCGCGAGCACGTAGTCGCCTTCGCCCACATCGACGCCGAGCGCGTCGAGCGGCGCACGGTACTTCGCCTCCTCGGCGTCACCGTGCAGGATGCGCGCGATCCGGTACCTTCCGGCGGCCGGGTCGAGCGCGAAGCGGGCGCCGGGCAGGCCGAATGTCGGCCGGTCGGGGATGTCGAAGTCGCCGCCCTGGATGTAGGCGTGGCCGACGCTGAGCTCGGCGATCATCTCGCCGATCACGTAGTTGAGGTCCGAGCGGTGGGCGACGTAGGGTACCAGCGCACGGTAACGGGCGCCGATCGCCTTCCAGTCGTAGCCGTGCATGTTGGGAACGTAGAAGAAGTCGCGGTAGCGCCGCCAGACCTCGTCGAAGACCTCGGCCCACTCGTCCTTGGGCACGCGGTTGACATACATGTCCTTGGTCGACACGACCTTCGCGTCCTTCGCCTTGGGCTTGGCGTCGAGCAGCTTGTAGGCCTTGCCCTGCTCGACCAGGACCTTCGAGCCGTCGGCCGACAACGCGGCGCCCTCGATGTCGTCGGCGAGGGTCGATGCCTCGCGCTCGGCGATGTCGAAGATCACCAGGCGGGTCGGTTCGTAGCTGTCGCGGCCGTAAAAGGGTGCGCCCGCCACGGCGTAGAGCAGGTGGCCCTTGGTCGCATCGAGAGCAACGATGTTGTCCGCGTCCACCGGCACCGCGACCACGCGGTCGGCGAGGCCGTCGAAGTCGATCTTCACCGGGGTGAGCTCGGGCTTGGTCTCGGACTCACCCTTCTTCGCCTTCGCGCTTCGCGGCCTTGTCCGCAACAGCGTCCTTCTTCGCCGACCCGGTGTCGACCGTGACCTCGTCGGAGCGCGGGCCGAACGGGTCCTTGACGTCCGTGGTCAGGGCGTAGCCGAAGATCCCGGTCATGCGGTTGCCGGCGTAGTTCCACTCCAGCGACGAGATCTGGGGCGCGTACTCGCGCTCCGACATCACCCACAGGAGGTGGCCCTCGGGGTCCCAGGCCGGTCCGTTGACGTTGAAGGTATCGTCGGTGACCCGGTGGAGGACGCCGTCGGCGACGCCCCATACGTACAGCGAGTTGAAGCCGTTCTCGTTCGCCAGCGAGAACGCGAGCCAGCGCCCGTCGGGTGACCAGGCGTAGTCGAAGACGCCGCCGTACTCGTCGTCGGCGACCTCGACCACCTTCTTGTCCGCCACCGTGACCACGTAGACCTTGCCGTCCTTGTCGGCGATCGCGAGGCGGGACCCGTCCGGCGACCACGCCGGCCACATCAGCATCGCGGCGAAGCCGTCGGTGAGCTGTTGGGCAGGCGTCGAGCCGTCCTGGGCGATCAGCCACAGCTGGTCCTCGCCGGTGGCATCGGACACGTAGGCGATCTTCGCGCCGTCGGGCGACCACCGCGCCCACTTGTCGTGGTAGCGCGAGCTGTCGGTCAGGTTGCGGGTCGGACCGTGCTCGATCGGCACTGTGAACACGTCGCCGCGAGCCACGAAGAGCGCGCGTTCGCCCTTCGGGCTGAGCTCGAAGTCCTCGACGTTCTTCCACGCCGGGTAGCGCGACGGCCGCGTGTTGAGGCCGTCGTCCGGGACCTCGATCGAGAGCTTGGCGTCGGCGTTCGTCGCGACGTCGAAGACGTGGAGCTCGCCGTCCGACTCGTAGACGATACGGCTCTGGTTGTCCGACGACGGCCAGCGCACGTCCCAGGTCTGGGAGTGGGTGAGCTCGTTCACCGTCCCGGAGGTCACGTCGTAGGCGTACAGGTTGAGCGTGCCGTCACGGTCGGAGGCGAAGTAGATGGTGTCGCCGATCCACATCGGGTCGCGCTCGGTGCGCACCGAGGGCGCGATCTTCTCGACCGCATTGGTCGCGAGGTCGTAGATGTAGAGATCCTGGGCCCAGCCGCCCTCGTACCTTTTCCAGGTCCGGAAGTCCCGGAACAGCGGCGAGTAGACCATGCGCTTGCCGTCGGGCGAGAAGTCGCCGGCACCCGAGGACGGCATCGGCAGCTGCACCGGCAGGCCGCCGTCGACGCTGACCGTGTAGAGCGCGGTCTCGGTCCGGCCGACGTCCGCGTCGCGCAGCGAGCGGAACAGCACGGCCTTGCCGTCCGGCGTCCAGCCGTAGACCTGGTTGTCGTAGCCCCAGCGCGGCGGCAGCGGGCCGTGCGCCGGGTAGTAGGTGAGCTGGCGCGGGACGCCGCCCTCGGCCGGCACCACGTAGACCTGCTCGTCGCCGTCGTACTGACCGGTGAAGGCGATGAAACGACCGTCGGGCGAGTACTTCGGGAACAGCTCGAGGCCCGGGTGCGCGGTCAGCCGCGTCGCGGTCCCGCCGCTCGAAGATGCGGTCCAGATGTCGCCGCCGTAGCAGAAGGCCACGCGGTCCCCGGCGATGTCGGGGAAGCGCAGCAGCTTGGTCTGCGCCTCAACGCCGGCGGCGGCCGCCAGAGCGAGCACACAGACGAACCCTGTGATCAGCGATCGATGCAATGATGCCATGATCCCTCCTTCGGAGGGTCCTACGCCGGAGCGAGGGAGGTGTTGCACTCACGGGCACGGGTCGGCCCCCCTGCGCAGCATACGTTGCCGCACCGTGTCCGGCCACTCAGCCCGCACTCATCATCGGAGTTGCTCACGCCCGCCCATTCCCCCTTCAGCGACTCGCCTCCGGCGAGTTGCGTGGCGAGACCAGCGAGGTGCCGTGCGCAGTGGGGTTTTGGATCCGAGGAGCGTGAGGCGAACCCGCCGGGGGGTCGGAGGGTGGGCGCGGAGGGGGCGGCGGGTCTGTGAGGGGTGGCTGGGGGAAAACTTGACAGTACGTCGAGCACTCCGAGGTGAGAAAGCACCGCTGAGTGCGGTGCATCGCCGGCCGCAGCAGAAGTCTGGTGATCAGTGCGGGCTGACGTTACTGCTCGACCGGATGCGCGATCCACGCCCGGGCGGAGCCGCGGTAGGCGACGATCTGCCAGGTCAGACCGCGGTGGCAGAAGCGCACGCCCAGACCGGGAATGGCCTGCCTCGCCAAAACCACGAGGCTGGCACCGTCGCCCGCGTCGGCGATCACCACTGCCGGCCGCCGCCCGACCCGGGACTCGACCGGCACCCTCGCCACCGCCTGATCCGCCTGTGCGCGCTTCATCGCCGACTCTCCCCGACGGATATCCCGTCTCGTCTCTGTCTGAGATGTACGAAAACCCGGGAAGGTTGGTTCGGGGGCACGCTGGGCGCCCAATCTGGGCTGCGCCCGCTCGGGCGCACTTCGTGCCAGTGAGGAAGGAAGTCAGCGGGGCACCGGCGGCCGGGGGCCCTCTATGGGGAACGCAAGCCTCACCGAGACCAAATTGATCACGACGACTGAGCATGCCCTCACCCGTCGCTGTCGGGTACACTCCGGACAGGAGGCTTCGTGGATTTCAGCCCTGCCAGCGTGCAGCGACGATCGTCGCCGACCTCGGCGTGGCGTTGCCACGTCCGTCAGCCCGCGCCACGACTGGCGAAGAACGGCGTGACGACCGGGCGTGAGCCGACGGCCGGCTCAGGCCGCGGGTCGGCGATGGCGCGCGGACGATCGCTCTGGAAACGGGCTGTGCTCGTCTGGTCAGCCTCGAGCGTGCTGGCCGCAGCGGCGCTCGCGGCAGGCGGCGATGTCGGTGCGAGCCGGACCCGCGACGGCCTCTCGCCCGAAGAGCACGCGGCTCTGCAGCCGTCGGTCGCAACCCACGCGAACACCGTCCCAGCCGCCGAGCGCCAGGCACTCGTCGACCTCTACATCGAAACCCTGGGCGGTCGCTGGGAGAGGAACACCTACTGGCTCCAGTCGGCCGGCACCGAGTGCACCTGGTACGGGGTGACGTGCGATCCAGGGGAGACGACCGTTGTGCGGCTTGAGTCTCGACGAGAACAACCTCGTGGGGCCCCTCCCGGCATCGCTCGGAGACCTCGCCAACCTGCAGGCCCTCCGGCTCGACTCCAATCAGCTCACAGGCCCGATCCCGGGCGAACTCGGCAACCTGGCCACCTTGCAGGAGCTCTCGCTGTCCCACAACCATCTGACGGGGCCGATTCCGGCCCAGCTGGGCCATCTCATCCAGCTGCAGAGTCTCGACCTCCACATCAACCAACTCACGGGCCCGATCCCGGCCGAGATCGGAAACCTCACCGATCTGAACGCCCTCAATCTGGGCTTCAACCCGCTCACGGGCCGGATACCGCCCGAGCTGGGGAACCTCTCGCGCCTGCGGGAGCTCGACCTGTGGGTCGACCAGCTCACCGGGCCGATTCCCGTCGAGCTCGCCAAGCTCAGCCACCTGGAGGTGCTCGGTGTGGTCGGGAACGAGCTCACCGGCCCGATCCCCCCCGAACTCGGGGAGCTCTTCCGGCTGCGGGACTTCGAGCTGTACGACAACCAGCTCACCGGGCCGATCCCCCCCGGGCTTGGCAACCTCTTCAACCTCGAGACTCTCGTCCTGTCGTACAACCGGCTCACCGGAGGCATTCCTCCCGAGCTGAGGGAGCTTGCCAGCCTGAAGAGGCTGGATCTTTCCCGCAATCTGCTCAGCGGGTGGATCCCTACCGATCTCGGCAGCCTGTCCAGCCTCGGCACGCTGTCCCTGTCATACAACGACCTGGTCGGGTCGATTCCACCCGAGCTGAAGGGGATGTCCAACGTCTCCGGGCTCGACCTTTCCCACAACCATCTCACGGGCTCGATCCCGCTCGAGCTCGGCAACCTCCCGAGTCTGCGCACCCTCCGGCTGGGTTGGAACCAGCTCTCTGGCTCGATTCCGCGGGGAATCGGAGCCTTCCCCGCGCTGTGGGAGCTTGACCTGAGTGGCAACCGCCTCGATGGTCCGCTCCCTCCCGAGCTCGGGGACCTCACTGAGCTGCGGCAGCTCTGGGTGAGCTCCAACCGGCTCACGGGTCGGATTCCCGACAGCATCACCCAGCTGATCCACCTCTACAGCGGCGGGGCGGATCTCCGTTGGAACGGCCTCGACACCCCCGATCTCGCCGTCGTGAGGTTCCTGAACCGAAAGCAGGTCGATGGCAACTGGCAGAGCACCCAGACCGTGCCAGTCGACAATCTCGCCGTCACGGGCACGACACTCTTTTCGGTGACGCTGGCGTGGACGCCGATCGTCTACCAGGACTGCAGCGGCGGATACGAAATCCTCTCCGGCCCTTCCGGTGGCCCCTACACCTCGACCGGCGTCACGAACGACAAGTCCGCCGACGGCTTCACGGTCACGGGGCTCGATCCCGGGACGACCACCTGCTTCGTGGTGAGGAGCTTCACGTTGCCCCATGCCGACAACCCGAACACCGTGGTCAGCGACCCTTCGGCCGAGGCGTGCACGACCACGCCCGGTGTTCTGGAGATCCTCACGCACTCGCCGCTCCACCACGGGGTGGTCGGTGAGACGTACAGCCTGACCCTGAGCGCCACCTGCACGTTCGCACCGTGCAGCGACTGGCTGGTCGTCTCGGGCTCGCTGCCGCCGGGGCTCCACCTCGACCCCGTGTCCGGTGGGCTGAGCGGCACCCCGACCACCGCGGGGAGCTTCTCCTTCGTCGTCCAGGTCAGCGACGCCGTTGGCGCGAGCACAACCAAGGCGTTCCTCCAGCCGGTCTATCCTGAAGGGCTCTCCGCAGTCCCCACGCTCAGCGGCGGCGGGCTCGTGCTGCTGGTCTTGCTTCTGGCCGCGGCCGGAGTGATCGCCCTGCGGCGCCAAGCACGCAGGTAGGAAGCTCAGCGCACCGGGAGGGACTCGCTCGCGGGTGGGGGGAGTGGGAGCGCGAGGCGCTTCCCTGCGGCCTTTCGCAGGAAAGGCATGGTGCACCGGAAGGGACTCGCTCGCGGGTGGGGAAGGGTGGGCGGGAGCGCGAGTTCCAACCGACGCTCGACCGCCAGGGAGAGATG
>CAWFFJ010000004.1:0-37075 GCA_963814875.1 uncultured Acidobacteriota bacterium
GTGCGCTACCAGGCTGCGCTACGTCCCGACGTCGTGTTCTTCTCTAAGCTCGGCGATGATGCGCGCGACCTCGTCGCGGACGTTGCGCACCGTCGCGAGGAGAGGTTTTACGCGTTCCGTGGCCCGCTTGTCAATGGCAGCGTCGCTCGCGACTATCGGCTGAGGTTCGTCCCCGCTTTCGTCGTCGCTCTCTTCGACCACCGTCACCGGTGCCGGTTCGGCGGGCTTGCGCCGCCGGGGCGTCGCCTTGCGCGCGCCGTCTCCGGGTCGCTCCCCTCCCCCGGCCAAGCGCTTGCGGGCACCCGCGATGGTCAGGCCCTCCTCGAACAGGAGGTGACGGATCTCGAGGATCAGCTCGACCTGCTCGCGGCTGTACAGCCGCTGCCCGGTACCCGAGCGGGCCGCCTCGAGCTGAGGAAACTCGGTGCCCCAGAAGCGCAGCATGTAGGGCTGGACGTTGGCGAGCTTGCAGACCTCGTTGAGCTTGAACTGATCCTGCCCCTCAGGAAGCTCCATCCGGCCCCTCCTGTTCGCCCTCTGCCATCGGCGACAAGGTCAGTCGCAGCTGGAGGGTGACACGACGGTTGCCGATCCACTGGCCCGGGACCGGCACGACGATGTCGAGCTCCCGCACCTGACCGTACTCCGCCAGTGCGCCCTTCCCGTGGAGCCGAACGTGGAGCTGGTTGCTTGCCGGATCGACGTCGATCGCACCGACTCTCGCCACCGGCGATGCCACCAGCGCGGAAGCCTCCGCAGTCACTTCGCGCGCCCCACTGGGCTCGTCGACCAGAACGTCGAACACCTCGTCGAACGGCTCCCCTTCAGAGACGAAAAAGACCTCGGCGGATGGTCGCAGCGTCGGCAGCGGAGGTTCGTTCGTTTCGGTGACCAGCTCGACGTCCGGCGTGATGCTGAAGTCCACCCGGTCGAGATCTTCATCGCTGGACTCGTCCGCAGAACCCTGGCGCAGCGCATCCAGGTCCACATCGACCACTGCCGGAGTGACGTGGGCCATCGGGATCTCAGTCAGCATGACGCCGGCAAGCAACTCGTCGTGAGCAGGTTCCGCGTGGTCATCATCCGCTGCGGCGAAGGGATCGGGAGCGTCCTCATCATTCCACAGCGGCTCTGGCGAAATCGGAGCGTCGGGCTCGAAAGGCTCGCCGACGTCGAGGGAAGTGTCACCGAGCTCGGGCTCGTCGCGCCGAGCGCTCTCCTCGTCCACGAATGGCTCCGCGGCCTCCCGGTCGGCCGCAAACTGCTGAGGCTCGTGATCGGGCCATGTCTCGATCTTGATTTCCTCGACCGGGCCCGGCTCGGCGCCATCGGGCTCCCAGTCCCCGACGTGCTGCGATATCTCCGTCGGATCGTCAACGAGCTCGCGCTCGGCAGGCTCGGCCGCCTCGAGATCGGTGGACCCGAACAGCTCGCGTCCGGTCGCAGTATCCCCCTCGTTCGGCTCGATCTCCGGCGCCGTAGCCGGGATGACGAGGTCATGGTCCTCGAGGGACTCCTCTTCGGTCACCAGGGTCGGCTCGTCGTCGCCCTGGTCGCGCACCTCCCGGTCGAACGGTGGGGCTTGCTGAGACGCAGGCCGGATGTCGAAGTCACGGGTCACTACGCCCGAGGGCTCCGCCGACAGCGGCTGCGTTGCACCGTTGCCTGCGCGCGGCGCAACCTCGGCGCGCATCGGCGGCATCGGCGTCGGACGCGTCGAGCTCGGCGCGGCGGCGACGGGCCACGGCCCGGACGAGACACCGGATGCCGGTTGCGGACCCACCGTGCCCGACACCACCGGTTCGTAGCGCTCCTTGAGGCTCCGCATGACCAGCTTCACGATGCCTTCAAGCGTCTCCTGCACACCGACGCCGTCGGTCGCGATCGCTTCGAAGATCGGGCAGTCGTACTGGTTGAGGAAGGAGTCGAGGTCCTCCATACTCATGATGTCGCGCAAATCGCGCTTGTTGAACTGCACGACATGGGGGAAGCTGCGCATCTCGACGCCCTGCAGGAGCAGGTTCTCGTGGAGATTGCGCCACGAGTCCTGGTTGGACTTCAGCATCGCGCGCTGGGAGTCGGCGACGAAGACGACTCCGTCGGCACCTTTGAGCACCAGCTGCCGGGTCGAGTTGTAGTGCACCTGGCCGGGGACGGTGTACAGCTGCAGTGTCACCTGCATCCCGCGAATGGAGCCTATGTCGAGCGGCAGCAGGTCGAAGAAGATCGTCCGATCGCCCTCGGTGGCGAGTGAAATCATGCGCCCGCGCTGGCCACCCTCGAAGTGATCATGGATCCACTGGAGGTTGGTCGTCTTCCCACACAGGCCAGGACCGTAGAAGACGATCTTGGCGTTGAGCTTACGCAGTGCGTAGTTGAAGAAGACCATCAGCGACCCTCAACTGTCCCGTCCCCTGATCATAACTCGAATCGGCACGCCCGCCAAACCCAGAGCGTCTCGGAGGGAGTTTTCCAGGTAGCGCAGATACGAGAAATGAAGTGGACCGGTTTGGTTGGTGAAAAGAAGAAACGACGGCGGTGGGTGCCGAAGCTGGGTGGCGTAGAACAGTCGCGCCTCCTTGCGTCCTGCGGAGGGCGGCGGTCTGCGCTGCCAGGCGGCCTTCACAACCCGGTTCAGCTCGGAGGTCGAAGGACGGAGCAGAAATGCGCTGCGCAGGTCAGTCATCACCGGGAACAGCTTGCCGACGCCTCGGCCCGTCAGCGCCGAGACGAACACGCGCGGTGCCGTGCGCGCGAACGCGAGATCGCGGTCGAGGGCGTCTTCGAGCTTGCGGGCGGCATCGGCGCGTTCCTCGACCAGATCCCACTTGTTGATCACCACCGCGATCGCCCGTCCCGCCTCCCAGGCATAGCCGGCGACATGGGCATCCTGGCGGGTCACGCCCTCCACGGCGTCGATGAGAACAAGGCAGAGCTGCGCGCGCTCCAGGGACCGGCGTGCCTGGACGACCGACAGTACCTCCGGGCCGGTGTCAGTGCGGCCCTTGCGGCGAATGCCGGCGGTGTCGACGAACCGAATCCGAGTCTCGTCTCGCTCGAGGACCACGTCCACGGAGTCTCTGGTGGTGCCGGGAACCTCACTGACGAGCACCCGCTCGTCCCCTACCAGGCGGTTCAGCAGCGAGCTCTTGCCAACGTTCGGGCGGCCGATGATCGCGACGCGCAGCTCGTCGGCAGCCGGCTCGGTGGGGGCGGCGTCCCGGGTCTCGTCGTAGGGACCGACGTGCGCTTCGATCGCCTCCCACAGCTCCGCGATGCCCAAACCGTGCTCGGCCGAGACCGCGATCGGACTTCCGAGGCCAAGCCGATGGAACTCTTCGGCCTGAAGGTCCACTCCACGGCGGTCGGACTTGTTGACGACCACGACGACCGGCACGTCGCGCTTGCGAAGGACTTCAGCGATCTCGAGGTCCTCCGGGATCGGGCCGCTGTCCCCGTCGAGGACGTACAGGACCACATCGGCCGTATCTACAGCGGACATCGCCTGCGAGCGGATCAGAGGAATCCAGCGGTCCTCGTCGTCGAGCAGCAGGCCGCCGGTGTCCACCAGCGTGCAGGTGGTTCCGCCGGGAATACGCGCCTCGCCGAGAATCCGGTCTCGAGTCACCCCGGGCAGGTCGTGGACCAACGCTCTCCGGGACCTGGTCAACCGATTGAACAGCGTTGACTTGCCGACATTGGGCCGGCCGACGATCACCACCACCGGTTGCCGGCTCACTCGTTGCTTCCGCTCGTCGCTTCCGGCGTCGGCAAGCCCCAGCGGTTGGGACCGCTCGACTCCATCACCCGCCGCGCCGTCACCACCCAGGTTCCGTCGATCAGTCGCAGCTGAACGATGGCGTGCTGCACGGACGACGGATTTCGACCCTTCTCACGACCCGTGTAGGGGTCGAAACGACCCACATCCCACACCTCTACGGTGCGCACCGTGGCGTTGAGCATCCGGAAGACCTCCACGTCCTCGAACTCGACCTGGAGGAGCTTCGCATCGACCCGGTCGCCGGACGCCATCAGGGTCCGCAGAACCTTGCGCACGGCCGCGATCTCGTTCTCGCTTGCCCACGGTTCCAGCCCGGTGGCATCGAGGCTCGAGTACGCGCTCGCCAGAGCCTCGAGGTAGCCCTTGACCCGTTGCTCGATCGCCTGCTTCTGCTCCGGCGTGGGGGTAGAGTTCTCGCACGCCACCACGTTCAACACGACCGCGGCGAGGACAAGGGCGATGATCACGCGCTCCAGAGTCCTCATCTCCACTCCCTTTCCGAACCTACAGCTCCCAGGCCCGACCGGCCTCGCCGCCAGTTGCAGCATAACACCGCAGAGGGACCCCGATGGTGACCCCAGTGATACGATGGGGTGGCCAGGCCCGGGGTCCGAGAGCCGCCCGAAAGCGGACTCGGAGGGCGAGTATCGAGGGTGCCCGCCGGGCTTGCCGGGAGGTCAGCGTGACTGCATCGTCCCGGGTGCTGGTGGTGGGTGGTGTCGCGGCCGGGATGAGCGCCGCGAGCCAGGTGCGCCGGCGCCTCCCCTCTGCCCGGGTTGTCGTGCTCGAGCGCGGGCCTTACATCTCATATGGCGCCTGCGGCATGCCCTACAACATCGAGGACACGCAACGGACCATGGACGACCTGATCGTCCTCACCGCAGAGCAGGCGCGCTCGGAGCGCGGAATTGACCTGCGCCTCCGCCACGACGTGCGCGGAATCGACCTCGGGCGGCAGCTGCTCACGGTCCGCGACGTTGAGGCCGGCCATGAGACCCACGAGCCGTTCGATGCCTTGGTGCTGGCGACGGGTGCGCGTCCGGTGCGACCGCCGTTGCCCGGCGCCGACCTGCCGGGCGTGCTCGTCCTGCGCGAGCTGACCGACGGCGTGGCGTTCAAGCGAGAGCTCGAGGGGTCCGTCCGCCGGGTCGCGATCGTCGGCGCCGGCTACATCGGGCTCGAAATGGCGCACGTGCTGACCGCGCGGGGACTCGACGTCACCGTGCTCGAGAAGATGCCACAGATCCTCCCGGGGTGGCACGCCGAAACCGTCGCCACCGTTCTCGAGACCCTCACCCAGCAGGGCGTCGACGTACGTACCGGAATCTCGGTCACCGGGTTCGAGGCTGGACAGGAGGGGCGGGTGGCCGCGGTGGCGACCGACGACGAACCCATCGCCACCGACCTGGTCCTCCTGGCAGTGGGGATCCGGCCCAACGTGAAGCTCGCACTGGATGCCGGTCTCAAGATTGGTGTCAGTGGGGCGATCTGGGTCAATCAGTACCAGCAGACCTCTCATCCGCAGGTGTGGGCCGCGGGCGACTGCGCCGAGGCCTATCACCGAGTACTGCGCCGTAATGCCTGGATCCCCCTCGGCACCACCGCGAACAAGCAGGGACGGATCGCCGGGGCCAATGCCGTTGGCGCCAACGAGCGCTTCCGGGGGATCGTCGGAACGGCCGGCTTCATGACCTTCGATCTGGAGGTCGCGCGGACCGGGCTCGGCTTCGAGCAGGCGCGTGAGGAGTCGTTCGACCCGATCGCAGTGACCGTCCGGCAGCGCTCACGAGCGCATGGCTACCCCGGCGGAAGTCCGATCCAGGTCCACCTCGTGGCCGACCGTCCGACCGGGCTGCTGCTCGGGGGTGAGTTGGTCGCCCGCGAAGGTGCCGCCCTTCGGGTCAATGTCCTCGCATCCGCTCTCGCGGCCCACCAGACCGTGTCCGACATCCAGGGTCTCGACCTGGTCTATGCCCCTCCCTTCGCAACGGTTTGGGACCCCCTGCTGGTGGCCGCCAACCAGCTCTCAAAGAAGCTCGGGAGAAGCGCATGAGCCGGACCGTCACGATCTCGTGCCCACACTGTGAGGCCGCTCTCACCATCGACCTCGAGGCCGGTGTCGTCGTCCATCACGAGCGTCCCGCCGCTCCGGTCTCCGACCACGTGGACTTCGAGTCCCGTCTCCGCCAGCTCGAGACCGAGAAACGCCGTGCCAGCGAGCGCATGCAGGAGGCGATGCGCAGCGAAAAGGACCGCGAGCGGCTGCTCGCAGATCGCTTCAAGAGCCTGCTCGACAAGGCGAAGGACGAGCCCGACGAAGGTCCCAAGATCCGGGACATCGATCTCGACTAGCCTGCAACTCGGGGCGAGCTTCTACTGCGGAACGCGCAGAGCGGCGATCTGCCGCGCGACCAGCGGCTCGCCCTCCTCAACGTAGCGAGGCTACGCCTTCGTCGGTCGAGCTCGCCGTTCGCGCAGCATCTCACCACCCCGCGCGTCCCTCGTCACGAACCCCGCCCCGAGCTGCAGGCTGCGGAACAGTCTCTGCCTCAAGGTGGCTGGGCTTCGAGCCCTGTGAGGAACTCGGCGCGCAGCGAGACGGGAGAGGGAGCGTCAGATCTGCGGTTTCTCGTGAAGGCGACAACCGCAGGCGTATCAGTAGATACGTCGAGGTTGGCGGCAAGCGAAAATCGCAGAGATAGGGCTCTATCGCTCGTCGCAGCCGCGTTCGGCGTTCCTCTCAGGGCTCCTCGGCCTTCGCCCGCTGACACGCCGAGAAACGCGACATCTGGCCGCACCTCGTGGCCCTCGCGACGACGCGGCCCGGAAACCCCAGGCTCGCAGACAGGCCACATTCAGTGCGGACTCCATTCCACATCAGTCCTCCCCTCCTGAAGCCTGGAGCCCGGTCCTCACTTCGTCGCGAGGGCCGCACAGGGTGGTGAGCCGTCGCGTCAGCGACGAGACCGACCGACGAAGGCGTAGCGCAGCTAGGTTGAGGAGGGCGGGCCGTCGATGGCGCGGCGGATCGCCGCCACGGGCGGTCCGCAGCACAAGTGAGGAACGGCTTCCAGTGCTCATCACCGCCGGGCGGCGGCTCCGGGCGCCATCCGGTGGAATCTGCGCGAGCGCCGAACGGGCGGTCTCGAGCTCACCCCGTGCGGCCAGCTCGCCGGCGATCCGTCGTGCCTGCCCTACGAGATCGTGGTCGCGGACGAGATCGGCGAAACGGAAGCCGGACGAACCCCACTGGCGGGTCCCCGCGAGCTCGCCGGGACCGCGCAGCGCGAGGTCCGCCTCGGCCAGCTCGAAGCCGTCGCGCGTCGCGCAGAAGATCTCGAGCCGGCGGCGGGCATCGGCCCCTGCGTCGGGGTGCGTGAGAAGGATGCACCAGGATGCCCGCGTCCCCCGCCCCACCCTGCCCCGGAGCTGGTGGAGCTGGGACAGCCCGAACCGCTCGGCCGACTCGACCACGATGACACTCGCCTCCGGAACGTCCACTCCGACCTCGACAACGGTGGTCGCCAGTACCGCCTGGACCTCTCCCGAGCGGAATCGGGCGAACACGCTCTCCCGCTCGGCGCGAGGCATGCGGCCGTGGATCACGCCCAGCCCAACCCCGGGCAGCTCGCCCCGGATCTGCGAGACCGCCTCCTCCAGCGATGCCGCCTCGACCCGATGCGATGCCTCGATCAGGGGATAGACGAGGAGGGCCCGGCCTCCCTCCGAGATCTCGCGACGGACGAAGGCGAGCACTCGGCTGCGAGCGGACACGGGCCTGACCTCTGTGCGGACCGGCAGCCGTCCGGGAGGAAGCTCGTCGAGAACTGACAGGTCGAGGTCGCCGTACAGCGTGAGCGCGAGCGAGCGCGGGATCGGGGTTGCGGTCATGACCAGCAGGTGCGGTGCGGCGCCCTTCGAGAGCAGGGACTGCCGCTGGGCGGCACCGAAGCGGTGCTGCTCGTCGACGACGACGAGGGCGAGGCGGGCGAAGTCGACGGTTTCCTGGAGCAGGGCGTGGGTCCCGACGACAAGAGCCACGGCTCCTTGCCGCAGCGCGTCCCTCAGTGTGCGCGCCTGTGCGGGTGGCACGCCGGCGGTCAGCAACACCGGCGCGAACGGTGTCCCCGCGAACAGCGACTCGAGGGTCCGCTGGTGCTGCTCGGCGAGGATCTCGGTGGGCGCCATCAACGCGGCCTGGTAGCCGGCTCGCGCGGCGAGCAGCATCGCGAGCGCGGCGACGACGGTCTTGCCCGAGCCGACGTCGCCCTGGAGCAGGCGGGCCATCGGGTGCGGTCCGGCCATGTCGCCCGCGATCTCGCGAACGACGCGACGCTGCGCCGCGGTCAGCCGGAATGGCAGCCTCTCCGCCGCGAGCCTTCTGATGTCCTCGTCCACCGGGCATGGCATCCCACCAAGGCCGCGCCGTCGCAGGCGCTCGCTCTCGACGGCCAGCGCGAACGCCAGCAGCTCGTCGAATGCCAGACGGCGGTGGAAACGGCTGCTCCGTGCAGCCAGCTCGCCGAGGCGGGTTCCCCTCTCGGGATCGGCCTCGCGGAGGGTCGGAGCGTGCAGCTCCTCGATGGCCTCGGCCAGAGGCGGCATCGCCAGCTCCCGCCGCAGGTCCTCAGGCAGCGGATCCTCGATCGTCCCCGCGAGCTCCCGGGCGGCCTCGAGAACCCGGCGCAGCCGCGCACCGCTGAGACCTCCGAGCGGCGGATACCGCGCCACCAGACCCGTCACGCCTTCGCCCGGTTCGGCACCCTCGTCCCGGTGAATCTCCGGGTTGACCAGCTGGAGGCGTCCGCCGCGCCCAAGGCGAGGTTGTCCGTACGCGAGCACCTGCGGGGCACTCTCGAGCCGTTGCGCGACCCACGGCTGGTTGAACCAGATCGCCGGCAACCTGCCGGTCTCGTCCTCGAGGATTGCCTCGACGATGTGCATCCTGCGACGGACGCGACGGGAGCGGACGCCCCGCGCCGATGCCCTGACCAGGACGGGCCGGTCGGAACGCGCGGCCTCGGCTACGGTCACCGCGGTCCGTCGGTCCTCGTATCGCCGCGGCAGGTGGAGCAGAAGATCCGCGATGCGGGTGAAGCCCTCGGCTGCAAGACGCCTGGCGGTGACCGGGCCAATGCCCGGCAGCCGGTCGGGCGGGTCGTCGAGTGTCAGCGACGCATCAGGCTTCAGCGGTGTCGACCTCGAATCGGCACTGAACGGTGCCGAAAACTACCTGGTCGCCGGGCTGCACCGGGTACGGACGCCCCACCGTGAGCCGGACACCGTTGACGAAGGTCCCGTTCATGGTGCCGACATCTTCGATGACGCTGAAGGTACCGTCCTCCTCGCGGCGGACGCGCGCATGCCGTCGCGAGATCGAACGCTTGCCGTCGATCGGAGTCAGGTCGACGTCGGGATGGATTCCGGTGACCGGGTCGATTCGACCGACGGTGGTCTCACGGTTCTCGGACAGCGGGAAGATCATGCCCGAGGCGACCTCGATCAGACGCGCCGACGGATCGGGCGGTGCCTTGGGTCCATCGGTAACGCCGGACTCGTCGAGATCAACCTTGTGGCCGACCGCCTCCTCGAGCAGCTGGGTGGTCTGGCGCAGCCGCCGAGCGAGCTTGCGCATCATGCGAATCGCGATCTCGGGGTTGTGCTCGAGGATGAACGTGAACGCCGACTGGTCGATCATCACGGCATCGACGTCGGTGGCTGCCACAGCCGTCGCCGAGCGCGGCGTTTCCTCGTCGAGCATGCACATCTCGCCGAAGAAGTCACCCTTGCCGAGCACGGCGAGAACGTGCTCCCCGGCGCCGAAAGTCTTGCGAATGGTCACCTCGCCGGACTCCACGACGTACATCGCGAGGCCGAGGTCACCCTCCGAGAAGATAACGGAGCCCGTCGGAAAGTGGGTGCGGAGCGGCTCGAGGGAATCGTGCCGTCCGGGGGTCGATGTCGCCTTGAACTTCACCATGCCTCGCTCCACCTCACCACCCCCGCGTCGGTGTTCACTTCGACCCGGACACCGAGCGGAAACGCCCTGTTGTCGGCACCGTGCCCGAACGGCAACCCGGTCACGATTACGGCGCCGGGTGCTGCAACCTCCGCCAGAAGGCTCTGCCAGTGAAGCTCCCGCGCAGAGGCCGGCCGGCAACCGCGCAAGCTGCCGCCGATGATTGCCGCCACCCGCTCCAGTCTCGCCGACGCCGCCAGCTGGGTCAACATCCGATCGATCCGGTACGCCGGCTCGTTGACCTCTTCGAGGAACAGCACGGCGCCCTCCATGTCCGGCTCTCTGCCAGTACCGAGTAGGGCCGTCAAGGTCGAGAGGTTGCCACCGATCGCTCTCCCGCTCACCCGCCCCGGCCGTACCACCGCTGTGTCGTGAAACCGGAACAGCGGCTGGCCCACAAGGTCGCCGGCGAGCACGGCGCGCAGGCGTCGCGCACTGCGCTTGTGCGCCAGCCCCGCAGCGACCATCGGGCCGTGCACTTGAGGAACCCCTGCAGCCGCCAGAGGGACCATGACCGCGGTCAGGTCCGAGTAGCCGACCAGGCACACGCCGCACGCCCTGAGGCGGCGCCACGGAAGGCGCTCCAGGAGTCGGGTCGCGCCATAGCCTCCGCGAGCGGCCACGATCACGCGAACGCCGCCATCGAGCAGTGCGTGGAATCCGTCGAGGCGAATATCGTCGTCACCCGCCAGATAGCCCTTTCGTGCCCGGAGGTTGGAGGCCTCGACCACCGGATGACCCCAACTTGCGAGCTCCGCGAGGCCGGCCTCCAGCCGCTCGGCCACCACCGGACCGGAAAGGGCGGCGACTCCTATCGGCTCGCCGGGTCGCAGCGATTGAAAGGCAGATGCCACGGCGACAAGCATAGCCCGATCACCGTGATGGAGAGAGAAAGAGGGGTCGAAGGAGGCTATAAGCCGGATTCTGTGCCCCACGGAGGGGCGGCATCCATTCCTCTGGGCCCGGCGTCACCGCCGGGCTCGAGCAGCCTACCCGGAAGCCTCCCCCGTCACCGGGTTGCAGGGACGGACCACCCTCGGCTTCCCTATTTGGCCTTGCTCCGCATGGGGTTTACCGTGCCTCCTCCGTCACCGGAGAAGCGGTGCGCTCTTACCGCACCCTTTCACCCTGGCCCCCGGCCGGTTCCGGGGGTGGTCTGCTCTCTGTGGCACTTTCCCTCGCGTTGCCGCGGCCGGGCGTTACCCGGCATGCCGTCCGTCAGGAGTCCGGACTTTCCTCCCCGGGCCCGCAGGCCCACAGCGGATGCCCGCCTCCTCCGACCCCGGGTTCACTTTAGCCTGCATTCCCCGCGACGTCACGCCTCTGCTTCCATCCCGAGCCGGCGGATGCGCCGCCTGAGTGAGGATGCGCTGACGCCGAGTTGCTCGGCGGCCTCGTGGCGGTGCCCCCCGCACGCCGCCAGCTTTTCACGAATGAGCTGGCGCTCGGTCTCGGCGAGGATATCGTCAAGCGTGCCTCCAACTGGCACCATCACGGCGTTCTGGCAGGCGGACTCCGCATTGCCTCCCGTTGGGTAGGATCGCGGCAGATCGAGCAGAATGTCCAGCGATTTCATCAGGGCGTGCAGGCCGGAAACTCCAGGAACCTGCTTTCCGCAGCGAACGACGAGGACGTGGCCTCTCGTCAGGGTCCCGAGAACCCAGGTCTGGTGGTCCTCCACAAACTGGTGGACGGCCGCCTCGGGTCCTCGCCCGCGCTCCACCATGCGCCGCAGCGCGGCACTGTCGGAGACCAGCCCACCGAGGTCGCCCGCGCTCGCGACGAGGGCCACACCGCCGCCACCGTCCCCGTACAGCACCATCCCCCCGCCGACACCCAGGGAGCGCACCGCCCAGGTCAGCGGTCCAGTCAGCGACCTGACGCCGAGCCCGCTGTGAATCTCCTTGAGGAGGCTCACCACATCGGCCACACGAAGCGTAGAAACGTGATCGGAGGTCGGATCTGCCGTGGCGCTGTCACGGTCAGAATCGTCGATCGGCGTGGACGGCCCACTCGGGCTCAGCTCCGAGCTCTCCTCGAGCACCACGAGGGAGGCCGAAGACAGACGAACCGTCTCTCCGAAGCGAAAGTCCGCCGAATCTGCCGGGCGGTCTCCGACGAAGGTGCCGTTCTTGCTCTTGAGATCGGTCACGTGACAGAAGCCGTCCGACACCTTCAGCACCGCGTGCCGACGAGAGACGTCCTTGAGGGGCAGCACGATGTCGTTGCCTGACTGCGATCCGATGTGATAGGTCCCGTTGACCGCCACAGGGAAGCTCATCTCCCCGAGCTCAGGATGCGAAACCAGCAGCGTGTACCGTCCCATCTCTTTCCCCCGACTCCCTCTGGACGACGGCTCGTATCGTCTTCAGGCTACGTTGGTCACCCTCGTCACCATGTACCCGGACAGCGAGCCCGGGACAAACCTGATGTGAAGGCGCGTCTCGGCCCGTCTCACCTCGACTACAGCGGCATCGCCGTTGACGGTTCTGAAGCTGCGGCTCGCCTTGCGGAGAATGAGAGAGCGCAGACGGTGGGAGACCTCCTCGAGGATACCCAGATCGCCGAGCAGCAAGGTCAGTCGGAGCGGTTCTGTGAGACGGATGCTGAGCTCGAGAATCGACGCGTCGAAGGCCTCGACCATCTCGTCGGTGCTGAGGCCGCGATCCGCGAGCATACCGAGCGGCTCGACAGACACCGTCTTCAACCCGCGTCGCACCACATCGCTGAGCACCGCGCTGAGACTTCGCCGCACGTCGCCGGGCCGGCACGACGGATTGAGCTCGAGGTCGTGCACCACCGCCTGGTAGGTCCAGTGCGGGCGCCCCGGCGAAGGGCGCAGCACCAGATAGCGCCCCTGCGGCAACGGGCGGTGGGCCGAGACCGCGCGATAGGCGGCGTCGAGGTCGTAGGCCTTGTCCAGGTCGAGCACCGTCGGTGCCGCCAGAACCAGGTTGCGGTCCTCCTGAACGACCACTGCTTCAGGGTGCAACCGACGACCGAGAGAGTCGACCAAGTCCAGGTCGAGCCGCAGCGTGGTGTGGTGGGTCACGGCCCCAGTGTAGCGAAGCTGTCTGCCAGTGGATACCGCCGCACGCCTCGCCTCAATCCGGCGACACCCGCAACATCACCCGCCGTTGCCGCCCCGGACCATGTCGGCGCTGATGAGCAGCCGGTGCCCACCTTCCGCCAGCGGCTCGAGACCCTCGTGATTCCAGGGGTCGAACTCTAACCGGTTGATGATCTTACCGAAAACTGTCCGAAGCGAACGAGCACCCGTGCGGACGTTCTTTTCGGCCTGCTCGGCGATCAGGGCAGCGGCCAAGTCGTCGATCTCGAGCCGGATCTGCATCACCTCGAAGTACCGTCGCGATCGTACGAACGGCGAGTCGACGGCGCTGAGGAGGATGTCCTTGAGAACGCTCACGCCGAGCTCGCGGAGCAGCACGACATTGTCGAAACGGGCAATGAACTGCGGCACCATGCCGTACTCGAACAGGTCTTCCGACTTGAGGAAGTCCGCGAGCGAGAACCGGGTCTCGATCCGCACCTGACCATCTGCGGTGTGGATTGCCTGCGATTTGAGCTTCTCACCCGAACCGGGTTTGACCACACGAAGATAGACCTGGTCGTAGAGTCCCTCGAACGCGCCGCCGCAGATGAACATCATGTGGCGGGTGTCGATGTCCAGGGTGACCGCCTTTTCCTCACCGTTGACGAATGCGTGGGTCCGATGGGCGACCACCTCGCCCTCCATCAGCGTGAGCAGCCCCTGCTGCAGGACGACTCCGAGCGGGTTCGGCTTGCCGGCGACGATCGCCGACATCTTGTCGATCTCGTCGATGCAGATGGTCGCACGCTCCATCGCCGCCCGTAGCTCGTCCGCCGAGGGGGTGTCACCGACCAGCGCGCGGGCGCGCTGCTCGACTGCGGTCAGCAGGCGCTCGGGACGGAACTCCAGCCTCTCCGGGTCAACCAGTAGGTTGGCGTTGATGATGGTCATCGCCCGGAACGGCCGGTACTCCTCCACCTCGTGATAGAGGCGTTGGATGTTGTTCATGATCGTTGTCTTACCGGTACCGGAGTTGCCGATCAGGAGGATGTTCCCGGCCACCTTCCCGGTGGCGTGCTTGAAGACCGCCACTGCGACGAACCGCAACGCAGCGTCCTGGCCGAGCACGCCGCGCTTGAGCTCACCGAAGATCTCGGTCGGGCTAATCTCCTCAAGAGGTCGCATTCTCAACTCCAGTTCCGGAGCGTAGTACGGAGGCTGCGGGCGCCGCGTCGGGGCACCGAGGATCAGTCGCCGGTCTGCCCGAACCCGCCACCCAGGACCGCGGCCCTGCCGGTCGAAGCAGCCGTGGAGACCGCCACCGAGGAGCCGACGTTGGTGATCACCGTCTGGCCGCTGCCTGGATCGCGCAGCATCCGAACGGGACGCGCCAGTCTGCTTCCCGGCAGAACGTACGGACGCCCGGTGTACATGGTCAGAATCCGGCGCACGTACTCGCGAGTCTCCGCGAAGGGAGGGATTCCCCGGTGTATCGCTACCGCGCCCTCGCCGGCGTTGTACGCCGCGAGGGCGAGCGGCAGGCTGCCCGCGTACTGATCGACGAGTCGTGCGAACTCGCGCACGCCGCCGCGAACGTTCTGCTCCGGGTCGAATACATCGCCGACTCTCAGACGCGCTGCGGTCGCCGGCATGAGCTGCATCAGGCCCCGAGCTCCCTTGCGGCTCACCGCCACCGGGTTGTAGTCCGACTCGACCCGCACGAGCGCATCGATCAGCGCCGGGTCGAGACCGTGCTCCCGACTGATCTCGGCAACTAACTGCCGGAGGGAACCGCGGTCGAAGGAGACAGGTGCGGAGCTCGATGCTGATGCCCCCGACGCCTCTCCTGCAAACGCCGCCGACGCCGCGGCAAGAAGCAGGGCGCTTGCAAGAATGGTCATCAACCTTCGCATCGCCACAGATTGTATCCCATTTCGAAGCCTATTGCCCACGGTCGGTTGCCGCCGGGGCCCGCGACTCGATACAGTGCGCGCATGACCACGGCACGACGCAGCGCGCTCGTCCGCCTGATGGCCGACGCGGGCATGCCCGACGCGGCCATCCGGACCTTCATGCTCCACTTTCAGCGGCTGGAGGCAGGTGAACGCGGCCTGCTCCCGGGACACCTGATCCGCCCTCTCGAGGCTCTACCGAACGCCGATGCGCTCGCCGGCCACCGCGGCTCCGGTCGCAAGGCCCTCGACCGGACGGTGGTGATCAAGCTCAACGGCGGGCTCGGCACCAGTATGGGGCTCGAGCGCGCCAAGTCGCTGCTGCCGGTTCGCGATGGGCTCTCGTTCCTCGACCTGATCTGCCGCCAGGTCCTGTCTCTGCGCCGCCGGCTGGGCGCACGCATGCCGCTGGTCCTGATGAACAGCTTTCGCACCGAGGCCGACAGCCGCGAGGTCCTGTCGCGCTACCCCGAGCTCGCCCACGACCAGATCCCGCTCGACTTCCTCCAGCACCGGATTCCCAAGGTGCTCGCCGACACCCTTGAGGCGGCGAGCACGGTCGCCGCCGGTGAGCTGGCGTGGTGCCCTCCCGGCCACGGCGATCTCTACACCGCGCTCGCAACCACCGGCCTCCTTGAACGGATGATCGCGGCTGGCTTCGAGTACGCCTTCGTGTCAAACGCCGACAACCTCGGTGCACTGCCGGACCCCGACATCCTCGGGTATATGGTTGACCAGCGGATCGGTCTATTGGTCGAAGCAGCCGACCGGACCCCGGCGGACAGCAAGGGCGGCCACCTGTGCCGGCTCGCCGACGGACGCCTCGCGCTCCGGGAGTCGGCGCAGTGTCCCCCCGACGAGGTTGGGGGCTTCCAGGACATCGAACTCTACCGATACTTCAACACCAACAACCTGTGGCTGCATATGCCGAGCTTGAAGCGACTGCTCAGCGAGCACCGGAACGTCCTCCCGCTGCCCACGATCGTCAACCGCAAACAGCTCGACCCCCGCGACCCGACGAGTCCCGAGGTCGTCCAGCTCGAGACCGCGATGGTCGCCGCGGTCTCGGTGTTTCCGCGCGCCGCGGCAGTGCGCGTGCCGAGGCAGCGGTTCTCGCCGGTCAAGACCACCTCGGATCTGCTGGCGGTCCGCTCGGACGCGTTTCTCCTCGAGGACGACGGCTGCGTCACCCTCGCGAGGGACCGGAAGCTGCCTCCTACTGTCCGGCTCGACCCAGCTTGGTACGAGCTGATTGACGACTTCGACCGGCGCTTTCCCGCCGGACCGCCGTCGCTCCGCGCGTGCGATGCGTTGACGGTCGAGGGCGACGTGACCTTCGGCGCCGAGGTGGTCGTGCGCGGGTCGGCTGTCGTCGTCGCAGCCTCCGGTGCGTCGGGGGTCCCCGATGGCACTCTCGTCGAAGGACGGTACGTCGCGCCGTCCGCTGTAGAATGACCGCCGCGATCCGCCGGCCGGCGACAACGTGCCCTGGCGCCGGTTCTGTGAGGAGGTGTCCGTGGAGCCCGAACAGCTCAAGCTGCCGGAGAACGCTTATCGCGAGCTGAAGCCTGGCGAGGTCTACGAGCCGGTGATCTCCCAGGACCGAGGCGTGCTCGAGGTCACGGTGCGCTCGGTCGTGTTCGGCCTCGCGATGGGCGTCCTGTTTTCCGCCGCAGCGGCCTACATCGCTCTCAAGCTCGGTCAGGGCATCGAATCGGCGATCCCGATCTCGATCCTCGCGGTCGGCTTCTCGGCCTTCCTCGCCCGCCGCTCGACCCTCTTGGAAAACGTGAACATTCTCGCGATCGGTGCGACCTCGGGCATCGTCGTCGGCGGATCGGTGTTCACGATGCCGGCGATCTACGTTCTCGGGCTCCAGGGCAAGTCCTCGTTCTTCCAGATTTTCATCGTCCCGTTTCTCGGCGCGGTGCTCGGCGTCGTCTTCCTGATCCCTTTCCGGCGCTACTTCGTTGCCGACATGCACGGCAAGCTGCCGTTCCCCGAGGGCACCGCCATCACCGAGATCCTGATGACCGGCGAACGCGGGGGGCAGCAGGCCAAGGTCCTGGTGTCGGCAATGGGCGTCGGCTTCGTCTTCGACTTCGTCGCGCTCACCCTGACCGCGTGGCGAGACATCTTTACCACCGCGCTGGTCAAGCCGCTCGCCGTGCTCACCGATAAGGTCAAGGCGGTGTTCGCAATCAACACCTCGGCCGCGGTCCTCGGTCTTGGCTACATCATCGGCGTGCGCTACGCGTCGATCATCTGTGCGGGCTCCTTCCTTGCCTTCTTCGTGCTGGTGCCGCTGGTCAACTGGGTTGGCGTCCACGCGCCCCAAGGCCTCGGTGCGGGTCTGCCGCCCATCGCCGCCATGAGCGCCGAGGACATCTTCTTCAACTATGTCCGCTACATCGGCATCGGCGGGATCTTCATGGCCGGGATCATCTCGATCCTCAAGATGCTGCCGGTCATGGCCCAGGCCACCGCCAAGGCGTTTACCGAGATCCGCCGACTCGCCTCCGGGGGCCTCTCCGGCGAGAGCATGCACCGCACGGAGACCGACATCTCGATGGGCACGGTCGCCCTCATCACGCTCGCCGTCTCGGTGGCGATCTGGATCTACTTCCGTTTTTCCGTGCTGGCGGGGACCGCGACGCCGACCCGCCTGGCGACCTTCGCCCTCTTGCTCACGTTGGTGATCTCGTTCCTGTTTGCCGCCGTCTCCGCCTGGGCGGTGGCGATCATCTCGATCACGCCGGTCTCGGGCATGACGCTCACCACGCTGATCATCTCAGCGGTGGTGCTGTCGCAGCTCGGTCTCACCGGCACCGACGGCATGCTCGCCACGCTTCTCATCGGCGGCGTCGTGTGCACCGCGCTATCGATGACCGGCTCCCTGGTCACACAGTTCAAGATCTCGTACTGGCTCGGCGCGACGCCGCGCCGGATTGAGTGGGCCAACATCCTCGCGTCGGCGGTGGCCTCGATCACGGTCACCGGCGCGATCGTGCTGTTCGCCACCACCAAGGGCTACGTACCGTCGGCCGCCCACCCCAACCCGATGCCGGCGCCCCAGGCCAATGCGATGGCGGCGGTGATCCAGAGCGTGATGGCCAGCGCCCAGGCGCCGTGGCTGCTGTACGGAGTCGGAGCGGTGATCGCGCTGATCGTGGAGATGCTCGGCATCTCGGCGCTCGCCTTCGCGCTCGGCATGTACCTGCCCATCGAGCTCAACACGCCGCTGCTGTTCGGCGCGCTCATCGCCGCGTGGGTGAAACACAAGGCACCGGACGAAACCGCGCGCCGCGCCCGCAACAACCGCGGTACCCTGATCGCCTCCGGGCTGATTGCGGGCGGCGCTCTCGCTGGGGTCGCGGACGGTCTGATCAGCTGGGTTGCCGATTCCACCGGTCGGACGATCCCGACCTTCTCCAACCTCGGCGGCTTCGGCAACTGGCTCGGCCTCGCCATGTTCGCGCTGCTCGCCGCGTGGGTGGCGTGGGACGCCGCGCGCGCGAAGCCCGAGGAAGGTGCAGGTCCGGAGATCTCCCTCTAAACGGCCCCTGGCAGCGCCAGCGGGTCGTTTAGTCTGAATCTTCGCTGAAGCTCGCGACTGCTTTGGCCTCGTCGTCGAAGATCTCGAACACCCCGATCAACCGGCTCATCGTCAGCAGGCGGTACACCTTGAGATTGACGTTGAGCAGCTTGATCGTGGCGCCGTGGCGTGTGGCCGTGGACTGGCAGCGGATCAGCTCGCCCAGGCCCGACGAGTCGATGGTCTTGACCGACTCGAGGTTGATGAGCAGCTTGCGCGCCCCGTCCTCGAGCAGATCAAGCATGGCGCCGCGCAGGCTGACGTCGCCGCTGCCGAGCACGAGCTTTCCGGCGAGGTCGAGGACGACAATGTCGCCGTGGTCCCTGGTGGAGATCTTCACCGTTCACCTCCCAAGTTGGTTGGCTGGCTGTCCGTCGACCAGGTGCCGTGGGCGGAGGACTCGGCCGTTCCCGCCATGGCTGCCCGGATGAGCTCGCTGAAGGCCCCGGAGCCCGCGAGGTTCTGTCCACCGTCGACGACCAGCACGGTTCCCGTGACGTATGCCGCCAGCGGCGACGCCAGGTAGGCCGCCGCGTGGCCGATGTCCTGGACGGTGCCGTAGCGGCCGAGGGGAATCGCAGCCTCCAGCCGCTTTCGCAGCCGCTCGTCGTCGGGCGCGAGCCGACGCATGCCCTCGGTGCCGTCGATCGGCCCCGGAGCGATGCTGTTGCAGCGGATGCCGTACTGCCCCCATTCCAGTGCCAGGACCCGCATCATCTGGTCGACGCCCGCCTTGGCGGCGCAGACATGGACCTGGGCCGGGTACGGCACAAAGGCGTGGCCCGCGGAGATCAGAATGATCGACCCGCGAGTGCGCTGCAACTGAGGAAACGCGGCACGGCACGCGTTGAACGAGCCGATCAGATCGATGTCAATGACGGCCTTGAACCCGTTCGGGCTGAGCAGCTCGGCCGGACACGGGAAGTTGCCGGCAGCGCCGCACACGAGGACACTGATCGGCCCGAGGGCGGTTTCGCACCCTGCAAAGGCCGTCATGAGTGCGTCCGCGTCACGGACGTCGGCAACGGCCGTAAAGACCTTCGTCCCGAGGCCCTCGAGCTCGATCCGAGCTGCCTGAAGCTTCTCCCGGGTACGGCCGCAGATACCGATATTCGCGCCGAGGGACGCGAGCGTCCTCGCGATGCCGAGGTTGATGCCGCTCCCGCCTCCCGTCACGAACATGGTCGCATCCTTGAAGAGATCCGGGCCAAACCAAGCCTGATCCCCCATCGTGGACACACCTCCTGTTGCTGCCGACATCAACCTGACGCAGTCGCTCTCGATTCCAGTTGGGCGCCGTCACATTGTAGCTCGTGGGGCGGTTCGCGATCCGAGCCACCCCCGCAGCGGTATCATGGGCATCGGCGTCCAGGGCGCCGGGGAAGCCTCGGCCCCACGAGCCGGGTTGCCACACCCCGGGGGAAGCGTAGTCCGCGAGGTGACGAGATTGGGAGAGCTGAGCAACGTTCTCGTCGTCGAGGACAACGACCAGAACCGCGAACTCGTCGAGTATCTCCTCGTCGAGGCGGACATTCGAGTACTGTCCGCCGCCGACGCCGGGTCCGCTCTCGAGATCGTTCGGCGGGAACCTGTCGACCTGGTCCTGCTCGACATGCAGGTTGCCGGCTCGCCGATGGACGATCTGCTCGGCAAGCTCCGTGCGGCCGGTGCCGGAAGACGAATGTTCATCGTCGCACTGACCGCCCACGCGATGCGCGGGGACCGCGAGCGCTTCCTCGCGGGCGGCTGCGACGAGTACATCGCAAAACCGATCCGGACTGCGACCTTCATCGACCAGCTGCGCGCGTTGTTCAGTACCTCCGGACCGACTGGCGGTGGCGGCTGATGGCCAGCCTCGCCTCACTCCAGCGCGGAGGACAGGTGCTCGTCGTCGATGACCAGGAGGAGAACCTGGCACTCGTCGAGGAGATCCTGACCTCCGAGGGGTTTGCCGTGGAGCTCGCTTCTGACGGCGCCAGTGCCCTCGAAAAGGCCCGATCGCACCCGCCGGACTGTGTCGTGCTCGACATCATGATGCCGGGACTCGATGGCTTCGCCGTCTGCAGCGAGCTCCGCTCCCGTCGCCGCACTCACTTCGTTCCAGTCGTGATGCTGACCGCACTCAACGACACCGAGGACCGCGTCCGCGCGCTGTCACTTGGCGCCGACGACTTCCTCACCAAGCCGATCAACGTCTCGGAGGTCGTCGGCAGGGTCCGCAGCCTGGTGCGGATCAAACGCCTGCGGGAGGAGCTCGACTCGTCCGACAGCATCATCGTGTCAATGGTCGAGGCACTCGAGAGCTCGTCACCTCCAGCCGCCGGGCATTCGCGCCGGGTCACCGCCACAGCATTCGCACTGGCACGCGCGCTCCAGCTCGACACCGCGTCCGTCGAGGTCGTGACCAAGGGTGCGATCCTTCATGACATCGGCAAGATCGGTCTGCCGCTTGCACTACAGCGCGATCTTCCTGGTCTCTCCCACGACGAGCGACACAGCTTCCGCTCCCACCCCGAGCTCGGCGAACGCATCCTGGCGCCGTTCCGGTCGTTCGGACGGGTGCGGCCGATCGTGCGCCATCACCACGAGCGACGGGACGGATCGGGCTTTCCTGACGGCCTGGACGGCGACGATCTCGACGTCGAGAGCGAGATTGTGGCGCTCGCAGACCTCGTCGACGACCGCCTGACAGCCGGGGCCTCGTGGGGCGAGCTCAGACAGTCCCTCGGCGCCGACGCAGGGTCCGGCAGGTTCCGACCCGAGCTGGTGGAGGCGATTCGCGCCATGCCACAGCCTCGAGGCAGCGACGCGTTCACCTGGGAGGAGCAGCTTCCGCCACCCGCGATGCCTGCGAACGGGCGGGTGCTGGTCGCCGGGTGCGACACTCCGGTACTGCGCTTGCTGACCGCCGCGATCGCCGGGGAGGGACATCGCGTCGAGAGGGTCGCCACCGGCACTGAAGCGCTCCATGCCACCACCCGCCAGCGACCGGATCTTGTCGTGGTTGACGCCGACCTGCCGAACGGCGAGGCGGACACTCTGTGCCGAGCCCTCAAGAACCGCTCGCAGACCGAGCTGCTTCCGGTGCTGATGGTGACCGGCTCCGTTCCGGCGGCGGTCGCTGACGGCGTCGAGTGCGTGGCCGATGACCTCCTCGTGCTCCCGGCCGGGCGCGCAGAGATCGTCGCCCGGATCCGCTCTCTGATGCGCCTCCGGCTCTACCTGGACGATCTCGAGCAGCGGCAGGCCGTCATCGTCGCGCTGGCCTCCGTACTCGAGGCCAAGGACCCATACACCCACGGCCACTCCGACCGGGTGGGTCTGCTCGCTGCACGGCTCGGACGGCGGATGGGCATGTCCGAGCTCGAGTGCCATGTGCTCCGCGTCGCCGGGCTGCTCCACGACATTGGCAAGATCGGCATGCCCGAGACGCTGCTCAACAAGCCCGGACGTCTTGACAACCAGGAACTGCAACAGGTCCGTCGCCACCCCTCTCTGGGCGAGCGGATCTGCCGGCCACTTCGCACGATGCAGCCGGTGCTCCCGCTCATCCGCTGGCACCACGAACGCTTCGACGGCAGCGGTTACCCGGATGGGCTGCAGGGATCTCAGGTCCCGCTTGGCGCCCGGATCCTCGGCCTGGCCGACGCCTTCGACGCCCTCACGTCCGAGCGGTCCTACCGTCAGAATTTCAGCGTCCCGGACGCGATGGCGGTCCTCGAGCGCGAGGCGGCCGAGGGTCGTTGGGACGCCGGCGTCTTCGGCGCTCTCGAGCGCGAGATCGCCAGCCGTCACGGTGCCGGCGAGCCATGAAGCTGCGGATCAGCGACGAGCTGGAGATCTCCGAGGACGAGCTCCGTATGATCGCCTCGCCGAGCTCAGGCCCCGGCGGTCAAAACGTCAACCGCGTCTCGACCCGGGTGACGATTCTGTTTTCGGTCGCCGAGTCGCCCAGCCTGAGCGAATTCCAGCGCGACCGACTCCTCGAGCGACTGCGCGGCCGGATCTCCAAGGATGGTGTGCTCCGTATCTCCTCGCAGCGGCACCGCACCCAGTCGGCCAACCGTCGCGACGCGCTGACTCGTTTCCTCGAGCTGGTCGGAGCGGCCCTTGCCGACGAGCCGGAGCGTGTCGAGACCCGTGTTCCCCGTGCCCAACGCCGTCGCCGCCGTGAGGCCAAACGACTTCGCAGCCGCATCAAGCGGCTCCGCTCCCGCCCCGACGACAACGCTTCGTGAAACCACGGATGTGCGCAGCACATCCAAAGCATTTCAGGAGGCGGGGCAGCGCTACGCTGCCCCGCCTCCTGAAATGCTACGGCTGACGCTCGACCTCCCCCGTCATCGGGACGAACCGCACCGGGATCACAGAGCGCTCCTCGAAGCGGTCGCCGGCGCGGGTGACAACGCGCAGCTCCTGGTAGAAGGCCCCGACCGGGATCACCATGTGGGCGCCGTCCTTCAGCTGCTGGAGAAGCGGGTCCGGCAGGCGCTCGGGAGCCGCAGTCACGACGATGCCGTCGAACGGCGCCGCTGCCGGCCATCCCCCGTAGCCGTCGCCGCAGCGCACGTGAACCGAGTCGTAGCCGAGCTCGTCGAGCAGTGTCTCGGCCCGCTCGCACAGGCTGCGCCGGATCTCGATCGTGTACACCTCGACTCCCATGGCGGAGAGCACGGCGGCCTGGTAGCCGGACCCGGTGCCGATCTCGAGGACCTTGTCCCCCGGACCGACGTCAAGCAGCTCGGTCATGAGCGCGACAATGTAGGGCTGGGAGATCGTCTGCCCCTCACCGATCGGCAACGGTGAGTCCCGGTACGCCTCCGCTCGGTAGTCCGACGCGACAAAGCGGTCACGTGGGACCTGTCCCATCGCCGCCAGCACCCGGGCGTCCCGCACGCCGCGTGCCTCGATCTGCGTTTTGACCATCTGCTCGCGCATCGCCGCCCAGTCGGGCTCCCTGGCGGGTGAGCCGTCCCCACCGTTGTTCGTGCAGCCGCCCATCACCACACCCCCCGCCAGTACGAGGACCCCGAGGGCAAGCGCTCGTCGCCCGATCAGAGGTTCTCGTACCGCCATGGTCATTGAGCGCCTCCTGTCCGGCCGGCGGCGTCCGCGACGAAGACGTCGCGACCGGCTACGACCGTTCGCAGGATCTTCATCTGCAAGAGCCGTTCCGGTGGGACCTGCTCGGGATCAACGTCCACCACCGTCAGGTCGGCGGCCATGCCGACGCCAATCGCGCCGCTCCAGCGCTCGGCGTGCCCGGCCACCGCGGCGCCGGTCGTGAACAACGCCAAGGCCTCCGACGGCCGCAAGCGCTCGCCCGGGTTCCAGCCGTCCGCAGGTGTCCCGTCCGGCCGCCTGCGGGTCTCGGCCGCGTACAGACCCAGCCTCGGGTCCGGGCTTTCGACCGGAGCGTCCGATCCGCCGGCGAGTTGGGCCCCGGCATCCAGCAGGGAGCGCCACCGGTATGCCCACGCGATGCGCTCCGGTCCGAGGCGTTGTGGCGCCCACGGCATGTCCGAGGTGCAGTGCGTCGGCTGGATCGAGGCGATGACCTGCGTCGCGGCAAAGCGCGCCACATCCTCCGGCCTCACGATCTGGGAATGCTCGATGCGATGCCGAAGTCGTATGTTGCGGCGCGAGTCCAGCCCGGCGAAGGCGTCCAAGGCACGATGCACCGCCTCGTCGCCGATGGCGTGGATGGCGACCTGGTAGCGCGCGGCAGCAGCCTTGCGCACCGCCGCAGTGAGGTCCTCTGCACTCATGACGGCGAGGCCCCGGTTCCCCGGATCGTCGGAGTAATCCGCTCCCAGGAGCGCGCCTCGGCTGCCGAGTGCACCGTCGGCGTAGAGCTTGACTCCGCCGATCCTCAACATCTCCTGCCTGCCCCAGCCCGGCGGCAGCGCCAACTCCCGGTCCAGAAGCTGTGGGTCGGATCCGTCGAGCAACACGTAGACGCGGATCGGCAGCTTGCCCGCGCCGTCCAGCGACCGCAGTACTGCGAGCTGGTTGGCGGTTGTCCCGGCATCGTGGATCTGGGTGAGGCCGAACCGCGCCAGCGCGTCGCAGGCAGCAAGTATGCGGCGTTCAATCACCGCAGGCCCTGGTTTCGGGACCACCCTCGAGATGAGGTCGACGGCGTTGTCCACCAGCACACCGCTCGGTTCGCCATCGCTTCGACGAACGATCCGCCCTCCGGGAGGATCCGTGGTCGTGCGATCGATGCCCGCGAGCTTCAGAGCCTTGCCGCTCGCAATCACTGCGTGTCCATCCACGCGGCGGAGCAGCACCGCACGGCCGGAGAGCGCACGGTCGAGCGCTGCCCGGTCCGGAAAGGCGTGGTCAGACCACAGGTTCTGGTCCCACCCGCGGCCCTCGACCCACTCCCCCGAAGGCCGGCCGGCGGTGAATCGGACCACACGTTCCACGACCTCGTCCCACGAGCGTGCGCCGCTGAGATCGACCTGCTCGAGCGAGGTCCCATACCCGGTCAGATGGAGGTGCGCGTCGGTGAGGCCCGGCAACACGTGTGCGCCGGCGAGATCGACGACCTCCGTCCCTGCCGGCGGCGCTCCCTTGGCCTCCCCCGGCGTTGTCAGGGCGGCGATCCGCCCGTCTCGGACCAGGATCGACTCGCGCACGACCCCTTCCGGGGTGTGCACCAGACCGTTGATGAGGAGCCGGTCCGCCGCACCCGCATGCGACGAAACCAGCACGGCGCCGGCAAGACAAAGTGTTGAGTACCTCACCGGGTCAGTGTAACGCAGGCTCCGGGACTCGCAGGAGGCCCGAGGGTGGCATTCGGATACAGTTGGTTCGCAGCACCCGTCCTCTGGAGAGGACGCATCATCCGGCCCGTATCCCCACCGTCCCTGGGGCGTCCGTGGCACGCACCTTGCGATAACTCCCGGCGACGCCGCACCTCGAACCGGCGGCGTCAAGGAGGCCGCCATGACACGTTCACGACTCGCAATCGCCACCACGGCCCTCATCGCTGCAGTCGCGCTCACGGTCCCTGCGCCGGCAGAGGCCGGATGGTTCGGGCTCCACATCGGAGACGGCGGTGCCGGCGTGTCCCTCGGCTTCGGAAGCTGGTGGGCCTGGACCGACGCATGGGCTTCCGGACCGGCCGACCTCGACTTCGACGTCGCGCTCTCGGGCTACGGCGAGTGGGTCTGGGTCGAAGGACTTGGCCGGGTGTGGCGCCCCTGGGTGGCCGCGGACTGGCGCCCCTACACCAACGGTCGATGGGTGTGGACCAACGTCGGGTGGACCTGGGTCGCCTACGAACCCTGGGGCTACGTTCCTCATCACTTCGGCAACTGGGCGCTGACCCCGTCCGGCTGGGCCTGGGTGCCCGGCGTCGTGTACACCCCAGCCAGCGTCATCTGGGTCGGCTCCGGCGGCCTGGTCGGGTGGTATGCCTGCCCGCCCCACGGCTGGAGCCACGCTCGCCGCGGCTACTGGAACGGCTACGAGCGCGGATCGCGCGACGGCTACCAGACCGGCTACAGCGACGGTTGGGACGACGCGCGTTACGCCTCCTTTGTCGCTTGGGACCATCTCGCCGACGACGATCTGCCTCGGCGCGCGGTCGCCGGCTACGCGGTCCCCCGGGGAAGTCGCGTCCAGGGGCTCGCCGCACCGCCGAGCCGCTCTGAGGTCGCCCGCCGTTCGGGTCGCCCTGTGCCCGAGGCCCGGCTCGAGCAGCGCACCGTCCGCGTGTCCGGCCGAGCGGTCACCATCGCCCGGCCTGCTGGGCTCGAACGCAGCGTCGAGTCGCATGCCGACGACACCGTGCGGCGGGCCCTGAGCCCGAGGGTGTCGCGCGAGCTCGAGTCGGCGCGGTCGCTTCCCGAGCCTGTCGAGCGCGCCAACACCCCTCGGGTCACGACCCGTCCGGCTACCACGGCGACACGATCCCAGGCGAGCCCTCCCGGGGTGCTGCGCTCACAGCCGGCACCCTCTGTGCGACCCTCGGCCACGACCCCGAACGCCTCGCGTCGCCCTGCTCCGATCACCCGCAGCACGCAACAGCCGTCGGCGACGCGGGGAGTATCGTCCGACGCCAGGATCCAGCCGGCGCCGGCGACCCGGATTGGATCCGGGACCGGTCGCGCCATGAGCCCAGCGGCTCCGAACACGAGCCCAAACCCTGCGACGAGCCGCGCGTCGCGCCTGCGGCAGCCTGTTGCCCCAGAGCGGTCCTCATCGGTCGCCGGCCGCGCGAGTGCCGCGCCGACGGCCCGCCGGGTCGAGACCGGAGCTCACAACGCTCCCTCGGGACAGGGGGCCGGCACCTCCGTCCGTCCGGCCGCCGGCTCCACCGCGGGCCCCCGCGGGGGGGCGACTACGGTGCGCCCGGCCCCGCGCGAAAAGACCGGTACGACCAAGCCGGCCCGCGCGCGACGCCAAAGTGAATGATCGCGTCGCCGCCCGAGCACATCGTGCGGACAGCGAAGACACAACGCGCCGCCCTCGTCGAGGGCGGCGCATTCCTGCCGTGATCTGGTTCGCGCGCGAGGTCAGCGCGGAACCGGCGGGCGCGCAGAGGGCTGCTCACCCACGCTGGTCACCCGGCCGACCACCTTGACGCCGACAACCGGAGCGTCCTCGAGCGTGGTGCGGACGCTGATGTCCGCGTTGACCATGCCGGGAGGGGCATTCTTGCCCAGTACCAGGTCGATCTCCCACTGCGGCCCCGGGTGTCCCTGGACCATCTCGCCGTCACCGAGCTTGCGGGCCGACGCAGTGAGGTAGGGCACGCTCGAGGAGACCGTGGTGACCTCGAAGTCACGGCCGGCCTCGGCGGGCGCGAGCACGACCTTGGCCTCCGCGCTGGTCCCGGCCACGGCCCCGAGGCGGACGATCGGTCGCGGCAGGACATCGACCACGGGCTTGACGTCGGCACGGGCCAGCAGGCGCAGGGTCGGACGTTCAGGGTCATTGGAGACCACAAGGACCGACTTCGTGATCGGCCCACTGAACTCCTTGGTGTCGATCTTCGCCCTGACCTTTCCGGTCGCTCCGGGGGCGATGGTCTTGTCGAAGTCGACCACGGTGCAGCCGCAGGTCGGCCGCACCTCGAGGGTCAACGGCTGTCCGCCCTCGTTCTGGACGTCGTAGGTCAGCTCCAAAACCTGGCCCTGCCGAACCGCACCGAAGTCCCGCATCGACTGATCGACCGCGATCTTGGGCGGAGCCGGTGGATTGGCGGCGGCGAGCGGGAAGCTCGCCGTGAGGATCAGGCCGAGGAGACACGAGACAGGTCGCATGATGTTACCTCCCAGAATCTGACAACGGGCGGCGTCGGCACCCTTCGAGCACGCTAACGACACCCGACGGACGGCGCAATCCCGCGCGGGTAAAGGGGATGTAAATGGGAGGCTTCTGCGATGCCGAGCCATGCGGCCTTTTACACGCCGGTGACATTCCTCCCAATCCGGCTGTCCTATCCTGGTCCGCGGTGATGACATGCGCATTCTGTTAGTCGAGGACGAGCCTGCACTCCGGCAGGGTCTGGTGGCGCTCCTCGAGGGGGCGGGACATGCCGTGAACGCCGTCGGCGACGGTCCTGAGGCGGTGTCCGAGGGGATCGCGGGCGGCCACGACCTGGTCGTCCTCGATCTCATGCTGCCCACCCTCGACGGTCTCGAGGTGTGCCGACGGCTCCGTGAGGGTCGGCCCGGTCTGCCGGTCCTGATGCTCACCGCCCGCGCCTCCGAAGACGACGTCGTTCGCGGCCTTGCCTGTGGGGCCGACGACTACATCACCAAGCCTTTCGGTGCGCGTGAGCTGCTCGCACGGGTCGATGCGATCGAGCGCCGCCTGCGCACCCTTCCGGGCGAGCCGGAACGGCTCGAGATCGACGGCTGCACGCTCGACCTGGGCCGCCTCGTGGCCACGCGAGACGCGACCTCGGAGCCTCTCACCCCCCGCGAGGCCGGCATCCTGAGATGGCTTTACCGCCACCGCAGCCGGGTGGTGTCGCGCGCCGAGCTGCTCGAGCACGTGTGGAGCGCCGCGAGCGACCTCGAGACCCGCACCGTCGACATGACCATCGCCAAGCTGCGCCGCAAGATCGAGCGCGAGCCCGCCTCGCCCCGCATCGTCGTCACGGTGACCGGTGCCGGGTACGCCTGGGGCGACCCGTGAGGGTGCGCCGAGCAACCCCGCTTGCCGCGGTGCTCGTCGCCGTCGCAACCCTCCTGCCGACCGCGGCGTGGTACGTGGTCGGCTCTCGTGAGGTCGCGCGCCGCGGCGTGGAGATCGTCGCTGAGGCCGGCCGGCGGCTCGAACGCGATCTCGGCACCACGGCCTCGGCTCTGGCCACCCGCCTTGAACGTGTTCGCGAGACCGAGGCGCGTCGCCCTTTCTACCACTATCAGAGCATCTACCACGATCCCGAAGGCGCCGCCCAAGGTCTCGCCGTCACGCCATCGCCCCTGGCGGGCGGCCCGACCGATCCCCTGGTCCTGTCGCACTTCCAGATCGACGCTGACGGCCGAGTCACGGTCCCCTCGGTCAACGACCGTTTCCCCGAGCTGAGCGCCCGCGACGGCCTCGCGGCGTACTGCGACTTCCTCAGCGCGATGCACGACGCGGTCGTGCTCGACGTCGACGCGCCGCCGGTGCGCGACGAGGAGCGCGTGCTCGTGCTCGACCGCGCCGCGTGGCAGCAGAACGTCCTCGCCGAGTCCGTGTACGCGATGCTCACCGGACAGGAGCCCGCACACTCCAACGACGGCTCGACCGACCATGGTTCCGGCCGGGTCGTGGTCAGGGTCGGGCCGATGCGTTGGAGGACGCTGGTGGTCGGCCAGGGTCCCCTTCTCGCCGCTCTGCGCGAAGTGTCCACGCCCGCGGGGACCCTGGTACAAGGTTTCGCCGTTTCCCCGGACGACGTTGCGGCATCCCTCGGAGAGCGCTCGTCAAGAGCTCGCTTTGAGCCGGTCGGCGCCGCGCCCGCAGCAGTGGCGGTCTCGACCCGCGTTGGCGACACCGGCTGGCGACTTTCGCTGTCTGACCCAACCCGTCCGGTGCTCGCCGAACGCACCGCTGCCGCACTGAGGAGCGACTTCAACCGCACCTTCGCCGCCGGAGCGCTCGCCATCCTGCTGGCCGGGGCGGCGCTGCTGTTCCTGGTTGCCCGATCGGAGGGGCTCGCCCGGCAGCGGGCCGCCTTTGCCGCCGCTGCGGCCCACGAGCTCAAGACCCCGATCTCCAGCCTCCGCCTCTACGCTGACATGCTTGCGGAGGGGCTCGGCCGCCCGGACGAGGCCGCGGCGTATGCCCGCCGGGTCGCGGACGAGTCGGCGCGTCTGGGCCGGGTGGTCACCAACATGCTCGACCTCGCGCGTCTCGAGCGCGGCGCGCAGCTGGTCCGTCCCCGCGCCGGTGACCTCGCCGCAACGGTCGCCGAGACCGTCGAGCGGCTCCGCCCTGCGCTCGCCGACGCCGACGTCGACGTCTCCTGCCGTCTGCCGGAGGGGCTTCCGCCCGGTCACTTCGACCCGGACGCAGTGGCTCAGATCGTCGCCAACCTGCTCGACAACGCCGAGACCCACACCCGCGGCTGCGCTTCGCGCGGAGTCGAAGTGACCCTTGCGCGGCACGCGGACCATCTCGCCGTGACCGTCGCCGACGACGGCCCGGGGCTGCCTCGCAACCTGCGGCGACGCCTGTTCCGGCCCTTCCAGCGCGGCCCGGCGGCAACCTCGGGGCTCGGGCTCGGCCTCGCCCTCGCCCGTTCGCTCGCCCGTGCCCAGGGTGGCGACCTGGTGGTCGAGCACCCCTCCCAGG
Source organism: uncultured Acidobacteriota bacterium (assembly GCA_963814875.1). Lineage (GTDB taxonomy): Bacteria > Acidobacteriota > Thermoanaerobaculia > Thermoanaerobaculales > Sulfomarinibacteraceae > CAVSIS01. Next base: position 30,205 of record CAWFFJ010000004.1, read on the forward strand.
GCGCCGCCTTCACCCTGACGGTCCCACTGGGCGGAGGCCCTTGACGGCCAACTGAAGGTCGAGACGCGGCCGGTGACCTCTGCCCTGAGGGCTCCCGCCGTTCACCCCGTGGACCACGCGACCAACGGCGGCCCCTGAGCGTCCGCCGCCGCGACCAGCGTTTCAAGACGCACGGGATCGAGATCGGGCGGCAGGTGGGCGAGCACCAACCGGTCACACCTCAGACGCGGCGCGAGCTCGAGCCAGTCGGCGAGGTGGGCGTGGCCGCCCAGCCGGGCCGCAACCCGGTAACCTGGCTCGACGAAGCTGCACTCGACCACGGCTGCCTGCGCGTCGAGCAGGCCGGGGTCGTCGCGGAAGGGCAGCACCGTTCCGTCCCCGGCGAAGACCGCCAGCGGCCGCCGCTCTCCTCTCTGACCGACCCGCCAGCCCAGGCTCGGCACCCCGTGGTGGACGGCGAACGGTTCCGCCCAGGCACCGTTGCCCAGGTCGATGCACTCACCCGGGACTGCCGGCACAACAGTCTCGCGAAGGTCGAGGCGGCGCCGCACTCCGTCGAGGTCCGGCCACCGGCTCAGTGCCTCGAGGAGGGCGTCTCGCCGGCCGGCGGGCACGACCACCCGGCAACCAGCGCCCCGGAATCGCCGCGCCCGTGCAGACAACCATGCGATCAGCCCGGCCACGTGGTCGGCGTGGCAGTGGGTCAGCAGCACCGTGGGCTGCGCCGCCAGTACCGCCGAGCAGCGCCCAATGTCGACCGCCGCCCCGAGCGGCTCGATCGCGAACGCCGTGGCAAGCGCAGCCACCGAGCCCCCGACGATGCGCGCGGAACCCAGATCCAGGACAAGCTCCCACGGATCGCGGCCCCGTGCCGGCAGCCACGACACGGTCATCGTCTGCACGCGGCCGCGTCGGCGGCCCGGACCTACCCTCATCTCACCCGCACCTCGCACCGCCGCCAGCTCACGTCGCCATGGTATCTCGACCCCTCCGCACGACGACATGAGGAACCCGCGCTGCCCACCGGGCTTCGCCAAGAACGGAGCGCGGCGTCATCTCTGAGAGTACGGTCAGCCCATCTGCTTTCCGCATCTCGCCGGCCACAGTAGAAGTCTGGCAGATGGTGCGGGTTAAGATGGCGCGGCGATGAACCGTACCGCCGTCGGCGCACTCGCGATCTGCTGTGCCGCAACTCTCTGGGGGCTGGACGGTGTCGTGTTCACCCCTCGCCTCGGCAACCTCCCGGTCCTCCTGGTCGTGCTCCTGCTCCACGCGGTCCCGTTTCTGCTCATGATCCCGTTCCTCTCGGGCTCGCTACGTCGGATCTGGGCAATGGACCGCGGCGGCTGGCTGGCGCTCGTCGCGGTTTCCGCGACCGGGGGTGTCCTGGGGACCTTCGCAATCGTCACGGCGCTCTTCCTGGTCAACTTCAACCAGCTCAGCGTGGTCGTCCTGCTGCAGAAGCTGCAGCCCGTGTTCGCGATCGGCCTTGCCGCCCTGCTCCTCGGGGAACGGGTGAGCGGAGCGTTCCTGCGCTGGGCGGCGCTAGCGCTCGGCGGGGCGTATCTGCTGACCTTCGGCGTGTCCGTCCCGCACTGGGGCGGGTCGAAGGTCGGTGCCGCCGCGGTGTGGGCGGTCGTCGCCGCGGCGGCGTTCGGCTCTGCCACGGTCCTCGGCAAGCGCCTGCTGCACAGCCTCGACTTTCGCAGCGCCACCTTCGCCCGCTACGGCATGACCGCCGTGCTCGCGCTGGCCGTCGTTCTGGCTGCAGACGACGGGCTGCCGCTCGCCCAGGTCACTGCGCCCAACTGGCTGCTGATCCTGGTCATCGGGCTGACCACCGGGAGCGGCGCGATCTTCCTCTACTACTGGGGCCTGACCCGGGTCAGTGCGAGCGTCGCCACGATCTGCGAGCTGTGCCTGCCGCTGTCTGCGATGCTGCTCGACTACCTGATCAACGGCTCGGTCCTCGGCGGTTGGCAATGGCTCGGCGCCGCACTGCTGATCGGGTCGATCGTGCAGATCACGCGAGGCGCCGGCACCAAACCGGTCCCGCCGGCGAGGCCGCTACTCGAGGCGCAGCCGCCGCACCGCGAGCGCACCAAAGGCGATCGCGAAACCGACCAGGACCGCCAGCGGCACCGTCACGGCTGACAGCGGCTGCCCAAACGCGATCACCCGATGCAAGGCGAGCATCGCCCAACCTGACGGAAACGCCAGTGCGACCTTCTGGAGGGTCGGCGAGACAATCTCGATCGGCCACCAGCAGCCGCCCAGACCCGCCATCGCCATCGTCGCGACGACCCCGACGCTTGCCGCCCGGTCGGGGTCGCGGATCGCGGCTCCGGCGAGCACACCGAGCGGTGTCACCGCGAGCGCGTAGACCAGGAGCACGATCAGCGCGGTGCCGGGGCGGTCCCCGATCGGAACGCCGAGGGCGTGGTGAGCGATCACCCCCACCGCGACCAGGAACATGATCTGCACCGCCGCGATCGCATACCGCCCAACGATCTTCCCGGCCACGACCTCCCGGCTCAGCACGGGTGCCGTCATCAGCCGTCTCAGTTGGCCCCCGGCACGCTCGGCCGACAGTGAGGCGGCACCGTAGGTCAGGGCCACCAGCATCACGAACATCACCGTCATCCCGGGGATGGACTGGGTGAAGCCCCCCGGAGCGGTGCGCGACCTCCCCGCGAAGCTCGCCTTGACCTGCACCAGGTCCTCGGCCGGCGGAAGCGCGGCGAGCGCGTCCGGCGCGACACTCTCCCCCGCCGCCAGGCCCTGGGCCGCCTCCACTAGCCGTCCGGTCACCCGGGCGATCGCGGAGACGATCCGTGCCTGCGCCACCAGCGCGGCCCGATCGTCCGAGCCCGGATCTTTCTCGAGCCGTAGCGTGACCAGCTCGCCGGCGAGCACGTTGGCGCTGAAGCTCTCCGGGATGACCAGCGTGCGAACGGCGTTCTGCGCCGCAGCCCGCTCCGCCGCCGTCATCTCCACGACCTCGAGCTTCCCGCTTGCAAGGGCGCCGACCAGCTCGCGCGCCACGACGCCGCCATCCCCGTCGACCACCGTCAGACGGGCCTGCGCTCGGCTCGGATCGCCGCCGCCGATCACGAGGCCGAAGAAGGTCGCAAAGACGATCGGCATCACCGCCAGCCACAGCGTCGCGCTGCGGTCGCCGAGGACGCGCCGCAGGTCGTGCAGGGCGATGCGAAGGACCGCGGCCATCACGCACCTCCCGCGGCGATCCGGCGACGCAGCACCACCACGCCGACGGCGAGCATGAGCGAACCCGCCGCGACCAGCACCGCCAGGTTGGGGGCGACCTCCGCGAGCCCCGCGCCGCGCTGGACCATGGCGTTGAAGCCGTCCGTCGCCCAGTACACCAGGGTCGAGCGCGAGAGCGGCCGCAGCCATGCCGGGATCTGGTCCACCGGCGCAAACGCGCCGCCCAGCATCGACCACACGATGATCAAGATCGTGCCCAGCGCGTCTCCCTGCCGTTCGCTGCCGACCAGGCTCGTCAAGAGCAGGAGCGTGCCGCCGGCGGCGATCGCGGTCGCAGCGATCAGCGCCGCGAGCGCTGCGGCCGACCCCCACGCAATCCCGGCGACGGCGCCGAGCCCGATCATCAGGGCGAGCCCGATCCCGGTCGTGACGACCACCGAGAGGCACTTCCCGGCGAGGTAGTCGGCCACCGTGACCGGAGCGGTGAGGAGGTGCCGCAGCCGCCCTGCCTCACGGTCCCGCAGGATGTCCCGGGTCGCCGCCTGAGCCAGGAAGAGCGCGCCCATCACTGCGAGTCCGGGCAGGAAGAAACCGAGCACAGAGACGTCGCGAACCGACTCGGCAGCGGGCTCGTGGCTCGCGGCGGTGACCGACTCGAGCCCGATCACAGGCGGAAACACGTAGCGACCGGCGCCCTCGATCCGGTGGTAGAAGGCCGTGCTCATCCCGGTCACGGTCTCCAGCGACGGGCCGCGGTCATCCTCGGACATGGCGGCGATCTGATCGAGCTCGGGCCGCAGCGCGCGCGACGCGGCCGAAAGTGCGCTCGCAACGACCCCGGCGCCTTCCTCGACCACGCCCGGAAGGAAGCTCTGTGCCGGGTTCTTCACCACCTCGACCCGGGTCGGGCGGCCCGCGAGGAAGTCCTTGGTGAAGTCCTTGGGAAGGTGAACCAGGGCCGAGGCCTCACCGCGGTCCATCGCCGCGAGACCCTCTTCGCCGACCTCCACGACCTCGAGGCGGGCGGGACCTTCCTGGCCTGAGGATCCCGCACCCGCGAGCAGGCGTGACAGCAGGCCGTCGTCCTCGTTCCACAGCAGCACCCGAATGACGATGTCGCGCGGGCCGCTCCCGCCGAAGACGAGACTGAACATCGCGGCCATCACGAGCGGGACTGCGAACAGCAGCGCCGTACGGCCGGGTGAGCGGACCATGCGCAGGAGGTCGCGGCGGAGGATGGCGAGCGCGGCCATCAGTCGCGCAGCTCCCGCCCCGTCAGCCTGATGAAGACGCTCTGCAGGCTCTGACGCTGGATCGACACATCGGACACGCCGAGGTCCATGCCGAGGACCGCCGGCAGTATCGAGAGAAGGCCGGGGCCGCCGGGCTCGACCGCGAGCACCGCCAGCTCTGGCCCGATGCTCAGCACCCGTGTCCCCGGCACGGCGGCGAGCCGCTCGCGCACGGCGGACTCGCCGAACTCGCCGGTGAGCCGCAGGACCTCGCCTTCGCCCGCGAGGCGCCGGAGCTCGTCGAGGGTTCCGACAGTGAGCACGCGGCCGTGATCCATGATCGCGATGCGGTCGCACAGCTCCTCGGCCTCGTCCATGTAGTGGGTGGTGTAGAGCACCGTCGTCCCGGCTGCGGCGACCTCGCGGACGACCTCGAGGATGCCGAGGCGGGCCTGGGGGTCGATCCCTACCGTCGGCTCGTCGAGGAGCAGGACCTTCGGCTCGGCGATGAGGCCCATACACAAGTTGAGGCGCCGCTTCATGCCGCCGGAGAAGGTCGCCACCTTGCTCTTCGCGCGCTCCGCGAGGCCGACCCGCTCCAGCGATGCCGCCACCCGCCGCCGCAGCTCGCTGCCGCGGATTCCGTACAGCGAGCCCCAGAACATGAGGTTGTCGCGCGCCGTCAGGTCCTCGTAGACCGCGATCTCCTGCGGCACGACGCCGAGCGAGCGCTTGGCCTCCCGCGGTCTCTCCCAGACATCGACTCCTGAGAGCAGCACCCTGCCGGCATCCGGTTCGAGCACCCCGCAGACCATGTTGATCGTGGTCGTCTTGCCGGCCCCGTTCGGGCCCAGCAGGCCGAAGATCTCGCCCTTCGCCGACGGCAAACGAGAGGTCGTCCACCGCCACCAGGGAGCCGAAGCTCTTGCGCAGCGCCTCTACCTCGATCATCGTCACCCCTATTCCACCCATTGCGCATGATCTGCAGAACTCAGTACGCTAGGGGTGCGCCAGAAGTTCCGCGCGTGATCTTACCGCCGACGTCGAGGAGGACGGTCATGGACACTCAGAGGCTGCGCGTCGAGCTCCGCGACGGGTCCTGGGAGACCGAGCCGCCCGACCCTTCCTTCGCGCCCGCCCTCGGCCACGTCCTAGGCAGCATTGTCCGAGTGGAGGAGATTCCGCGCGACCTTCCCGTGGTCGGCCACGTCCACCTCTTCGGACGGTGGTGCATCTTCATCCGCGAGCCGAAGGCGCGCGCCCTGGATGTCGTCCTGCTCAGCCCGAACGAGTACCTGCGCCACGCGTTCGACCCGTTCCTGGTCGGCGCCCGCGTCCTGGCCAGCCCGACGCTCAAGACGCTGGTAGAGAAGCCGGGGCTGGGACACGTTTCCGCACCCGCGCGCCCGATTCCGGTTCGTGAGGTGGAGAACTACCTGCCCCTCGCCTGGGCCCGCTACGCGGCATCCCCAATGGAAGAGCGCCAGCGACTCTTCATTTCACTGTTGCCGTCAGACATCCCGGCGGACCGGTCGCCGCTGACCTGCTTCGTGGTCGACCCTGAGCCCGAACCCGAGATGCCGTCCACGGACGAGGAGCCCGACCGGCCGGCGCCACTCCCCGAACCCGAACCGCCGGTGGCGGCTCACGAACTGCTGCCAAAGCCAGCGCCGAACGAGCCGGCCGAACCGCCCCTCACCGACCCCTTCGAGCTCGGCGAAGCGACCCCACCGGTTCCGGCCGAAGTCGCGCCGGCGGCCGCCGCACACGCCGACGAACCTCCGCCTGTCGCCCGCGACGTCGGATCCCCACAGCCCGATGCGGCCGGCGAGTGGTTCGACGTCCCCCTCGCCCGCACCGAGGAGCCCGAACCCGCAACCGCCGAGCCCCCCGAGGCCCCGTCGGACTCCCTCGGCGTGGCAGGAAACGACGAAGGAGCTCCCGACGCGGGCGTCGCGGCCGAGCTCCAACGCGCGTTGGCACGACGGACCGCTGCGATCGCAATCCTCGCGGTCGTGCTCCTGGCCACGATCGTCGCCGGCGCGCTGTATGGCCGCAAGGTCGACCGGCGCCTAGCCGAGCTCGAGGCGACGCGGGTCCGGCTCACGACCCTCACCGAAGGGCTCGGGTTGGGAAGCGACTCCCGCAGTCCGGAGGTCGCTCTGCGCGCAAAGCTCGGCGACATGGCCACGGCCTCAATCCAAAGCGGCGCCTGGCAGGAGGGCCTGCGCTCGCGCGGGGTCGAGCCCGAAACCTTCTTGAGCGAGCTCGTCGACCTCTCCCGTCTGGAGCCGCAGCTGAACCGGCTCGCCGCCGCGGACTCCGCACTGGCCGACCTCGCCCAGCGCCACGACCCGCTCGTCGCCCTCTCCGGACACAGTGAAGACCTCGTCGCCATCGCCGACGACCGT
>CAWFFJ010000005.1:0-17878 GCA_963814875.1 uncultured Acidobacteriota bacterium
TTGCGGTGTCCATCTCACGCTGTGAGGGACGATGGCCGTTGAGGCGGAGCGATGGCAGCTTCGGGCGCGAACAACCGGTCGCCCAGACGGCTGCCCTGTAAGCTCAATGTACAAGCCTGCAAACAACTTCTGCTGGCATGCAAGGTCCAGAAGCTGGTCGCCTGGCGATGAATGCAATGAGCGGAACAACCAGGGGTGGGCGGCGTTTCTGAGGCGAGCCGACCAACTCACGCTGAGGAAACGCCGGCGATCGCCCGCCCCGCAAGCCGACCGTTGAGCACGCAGCTGCCGAGAAAAGTGCCTTCCAGCGAGCCTTTGCCGTGGATGCCGCCGCCGCCGAAGCCGGCGGTCTCCCCCACCGCGTAGAGACCCGGAATGGGCTCCCCCGACCCGCGCAGCACGCGGCTGCCTATGTCGGTCTGGATCCCGCCCAGGCTCTTGCGGCTGAGGATGAACTCGCGGATCGCGATCAGCGGCCGGGCCTTGGGGTCGTCGATCCTCTGGAACGCACAGGTGCGCAGGCGGTCGCCGCGGTACTGGCGGAAGTTGGCGATCCGGCGCAGCTGGTCGTCGTTGAAGTAGCGCGGCCCGCGCTCGATCTGGGCGTCGTAGGCGCGGATGTCGGCCGCCATCCCGTCGCGGTCGAGGCGGAGGCCGCCCAACGACAGCGCATCCATCTTCTCCATCAGCTCGGGCAGACTGTCGGCGACCACGAAGTCATCGGTCTCTGCGATCAGTCGCTCGACCAGCTCTCGGTTGCCGAACACCAGGTGCTTGACCAGCTCGAGCTTGCGCTTGTAGCGGAAGGCGGTCATGTAGTCGCTGCCCGAGACCGCCAGCTCTTTGATGGCGATCTTCCAGTTCAGCACCTGCCACGAGTACTGGCCCACAGAACGGCAGATCTGCTCGACCACGTAGCGGGTGTCGGTGTAGCCCATCAGCGGCAGCGGGCCGAAGCGGCGTCCGCGGGCGTCGAGCCACAACGCCGAGCGCGGCGGCACCAGGCTGATGCCGGCGTCCTGGACATCGCCGCCCTTCTGGCGGACGCCGGCCGCGTAGTGCCACTGCAGGTCGAGGTGGGTCAGGGCGGCACCCTGAGCCGCGGCCGCGTCATGGAGCATCCCGTCGGCGAAGCGGTGCGAGCCGTTGAGCAGGTGCTCGGGCGCCTCGCCCCACGGTCGGTACCAGTGGGCGCGCACGCGGCTGAGGTCGCCGCCGCAGATGCCGCCTGAGGCGAGCACCACATGCTCTGCGCGGACCTCGAACGGCTCGCCGTCGTCCTCGCGTACCCCTGCGCAGCCGACGATCGCGCCCGCCGCTTCGATCAGCCGCTCGACCCGGTGGCCGAAGCGGATCTCGAGCCGGTCGCGGTTCGGGTGCGCTTCGAGCCCGGCCACGACGGCCTCGACGATGCCCCAGCCGGTGCCCCAGGCGATGTGCCAGCGGGGGACCGAGTTGCCGGGTTGAAACAGGCCGCGCTCGGCCCAGTTGACCACCGGGAGGAACTCGACCCCACGCGCGGTGAGCCAGTCGAAGATGAGGTCGCGCGAGCGCTCCACGTAGGCCCTCGCCCACCGCCGCGGCCACTCGTCCTCGGAACCGAAGTCGGCAAAGCTCAGCCAGTCGGACCATGCCAGCTCCGGTGAGTCTCGCAGGCCCAGCTTGCGCTGGTGGGGGGTGTCCACGAACATCACTCCGCCGAAGGAGCGCTTGGCGAGGCCCCCGAGGGCGGACGGCTCGTCGCGGTCCAGGATCAGCACCCGTTTGCCATGGTCGAGCAGCTCGAACGCCGTCACCAACCCAGCCAGACCGCCGCCCGCGATGACCACATCGACCTGCGAGGTGCCCGCCATGTCTCCCCCTTCGAGGATGAAGTGCCGCCGCCATCCTCCCGGGCGCGGGCGCGGCTGTCAATGGAGGGTCCGGGACGAACTCAATGCCTCGACAGCCCACCGCAGGAGGGCTAAGATCGGCCTCCGTGAAGGGAGCCTCTGATGCTGATTGCCATTCCCTCTGATCCCCCCGGCGGCCTCGACGCGCCGATCTCCGAGCACTTCGGCCACTGCGCCGTCTTCACCCTGGTCTCAGTCGAGGACGGACAGGTCGGCGAGGTCTCGCTCCTTCCGAACTCCAGTCACGAGGAAGGCGGCTGCATGGCGCCGGTCCACGCCCTCAAGGCGCGCGACGTCGACGTGCTCGTGGCCGGAGGCATGGGCATGCGTCCCCTGTCCGGCTTCCAGCAGGTCGGCATCTCGGTCCACTTCAAGGAGAACGCGACCGCCGTCGGCGAGGCCGTCGAGCTCTACTTGGCGGGCCAGTGCCGCGCCTTCGGCGAGGCCGAGACCTGCGGCGGCGGTTCCGGGAGCTGCGGCAGCCACGGCCACGCCCATGGCGCCGAGCAGGTCGAGGTCGTGCGCGAGCCGATCGTCGGTCCCGCGGACATCCGCGACGGCCGCATCGTCACCCTCGCCTACACGCTGAAGGATACGGACGGGAACCTGCTGGACGGCTCCGACCGCAGCGGTCCGATGCGCTATCTCCACGGCGCCGGCAGGACCCTGCCGGCCCTCGAGCAGGCCGTCGCCGGCCTCGAGCCGGGAGCACAGATGGTGGTCGAGCTCACACCGGAGCAGGCCTTCGGCGCCCGCGACGAGTCACGCATCGTCCAGGCGCCGCGCGAGCAGCTCCCCCCCGACGTCCAGGTCGGCATGACGGTGACGGCCGAGGACGAGGGCGGCCGGCGCTTCCTGCTCCGGGTGGTCGGGCTCGACGACGAGAAGGTGACGCTCGACGGCAATCACCCGCTCGCGGGGCTCGACCTCGTCTTCGAGGTCACCGTGCTGGCGGTCGAGTCGGCGACACCCGAGGAGATCGAGCACGGCCACCCGCACTAGCGTCTGGCCGGTCCACCACTGCAGGCGTCACGTCACTCGTTGGGACGCATCAGCTTGACCCCGCGCACGAAGAACGCGTCGTTTGTGGCGTTATCGACGACAGAGGCGTAGGCAAATGCACCCGACCCGTCGGCGCTGGCCTCCACGCGGACCACGTTCGAGCTCCACTCACCGCCGGTGATATTCCCATAAGGATCGTTGAGCTGGACCATCGAGAACGGCGGCACCTGAACGTACTGATACGTTGACGAACCGCCCGAGAAATGGCCCTGGGCGTCGAACATCACGATATTGAACTCGGACGCCACCGCGGTCGGGTTCACCAGGCCGATGTTGACCCGGTACCTGTTGTCGGCGGTGTGCTTGAGGGCGAACATCCACTGGTCCTCTTGAGTGCCCGGATAGCCTGATGTCGCGTACGACAAGCTCATGTCAGAGGTCGGGATCCCCTCGACCAGTTGCCCGTACGTCTTGCGTCCGTCGGCCGAGGTGGAGTAGACCCGCGCGTACACCTGCGCCGCCGCGTTCGTCGTGTAATGGATTGCACCCAGCCATCCCGCGTCGCCGACGTGGAGGAAGTGCTCCACGACGTCCTCGACGTAGACCATCATCGTGTCCGAATCGAGGACGACGTCGTACCCCGGAACGCCGGTGTTGTCGACTCCGGACCGGCAGAACTTCAGGGTGATCGTCCCGCCGCCGTAGCCCTCAAAGCGGACCCAGAGGTCGGTGCGCCAGATCGAGCCTTCCAGTCCTTGCGTGTGGGCCGCCGCCAGGATCCAGCCGTCATCGTGCTGAGTCTTGTTCAGCTGCCCCCACACCGGGGTTGACGAAGCGGCCACGAGTAGGAGCGCAAGGCACCATCCAGCTGCCGCGCCGGATCGCACACGCCACGTCTTCATGACGACCTCCAGTCGTTCGGCCTTCTTGGCTCGTTGGAACAACTGACATCATGTTAGCACTCAGATTGATGGCGGGTCGCTGCTGCGAGCCCGGGAAGCCGCGGCCACTGGTCACCACCTGTCCAGCCTGCGTGCTACCGTCTCTGCCGTGGCCGCCTGGATCGCCCTACCCGCCCTGGTCGCCGTGCTGGCGGCAGCCGCCCTGATCGCGGTCTCCCGCCACTATCGCGTGCCGCAGGTCCCCCACACGCGGACGCCGACGATCCTCGGGGTCGGCTTCGACGAGATCCGCTTCCCGACCGTCCGCGGCAAGACTCTCTACGGCTGGTGGATCCCGACCGGATCGACCCCGCCGGGTGGCGCCGCCACTCTCATCCTGGTCCACGGTTGGGGCCGCAACGTCGACCGCGTCCTGCCCCTCGTCCGCGACCTGCACGGCGCGGGCTATGACCTGCTCGCCTTCGACGCCCGCAGCCACGGCAGCTCCTCGAGCGACGGCACCGCCAACATGCTCAAGTTCTCCGAAGACATCCGCGCCGCGCTCGACGAGGCCGAACGCCGCGGGGCCCGACCCGACCGGCTCGGTGTACTCGGCCTCTCCGTCGGCGGTGCGGCCGCACTCCACGCCGCGGCGCACGATGCCCGAATCCGAGCGGTGGTCACAGTCGGCGCATTCGCCAACCCTGGCAACCTCATGCGCGACGAGCTCGGTGGGAAGGGTGTCCCGGCGCTTCTGGTCCCCGCGGTCCTGCGCTATGCCGAGTACTCGATCGGGGCCAGGCTCGACGAGATCGCACCGGAGCACCAGATCGCCGCGATCTCGGCGCCTGTTCTGCTGGTCCACGGCGAGGATGACGCGACGGTACCCGCAGAGCACGCCCGCCGCCTCGCCGCAGCCGGCGGCGACACCGTCCGCCTGCTCATGCTCCCGGGCCGCGGCCACTCCGACTGCAACCGCGACCCGCTCTTCTGGCCAACCGTGACGGAGATGCTCCGGCTGGCGCTGGGCCGCTGAAGCACGCCGAGCAGCCGATCCAGGTCAGGCAGGCTCGGCAATCGAGTGCAAAGGCGGTTCCAGGTCGGAAGCCTCGACTGAGAGCCACCACTACACGGCGGCCTCCACCACGACCGGCGAACCCCTCGGCGGCCGGACGTCGTCTCATCCTCGGACCTCTCCCTGGCGGCGCCTCGACCGCCCTCCGGTGATCCGGATCACACCCAGGGGAACCCCGGAAGTGTCGGGGACACCGGTCGGCCTCCTCACCGTCGAGCGCTCCGGGTCAACCGCGCGTCCAGAAATACCAGAACATCCTCCCTGGGTCGTGACCGACCAGGGCACAATCGTCTCCCTGGTTACAAGGGGCCGAATTGTCTTCTCAAGACTGACCAGAAATTGGCGTCTAACCCATGGTGATCAAGGCCCCGGACGGGGCCGAAGGCCGCGCCGGGAGGCGACGCTGATCGGTGGACTCCCGCTCCTCAAACAACTCGACTCGACTTGAGATATTTGATGTACCAAGAGTGATTTCATCAAAAATCGACAATCATGCCCTAGAGACCTATATTGGTTACTCAAGAAAACGAAACAGCACTCGGGGGGACGCGAGTCGGATCGGCGCAACGTCCCCTCGCGAATGGAATCCTGACCTCGACCGAGGCGGTCGGCGAGGGCGAGGAGATCTGACCTCTGGGTCGGGCTGACTGCCAGAGCGGAGCCCGGTCCAGCCACATGTGGACCAACGCCAACGTCACACCTGCGGGTCGTGACGTTGGCGACAACAGGGGCTCGGGAGGGTTGCCGACCCGGTGCCCACGCGCAGGAGGTACTCATGGCACGAGCATCTGCCAAGGACGTTCGCGAGCTGCGGCTCGAGGTCCCGCTGGACGCTTCCGGCGTCGAGGACTTCAAGCCGGACATGCCGGTCAAGGTCGTTCTGGTCAGCGGCGAGGACAGGGTCGTCGCTTCGCAATCCGTCAAGCTGGACGCCAAGGGCGGAGGCAAGGCGGTCTTCAGCGTTGCCGATTCGCCCGGCGCCGTGCGCGTCGTGGTCGGACCGGGGGACGCCGACGACCAGGATCTGGTCCACCTCCAGACCATCAGCCGCGCCCTCCCCGCCCGAGCGCTCGCTGGGGGCGCGTTGAAGCTGACGCCGATCCTCATCTCCAGCTACTACTGGTGGTGGTGGCGACGGTGGTGCCGCACGTTCGTGATCCGCGGGCGGGTCGTGTGCCCCGACGGCAGCCCGGTGCCCGGCGCCACCGTGTGCGCCCTCGACGTCGACTGGTGGTGGTGGTGGTCGAGCTCCCAGCAGGTCGCCTGCGCCACCACCGACGCCAACGGCAGCTTCTCGATGACGTTCCGCTGGTGCTGCGGATGGTGGCCGTGGTGGTGGTGGCACCTGCGTTACTGGCAGCTCGAGCCTCGCCTGGTCGAGCGCATCAGGCCCCTGCTCGAGCAGCTGCCACACGTGAAGATCCCGGTCCCGAGCCCGAAGCCGGACCTGGCCGTGTTCCACGAGATTGCGGCCGAGGGCGGCGTCGCGCGAACGGCGCCGACCGCCGAGATCGACGTCGCGGATTTGGGAAGCCTGCGTGACAAGCTGTTGAGCAGGCTCCCCGCCGCCGCCGAGCTCGAGAGGCTCCGCCTGTGGCCGTGGTGGCCATGGCAGCCGTGGTGGGACTGCACGCCCGACATCATCTTCAAGGTGCACCAGCGTTGCCAGGGCGAGGATCGGCTGATCGTCGACGAGGGGTTCTTCGACGTGCGCTGGGACATCCCGACCAACCTCAGCGTCACCCTCACCGCAACCAACGAGGCCTGCTGCATCCACGAGCCGCCGCCGCCGGAAGGCAACTGCATGGTGATCAGCCAGGTCTGCGACGACGTGATCGACCACATCGGAGGCAACCCTGGTGCCGCCCTGGCCCCGGTCGGTTACCTCAACCCGGGAGCGGTCGCCACCTACGGGGACCGGCCATTCGCCGGTAACGTGCCGATCTCCGGTCTGTTCGGAAGCGGCGCGAGCGTTGACTACTACGAGTTCGAAATCGCCACCTCGCCGGGCGGACCGTGGAGCCCGATGCCGCCACCCGCCGCGGGAGGCTTCGGGCGCGTCTTCTGGGGACCGGCGCTGCCTGCCGGGCCGGTCGGCTTCCACCCGGCCGGCTTCCCCTTCCAGCCGATCGGCGGCCGCCTGGTCGCCGAGAGCCGCGAGCACTTCGAGGCGACCAACGGCCTGGGATCCTGGGGCACGACGCGCTTCTGGGTGTCCAACCGTGACCTGCTGATGCAGTGGCTCACAGCGACGGCGATCGCGGACGGTACCTACTACCTCAGAGCGGTCGGCTACGCGCTCACCGCCCCCAACACCCTCGGGCCGCCGCAGGTCCTGCCGCTGTGCGACACGCAGGATGACAACGGCGTGGCGATCACCATCGACAACAGCACCAGCGCGCTCGAGCCGGCGGCGGACGTGGTCGACGTCCGGATCAACGGCGTGTCGGCCGGCCCGTGCTCGAACGTCAACGCGGCGGAAGGTGGGGTCCTCGAGGTCGACTTCGTGGCCTACGACATCGACCGCCACCTGGCGTTCTACACGCTCATCGCCACCTACGGAAAGAACCTGGCGGTGAACCTCCTGACTGCGACCGGAGCGACGCTCACGCCGGTCGCGCTCGGCGCGATCCCCGCGGCCGACTACGTCGGTCCGGACTACGGAGCGGCGCTCGGCCAGGGCGCGACCTCGCCCCACTGGCGGGCCGGAGGCCTCCGACTGACGATCCCGGACCTCCGCAACGCCTTCCCGGAGACCTGCTGCTACCAGATCGAGCTCCGGGTCTACAAGCGGACGGTGGTGAGCTGCGACGACGACTACTACCCGCGCAAGCTCAGCTACTACAGCCTCACGGTCGTGGTGTGAGGCGGACGATGACCACGGCGGCCGGCCCGATCGGGGCCGGCCGCCCTGTTTGATGAGGGTATGGGGTTTACCGAGGTCCTGGTCGGCGTCCTCGCCGTGTGGCGGGTGACGCACCTGGTGCAGGCCGAGGACGGCCCCTGGGACCTCTGCGTGCGTCTGCGGCGAGCTGCCGGCGACGGCCTGTTCGGCCGACTGCTCGACTGCTTCTACTGCCTGAGCCTGTGGGTCGCCGTACCCGCCGCCGTGGTGCTCGCGGACACCATCGTCTCCGGGGTGCTGCTCTGGCTTGCGCTTTCCGGCGGCGCGATCGTGCTCGAGCGGCTGCTGCCGCCCGAGCTCGACTACCAGGAGGATCCGGTGCCGCTGGCACCGGAGGACGAGGAGTGAGCATGGGTTGTTGCGGTCGCACTCGCCAGCAGCTGGGGTCGGTCGGGCCCGCCCGACCTTCCAACGGGCCGCGCCCGCAGCGGCGGTTTTCGGTCACCTTCGAGTACACCGGCGGCACCGGGATGACGGTTGTCGGTCCGGTCAGCGGCCGCCGCTACCGGTTCGACGGCCCCGGCTCCAGGATCGTGATCGACCTCCGGGACCGCCCCGGCCTCGCCCGCGTGCCGAAGCTGCGCGAGGTGGAGTGAGAGCGGGCACCGAGCGCAGCCCTCAGTGGCGGTCCGAGAGGTCCTTCGCCAGCCGCTCGACGCCGTCGAGGGTGAGTGGGTACATCGGGAAGACCTGGCGCACGATCCGCACCGAGGGTGCGCCCCACCCCTCCTCCGCCATCGGGTTGAGCCAGGCGACGTGGCGGAAGTGCTCGCCGAGACGCTCGAGGAACGCGAGCCCGGGGATCGGGTTGCGGTCCATGTAGTCGATCGCGCCGAAGGGGTCGGTGAGCTCGCCCGGGTACATGTGGGCGTCGCCCACCATCACCAGCCGCGTGTCGCGGTCGAAACGCCGGAACAGCTCGTGCAGCGGGATCCGCTCCGAGAACCTGGCGTCGGACCAGACCCGCTCGTAGACGCAGTTGTGGAAGTAGACGTGGTCGAAGTGCTGGAAGTGGCGGATGCCGTGGGCGGCGGAGAACAGCCGCTCGACGAGCTGGCGGTAAGGCTCCATCGAGCCGCCGACATCCATCGCCATGAGCAGCTTGAGCGCGTTCTTCTTCGGCCGCTCGAGCACGATCTGGAGCTCGCCGCCATCGCGGGCGGTGCGGTCGATGGTGCCCTCGAGGTCGAGCTCGTCGATGGGCCCGGTGCGCTCAAGGGAGCGCAGCTTCTTCAGCGCGAGGCCGAGCTGGCGTGTGTCCAGCACGAGGTCGCGCCGGTGCTCGCGATAGCGTCGCTCGGCGGCGACCTGCACCGCCGATCCCCCGCCGCCCTCGCCGCCGACCCGGATCCCGCCGGGATGCGAGCCGCCGTGCCCGAAGGGCGAGGTGCCGCCGGTGCCGATCCAGTGGCTGCCGCCGTCGTGGCGCTCGGTCTGCTCGCGAAGGCGCTGCTCGAAAGCCTCGCGCAGCGCGGCGACGTCGACCGCGTCGAACAGCCGCTGCCACTCGGGGTCAATCGCCCGCGGCGGCACAGGGTTTTCGAGCCACTCCCAGACCGCGCGCTCGATCTCCGCGACCTCCGAGGCGAGCCCGCGGAAGTGCTCGGCGAAGGCGAGGTCGAAGTCGTCGAGCTCCGACTCGTCACGGACCAGGATCGAACGCGACAGCGAGTAGAAGCCAGACAGGGACGATCCGTGGAGCCCGCGCGCGAGCGCCTCGACCACGGTCAGCCACTGCTGCGGCGTCACCTTCAGCCCGCGCCCCCGCAGCCGATAGAAGAAGCCGAGCAGCACGCCGGTGTGCCCCCCCGCGCCGCTCGGCGGCGCCGGGTTCTCTTCGAGCGTGCGAGGCCTAGTCGGCACGATGTCTCTCTTCTTTGCTCGCGGGCCTCGGCATCCCCGATGACCCAATAGTCGGCGGACTCTCGATACCGGTTCGTCGTCTCTGGTGCGATCCTGTCGAAATTTGAACCGCGACGACGCTCAGAGCGCGGAGCATCTCTTCTTGAAGCTCTCCTACTCCCATCTTTGCGCTCTTCGCGCTCTTGGCGGTTCAGACCATGCGATGGGTGGTCCAGCAGCCATTGGCACTACGAGGGCGGCCACACGGTCCCGCGCTTCGCCTCGCTCCCCTGTGCCCTCGTCACGGCCTCGAGGTCCTCCTCACGCTTGATCAGCGCGCCGAGGAACGGCAGCCCGGCGGCGACCTCGCCGCGCGGGATGCCGGCGGCGAGCAGCGCACCAACCCAGTCGACCAGCTCCGAGGTCGAGGGCCGCTTGCGCAGCCCCTTGATGGAGCGCAGCCAGTAGAACTTCTCCAGGCACTGCTCGAGGAGCTGCTCGGCGATGTGCGGGTGGTGCACGCGCACGATCTCGGCCATCAGCTCGGCGCCAGGGAACTCGATGTAGTGGAACACGCAGCGGCGCAGGAACGGGTCGGGCAGCTCGCGCTCCGCGTTCGATGTGATCACCACCAGCGGGCGCTGTGCGGCGCGGTGGACGTCGCCAGTCTCGACTACCGTGAACTCCATCACGTCGAGCTCGTGCAGGAGGTCGTTGGGGAAGTCGAGGTCGGCCTTGTCGATCTCGTCGATCAGCAGCACCACGCGCTCGGGGCTGGTCAGCGCCCGTCCTAGGGGCCCGAGCCGAATGTACTGGCGGATGTCGGACACGTCGTGGTCGCCGAAGCGGCTGTCCTGAAGGCGCTGCACCGTGTCGTAGACGTAGAGGCCGTCGACCGCCTTCGAGGTCGACTTCACGTCCCAGGTGATCAGCTCGAGCCCGAGGTCCTCGGCGACGGCCTCGGCGAGCAGGGTCTTGCCGGTGCCGGGCTCGCCGCGCACCAGCAGCGGGCGCTCGATCGCTGCCGCCACGTTGACCGCGTGGCGCAGCTCGGGCGAGGTGATGTAGGTCGCGGTTCCGGAGAAGCGACTGAAGTCGGACGGCATGGTGCTCCACCTCTCAATCACAGTAACGACCGTCGGCGGGTCGTTTCTGTGATGGATCAGGATAGCGTGGCGGTGCCAGGCTTTGAGAAGTTGGGAGGTAGCGAAGTCTACAGGTAGAACTTCCGCCCAGAATGGTGTCGGATTGACCGGGGCGGCTGTCCGCCCGTGCCCCTGCAGGTCCGGACCTGCAGGTTGGAACGCTGCCACGCGCGCCTTTCACGTGTGTGCCGCCGCAAGGCCCACGCACTCGGCACCGTCGCGTGCTCCGCGAGGTGGGTGCAGAGGAGACCCTGTCCCAACCGGACTCGGTCGTTGCGGTGGAGTGGCCGTCAGAAGTGCTCTTCGACTGGACGCCGGACGAGGTCCGCCTGTGCCGGACCCAGCTCACCGTCAACGAGAACGACTCGCCGACGACCTCCATCCTGCCCTCGAGCTGACCTGCCTCGCAGATCTCGCTGCTCTACATCTGGCGCTCGAGGTGCTGGATCCCGGCATCGGCGCCGATGACCAGGAGGACGTCGCCGGCCTCCAGCCCGGAGACGGCGTCCGGCAGGTGGTCGACGAGCTCTTCCCCATCTCCCTCGTGCCGCTTGATCAACAAGACGGTGACGTTGAACCGCCGCCGGATGTCGATCTCGCCGAGAGTCCTGCCGATGAAGCTCCCGGGGACCGGGACCTCGGCCAGGCTCACGCCCTGCACACCTGGAAGACCCTGCCTGGGCACCCCGTTGGTCAGAGCCAGCGACATGCTCGACGCCATCTCGCGCTTGAACACCTCCGAGTTGTACCGCTCGATGACGTCCTGCGGCCAGACGGCGCCCGCCACCCGCCCCTCCTCCACCACCGGGCAGTTGTACTGGAACCCGTGAAACCGCCGCATGACGTCGTCCAGCGGGTCGTCCGGGGCGAACACCGGGAACCCCTCCACGCGCATCATGTCGGCGGCGATGATCACCGAGCCCAACGCGGCCAGGTCGGCCATGATCGGCCGGATTTCGTCCATGGTGACAACGCCCAGCAGACGCTCCTCGCCGTCCACGACGAAGAGAGCGCCCCCGGGTTCCGCGATGAAGCGGGACACCACGACCATCACGGAATCAGCGGGCGACACCGAATTGAATGACTCACGCATGACGTCGCTGGCGGTCAGGTGACGGAGAATGTTGACGGTCTGTCCGCGTTGGATCTCGACCCCCCGCCGCAGGAGCTTCAGAGTGTAGATCGAAGCCCGTTGCAGCTGGGTTGCCAGGAGAGTGGCCGAGATGCAGGTGATCATCAGCGGCAGGATGATCTTGTAGTCGTTCGTGAGCTCGAAGATGATCAGGATGGCGGTGATCGGAGCATGGGTTGCCGCGCCGACGACGGCGCCCATCCCAACCAGGGCGTACGCACCCGGTCCACCGGTGGAGTTGGGCCACATGGTGTGGATGCCTGTTCCCACAGCACCGCCGAGCATGGCGCCGATGAACAGGGACGGGGCGAAGATCCCCCCGGACCCGCCGGACCCAATGGTCAGCGACACGGCAACGATCTTGGCCACCACCAGCACCATGTAAACCTGCTGGGTCTGCCTGAGCCGTGCATGAATGCGCCCCAGCATCGCCCTGGCACTGGAAATGACGCCCCGGATCATTTTGAGCGATTGTAGCCGAGCCGGGGCAACGGCCATCGGAGGCCCGAAGGGCCGGAGATGACTCGGTGCCTGTCACGCACTTGGCGTCTTGATCCCGATGGGTGGCTGAGGCGGTCCTCGACTGACCTCCTACGACCCGAGAGTCCGGCTGCGTGGACGCCGACTCACAGGCTCCTAGAGGTTCTTGAGGACCACCGCCACTGCCAGTAGCACAAGCCCGGCCGTGACCAACACGAAGGAGTACGCGCTCAGAGCGGGGACGACGCTCAACTCACCGAGGATCCCGAGCGCCCCAAGGGCAATGGCAATCCACCACGTGATCACCTTTGGACGACTGAGCTTCATCATTGCACTTCCCCCTGACATCTACGGCTCTTCCTGACGATGCGACGCTGGTGAGTTGGCAGCCACAAGGTGACCCGACCTGTCGCTCCAAGGCACATCGGCGCCGATCATGGCCTACATCCGGATCGAGCGCAGGTAGGCGATGACGTCCTTGATCTGGTCCTCGGTGAGAGCCTTGTTCTTGTGCGCTTTCTCTGACATGCCGCCCGGCTTTCCGTTTGCAATCATCGCCGCGAGCTCTGCGTCGGTCAGGTCCTGCACCACCGAGGAGCGCAGATCCGGGATGCTGTTCTTCTTGCCCATCGCAGTGTTCCCGCTGGCGTCGACGCCGTGGCACGAAACACACTTCGCCTTGAAGATCACCGCGCCATTCGCGAGATTTCCTTCAGCGGGAGGCTCGGAAGCCGGTTGCGAGGCTGCCGGCTCGGTGCTCTGCGGAGCAGCCGGCTCGGCTGCCTGCTGCAGCTTCTTGCTACCGCTCTCCAGCGCTGCTCCGGCGGCTGCCGTCGCCTGCCGCGCTCCGTCTTTCACGTCGCTACCAAGTTCCTTCGCGCCTTCCGCAACCTGCTCTGCGCCGGACTGCGCGGCCTTCGCGACGTCCGTCGCAACCGACGAAGCAGTCGTCATCGACTCCGGCGTGGCCGTCGCCTTGGTTTGGGCAGAGGTTTCTCTCGACGACGACTCCGTTGCGGCGGACGTTCCTGGCGTCGTCTCCTTGTTGCACGCGACGAACGCCGCAAGGACTCCGAGCGTGGCTACTGCGAGGATCTGACCTTTCATCAAACGTCTCCTTTCGACGCAGCTCATCCGGCACAATCGCTCATCGTTCTCTCTTCACGAGCCGAACTCATGAACTGCCTCCAGTCCCGGTGCAGCCTTCTGTTCAGCTGATCCTGAATCTAGCCCCCAGGTTTCCCACCGGGAAGCGCACTTACTACCCGGGAGCAGGACCGCGACCTGGGTAGAAACTACTTCTCCAGCAATCCCGGTGCGCGCCGAGGTGCGAGGCTCTCCCCACAGTTCACCGCGTCCTTGCGGCCGCGTCGGGAAACGTGCCCGGCACGTTGCGTGAGGTTAAGGGCTCGCCGATACGGCTTAACGCCACATGCCGTGCCTGGCACGTTTTGAAGTTTTGTGGCGAAACCGTCCGCCCAACGGCAGGGCCGTCTTGCACCCTCCTCAGCAATGCGCGCAGCGCATTAAAGGAGGCTGTGGGGCACAGAGACCCACGCGAACCCTCCCACACGCTACGAGCCCCGCCGGGCCTATGCCCTACAGGCTCCTAATCGATGCTGATCTCGACCGGGAAATCGCCGACCGGACACGACGCCGGCAGGTGTCCGTCCGCCAGTGCCGCCAGCAGCTCGGCTGGGTCGTTCCGGAAGTGGACCGTGGTCGCCAACCCCTCGACCCTGGCCCGAATGAGGGCACGCTCGAAGGCGAGCACATCGGGGAGCAACGCGTCTTCGAGCCGAAGCCCTTCGAGGTGCCGGGCAAACGCCTCCGCCTCCGTCGATGCGAAGGCCTCTGGAGGGCTCTTCTCCCAGAACTCACTCAGCACCTTGCGATAGCCCGCCTCGCCGAGAGTGAGAATGAGTAGCCGCGAGGTGAGCTTCAAGGCGTCCACGACCATCCCCGCGCGGAACTCGCCGACCAGCCTCTGGAGCAGCGCCACTCCCGGGTCGGCCCGCAGCTCATCCGCCAGCGCTTCGTGGCAAGGGTGCCCGATCGCGAGGGCGCCGAGAGCATCCTCCCACTGCCGCGGTGAAGGCGAGCCGGGGTCGTCTTCCGGCATCTCGACCACCCGTGGCCGAGACGATGGTCGGGACGGCCGGCGCCGCCGCTCGCGCCCTTCCCACAGCCGGTGCAGCAGCTCG
The DNA here is from genome assembly GCA_963814875.1 of uncultured Acidobacteriota bacterium. GTDB lineage: Bacteria > Acidobacteriota > Thermoanaerobaculia > Thermoanaerobaculales > Sulfomarinibacteraceae > CAVSIS01. The sequence goes on from CAWFFJ010000005.1 coordinate 14,559, forward strand.
AGCTGCTCGCGCACCCCGTCGAGACCGAAACGGCGGATGTAGTCGGGCAGAACCTCGAAGACGAGCGCGTGGAGCTCCGGCAGCTCGGGTAGGACCTCCGCGGCCAACGCTGCGAGCGGCGCAGGGACCGCACCGGAGTGGGCGTCGATCGTGAACCCGTCGAGCTCGAGACCCCCGGCGAGATGGACCTCCCAGACCCGCTCGAGCGGAAGCTCCTCGAGGTACTTCCTGACCGCCTGCCGACCGTTCCTCTCATTCACCCAGAGGTTGTGGAGGTCGAGCAGAATCCCGCAGTCCGCGCGCTCAGCGATGGACCCCACGAAGCAGCCGTCGGGAATCTCCCCGGAGCGGGGGCGGAGGTAGTTCACACCGGTTTCGAAGGCGAACGGCACTGGCAACTTCCCCGCAACCTGCCGGACCGCATCCACCGCCACCTCGATTCCCGCCGAGGTCTGGACGGGCGGCAGCAGGAATCCGGTGTTGAACGTCCGCCCGTCGCTGCCGGCGCGGTTGAAGCTGAGGTGTTCGCTCGCCCACGCCGCCCCGAGGTCGTGCACCGCCCTCAGGGTGGGCGCGAGCTGGTGTGGCCCGGCCTGGCGGGATCCCCCGACCGGGAAACCGACGCCGTGGACGAGCTTGGGCTGCGGCAACGAGCGCAGACGCTCCATCGCGACCGAGTTGGCGCGGTACGATCGCGGTTCGCCGGGTGTTTCGAACCAGAATGCCTGCGGCTCCACCTCGCAGACGTTGACGAGATCAGTCCCGGGCTCGAGCAGGGGCTCGAGCCCGGGCCAGAATACGATCCCTACCCCGAGGTCGGGGAGGCTCACATGCCTTCGACGAAGCGCGTGTCCACCTCGAGCGTCGCGGGGTTGACGACAAAGTCACGCTCGTGGAGGAAGCGGATGTCCCAGCCCGAGTGGCACCCCTCACAGCCCAGCCTTCCCAGCACCGACGCCGTCACCTTCTGCATCTTTTTCATGTCGTAACCCACCCCGGCGGGGATGTGTACACGGATGGTGCGGTCGTCCCACTTCGCGATCCGTTCAGTTGCTGCACTCCCGGTTGCCATGGACTCTTCCCTTTCTGCAGGACGTTTCTGCGCCTGCGGTACATCACGTCTCAAGTGACTATGAGACTGAATCTCTAATATAGGATCAAGCTCGCCATATGTCAAGAGCCGAGCTTTCTCGCCCGCTCGAGACCCCTGCTTCGGCTGTGGACGCCCACGTGCTCCTGGCCAAGCGCACCGAGCTCAATGCCCCGGCCATCCCCCTTGACGCGAGCCCCTGGACCATGTATACCTATCGAAACGATTAACAGTCTCAATCTTACCTGGGAAGAAAGTCGTTCGATGGGCGGATCTTTCGCCGCCCGCCTTTCGGAGGGGGTGGTGTCCTTTCAAGCCGGACCCGTCGAGCGGGCATCGATCAACCCGCGGGCACGACCCTCGCCGGAAGGCTCCGGGTCTCAGCTCACCAACCCAACGGAGGTTCTCATGCGTCGTGGAAATCTACTGATCCTGGCTCTCTGCGCTTCCCTGCTCTGCCTGCCGGCGCTGGCCGGCGCCGGCGTCCAGGAGGACATCATCGCCCTGGCCAAGGCCCAGTGGGCGGGGGACATGGCCAAGGACGCCGGCAAGATAATGGCCACGGTGGCCGACGACTACACCGAGTTCAACGCCGACTTCCCGACCCGTCTCGACGGCAAGGCGATCAACATGCAGCTCGCCGAGGCCTACAACAAGGACGCCGGCAAGGTGCTCGTCGCCGAAATGGCCAACCCCAAGGTCCAGGTCTACGGTGACGTCGCCATCCTGACCTACAACTACATCGGCGTGACGATGGACAAGGACGGCGTGACGCACTCGAATGCCGCCAAGTCGACCCGCGTGTACGCCAAGATCAACGGCACCTGGAAGCTGGTGCACGCCAACTTCGCCCCGGCCACCGCCGACAACAACTGAGGCTTACCTCTCACCGGAGCCGGCGCCGGGAGGCGCCGGCGCCCGTGACGGCGACCGCGGCTGAACCCGCCCGCTCCCCCTCCAGCCCGCCCTACCTCCGAGTGCCCACCGCGACGGATCCCACCTTTCGCTGCCATCTGGTTACTGATTCAAGTATCTGATGAGGACAGACCGATTTGACCGTCTGTTTCGTGTTCTCCTGAATCCGTGTCGGGTATGTCCGGGCGGTTGCCTGCCCAGGCCCGCACAGATCCAGACGTGCAGATTCCCCGCATCCGGCTCCTCGAGCGCATGGGTTCGCTACGGGAAGGGAAGACGGGAAAACGTGCCGGAAAACGAAAACGTGCCACCCATCAGAAGGCCTGAGTCAACGACACAGATCCGCACTGGGCCCGGGTCGGAGACGTCTCGGGGAGTGAGGGTGGTCAGGAGGTGCCGGTCGCAGTGCATCGGCGTCCACCCAGCCGGACTCTCGGGTCGTCCGAGGTCAGTCGAGGACCGCCTCAGCCACCCATCGCTTCGGTGCCAGGCTTGAAGAAGTCAGGAAGTGTTGAAGGAGAAACAACTTCCCAAGTTCTTGGAGCCAGGCACCCAACGCGCTTCTCGCCTCTCACTTCTCGCGTCTAGCTTCTCGCGTCTTGCCTCTTCCCGACCTCGATCCTCTTGGCGACCGAGTGAAAGAACTCCCGCGACCAAACCTCGACGGCCGCGTGATCGACGAGGAAGCGCTCGACCTCGGATCGAGCCGCGTCGAAGCTCAGCTCGTCAATTCGCCGCGCCAGCATCGATCGGAAGCTGCTTTCATCGAGCCCGGCATCATCACGGTAGTGCCCGCTCTGCCGCATTCTCGCCTCGAGGTGGGCGAGGTCGAGCGGAGTGCCTCGGGAGACGTACCAGACCAGGTCGTACCAGTCCCTACCCTTGACCCTCGTCCCCCAGCCGCGGCACAGGATCGCGTGCATCTTGCCCGCGAACATCGAGGGCGGGGCATAGGCCCTGACCGAGAACGGGATCGGTTGGAGAAGGAACCGTGTCTCCGTCGAGAATCCCGGCGGCGGGTCGGTGTCGATCTCGATCTTGATCTTGAGCTGGCCGCGGCCATGCACCGAGGCGGCCAGCCCGCCCGCTTCGATGGTGAGCAAGAGCTTCCGCGTGTTCGCCTTGAGGAACGCCGACTCGACGGCGGAGCGGGCGGTCTTCATCTTGACCTCCACGACAGCCGGGAAGCCCCATGAGGCCAGCTCCTGCTCGACGGCATCGCAGTACGGCGAAAGGTCGAAGCCGTCCTCGCTAGAAAGCAGCGAAAAGTCCATGTCCTCACTGAAGCGGTCGAGCCCGTAGAGCACGCGCAGCG
>CAWFFJ010000006.1:0-30558 GCA_963814875.1 uncultured Acidobacteriota bacterium
CGACCCCGCCGATCGGGGTGACCGCGCCGAGCCAGCGGTGGCCGGTGAGTACCAGCAGGTAAAGGCTGCCGGAGAAAAGGAGCACGCCGCCGAGCCACAGCCACGCGGTGGCGTCGAGGCCGGCGCCGGGCCAGCGCGTAACGGCCCAGGCGAGACCGAGCAGTGCGAGGGCGTGGAGCATCTGGTAGCGTGCCGCGGTGTCCCAGACGGCGAGCATGTCGGCGGCGACCCTGCTCTTGAGCGCGTGCGCGCCGAACGCCCCGGCCGCGACCGCGAGCCCGCCGAGAAACGCGCCGAGACTGAAGATGGTGCGCTCCATGGTCCCGCCTCCCGGCGGGTGGAACCGGACTCCTGCGGCGGGGATTCCGGCCGCGCCCGGAACAGGCGCCGTGCGGGGCCGGTTCTCCCACTCGGTGAGGGTATTTCATGGGTGAGCGTGCCGAGCCCCTGGGGCTCGGCGACCGGCTCCGCCGCTGGTGGGCGGGGCCGGTGCCGCGTTTGCTGCGGACCTACGCCTGGCGTCACCGCGTCAGCTATGCCGTCGGCGGTCTGTTCCTGTGGCTGACCAACTGGATCACGGTGTCGATCCCGGTCGAGATCGGTCGGGCGGTCGACTCGCTGCGCGCCAGCCAGTCCCTCGAGCATCACGCGCTCATGATCGCGCTCATGGGGGTCGCGGTGATCGGAGCGCGCACCATGTCGCGGATCCTGATCTTCAACCCCGGCCGGCACGTGGAGTACGAGCTGCGCCGTGACCTCTTCGCCCGCCTGCTCGAGCTGCAGCCTTCGTTCTACGCGCTCCACCGCCGGGGCGATCTGGTCAGCCGCGCCGTCAACGACATCACCTGGGTCCGAACCATGGTCGGCTACGGCGGTCTGCAGGTGTTCAACGTTACGGTGGCGGTGGCCCTGACCGGCTGGAAGATGGTCCACCTGTCGCCGCGCCTGACAGTGCTCGTCCTGCTCCCCGTGCTGATCGGCATGGGTGCCGTCCAGTGGGGGATCCACCGCCTGTTCGAGCTCAGCCGCCGCAACCAGGCCCAGCTCGGCGAGATCTCCGACCACGTGCTCGGCAGCCTGCAGGGGATGGCCACGATCCAGGGCTTCGTCGCCGAGCCCGCGTTTCTCAAGCGCTTCGACGACCGCAACCAGGCGTGGCTCACCACCGGAATGCGTCTCGCGCTGGTGCGCTCGCTCGCGCTGCCGCTACTCGTGCTCTCGGGCGGTGTCGCGATGTTCGTGGTGGTCTCGGTCGGCGGCAAGCTGGTGCTGTCGGGCGCCCTCACCGTCGGCGAGCTGACCGCATTCACCGCCCTGCTCACGGTCTTCCTGCCCCCGCTGCGTTCGCTTGGCTGGATGTTGTCGGTGATCCAGCGCGGTCGTGCGGCGCTGGATAGGATCTACGAGCTCATCGACGCGCCGGTCGAGCGTCCCGAAGGACATGCGGGACGGGTCCTGCCCGCCGGCCGCGGCCCGGCGATCGACGTTCATGGGTTGTCCTTCGCCTATCCCGACGAGCCCGAGCGGCCGGTGCTGGACGACCTGACCGCGTCCATTCCCGCAGGCGCCGTGGTCGGCCTCTTCGGCCGCACGGGGTCCGGCAAGACCACCCTGCTGCGCCTCATCGCCCGCCTCTACAATCCGCCTCCCGGCACGATCCGGGTCGATGGCGTCGACCTTGACACGCTCGACCTCGACGCGTGGCGCGAGCGGCTGGCGATGGTCCCGCAACGGGCGTTCCTGTTCTCCGACTCCATCGCGGCAAACGTCGCGCTCGCCGAAGCTCCGGACGCCGGGGGCGTGGGCCAAGCGGTCACCCGGGCGGCGCTGGGTCCGGATCTCGATGCGCTCCCGGACGGTCTCGACACGGTGGTCGGGGAGCGCGGCATCATGCTCTCCGGCGGCCAGCGCCAGCGCGTCGCCCTTGCCCGCGGCCTGTACCGTAGCGGCGACCTGCTGATCCTCGACGACGTGCTCTCCGCGGTCGACCACGAGACCGAGCTCGAGCTGGTGGCGACCCTCGCCGGCCTCACGCGCCAACCGGGTGCACCCACCGTTTTGCTCGCGAGTCACCGGCTGTCCGTGCTGCGTCACACCGATCTCGTACTGGTGCTCGACGGCGGCCGCCTCATCGACGAGGGCCGACACGAGGACCTGCTCGCTCGCCCCGGCGTCTACCGCACGACCTGGCTGGCCCAGCGGGAGACGCCAGCGGAGGAGGTCGCGTCGTGAGCGGGCCGGGCATGTGGCGCCGCCTGTGGCCTTTCGTGCGGCCGGATGCGTGGGCTTTCGGCGTCGCGCTGCTGCTCACGCCGCTGGCGACCGCGGTCAGCCTCGCCCAGCCGTACCTGCTCAAGACGGCGATCGACCAGCACATCGTGCCCGGTGTCGCCAAGGGGTTGGTGGGCGTTGCCCTGCTGTTCCTGCTCGCGGCGGTGGCCGGCTACCTGCTCGAGGGCGGGTACGTGCTCTCCCTCGCCTGGGGCGGGCAGCGCAGCATCGTGCGCCTGCGCCAGGAGCTCTACCACCGCATCCTGCGTCTGCCCCAGTCTGCGCTCGACCGCCAGCCCGCCGGCCAGCTTCTGACCCGGGTCACCAGCGACGTCGACGCCCTCGCCGAGGCCTTCAGCTCTGGGCTGATCAGCATGGTGCTCGACCTGCTGACGATCGTCGGCACGCTCGTGGCCATGTTCTGGCTCGACCCGGTCCTGACCCTCGTCCTGCTGTCGCTCGCGCCGCCGCTGCTGGCAGTGCTCGAGCTCGTGCGCCGTCGTCTGCGCACCCTGTTCCTCCTGATCCGCGACGCACTCGCGGCGGTCAACGCGTTCCTCGCCGAGCGGGTCGACGGTGTCGAGGTCGTGCAGCTGTTCCGCTACGAGGCCGTCACCCAACGCAGGTTCGACGGGCTCAACCGCCGCTTCCGCGACGCGACGACCCAGTCCAACGTCTGGGACTCGTTCATGTACGCGGTGGTCGACGGCACCGCCTCGATCTGCGTCGCAGCCATGCTCTGGTACGGCTCCGGGCTCGCAGCGCGCTGGGGCCTGCCCCTGCCCGGGAAGGGAGTGGTCAGCGCCGGCCTCCTGGTGGCCTTCATCGAGTACCTTGACCGGTTGTTCCGTCCCCTGCGCGAGCTCTCGGGCAGGGTCGCCGTGATCCAGCGGGGCTCCGCGTCGGTGGGCAAGATCGTCAGCCTCCTCGACGAGCAGCCGTCGATCTCCGGCGGGACCCCGGTCCCCGAGCTCGCCGGGCACCTGGTGCTGACCGACGTCCGCTTCCGCTACCGGGCCAGCGGTCCCGACGTGCTCGACGGCGTCAGCCTCGAGGTCCGTCCCGGCGAGGTGGTGGCGATCGTCGGCGCCACCGGCTCCGGCAAGACGACCCTGAGCCGAATCCTGGATACCTCCTACACCGGGTACCGCGGCTCGATCACCCTCGACGGGCGGGAGCTGTCAGGCCTCGCGCCGGAGGACGTGCGCCGTCACGTCGCCGGGGTACGGCAGGACGTCCAGCTGTTCTCCGAGGCGGTGCGGTTCAACGTCGACCTCGGCAACCTGGCGATCACCGCTCCGCGCAGCGAGAGCGCCGCCGAGGTTGTGAACGCCGACGCCGTGATCCGGAGGATCGGCTGGGACCACCTGCTGCGCGAGCGCGGCGCCGACCTCTCGGTGGGCGAGGGTCAGCTGCTCACCTTCGCCCGGGCGATGGCCCACGACCCCGAGGTCATCATCCTCGACGAGGCGACCGCGTCGATCGACACCCTGACCGAGCAGCTCATCCAGCAGGCCCTGGAGCGCATTTTCGCGCGCAAGACCGTGATCGTCATCGCCCACCGTCTGTCAACGGTGAAGCGTGCGGACCGCATCGCGGTGATGCACGCCGGGCGGATCGCGGAGGAGGGCAGCCACGACGAGCTGATGGCTCTCGACGGGCGCTACGCGCGCCTGGTCAAGGCCGGTGAGGAGCTGCTCGTGGCGTAGCACCGCACGCCGCAGAGCCCTTCAACCGGCTTGCAGAGAGCGAGTGTGACCGGGGGCTCTGCGCCGCGCGCTGCTTTGGATTCGCTGCGCGAATCCTGATCGCAGCCGGTGTAGGATGGATGTCTCGATTCACGGTGTTCGAACACCCGCGGGGTACGTTGAGAGCCGGAGAGGGCCGTGCCCGCTGCGGTTGTACCGGAAGGAGGGGATCATGATCTTCAGGCGTCTCGCACTCGTCACCTGCTTCCTCACTCTCGCTGTTGCTGTGGCCATTCCAGCGGCTGCGGACGGGACCGCGAACTTCCCGCAGTCGGTGGCCTCGGGCGACCCGACTCCGTCGAGCGTGGTGCTGTGGACCCGCGTCGTCGATGTAGACGGCGCTGCTGCGGACCTCGCGGTGCGGCTCGTGGTGGCCGCCGACCCGGAGCTCGTCGACGTCGTCTTCACCCGCGATCTGGCAGCCACGGCCGAGCACGACGGCTGCGTCAAGGTGAGAGTGGACGGCCTGGAGCCGTACCACGACTACTGGTACCGGTTCGTGGTCACGCTCGAAGGCGTTGAGGTGCTGTCCCCGGTCGGACACACCCGCACCGCACCGGACCCCAACGTGGCTCAGCCACTCAAGTTTGCGGTGGTCTACTGCGAGGACTACGTAGGTCGCTACTACAACGCCTACCTCAAGCTGCTCGCCGACCACGGCGACGACATCGACTTCACGCTCTTCCTCGGCGACTACGTCTACGAAACGACTGGCGATCCGTCGTTCCAGGAAACCTCCGGCGATCGAAAGCTCGTGTTCACCGATCCCGACGAGGCGATCGCTCTGGGCAGCGGGGACAGCAGCTACCTGGCCGCGCGCAGCCTGTCGAACTACCGCGACCTGTACCGCACGTACCGTTCCGACGTGATGCTCCAACGTGTCCACGAGCGGTGGCCGATGATCGCGATCTGGGACGACCACGAGTTTGCCGACGACTCGTGGGGCGACACCGCCACGTACTTCGACGGCCGCGTCGACGAAACCGATCCGGATCGCAAGCGTGCCTCAGAGCAGGCGTACTTCGAGTACATGCCGATCGGCATCGGCCTGTCCGACAATGGCTCGCTGGGGATCGACGCCTCGATCCTGTGGCCGAACACTCGGATCTGGCGCGACCTCCGCTTCGGAACGCTGCTCGAGGTGGCGCTGACCGACTACCGGACCTATCGTCCTGATCACATCGTGCCCGAGGACGCGTTTCCCGGGACGGTCGCCGTCGACCAGGCGACCCTCCAGGCGCTGCTCGGGCAAGGAACGTTCGACGCCGTGAAGGGCAGCTTCGATCCCTACGTGAACATGAACGTGCTCGGCGCAGCGCTGCCGATCCTGCGCCAGACCGCGACCCTCATCGCGGCTCAGGCCTACCAGATGGAGGACCCGGCGCTCGGTCAGTCCGGATCGATGGCCCGGGCGAAGGCGGCGCTCGTAGGCAACGTCAGCACCACCTACCTCAACGCGCTCTACGACGCCGCCGGTCTGCCGGCGCCGTTCACCCCCGGGATCCAGGCAACGCTTCCCCGCGGCCTGTCCTACCTCTACGTCGGCAAACAGGCGCTGTTCAGCTCGACCGGCTCGCGCTATCTGCTGCTCAAGGACAGCTTCGACCTGCTCGCCGCGGCGCGTGCCGTAGCGACCGGCGGCGCCGCCCAGGACGCCTTCGGTCGCCAACAGACGTCCTGGCTCGCGGGCCTCCTCACACAGAGCCCGGCGACCTGGAAGGTCCTCACGTCATCGGTGATGATGACGCCGCTGGTGCTCGACTTCACCAACCCGATACTCGCCGGGATGCTCCCGGAGGGCTTCCCTGACGTGCTCCGCACGCGCCTCCTGCTCGACGCCGACCAGTGGGACGGATTCCCGCAGGCCCGCGATCAGATGCTCGGGCTGGCGGCGGCCTCCGGCAACACGCTGATCGTGTCCGGAGACATCCACGCGACCTTCGTCACCGACCACCACAACGGAGTGTTCGAGTTCACCCCGCCTGCGGTGTCGTCGGGCACTTTCGGCGAGCTGGTCGGGAAGCTGGTGGCGAGCGATCCCACCCTCAGCCAGATTCCTGGTTTGGATGCTCTGGTGGCCCAGCTCGCTGGGCTTCTCCAGCTGTCGACGATCGACAACCCGCACGTGCCGTCGGACATCCTCTACGGCAGGACCGACCAGCACGGGTTCGGCCTGGTCGAGGTGACGCCGAGTGCCCTCTACCTGACCCTCGAGGAGATGCCAGCGACCGAGACGCTCCACAGCCTGTACGGCAACCTGCAAGGGGCCCTCGGACTGTTCCGGACGACCGAGTTCACCATCCGCGACGGCCAGCTCCTGCCCGGCCGCCAGTGATCTCCCGGGTGGGGTCCGGCCCGGCGACCGGACCCCACCCGCTCCTGTGACGTGATGAGACATGCAGGCGTGACGTCTTGACGGCGTCCGGCGACCCCCGGAAGATGGCTCCCGTGGAGACACTCCAAGAGCCCCGCCCCGCCGCCCGAGGGCCGGCGGCGATCACCTTCTACTTGGTGCTGGTGGTCGCCCTCGGGATCACACTGCGGGTTCTGGCACCGTTCTTTGCCGTGATCCTGCTGGCGCTGGCGGCCGCGGGGCTCGTCCACCCAGGTTTTCGACGGCTGACGCGATTCCTCGGCGGACGGCGGCGGGTCGCCGCGCTGCTGGTCTGCGCCCTGCTCGTGGCCGCGGTGCTGGTTCCGCTGTTTCTCACCGGTCAGGCGCTGTCCCGCGAGGCGCTGGGCTTCTACGACATGACCACGCAGCAGCTTGCCGACCGCAGCCTGCTCGACGTGCTGCAGGAAAGGCGGGACGTGCTCGATCGCCTGAACCGGCTGACGGAGCCGTTCGGGCTTGAGCTGACTCCGCAAGGGGTTTACGACTCCCTCGCCAGTACGGGCGTGCGCCTGGGGGCGTTCTTCTACCGCCAGGGTGTGTCGATCGCCAAAGGGCTGATCCGGCTCTTCTTCGGCGTCTTCTTCTGGCTGCTCGTGCTGTACTACCTGCTCGTCGACGGCGATCGGGTGCTGGAGTGGTTCCTCGAGGTCATCCCACTGCCGGCCGAGCAGCAGGCGCTGATGAGGCGCCGTTTCACCGAGATGGCGGGGTCGCTGGTGATCGGCAACGGTCTGGCCGGCGTCGTGCAGGGCGTCATCGGCGGGCTCATGTTCGCGCTGCTCGGGCTGCCCGGCCCCGTGCTGTGGGGCGTCGTCATGGCGGTCCTCGCCTTCATCCCGGTGGTCGGCATCTCGCTCGTTTACCTTCCCGCGGCGGCGATCCTGCTGATCGCGGGCAAGACCTGGCAGGCGTTGGCCTTGCTGGTGGTCCTGGCAACGGTCGCGACGGCGGTGGAGTACTTCGCCAAACCGGCGCTGGTCGGCCGGCGGGCGCACCTGCACCCTCTGCTCGTCTTTCTGTCGTTGCTCGGCGGGATCGATGCCTTCGGCGCCGTTGGCCTGGTGGTGGGGCCCCTGATGGTGACGGGGTTTGTGACGCTGGTGGGGATCTATCGGGAGAGCTACCGGGTCCGCCAGCCGGTCACCCTCTCCTAGCAGCACGTGCCGCAGAGCCCCTTGGTGGGTGTCTGTGTCGGGTGAGCGGATGCAGGGGCTCTGCAGCACCCGCTGCTTTGGATTCGCTGCGCGAATCCTGTCGGTTGAGCTGCAATCACGGATGGATCGGGGTCGAGGGCGGCCTGTGTGAAGGCGCGGAAGCTCCTGTGTCCAGACGAGCTCGTAGCCTCTTGACTCCCGTCAAGGGCGTACGCCCTGCGATGACCTATCCGGTCGGCTTGCCGTTCTTGGCGGGCTTGGGCGAGTCGCCCGAGGGTGGCGGGGTGGCATCTTGCGCTTTGCCCGCACCCTTCCGGGACGGGCTCTTCATGAAGACCTGGCCCTCGAAGGTGGCGCCCTCCTGGATCATGATCCGTGGCGCCGTGATGTTGCCCCGCACGTTGGCGGAAGGCTTGAGCTCGATCTTCTCGTCGGCCGAGACGTCACCCTGGACCGCCCCGACCACGACCACGGTGCGCGCGTGGAGGTTGGCATGTGCCGTGCCGTTCTCCGCCACCACCAGCGTGCCGGAGCTCGCAACCTCACCGAGCAGCTCGCCCTGGACATGGATATCGCCGGAGCCGCTCACGGTGCCGTCGAAACGGCAACCCTGGGCGATGATCGTGAGGCTCGAGCCGGCGGCATGGGGCGTCGCGGTCTGGACCTTCGCTGGGGCGGACGAAGGGGCGGCGGGCTGCGCCTGGGAGGAGCGGTCTTCGCGTCCGAACAGGCCCATCGTCGGTCCTTCCTGGCAGGAGATGCTGGAGCGGGCAACGGGATTCGAACCCGCGACTTTCAGCTTGGGAAGCTGACACTCTACCAGCTGAGTTATGCCCGCCTGGGCGCTCGGACTCTAACACAGGCCCCAGGGCTCTGCAAGATGACCGCTATCCGAGAAGGCCCTCCAGGAAGGTCGTCGTCAGGACGACACCGAAGCCGGAAGACCCCGGCGGCAGCCCGTTGTGCTCCCGCTCGTGGTAGGCAACCCCGGCGATGTCGAGGTGGGCCCAGGAGGCCTTTTCGGGGACGAACTGCTTGAGAAACGTCCCGGCGGTCACGGCGCCGCCCCACCGGCTGCCGGCGTTCTTGAGGTCCGCCCACTCGCTCTTCAGGTAGCTCAGGTACTCGTCGTACAACGGCAGGTGCCAGACACGCTCGCCGACCTTGTCGCCGATCGCGACCAGTGTCCTCGCGAGATCGTCGTCGTTGGCCATCACTCCGGCCGCCTCGTGTCCCAGGGCCACGACGCACGCCCCGGTGAGGGTTGCGAAGTCGAGCACGACGTCGGGGTTGTAGCGATCGCTGTAGTGGAGGGCGTCAGCGAGCAGGAGCCGGCCTTCGGCATCGGTGTTGTCCACCTCGACCGTCTTGCCGCTGGCCATCGTCAGGATGTCGCCTGGTCGCAGGGCGGTCCCGGAGGGCAGGTTTTCGGCGGTCGGGATGAGCGCGATGACTTTCAGCGGCAGGTCGAGCTCGGCCACCGCCCGCATCACGCCCAGGACCGTCGCCGCGCCGCTCATGTCGTACTTCATCATCTCCATGCCGCGGGCGGGCTTGATCGAGATGCCGCCGGCATCGAAGGTGATGCCCTTGCCGACCAAAACGACGGACTTCTTCGGCTTCTTGGGCCGGTGCTCGACGATGATCAGGTGGGGCTCTTGCGCCGAGCCCTGACTGACGCCGATGATCCCACCCATCTTCTCCTTCTGGAGCTCCTTCATGCCGAGGACCGTGACCCGCAGGCGCGGAATCTCCTCGGCCATCTCGCGGGCGGCCGCGGCGAGGCCCTCGGGCGTCAGATCGTTGGCAGGGCGGTTGGAAAGGTCACGGGCGAGCTGGATCGCGGTGCGCAGGAGCCGCACACGCTGGAGCCTGGCCTCGAGCTCCTCAACGGTCTCGCCAGCGAGCGGCATGATGTGCAGCCCGTCGATCTTGTCGAACTCGTTCTTCTTCGACTTGAAATGGTCGAAGGTGTAGTCGGCGAGCGCGGCCTCCTGGATGACGAAGATCCGCGACTCCGCATCCGCGAGACCGTGGACCTGGACCGCCGCGGCGAGCCCGATCTGGTACTCCCGGTTGCGCGTCGCCTGAGCGGTCACCCGGCGCAGGGCGGCCCGAAGCCGACCGTGAGTGAGGCGGCGCTCCTCACCGAGCCCGAAGAAGGTCACCCGGCGTGCGATCGGCAACGGGGACTCGCCGGAGATCATCTCGTTCTCGTCACCGCGAGGTGCGAGGGCCTCTGCCTTCTGGCTCAGCGCCTTGCTGTCCTTCGCAGAAAGCTCGAGGCCGGCGGCGGGATCGGTGCCGGAGCAGTGGAGAATGTAGAGGCAATCGAGTGGTTCTGGGAGCTTTTCGCGTAGCTGGTAGAGATCAGCCATAAGGCGGGGTGTCCCTCCGTCTTCGTCTATCCAGCCGCTAATTGTAACATATCCGTCGAGTAGCGTCTCATTCGGTCGCTTTCGCGATTGCACCGAGTGCAATGGCGAAGAGCTCCGCAGTCAGTCGGTCGAAGGCGACGAGGCGCACACGGTCGACGGATCCGGGGTGCGCGGAGAGCCAGCCGGCGAGCTCGTGCACGATGACCCGCGTGCCATCCTGCTTGGGGTAGCCGAAGATGCCGGTCGAGATCGCCGGCAGGGCGACCGATCGAGCACCGATGTCGCTCGCACGGTCGAGAGCAGAGCGGACGGCGCTGCGGAGCTTGGTCTCCTCGTTGCCTTCGCCCCACCTCGGCCCGACCGCGTGGATCACCCACCGCGCCGCCAGTGAGCCGGCCCCGGTGACGGCCGCGCCGCCGACCGGAACCGGAGCGAGGCGGTCGGACTCCTCCTGGATGACTGCGCCGCCGGCGCGCACGATCGCGCCGGCGAGGCCGCCTCCGTGGGCGAGATGCTGGTTGGCGGCATTGACCACGGCATCGACCGTTTCACACGTGATGTCGCCGAGCACCGCGTCGACGGTGCAGGCTGAGAGCGTCGTGGTTTCGAGCACCATGGCGTCCATCGCGACCTCCTCGCCGTGTGTCTCGCTCTATCTTCGCATTGGGTGGCTCCGGGTTCGAGCGCGCGCGATGCAGTACTACGCCTCCAGGATTCGTTTTTTCTTGGAGGATCCTGTGCCAGCGGATGTTCAGGTATCTGTCCTCTGGAGTGATCCGCAGAAGACAGAACCACCAAGACACCAAGACACCAAGCCATCGCAGGGCGCGCGGCGGGGCCCTGGGTACGGCTTGGGTTCTCCCCATCGCGTGCTCCCCTGGCGCAGCTCCCTGGAAGCCAGGGTTGGAAATGCGCCCCTAACCCCTGAACGTCCTCTTGGTGTCTTGGTGTCTTGGTGGTGAGATTCCGCCGCTTCGACCAGATGCCAACGATCCGGGGCTGCGAGAGCACCACCCTTGGGTTGCGGGCGACGCCTGCGATGGGCAGGCTAGACTATGGATCCGATGATCACAAGGGACTGGCAGCCTGACGGAGAGGCCGAGCGACAGCTCGAGGAGCTGATCCTGCTCACCGAGCGGCCCGACGTGCTCGTAGTCCGATTCTCCGGAGACGGCCGCGGTGCGCCACCGCCGTGGTCCCGGCTCGAAGCGTGGACGAGGTCTCGGGCCGTGACGGTGGCGGTCGTTGCGGCACCGCTCGGCTCCCCGGGCCTCGATGTTGCACTGACGGCGGACCTCGTGCTGCTTCGGCCCGCTGCGACGCTGCGTCTCCCCACGGCCGAGGTAGCCCCGTCGGCGGGCGTGCTGTGGGCGCTGGGTCGGGCCGGAACCCGTGCGCTGCGGATCGGCCTGCTCGAACCGCACGTTCTCACGGCCGACGAGGGCGTCGACCTCGGGCTCGCCCACCAGCTCGTTCCGGACGATGAGGAGCTCCCCGTCGGCGGCGGGCGCTCGCTGGCGGCGCTGGTCGCGGCGCGCGACCTGCTGCGCGCCCGCTCCGGGTCCGCCTCCGGCTCGCTCGCGCTCGAGCTGGCGACCTTTCGCCTGTTGTTCGCGATCGGTCACCCGGAGGAAGGGGCCCGCGCCTTCCTCGAGCGGCGACCGCCGCGTTTCGAGTGACGCGCGCTCCAGGCGCCGCAAGAAAGGGAGGAGGTGAGGAGGTCAGAAGGTGAGGAGGTAGGGGAGCGGGGAGGTGAGGTACGATCCGCTCGAGCCGGATTCTGCGGGCCGGCATTGAGCGATTCACGAGGGAGACGCCGATGATCCACGGCCTCGACGAGCAGCAGGAGATGGTCCTCGACATGGTACGGGCGTTCGCCCGCGACCGGGTGGCGCCCGGGGCGGCAGAGCGTGACCGCACCGGAGAGTTTCCGACCGACCTCTTCCGCGAGATGGGCGAGCTCGGCCTGCTCGGCATGTTCGTCCCGGAGGAGTATGGCGGCGCCGGTATGGACGTCGTCTCCTACCTGCTCGCGGTCGAGGAGCTGGCCCGCGCCGACGCCTCGGTCGCGGTCTCGATGTCAGTGACCAACTCGGTGTGCTGCTGGCCGATCCTCACCTTCGGCAGCGACGAGCAGAAGCGCAGGTGGCTGCCGCCGTTGGCCTCTGGCGAGGTCCTGGGCGGCTTCATGCTCACCGAGCCGGAGGCCGGTTCCGACGCCGCCGCCCTGAGGACGCGCTACCGGGACGCCGGCGACCACTGGGTCCTCGACGGCTCCAAGGCTTGGATCACGAATGCCGGCCTGGCGAGGACCTTCGTCTGCCTGGCGACCAGCGATCCGGCGCTCGGCACCAAGGGTATCTCGGCCTTCATCCTCGACGCCGACCAGCCGGGCGTGCAGGTGGCAAAACCCGAGGAGAAGATGGGTCTGAGGGCGTCGAAGACCTGCATGGTCAGCCTCGACGGCGCGCGGGTCGACAAGGACGCCATGCTCGGCGGGGAGGGGCAGGGGTTCAAGATCGCCCTCGCCACCCTCGACCACTCGCGGCTTGGCATCGCCGCCCAGGCGGTGGGCATCGCCCAGGCGGCGTTCGACGAGTCGTTGCGCTACGCGCGCGACCGCAAGCAGTTCGGGCGCGCGATCCTCGAGCACCAGGCGATCGCCTTCCGGCTCGCCGAGATGGACACCGAGCTGGCCGCGGCCCGAGCGCTGATGCACCAGGCGGCGGAGGCCAGCCGGCGCCCGGGGCGGCACTCCCGTGAGTCCGCCCGCGCCAAGCTCTACGCCTCCGAGATGTGCAACCGGATGGTCGCGTGGGCGGTCCAGGTCCACGGTGGCTACGGCTACTCCCGCGAGTACGCCGTCGAGCGGCTCTATCGCGACGCCCGGGTCACCACCATCTACGAGGGCACCTCCGAGGTCCAAAAGATGGTGATCGCCAGGGTGCTCCTGGAGGAGGCCGCGAGGCTTTGAGCGCCGGAGTCGAGACAACGCGACGCTCCCCAGGGACTGGGTCCGGGGTCCCCTCTTGCAACGCGCCGTGGCGCCGAGTGGGGAGGGCCGACTGACTCGGGCGCGCGGTTGGGGTCGCCGTCGCCAGCAGCCTTGAGGGTCGGATTCGTTGCTCTCTCGAGGATCGACTCGGTGGCGCGGACATCAGGCCCTTCCCCTCGAGCTGGATCCGAGCGTCCACTGGAGTCGTCGGAACCACATCGGCGAGCCTGCGGGGGTGGCGGCCTCAATCTGGGCAGCGTGAGGCCACGCCCTGCGCAGCACGGACAGCCAGCCGTGCCGCGACCGACGGCCGGCCGCGAGTCGCGCGAGCACCATCGAAGCCATGGTCGGCTGTGCTTCGTTCGTGTTCCGGTACCGGCGCCACACAATCCGCTCGGGCGCACGCAGCTCACCTACGAGCACCTCGGCGACGTTTTTGCACGCAGTGCCCGGCCAGCGGCGATCAGCTATCGAAGATGCGAGCGCTACCGGCAGTGCGGCATCCCATCGTCTCGCCGTGCAGGCAACCTCCTCCGGGTCAAAGCCGATGCCGTAGGCAGCGATTCTCGCCAGGTCGAGGTGGAGGTAGAGCGGCCGAGGGGGCGAGGCGGTCCAGCTGTGAACCGCGGCGATGACGAACGCGTGGTGGAGCGTCGCCCGCCGAGCCATCTGACCCAGCTCGGGATTGGGAACTGCAGCAGCCAGCACGTCGCCGGCCGATGCCTCGGGCATCCAGCCCCAGAGCCGGAAGTGGAGCTCGAGCAGGATCCTTCCGGGGTGCTTCATGCCCCAGTTGTGGCCCTCGCTGCGAACGTAGTCGATGTAGCTGGGAGTCTCGCACCTTTCTCTCCACCCGCAGGAGCGCAGCGCCCCCACTGCATCTTCCACCTGCGCCACGGACACGAGCAGGTCCATGTCGGTGGTCGGGCGATCCTCGGGGGCGGCGTAGACGCGGGTTGCGAGGTCGATCCCCTTGAGCGGCAGCCATGCAATGCCGGCCTGATCGAAGACCCTGCCGAGTTCCCTGAGTTGATGCTCGATGCGGAGCCAGTACGCCGCGGCGCGAAATCGGGCCATCCGCCAAGCCTCGACGCCCGGTGCGGTGACGCGATGGTGATGGGCGAATTGTGCGAGGAGGGGCCCGAGACGGTGCCTCGCGGCAATCGTTCCGTCGGTGTCGATCTCGCCGAGCATCTGGAGGGCCTGTAGATGACCGTCGACCGCCCGCGCCAGCAGCGCGCGCTCAGCTGCCTCCGACCCTGCCTCCGCCTTCATCTTCGCTCATCATGCAAGTCACGGGACGGGCTGTCCATGGGGCGGCGGTCGGCCGGATGGAGTTGTGGCGTCGCCGCGCGGTCGTGACCGCCCGACTGCTGCGGGACGATCGCTCTTACCGATACGCTCCCGCCTGTGCGTTGAACATCGTGGAGTACTTCCCGGCTTGGGCCATGAGCTCGGCGTGGGAGCCAGACTCCACGATCCGGCCCGCCTCGACGACGTAGATCCTGTCGGCGAGCTTGACGGTCGAGAAGCGGTGGCTGACCAGGATCGCCATCCGCCCCTCGATCGCGCGCCGGAAGCCGGCGAAGACCTCCGCCTCCGCGAGCGGGTCCATGGCGCTGGTGGGCTCGTCGAGGACCACGATCTGCGAGCTGCGCACAAACGCGCGCGCGAGCGCGATCTTCTGCCACTCGCCGACGCTGAGCTCGTGGCCGCCCTCGAACCAGGTCCCGAGCACGGTGTCGAGCCCGTCCGGCAGGTGCTCGAGCAGGCGCTCGGCGCCGGCCTCCGCCGCGGCCTCCGCGATCCGGGGATCCTCCGGTGCGAGGCGCGTGTTGGCGAGCCAGATGTTCTCCCGCGCGGTGAGGCTGTAGCGCGCATAGTCCTGGAAGATCACGCTGATCTGACGCCGGAGCTCCACCAGAGACAGCTCCCGCAGGTCGATTCCGTCGAGGGTGATGCGCCCGCCGGTGGGATCGTAGAGACGACACAGGAGCTTGACCAAAGTCGTCTTGCCGGAGCCGTTCTGGCCGACCAGGGCGATGACCTCGCCAGGACCGACCTCGAGATCGATCGCCTCGAGGACCTCGCGCTGCTGACGGGGGTAGGTGAAGTCCACGCCCTCGAAGCGTAGACCGGTCTCGAGGCGGCGGGGCATGGCCCGGGGTCTCGGAGCGTCCACGATGTGAGGCCGGAACTCCATGAACTCGAAGAAGTTGCTCAGGAACAGGCTGTCCTCGTAGAGCCCGGCGAGGCTGCCGAGCGCGCCGTTGAGCGAGCTGAGCCCGCGCTGGAAGGCCTGGAAGTACATGACCAGATCGCCGATCGTGAGAGTGCCGCGGATGGCGAGGTCGGCGATGAAGACAAAGGTCGCGAACACGAGCACGGCAGCGGTGGCCTGTGCGGCGAAGTCCCCCAGCGACCGCCAGCTGGCCAGCCGGATGCGCTCGCGCCGGATCAGAGTGCGCAGATCCTGGAAGCGCTGGCGGAAGATGGCGCCGAGGTCGAACAGGCGCAGCTCCTTGGCGTTGCCGGCGCCGGTCAGGATGGTGTGGTAGTACCACGCGCGGCGCTCGCTCTCGGTGCGGCTGCGCTGCCAGGCGTAGGTCCTCTTCGAGTAGCGCAGGCGGACGAACAGGCCGGGCGACGCGGCGATCAGGAGGACGACCGCCACCGCCGGATGGAGCGTCGCAAGCAGGGCGGTGATCGCGGCCAGCGAGAGCCCGTTCTGGGCCAGCAGGCCGAGGCCGCTGACGATTCGCATCGGGCGGAAGGGCGCCTCCTGCTGGGCCCGGTGGAAGGCGTCGTAGAAGCTCGGGTTCTCGTAGTACTCGAGGTCCACCTCGACCGATTTCGCGTGCAGCAGGTCGGACATGGCGTCGGTCACGACCGCCGACTGGGCCTCGGTGACGAGGCCCGAGAGCGCGCCCGCGAGGGCCGTCAGGATCCCGACCCCGGCCGCGACCGCAATCCAGGTCGCGGCCCGGCCGAGCGCGGCGCCCGGGTCCGGGGAGCCGATGCCGGCGGTGACGGCGTCGACGATGAGCTTGATCAGGTAGAGCCCGGCGAGCGGGAGCAGCGCCTGCAGCACGGTCAATGCGTAGCCGGCCAGGGTCAGGCGCGGAGCGACCTTCCACACCAGGAGGAAGGCCCGGCGCAGCCGCAGCAGCCCGCGCAGGCGGGCGCTCAGGCTCGGCGGCGCCATTGTCGTGCGCTTCCCTGCGGCCGCCGGAGGGCGTGGGGTCTCACGGCCAGGTATACCGTCCGAGGCGCCTCGAATGCCGGCGTGGCGGGGGATTCGGCGTGTGTCGGTTCACTGGACGCAGAGTATAGGGGAGGTGCGGCAGTCATGTCGCCAGTACGAGCTCGATCGGGCAGTGGTCGGATCCCAGCACGTGGGGGTGGTGGCGGCTGGTCACCACGCGGTCGAGAAGGTCCTCGGAGACGAAGAACGAGTCGATCCGCCAGCCGACGTTGCGCTCGCGCACGCCCGTGCGGTTGGACCACCAGGTGTAGTGGCCGGCTTCGCCGGGGTGGAGGTGCCGGAAGACGTCGACATAGCCGTGTCCGACCAACCGCGTCACCCACGCTCGCTCCTCGGGGAGGAACCCGGTGTTCTTCCGGTTCGCCTTCGGGTTGGCAAGGTCGATCTCCTCGTGTGCGGTGTTGACGTCGCCGCAGATGACGATCGAACGGCCCGCGAGGCGCTGCGCCTCGGCGTGCTGGAGCACGGCCTCGGAGAACTCGAGCTTGTAGGGCACTCTCGCCAGGTCCGGGCCGCCGTTGGGGAAGTAGGCGGTGTAGAAGAGAAACGAGCCGTAGTCGGCGACGATCAGACGGCCCTCACTGTCGAAGTGCTCAACCCCAAGGCCGCCCAGAGACACGTCGACGGGCGCGACCCGCGAGTACAGCGCGACGCCCGAGTACCCGGGTCTCTGGGCAGGATGGAGGAAGCACTGGTAGCCGTCAGGCTCGAGCAGGTGGGGATCGAGCTGGGCGGGGGTGGCGCGGACCTCCTGGAGGCCGAGGACGTCCGGGCGCACCTCGTGCAGCCACCGCGAGAAACCCTTGCGGTCGCACGCCCGCAGGCCGTTGACGTTCCAGCTGAACAGGCGCAGCTGGCGCGGTTCAGCCACGGGCCTCACCCCGTGCCCGAGAAGCCGCGCCGGGGGCGGACGACGGAGCCCCGAACAGAACCTCCTCGGCGTCGAGCAGGGTCGCGACCGCGAAGCCCCCGGCCCGAGCCGCCGCGAGCTCGCGCCCACTGTTGAAGCCCCACGCGGCGAGCACGCCGCGTACGCCCAACGGGCGGACGGTCTCGAGATGATTGAGCTTGTCGTCGACGAAGGTGACGTCGGTCATCGCGACGGCGAAACGGCGCGCGATCGACGTGAGGTGCTCGGCCTTGCTCGTGCCGGCCTCCTTGTCCCACACGCGTTCGTCGGGCAGGAGGTCGGCCACCCCGTAGGATTCGGTCAGAATCCGCACCGACTCGCGGTCCTTGGCCGTCGCGACGGCGAGCTCGACCTCGCCCGCGCGGCGCCGGAGCAGGTCGAGGAACGGGCGGTACGGTCTCTGCAGGGCGATCCAAGCTGCCGGGTCGTGGTGCCGGAGGCGAGCCCGCTCGTCGTAGAACCGTTCGTGGAAGGCCGCAAGCCACGCCGGGTCGAGGCCGGCCCGGAAGGCGTCGTAGGCCGCCTGGTCGGCGATGTCCGGTCCCCGGTCGAGGATGGCCAGTGCGACCCCGAAGTCCTCCGCCCGGTTGCCAAGCGGCATGAGCTCGCGGAAGCGGCGGACCACGGGGTTGTCGTCGAGCTCGTCCGGACGTGAATGGACCATGCGCTCGAGCGCCGGACACAGCCGGCTCGTAGGCTCATGCCCCAGCCATGTTGCGGCTGCGACGAGAACGACCTCGTGGGCGCTGTCCGAGACGACCCCGTCGAAGTCGAGGGCGAGAACGCGCATCGCGGAAGTGTAGCGCGATCTCAGAAGGCGTTCTTCCAGGCGCGCAGGACAGCAAACACCTCGACCGGAGAGCCCAGTGCATGCCTCGCGTGGCCTGCCGCGGCCTCGGCCACCGTCGGTTCGGAGCAGCGCAGGAAGGGGTTGGTGAGGCGCTCCTCGGCGAGAGTCGACGGCACCGTCGGCAGACCCAGGGCTCGCATCGCCCGGGCCCGGTCAAGGCGCGCCGCAACTGCCGGGTTGTCAGGCTCCACGGCCCGTGCGAACTCCAGGTTCGCGACCGTGTACTCGTGTGCGCAGGCGATCCGGGTCGCGTCCGGCAGCGCCGCAAGCCGTGCCAGCGAGACCGCCATCTGCTCGGCGGTGCCCTCGAAAACCCGCCCGCAGCCGCCGGCGAACAGGGTGTCGCCGCACAGGACCAGCCCGCCGCCGTGGTACGCCACGTGGCCGGCGGTGTGGCCGGGAACGTCGATCACCTCGAGAGAGATGTTGGATCCGGGCACGAGGACACTGTCGCCGTCGCCAACCGGGTGGTCGACGCCGCAGATATGCTCGCGGCGGGGACCCCAGACCGGGGCCGGCCGGTCGGCGAGGAGGTCTCGGAGCCCGCCGACGTGGTCGCCGTGGTGGTGGGTGATCAGGACTCCCGCGAGCTCGAGCTCGTGAGCGGCAAGGTGGTGGAGGACAGGACTCGCGTCTCCGGGATCGACCACAAGCACCTGTCGAGCCTCCGGCGAGCGCACGAGCCAGACGTAGTTGTCGGAGAGGACGGGTATCGGCTTCAGGTCAAGCATGCTGCATGCTGACAGCGATCGAGCGCCGGGGTCAATCGCATGCCCGCGGGCGGCGTGTGTCAAAGAAGTGTCGAAGCCTGCCGATGTGGGACCGAGAGGCTGGAGACCTCCGGTTAGGATGGCAGCATGACCCGGCGCATCTCGGAGCTTGCCAGCGCGGAGCTCGAGGAGCTCGTGCGGACGACCGAGCTCGACACTGGCGACCTCCTGGCGGTGCTGCGCAACTCGTTCTGCACCCCGGAAATTGCGGCGAGCATTGCGAGCGCGCCGGGGTGGCGCCACGCCCACGCCGTGCGGGAGCTGCTCGCCGGCTTTCGCGGACTCCCGTTGGGCAAGGCCCTCGACCTGCTGGCGACCCTCCCGTGGGCCTCGCTCCTCCATCTCGCGCAGGAGCCGAAGGCGCCCCCGGTCGTCCGCCGGCATGCCGAGAAGAAGCTCCTCGAGCGTATCCCCAAGCTGACCCTGGGCGAGAAGATCGCGCTTGCACGCAGGGCGCACCGGCCGATCCTGCGGTCCCTGCTCGGCTCCGTCGAGGTGGAGGTCCTGGAGGCGCTGCTCGACAACTTCCGTATGGTCGAGAACGACGTGCTGCTGATGATCCACGTCGCTGGTGCCGGAGTGTCCGGTGTCCTGCCGACGATCGCCCGCCATCGTCGGTGGGGGTCGTGCCACGCCGTGCGTCAGGCCATCGCACGATGCCCGCGCGCGCCGCTACCGATCGCCCTGGCTGCTCTGGTGCAGCTGTCGAGTGGCGACGTGCGCAGGCTGCTGCGCTCTCCCGATCTCAGCCAGCCGCTGCGGTCGGCATGCTGGGAGCTGCTCGTGAAGCGGCGGCGTGACGGGCAGATGAATGATACGATGGCGCCGTATGACCGTCTCGGAGGGATCGCCGACTCGCCAGAGGGCGTTCGGTGAGGAGCTGCAGCGTCTGCGTGAGGCCGCCGGTCTGACGATCGACGACATCGTCGCCGAAACCAAGGTCTCCCGCCGGATTCTCGAGGCACTTGAGGCCGGGAGCTTTCAGTTCCTCCCCGAGCGCATCTTTGTGCGCAACTTCGTCCGCCAGTACCTGCGCACGGTCGGCGGCGATGAGACCGAGATGCTCGAAGCGTTCGATGGCGCCTGGGAGTGTTTCCGTCTCGCGTCCGGCTCGCACCCGGTGGTGCGCATGGACGAGCCCCTGCCGAAGCAGCCGGTGCGCTGGCGCTTCTGGGTGCCGGTCGCCCTTGGCGTACTGGTGGTGCTGGTGATGGCGGTCCTCGCGGTGAGAGGCACCCAGAGGGCGCCGCAGACGCTGCCCGACCCGATGCGCGCACCGGGCGTGAGGCCGTCGCCGACGGACCGTTCCCCCGTACCCGCGCTGCCGTCGCCGACCCTGCCGCCGACTGCCGTACCCGAACCCGAAGCAGAGGGGGACACGGTCGCGTTCAGCCTCACGGTGGACCCCGATGCGGAGTGCTGGATCCACGTCCGCGACCATGACGGACGGACCGAGCAACGGCTCCTCGAGGGTGGCGGCCGCCTGAATTTCGAGCTCAAGGAGCCGGTCCTGGTCACTCTCGGTAATGCGGGCGTGGTGAACCTCGAGATCGCCGGCGGGCTCCATCGGCACCTCGGGGCCGCGGGCCAGGTGGTCCATTTCGAGCTCGGCCGCAAGGGCGTCATTTCCCAAGGAGCCGGCAGACAGAATGTCGACTGATGCCGCCAAGCAGCTGATCGACGGGATCCGTAGCGGCATGATCCCGCGTCAGGTCCGGCTCTTCGCCGCGCAAGGCCTGCTGCCGGTGTCGCGTGAGGATCTGCTGCGCATCCAGCTGCTGCTGTCCGCGGACGCGGACCCTGAGCTGTCGGACCCCGCGCGGCGGTCGGTCGTCGAGGTCGAGGCGGACACGGTGGTCACTGCCATCCACGGGGGCGTTCTCGACCCTATCGAGATCGACATCCTGGTACGCCTGCGACAGGAGGATAAGATCTGGGCGGCGGCGGCCGCCGCACGCGCGGTCTCGAACGAGACGCTGCGGGTCCTTGCCTCACGGGGCAGCTCGCTGGTTCAGGACATCATCATCACCAACCAGGTACGCCTGCTCGCGTGCCTGGAGATCCTCGAGGACCTTCGCGGCAACTCCCAGGTCACTCAAGTCGTCCTGCGCCGGGTCAAGGAGTTCGAGGAAGAGTTCATCGACAAGGCCATAGCGGCCGCTGGGGAGCTCGAAGAGCCAGAACCGGGACCGTCCCTGGTGGAGGCGCTCGCCGCACTCAAACTGATTGGGGCCCACATTCCGGCCGAAGATGAGCTGCCATTCCCTTCCCCGCCGGAACCGGAGCCCGTGCCGAAGGACCGCTCGCTGCTCCCGATCCACACCCGGCTCCACTTTCTGACGACGTTCGAGAAGATCATGACCGCGCTCAAGGGGACCCGCGAGGAGCGGGCGGTTCTGGTCATGTCCCCGAACCGGTTGGTGGCCCGCGCCGTGCTCGGGAGCCCCAAGCTGAGCGAGACCGAGATTGCGCGCTTCGCCGCATCGCGGTCGGTGTCGGACGAGATCATTCACGGGATTGCCGCCAACCCGCGCTGGATGCAGAAGTACCCGATCGCGCTCGCGATCTCCCAGAACCCGAAGACGCCCTACCGTGTCGCCGTGAATATCCTGCCTCGGCTCAATTTCCGCGACCTCGACCGGGTCGCGAAGGACCGCAACGTGCCGGCGCCGGTTCGTCGGCAGGCCCAGATGATCCGTCAACGCCGGCGCTGACGGTCAAGAGCCCGGATGACGCAACGCTCCCGCCAGCCCGTTGGTGTCATCTTGACACCCTGGGAGAGTGTCTTCCTGGCCTACCCGACTCCCGCGGAGTCTGACCCTTCGCTGAATCCAAGGCAATAAGTCACTTTTGCATGGGGTTTTGCAGACGACCTTGGAATCGACTGGTGAGGCTCACAATTCCTGGCATCTCGCTTGCAGAAGGAGGGGCAGGCCAGCACAAGACTGGCTGACACGCATCGAACCTCCTTCCTTCCCCTGCGGGCCCGTGAGCCCGCACTTTTTTTGCCGGTGTGCGAGAGGCTGCTCACCTCACCACAGTACGTTTCGAGGGCGACGAGGTGCTTGTCGGCCTGGAGCTATCGAGCGACGAGGCGCCGGATCTCGTGTCGCGGCCTGCTGTCGCCGGTGCCAAGTGGTGAGGAGTACTGAGGCTAGTGTCCTGTTTGGGAAGTCCCATGTGCTTATCGCGGAGCCAGCGTGGTTCCTGGCAAGGCGCGACGACGCAGGCGGAAACCCGCCGGGGGGTCGGAGGTCGGGAGGATGCGGGGGCGGCGGGTCTGTGAGGGGAGGGGGGCGGAAAACCTTGCTACTTCAAGGAGGAGCAACGCAGCCAGGGGCCGCGATGGCCCACGAGAAGTGCACCGGGATTTTCCAAACAGGATACTAGAAGATCGGTTCCCGCTGTCGGGGCGTGGTGAGGCATGCGGACCCTATACACTGAGGCTGGAGGCTCAATGGTCCGGCGATTCGAACGGATTTTCACCCTGGTGCTGGGCTGGCTGCTGATTGTCCTCGGTGTGATCGGCCTCTTCCTCCCGGTGCTCCAGGGTGTCCTGCTCCTGCTGCTCGGCTTCTACGTGCTCTCGCGGGAGTCGCGCTGGGCGGGGCGGAGGTTCGAGCAGCTGCGAGCGCGCTTCCCCCACCTTGACGCCTCGGTACAGCGCCTCGCCGACCGTCTGCGCGCCTGGCGTGGACGCTGAACTCGATCCGCTTCGCGGCCTCGGTGTCTTTCGCGGCCAGTTGAG
The DNA here is from genome assembly GCA_963814875.1 of uncultured Acidobacteriota bacterium. Lineage (GTDB taxonomy): Bacteria > Acidobacteriota > Thermoanaerobaculia > Thermoanaerobaculales > Sulfomarinibacteraceae > CAVSIS01. The sequence goes on from CAWFFJ010000006.1 coordinate 22,485, forward strand.
CTTGCCGCCTGAGTGTTGTCAGGCGGCGAGCTCCAGCCCTACGGGTTCCTCGTGATCACGACGGCCGGGATGAAGACCGGGTCGTCGGAACCGTTGTCGACCACCGACGCGTAGGCCAGGAAGCTCCCGCCCGGCGTCTCGCAGGTGATCCTGGCGAACCCGCCCACCACGTCCGCGGTTCCCGGGATGGCGTTGTTCTGCTGGTGGAACGCGAGCGGCGGCAGGTCGTAGCTCGCGCTGCCGAATGACGTCCCGTCGGCCCGGAAGTACTCGGCATGCAGGCGGATGGTCGTCTCCGTGAGGTTGACCATTCCGACGTTGGTGCGGAAGCCGGCGGTCCTGCGCAGCTGCACGAGGGTCGCCGTCTCCCCGGTCGACACCGCGTCGCGCTCGGAGACTGCGGCGATGAACTGGCCGTAAGTCCCGGTGGCGGCCTGGTTGTAGGTTCGGCTGGTCACCACCAGCTCACCCGAGCTGACGGCCAGGGCGAGGGCGCCAACCCGGCTCGACTGGCCGAATGCGGTTTGGACCACGTCGCGGAGGCGCGCGCTCTGGCCGGGGCTGAGCTGAATCGCGAGCGGAGACGTCGAGCGCTGCCGGTTGTCGGTATCGGCGGGATAGAGGTCGAGCGTACCCGCGGCCGTGGAGGCGCCGGGGTTGAGCAGCGCGACGTCCGTCTGCCAGAACGACGTGCCGATGCCGGTGGCGTGTGCCGACGCCGCGATCCAGGTGGAGAGACCGGCGCCGACCGATGCCACGGGCGAGACGTAGGTCGGGTCGCCGGTGTGGGCGTCGACGATCGAAGCGTAGACCTCGACGTGGGCCGTTCCGGAGACGTTGCGGACCACGGCGTAGGCGTCGGGGACGGTGCCGAGTCCCTGGTCGGTGAAGATGTCGGTGACCTGGAACCAGCCGTAAGGCGGCACCGAGATGTTCCGTGTTGCGAGGAGGGTGCCCGACGAGGCGTGCAGCTCCACCGTCACGGTAGCGTTCGCAGCGCCGGCCGAGGCAACCCCGATGTTGGTTCGGAAGTCGGCGCTGGACTCGAGGCCGGCGAGCACCACGGCCTCGCCCGGTGGAATCGCGAGCGCCTCGGGCACACCCGCGATGAACTGCCCGAAGGTGCCAGTCGAGGCGGTGTTGTACGTGCGTGAGGCGACCACGATCTGGCCGCTGGAGCGCAGCCGCAGCGCACCGGCACCCTCTCTCTTGAGGGCGGAGGAGACGACGTCCTGGAGCTCGAGCGAAGCTCCGGCCGGGACGGTGAAGAACTCCTGCGGCGCCGCGCTGTTGTCACCGCCCGCTGGGAGGAATGCAATGGCCACCGTCGCGTCGGTCGTGCCGGGGTTGTAGAGGTCCAGATCGGTGAGCCAGAAGGTCCCGTCCTTGCCGCCGGCGTGTGCCGATGCCGGCACCAGGTAGAAGTGCTCCTCGGCCGGGGGGGTGCACGTGTCGCACTCGACGTTGAAGCGCAGCGAGCCGCGCGAGCCGGGCTCGTAGGACGAGACCATGATCCGGTACGTCGTGCCTGCCTCGAGGTCGAGGTCGAGCCACGAGTCGGTGCGGCGCCCGGCGCAGTGGACCGACTCGTCGTCGTCGTTGCAGCCGCCCGCGACTGCGGTGTAGGGACCGCAGGCCTCGCCGGACCATACCGACAGCACCGTGTCCGCCAGCGAGCCGCAGGTCGAGAGGGCGTAGTGGGCGCTCTCGGCCGGGGTGAACTCGAACCACAGGGTGCCGGAGCGACCGGCCCCCTGAGCGACGCAGGGAACGGTCGGGTCGTTGGCGCCGGTGGACGCACTGTCGTTCCCGGTCGCAATGGTGACCGGGAACGGGCCTGCCGGCGGCACCGTGCGCGCGGTGGCGCAGTTGTCGGCGCGGTCCTCGACGGTGACCTCAACCGACGAGCTCGAGCGCGCGCCGTGGCTGTCGACCGCGCTCACACCGAGTCGGTGGATGCCGCCGATGTCGAAGCGGTGGGAAGTCGAGGCGGTCGCGGTGCCTCCGGCGGCGACCGTTCCGTGGGCCAGCGACTCCCAGGTGTCGGTGGTCAGCACGTCATAGCTCGCGGCGTCGCCGTCGGGATCACTGACCTCGGCATGCAGGGTGACCGTGTCGCCGGTCGAGATCGAGACGTTGCCGGCCGGCTGCGACAGGGCGATCGTCGGCGGCCGGTTGGACGGTGTCGGAATCGCGAGCTGCCACACGCCGCGCCCGTGGGTAGCGACGCGCAGCATCGATCCGTCGGGGAGGACGCGGATGTCGTGAACCGACGCCGCGGGCAGCCCGTCGCCGAAGCGAGCCCAGGTGATGCCGCCGTCGGTCGAACGGTACAGCCCAACGTCGGTGCCCGCGAACAGCGTCGAGCCGGTGGTGTCGGTGGGGTCGAACCGGATCACCTGGACGGAGAACGGCGGCAGGCCGAAGTCGGACGCCTGCCACGTCAGGCCAGCGTCGGTGGTGCGGTACAGATGTCCGGCGGACTGACCGGCAAGGCAGGCGAAAGCCACGTCCGCATCGGTGGGCGAGATCTCGACGTTGACCACCCGCTTGGAGCTGGGCAGACCGGCGGAGCCTTGAGGCATCAGACGTGCCAGCTCAGCCCGCCGTTGTCGCTGCGGTAGACGTTGCGGTTCTTGGCGACCATCAGGACCTTCGGGTCGGCAGGGGTGACCGCGATCGCCCAGACCTCGTCGGAGTTCCACGATCCGCCGGTCGTGTCGGTCGGCAGCGCCGTCCAGGTCGTTCCCGCATCCTCGCTCCGCCACACCCGGGTCGAGCCCGTGTACAGCACCTGCGGCTGGTCGGGACGCATGGTGAGCGGCGTGAGAAACGGTGTGGCGTCGGCCCCGGTGGACGGCGAGACGTCGATGAAAGAGCCGGCCGCGCCGCCGTCGATGGAACGGAAGACGCGGGTGTCGTAGACGGTGCCGTAGGCGACGTCGGGGAGGCTCGGGTTGATCGCGGTCTCGAAGCCGTCGCCGCCGATGACCAAGTCCCAGGTGCCATCGCCGGCGTCGCGCCGTCGGTTGGTGCCGTTGTCCTGGGCGCCGGCGATGACGCGCTCGCGGTTCACCGGATCGATCGCGAGGCCATAGTACTGGCGCGTGATGAGCCCGGTGTTGCAGTCGATCCAGGTCTGGCCGCCGGTGGTGGACTTCCACACGCCGCCGTCGTTGGCCAGCCAGAGGGTGCCGTTCTGCCACTTCATGTCGTGCGCATCCACGTGCGGCCAGCTCGGGTCCGCACCGTTCGCGTACGGGTTCTGCTCGGTCCAGCTGACACCGCCGTTGACCGTGCGCACGTACCAGACGCCCCCTCCGACCACCCAGTTGGAGTCGGTCGGTCGGACGGTCATGACGTTGTCATACCATCCCTGGAGACCGAGATAAGCGTTGGGCTTGGCGAGCTCCGTCCAGCTACCGCCACCGTTGGTGGAGCGGAAGACCCGAGACGGCGGGTCGTTGTCGCCGGTCGGCGCGGAGTTGATGCCGACGTAGAGCATCTGGTCGTTCGTCGGAGCGACCGCGATGGCGTTGCGATTCAGCGAGCGATCGTCGGCCGACGGGAGGGGGAGCCCGGTCGCGGACGGCGACCAGCTCTGGCCGCCGTTGGTGGACTTCATCACGCGGGTATAACCTCCGGGGCACTCACCCAGGCACCAGAGAGCCGTGTACACGACGTCTGGGTTGGACCCGGATCGGACCACCTGGGTCGGGACCAGCTCGGTGGTCGAGCGCCCCGAAGGGTTGCTCGGTATCGGCTTCGACCAGTTGACGCCACCGTCGGTCGACCTCAGCAACCCCTGGTTGGTGGCGAACAGCACGGTGTAGGGGTCGCGCGGATCGACCGAGATGTCGAAGAACTGGGTTGCCATCACCTGCGTCGGCAGGGTCCAGCTGTCGCCGCCGTCGAACGAGCGGACGAGGCCGATGCCGGGGATGAAGTCGATCGCGGAGCCGCCCTCGCCGGTGCCGAGGTAGACGATCGTCGGGTCGGAGGGCGCGTAGGCGATGGCGCCGACCGAGAGATTCGGCAGATAGTCGTCGGTCAAGCAGGTCCAGGTGGAGCCACCATCGTCGGTGCGCCACACGCCGCCCCCGGCGGCGCCGGCGAGAACCCGCCCGGTCGCTGTCGGATGTGGGGCGATGGCGGTGAAGCGTCCAGCGCCGTTGGTGGGCCCCAGGCTCACCCATCCGTAGTCGGCGAGGCTCGCGGCACGTACCACTGGACCCCGCTCGCGCCAACGGTCGAAGGCCCACCGCGCACGGGAGAGCAGCGCTTCGGAGGTCAGGACATCCCCGTCGCCGAATGTCTGGCGGTCCAGCTCGACCCGGCGGCGGATCGCAGTCGCCTCGCCCACGCCTCCATCACCGTCGGGATCCGCGGTGCCGAGTGTGGCCCCCGGTTGGGCGTGCCCGGTATCGGCAGCCGGCGCTGCCGGAGTGAGCGGGCCAGCCGACAGGGCGAGCGTGACGAGTGCGAGAGAGAGACGGAGAGAGAAGGGCTGCATTACGACGACCTCCGGGGGCGTACGGCCCGGGACGAGCCGCAACGTCGAACGTATTGTACGATAAGGGGCAGCGACGGCCGGAATGTGGCGAACGGCTGAGCAAAGGACGGGATGCGTGCAGGACAGTGACAGTCTCGAGCAGCTCGACAACGTAGCGAGGCGCTTGCGAATTCGCGTGGTGGGATGGCTCACCACCGGAGGGGGTCGGGACCACCCGGCCGCGAATCGCATTGTTGCCGTCCCGGACCTCTTTGAGCTCGTCGTCCGACTCCAGCTCGAGCCCGACCTGCCGGCGCCCTACCGAGCACGGCTTCTCGCCGCGGTGGTGTACGTCGTCGCGTCGGACGAGTTCCTGCCCGAGGCTGTGAGCGGCATTCCGGGCTGGGTTGACGACCTGGTGGTTCTCGCGGCGGTGGTTCGGCACGGCATGACGGTCCTGGGGGCAGATGCGGTCGAGAGGCACTGGGGCGGCTCGGGCGAGCTCGGGACGCTGGTAGTAGACGTCGCCTCGCGGGCCCGCGAGCTGCTCGGCGAGGACATTGCAGCGCGGCTGCGACCGTGGTTGGGCGGTTCGACCGCGCGTGCATGAGGCCATGTCATCCCCGAACCGCCTCCGCCCGGAGCGGGAGGCGGAGGGGTCATGGCCGTCGGCCGCGACCCGTGAGTCGTCGGGTGAGGGCCGCGCCGAGGAGATCATGAACTCAGCCTACGTCGAGGTGAGCTATCGCGGGGTCGTGCACCGCCGGCAGGCGGGTATCCGCGTCTCGGAGCTGGTCACAGAGATCGACGACGGCTTACCCGACACCGTGCTGTCGGCGCTGGTCAATCGCCGCCAGGTGATGCTCGACTTTCCCCTGCGCGGAAAGGTGGCGCTCGACCTCGTCAGCTACGGTGACCGCGAGGCCGAGGCGGTCTACAAGCGCTCGGTGAGCTTGATGCTGTACGAGTCGGTCTTCGGGCTGTACCCGGAAGCGCAGCTGGTCATCGGCCAATCGCTCGGCAACAGCTACCACTACCAGGTCCGCGGGAGCCACCCGGCGCTCCCGGAGATGGCACGCGCGCTCGAGGCCCGGATGAATGAGCTGTACTCCGAGCGACGGGAGTTCATTCGGCAGACAGTCACCCTCGAAGAGATCGAGGAGCTCTTCCGCGAGCGCGGGTTCGACGACAAGCTCCTGCTGCTCGAGACCCGGCGCAGCTCGACGGTACACACCATCCGGTGCGGCGACTTCGTGGACATCGCCCACGGGCCCTACGCGCCGCACGCCGGGTGCCTGCCCACGTTCGGGGTCATGCCCCACGAGGACGGCTTGCTGCTGCGCTTTCCGCGCCGTGCCCAGCGCGACAGGCTGCCGCCGTTTTCCCCGCGTCCGAAGCTGTACCGGATCGCGGTCGAGACCCTCCGCTGGCAGGAGGTGCTCGGCGTCCATAACGTCGGCCAGCTCAACCGGCTGTGCCTGAACGGGGGCGTCAGGGAGATCCTCCGGGTCGCGGAAGGACTGCACGAGAAGAAGATCGCTCAGATCGCCGACGAGATCCTCGCACGCAGCGACCGGGCCAAGCTGATCACGATCGCCGGCCCCTCGTCGTCGGGCAAGACCACCTTCGCCAAGCGACTCGGGATCCAGCTCCGGGTCAACGGCATCGAGCCGGTCTCGCTGTCGCTCGACAACTACTACATCGACCGCGCTCACACCCCGCGCGACGAGTCCGGCCAGCCCGACTTCGAGGCCCTCGAAGCGATCGACCTCGCCCTCTTCCACCGCCAGCTCGACGAGCTCCTGTCCGGGCGCGAAGTGCGCACGCCGCGCTACGACTTCATCACCGGTGAGCGGGTCGAGGAGGCACGCTGGGTACCGATGCGGCTCAAGCCCGAGCAGGTCCTCGTGGTCGAGGGCATCCACGGTCTCAACGATCGCCTGACTGCGTCGGTGCCGCGCGAGCAGAAGATCCGGGTCTTCATCTCGGCGCTGTCCCAGCTCGCAATCGACAGCCACAACCGGATCTTCACCGCCGACGCACGCCTGATCCGACGCATCGTGCGCGACAAGCTGTTCCGGGGATTCACCGCCGAGCGCACACTCGACCTCTGGGAGCAGGTGAGGCGCGGCGAAGCGCGGTGGATCTTCCCCTACCAGGAGCACGCCGATGTCATCTTCAACTCGGCCCTGGTGTATGAGCCGGCGGTGCTCAAGACCTACGCCGAGCGTTTCCTGCTCCAGGTCCCGCGGACGAGCCCTCGCTACGCGGAGGCCTACCGGCTGCTGAAGTTCCTCTCGATCTTCGTGTCGATCTTCCCAGACGAGGTGCCCCACACCTCGATCCTGCGCGAGTTCATCGGCGGCTTGACTTTCTCCGACTAGCCATGAAGGCAAAGGAACGGGCCGGTCGGATCGTGGAGCTCCTCACCGAGGCCTACCCGGGTGCCGAGTGCGAGCTTGACTACCGCACGCCGTGGCAGCTGCTGGTCGCGACCGTGCTCTCCGCCCAGTGCACCGACGTGCGGGTCAACCAGGTCACCCCGGAGCTCTTCCGACGCTGGCCAGGCCCGGCCGAGCTCGCCGCGGCCGACGCCGCCGAGCTCGAGGAGGTCGTCCGCCCGACCGGCTTCTACCGCAACAAAGCCCGCAACCTGCTGCAGGCTGCGCGCAGCCTGGTGACCGACCACGGCGGCGAGGTGCCGGCCGACCTCGACGCCTTGGTCGAGCTCCCAGGGGTCGGCCGCAAGACCGCCAAGGTCGTGCTCGGCGAGGCCTTCGGTATCGCCGCCGGGGTCACGGTGGACACCCACGTCAAGCGCCTCGCCAAACGCCTGGGGCTCGCCGACCACCGCGACCCGGAGGTCGTCGCCGGCCGGCTCGAGGCGCTGGTCCCACGTGAGCACTGGGTCGACCTGTCGATGCGGCTGATCCTCCACGGCCGCCGGGTGTGCCACGCGCGCACGCCGCGGTGCGGCGAGTGCTCGCTCGAACCGCTGTGCCCGAAGGTCGGCGTGTGATCCGGCGGCTCGCAGTCGGGACGCTGCGCCAGGCGAAGCTCGACGCGGTGCGGCTCGCGCTCGAACGGCTCGCCGCCTCCGGCTGGGACGACGCGGCCGAGTGCGAGGTCATTCCGGTCGATGTGCCCTCGGGCGTCTCGGCGATGCCGATGAGCGAGGCGGAGGGGGTTCGGGGGGCGCGCCTGCGGGCACAGGCCGCGCTCGCCGCCACCGGCGCCGACCTCGCCCTCGGCCTCGAAGGGGGAGCGGTGGTGGTCGACCGTGCCATGCCGCTCGTGCTGCTGCGCAACTGGGCGGCGGCGTGCGACGGGCACAGGACGTGGGTCGGCTCCGGCCCGGGCATCATGTTGCCGGAGGCGCTCGCCCGGGCCCTGCTCGATGGCGCCGAGCTCGGCGTTGTCATCGACCGCTTCGCGGGCGGGCGGGACATCCGCTCCGGCCGTGGTGCGTTCGGCGTCCTCACCGCCGACAACATCGACCGCGCGGCGGCCTTCGCCGACGCTGTCGTCACCGCGCTCGCCCCCTGGTACAACCCCGACCTGCGCTGGTCGGAGTGAGGCGCC
>CAWFFJ010000007.1:0-29563 GCA_963814875.1 uncultured Acidobacteriota bacterium
AGCGGCCGCACGGTAGAACGCACCCTACTGGCTCTCGCCACGCCCCCCTCCGCACAGGGGCGCTTGAGGCGCGCGCCCCTGTGCAGGCTTGTGCCGCGCCACGCAGTACGGCTGCGGCCGCGGGATCGGCGCGGAGGGCGCGACGGTGTGAGGCGTCGGAAACCTCCTCACGGCTGCGAATCGCGACTGAGGTGCGATCTGCTGCGGAGAGCCGAAGGACGTCGGGTCGGACCTGAGGGAGCAGCCGGATGTCGGTGCGACGAACCGGTCGGGTTTCGCAGCGATGCCGGCGACGGTTCTGGAGCGCACCGGACACCGCGGCTTCCAAGACCTCTGAAAATCCGGTTCATGATACCTCGTCGCGCGAAATCTCGCGTTCCTTGGTAGGGATCACTCAAGCTGCCACTGCAGACGAGCGGAACGGATGGCTGACCGGGCATGCAACAGCGCTGCACTCCCGGCACGACCGCCGATCCGGAACCCGCCAGGAGGAAGCGCATGTCCCGTCAAGACCACTTGTCGTCGCCCTCATCCACCTCATCCTCCCCGCGTCAAAGGCGGCCGCGCGCAGCCGGGCTCGTCGTCGCGGCGGTAGTGCTCCTGCTCGGGGCTGGGCAGGGCGTTCTCGCGAGCACGCCTCGCACCGCTCAGTTCCAGATCAACACCGTGACCGGCAGCTATCAGGAGCATCCGAAGATCGCCTTCGACGCGGCCGGCAACTTCATCGTAGTCTGGGAGAGCTACTCCTCGGGAGGCACCGATACCGACGGACTCTCGATCCAGGCTCGCGTCGTCACCGCGGACGGCACCCCGGTTGGGTCTGATTTCCAGGTCAACACCTCGACCGCCAACAGGCAGTTTTCGCCCGCGGTGGCGATGAGCTCGAGCGGCTCTTTCGTCGTCGTCTGGGTGAGCGATCACGCCGCCTCGAACGACTTCAACATCATGGCCCAGCGCTACAGCGCTGCCGGCGCCAAGGTCGGACCCGAGCTCCTGGTCAACAGCGCCTACACCGCAGGCAACCAGCTCGTGCCGGCAGTCGCGCTGGCGGAAAACGGCGACTTCGTCGTCGTGTGGCGCAGCGACGGAGGCGCCGGAGGGGACCCCGACATCAGCATTCAGGGCCGGCGCTTCAGTGCGGCGAACGGCACCTTCTTCGACCAGTTCCTGGTCAACGACATCACCTCCGGCGATCAGGACACGCCGGTCATCGCGACCGACGGCAACCTCGCCTACCTCGTCGCATGGATGCACCCGGCGACAAGCAACGACATCGCGATCCGCTACTTCAACGCGGACGAGCTGGTCGCTGCCGGCATGACCGCCGCCGCGCCCCAGCAGACCGCCAACACCTTCCCGAGCGGGTCCCAGACCGCTCCGTCGGTCGCCATGGCCGCGGACGGCCGCGCCGCCGTGGCCTGGGAGAGCTTCGGCGCCTCCTTCGGAAACGACAACGCCCGCATCTCGGTCCAGGCCCGCCGCCTCGATGCCGACGGCGCGTTCATCGACGGCAACGACGTCCAGGTCAACACCTATGTCGATTCCGATCAGCGCTACCCCTCGGTGACCATGGGCCCGAACGGGTACAACGCCTTCGCCTGGCAGAGCTACGGCTCCACCGGGAACGACAACTCCGACTACAGCATCCAGCTCAGGGCGTTCGACGCGTCGGGGACGGCGCTCGACCCGACCGACGTCCAGGCCAACACCTACACCACGAACGAGCAGGTCTTTCCCGCGGTCGCACTCGCCCCGAACGGTCGCATGCTCGTCGCCTGGGAGAGCATCGGCGGCACCGGCACCGATCTCTACGACTACAGCATTCAGGGTCGCCTGTACGACGTCTTCGCCCCGGCCGCCACCTCGGTGGCCCTGCCGGCGGTCGCCAGGGTTCAGGGCGCCGGGGCATTCTTCACGTCCCGCATCGACCTGTTCGGCTCCGCCACCGCAGCCCGGCAGGTGTCCGTCACCTACACCCCGCGGGCCGACCTGGGCGGCGCGACCCGCACGGCGCTCGTGGCTCTGCCGGCCGGGGTCCAGCTCGAGGTCAGCGACCCGCTCGCGGCCTGGTTCGGGTTCAGCGGCCCCGACGCGGCCGTGGGCAGCCTGCTGCTCGACCTTCGAGACGGCAGCGGCGCCGCGAGCTCCGACCAGCTCTTCGCCCAAAGCGTGGTCTTCGCCCGCAAGAGCGACGGCAGCGAGTTCGGCCAGTTCTTCCCGGCGCTCAAGGACGCGGACGCCCTTTCGGCCGGCCAGGTGGGCTACCTGGCGAGCACCGTCAACGCCCAGGTCTACCGGGTCAACGTGGGCCTGATGGGCCTCGCGAACGGCACCCGGGTCACCGTGACACCGATGGACCGGATCGGCTCGCCGCTTGCCGCAGGCCAGACCTTCGACCTCGACAACGGAGCCAACCGCCAGCTCAACAACATATTCAGCGCCTTCGGGTTGGCCCCGCGCGACAACATCCTGGTCGCGGTGCAGGTCACGGCCGGCAAGGCGCTCGCGTACGCCAGCATCTTGGACGGCAACATCACGTACACCGGGACCAGCGACCCGACCACCATCCTCCCGGTCACGGCCGGGGCGCCGGAGGTCACCCTGCTCGAGCTGGGACCGATCCAGGGGCTCAACGAGTTCAGCGGATCAGCGAGCGTGACGAACTTCAGCCAGGGCAGCGCGACGGTCAAGGCCGACTTCTTCCTGCGCGGAACGCCGGGCGTCGCCTCCACCACGACCTTCACCATCGCCGGCGGCGCAACCGTCGGCTACGAGGACATCGTCGGGCAGCTGTTCGGGATGCAGGGCGTCGGGACCCTGCGCCTGACCACCCAGAACGGTACCCTGATCAGCGCGACTGGACGGGAGTTCGCGGTCTTCCGCAACGGCCAGGGCGCGGTCGTGGGCACCGCCGGCCAGCTCATCCCGGGCATGCTCCCGGCCGAGAGGCTCCAGGCCGGGGTCACCTACCACCTGCTCGGCCTGCGCGAGGTCCAGAACCAGAGCGGTCGCGAGCGCAGTCACCTCGCGGCCTTCAACCCGGGCACGAGCCCCGTCACCCTCACCGTCAAGCTCTTCGATGGCGCTAGCGGCGCCGCCGAGGGCCAGACCCAGCTCACCGTCCGAGGCGGCGAGCTGATCCAGACCAACGGCATCATCCAGGTCGTGAACGCGAGCCAGAACGGAAACGTCAAGCGGCTCGAGGTGGCAGCGACCGGACCGGTCTACGTGCGGGCCTTCCGTGTGAACCAGTACGGCGACCCGATCACCATCCCGCCGCAGCGGCAGCAGTGAGCGTGGCGGTGAGGTGTGAGGGGTGAGGAGTCAGGATTTGGCAGCAGCGCGGAAATCGGCCTCTTGGCTCCCTCCTCACTCCTTCCTCTTCACTCCTCACCCCTGAAGGGCGGGTGGACCGGCGGTCAGCTCGCGGTAGAGCCACGCCCTGGCCATGGCCCAGTCCCGCTTGACCGTGATCTGGGAGACCTCGAGGACGGCCGCGACCTCCTCCACCGTGAGGCCGCCGAAATAGCGCAGCTCGACCACCCGCGCCTGCCGCTCGTCCAGCACCGCGAGCCGCTCCAACGCCTGGTTGAGGAGAAGGATGTCGGTCTCGGGACTCGTTGAAGCGTCGCCCGCATCGTCGAGGGAGATGCGTACGGCGTCGCCTCCCCGCTTCGCAGCCCCCCGTGCACGGGCGTGGTCGACAAGGATGCGTCGCATGACCTGGGCGGCAACGCCGAAGAACTGCGCCCGGTCGTTCCACTGCGCGCTGCGCTGGTCGACCAGCCGCAGGAAGGCCTCGTGCACCAGGGCGGTGGGCTGCAGCGTGTGCGACCCGCGTTCCCGCGCCAGCTGAGCGCCTGCCCGTCGTTTGAGCTCGGAGTAGACCAGCGGCACGAGGCGGTCGAGAGCCTGGCGATCCCCCCGACTCCAAGCCAGCAACAGCTCGGTAACGTCCTCTGCCAAGTCGCTGCTCCAGTTTCTTCCCCCGGCCGGGTCCGAGCCAGCATACGGAAGCCCCAGCCCTGCAACAAGTCGGCCTCTAGGAGCCTGTAGGGCATAGGCCCGGCGGGGCTCGTAGCGTGTGGGAGGGTTTGCGTGGGCCTCTGCCCCACAGCCTCCTCTAATGCGCTGCGCGCATTGCTGAGGAGGGTGCAGGAGGGCCCTGCCGTTGGGCGGACGGTTTCGCCATTCACTGATTGGTGGTATCAGGAGAGACAGAGTGCGGTTGAGAATTATCGCGTTATAAGTACTCTTGATGAGCAAGCAGTTTAGGGGCAACCCGCACGGTTTGTACAGGCTACTCGGCTATGGCAACACGCCATTCGCCTGATCTCAGCCCACTCGCCTGATTGCCGACCCGATGCGCGCAGCGCATCCTTAGGAGCGCGTGCCGCAGAGCCCCACGCTCGCCTCGACCCGCCCACTTCCCTCCCCGGGGCTATGCGGTACGCGCTCCTAGCGCGAAGAGCATCGCGCCGCGGCAGCCCGCAGCAGCTCCCGCTGGGCGGCGGCGTCCTCGTCGAGAGCGCCGTCGGTCTCCACCTCGGCCCACAGCGCGAACGCGAGTCCGGCGAGATTGCGGACCTCGGTGCAGGGGACGCCCCGCTGGGAGACCACCGCGGCGAGCGCTCCGGCCAGTCGGGCACGGCCGTTGCGCAGGAGGCTGCGCGCCCTGACGTCCTCCGGGTCGGCCGTCGAGACCGTCCGCCGGAGCTCAACCGCCTGCTTGTAGTGCGCGACCGACTGACGGGTCCGACCGAGCTGCAGCAGGACGTAGCCCAGGTCCCCGTGGTCAAAGGAGACGTCGATCATGGTCTCGGGGGAGCCAGGGCGCGCCGCAAGACGCGTCTGGTCGATAGCGAGCGCCGCCTCCAGGCTTTCGAGCGCCCGTTCCGGATCGCCCACGACCGACTGGACCGCCCCCACCTTCTTGAACGCGAGTGCGAGGTTGCGCCGGTCCCCGTCGCCCGCCTCTGGCGCCTCGGCGAGAGCGCGGTATTGCCCGAGCGCCTCCTCGAAGCCCGCGAGACCGCCCTCGAGATCACCGTCGTCGACCCGCAGCTGCGCCGAGTCCCAGACGCTCGAGATGACGGCGCGACGCACCGCCGGATCGTCGGGGGCCGCTTTGGCGGCGGCACTGCGAAGGGCGAGAGCCGTGTCGTACTCCCGCTGCCTCCCCTCGCGGTCCCCAGCGGCACCGAGGAGATCGCCGAGTGTGCTGTGGACCCTGGCGAGGGCGAGCTCGGCGTCAAGATCGGCCGGCGCGGAGCGCGCGATGGCCTCGCGCAGCGCGAGCGCCCGTTGCTGGCTGCGGATCGCGCCGTCGGTGTCACCGAGGTTCGACACCCCAACCCCTCCCTGCACCGCGGCGATCCGCTCGTAGGCCGCGGCGAGCTCTGCCTGGAGGACTGCGTCGTCTGCCGCCTCACTTTCGAGGCGTTCGAGGTACTCGAGACCCAGCTCGACGATCCGCTTGCGCACCGGAGTCGAGCCGGGAAGGGCGGCCACGTCGTCGTGGATCTCGAAAATGAAGACCCCTGCCAGGCGCCGTACCTCCTCGAAGCGGCGCTCGGCAGCGGCCCGCTGCTCTCGGGCGACATTCGCCTGGTGCACGGTGGCAACGAGGCCGCCGCAAAGGCTCGCGAGCGCGAGTACAGTCGCCGCCACCGCCGCGCGGTGGCGTCCGATGAACTTGCGGGCTCGGTAGGCGAAGCGGTCGGGACGCGCGCGGATCGGCAGGCCACCGAGATGTCGCCGCAGGTCCTCCGAGAGGTCCACCACCGAGTGGTAGCGGCGCATGGGGTCCTTGGCCAGGGCGCGCAGCACGATGGTGTCGAGGTCGCCCTCGAGGCGCCGGCTCAGCCGGCGGACGTTCGCCTCAGGCAGGCCTGCTGGCGACTCGGGCGCCATCGGCTCCGCCGCGCCGACGGACGGCGACTGCAGCACCGCCAGGCTTGGCCGCACCGCCTCCTGCTCGCAGATGGCCCGCACGACCTCCTCGGGGCTGCGCGCGCCGAGGTCGTAGGGCTTGCGCCCGGTGAGCAGCTCGTAGAGCATCACGCCGAGGGCGTAGACGTCGGTAGCGGTCGTCACCGGCTCGCCGCGCACCTGCTCTGGGCTCGCATACTCTGGCGTCATCCACCAGCCGGTCGCCGTTCCGGCAGTCGCCGGCGCTCCCCCTTCCGGGGCGAGGAGTTTGGCAATTCCGAAGTCGAGGAGCTTGAGCGTGCCGTCCGTCGTGACCAGGACGTTTGCGGGCTTGAGGTCGCAGTGCACGACCAGCCGACTGTGGGCCAGGGCAACCGCGCTGCACGCGGTGCGGACCAGCTCGAGACGCGCTGCGACGTCGAGGCCGTGCTCTCGGCAGTAGACGTCGATGTGCTCGCCATCGATGAGCTCGAGCACGCAGTAGGGGCGCCCGGAGTCGTCAGCGCCACCGTCGAGCAGACGGGCGATATTGGGATGCTCGAGCGAGGCCAGAATCTGGCGCTCGCGCCGGAAGCGCTCTGCGAAGAACTCGGACTCGAGGTCGGTGTGGAGGAGCTTAAGAGCGACCTCCTTTTCGAAAGCGTCGTCGGCGCGCACCGCCCGATAGACGACTCCCATACCGCCTCGGCCGATCTCGGCCGTCACGCGGTAGGGACCGAAGCGTCGCCCCACGGGCGAGGGAGCCGGAGTCTGCAGGTCGCGCAGCAGATCCTCGGCCGCTGACGCCTCCAGGAAACGACCAGCGTCCTCCTCGGCCGCGAGCAGGGACTCGAGCTCGGCGCGAAGATCCGGGTCATCCGCAGACACGCCGTCGAGGAAGCTCTCGCGTTCGGCCCCGTCGAGGCGTTGGGCCTCGACAAAGAGCTCCTTAAGGCGCTCCCACCGCTCCGGATTCACGTCGTCCTCACCGGTCCCTGCCGGGACCTCCCCTCGCAGAGCGACCACGGAGCGGTCCGCCCCGCATCCGGTCCGCTCGATCTCCGTGGCGTGCCCTCACGCGGACATCGTGCTCCATCGGGGCGCCCCCCGCAAGATCTTGCCTGCACTTCCGAGGTCAATCAGCTTGTTGTACGGGTCGATCCCGGCTCGCATGGGCCGAGCATCGACGACGATCTCGAAGCGAGCCTGGCTGTCGGTGAGGTGGCGCTTCTCGAGGAAGAGCACGGTGGGTCCTCCCAGGTGGTCGCCGTTACCCCCATAACGAACGGGAGGACGAGATGTTCACGGGATGCGGTGAAACCAGTAGCCAATCGTCGCGAGACGGATGGCGATGTTAGGCAGGCTGTCCTCTGTCGCAGGGAGGTGGTGAGAAGCTCAGGCCAGGGACCGGGCACAAAAACGAACCCCCTCCGCGGGGAGGGGGTCGATCAGCCGGGTGAGGTGGCTTACCAGCGGTTGCTTCTGGAACGGCCGCCGCCGCCGTCGCGTTCCTTGGCCTGCGCGACGTCAACCTTGATCGTCCGCCCATCCAGCTCGCTCTCGTTGAGCGCCGCAACGGCCTTGTCGGCCGCCTCGTCATCGGCGAAGGTCACGAAACCGAACCCACGGGAGCGGCCCGAGTCGCGATCGGTGATGACGGTCGCCTCGGTGATCTCGCCGTGGGGCTCGAACGCCGCACGCAGGCCGCGGTCATCAGTGTTCCAGCTCAAACTTCCAACAAACAGCTTCTTTGACATATCGTCCTTCTCTCTCTTTTCCTGGAGGCGCCGGCGTCAGCCAACACGCTCCCGTCGTTCCATCGGAGCGGGCTCGCTGCCCGCCGTGTCACCGACTGACCACGGCGGTCGGCCGGAAGCGAAAACTTCGATTCGGGTCATACTCGTGCACCCGGGGTGTGAGCGGTTGGGGCCGAGTTGAACATCACGGTGGTGTGGGTTCCGGCGCCGCCTGCCGATCTCGGCACACGCTGCACAACCGGCGGCACGAGCACTGCGCTTGTGTCGGGGGCAGCCACGCAGACGCTCTCAACGAATACCGGAGTCTGCTCGGCGCTCTGGAAAGGGGTCAGCTTCTCGAAGCCCAGGAGGGAGAGCCCGCAGAGCGGGACGGGATCGAGTTTTAGATCGTTCGGTCTCAACGAGCAGTCGTTCTTTCTGCAAGCGAACGGCGACGAGTCACAGGTACGCTGCGAGTCACTTCCGGCTGAGTAAGGAACGGGAGAATCGCCGGAGGTCTGCCGTTCGGGTCACTGTTGACCCTGCGAATTGTTCGCCGACCTGGGCTGCATCACGAGCATTCCCCAGAGGGCCGACGCGACACTCTGTCACAACGCCGGGCAAATTGCAAGCTATTCCTGCAAATGGATTTTTCACCGCTTCCTGGCAGCCTGTCCGCCGACCATCTCCATCGCCGCCTCCGCGGGGACGAACCGGGGCGCAGGGGTATACGATGGGCTCGCGGGTTGGTGCTCGCATTCGAGGCGCACGCTGCGGCGGCGTCCGAGGAGAGGTTGATGGGAGCAGGACTCAACTCCGCTCTGGCACTCCTCAACGGGCTGGTCGGTGACGAGCTCGAGCGCAGGGGTAATGGTCTCGTGACCCCGATGGCGTGCGTTCACCGCGGACACCCGATCGCCATTGACAGAGAGGCCCTGGCCAGAGCCTACACCGAGCCCACGCCGCGCGTCGTGCTGCTCGTCCACGGCCTGATGTGCACGGAAACGGTGTGGGAGTTCCAACAAGCGGAGGGCCACGGGCAGGATCGGGACTACGGCGCTCTGCTCGCGGATGACCTGGGCTTTACGCCAATGTACCTCCGCTACAACAGCGGACTCGCGATCGCCGACAACGGCGAGGCCCTGTCCGATCTGCTCGAGGCGCTCCTCGTCGCCTACCCTGTCGCACTCGATGAGATCCTGCTCATCGGTCACAGCCTCGGCGGGCTCGTGGCGAGGAGTGCATGCGAGCACGCACGGGCGAGCTCCCAACGATGGCTCGCTCTCGTCCGGCGCGCGATCTTCATCGACACACCCCACCTCGGCGCGCCCCTGGAGCGGATCGGCCGGATCGCCGCCGGGCTCCTGCGGGTCGTGCCCGACCCCTACACCCGGCTGGCCGCCGACATCGGAGACCTGCGCAGCGACGCCATCAAAGACCTGGGCGACGCCGATCTCCGGCACGAGGACCGCGCACGGCGCCGCGTCGGCATCCGTTCCACAGGCTGGCGTCATCCGGTACCGCTCTCGAGCGCGTTCGCACACTACGTGATCGCCGGTACCCCACCTCCCCGACGACCCGTGGCGGCCGCCTTGAGTGGTCTTCTGGTGCCCGAATCGAGCGTCACGGCGCAGCACATGACGGTCCCGCCGGATCGGTTCAGGGTCTTCCCCTGCGTCGGCCATCTCCAGCTCGCGCACCACCCCGAGGTCTACGCCCAGATCCGCACGTGGTGCACGGAGGCGATTTGAGCAGGCTCACGCTCACGCAGTGGCGCGGCCTCGTCGACCTCACTCGGGACGGGGTCGTCGAGGCCTCCCGCGCCATCGAACGCGTCCACCTGGCGACCGCCCGGCGCCCGTTTGGCGTGCTCGCGATGATCCCGGTAGTCGCCCCGCCGGCCGCTCTCGTCCGGACCGTCCACGACACCACCGTGGCCGCGGTGCACGCCATCATCCGGGTGACGGCCCGCGCGACGGGCGCGGCGCTGGACGTCGCGCTCCACGCCGCCGAGCGCTTCGTCGTTCCCCCCGATAAATACTCGTAGGGCCTCGCCCGCAGTTGAGGCCAGGAGAAGGCGGACAGGGCCTTGGCCCTGCATGGCTCCAACCGCCGGATCGTGGTCGACTCAGCAGACCGGATGGTCCTCTCATCTCCGATTGCAGATCGGCAGGCAGGATTCGCACAGCGAATCCGAAGCAGCTCGGGCCGCTTAGCCCCAACGGCCATTTCCCGGATAGGTACGCCTCGTGCGGGCTAAGCGGTGCGCGCTGCTAGTGCAAGGAAACCAGCGCCGTGATGCTCCCGGTGCCGTCCGCGAGCCGGCTGAGCGCCTTGCCGACGATCCCGCCGATGCAGCGCGCACGGTCGTCGCAGCGCATCACGTGACCCGGCGTCGACGAGGCCACCAAGAGGTCGCCGGGAGTGATCGCACCGTTCTCCGCGGTAGCCTTGACCGGCACGATCCCGACGATCGCCAGAGGCACGCGGCCGGCCGGGGTCTCGCCGCTGCCGCCGAGGAACGCCGGGCGGGTCGAGTAGATACGCGAGTTGACCACCACGCTGCGGTCGGCCACGATATGCATCGCGCCGAACACGCCGCTCAGCCCGAACAGGTTCTGGACGGCGTTGTCATAGCGCTTGGTATCGCCGGCAGGAACGCTGTCGTTGAAGACGTAAGGCGAGGACGGGTTGGCCTGGTCGCGGAGCAGGAAAGTGAGCTGCACGTTGGCCGCCAAGCTGTCGGGGTTGTAGACCCAGACAGTCGTCTACCACTGCGATCCGGCCATCCCCGCGCCACGTCCGACCGAGGCGACGAACGTGTCGGTTGCCGGAAATGCGGCGAACGCCGGCACGCCGGCCAGGAGAACAACCATGATCAGGGCGGCAGTGAGCGCGCGATTCGCATGCATGTCCCACTCCTTCGGAGCCTGGTTGGCCCGGTGGCCGAAATTGACCTTCCATGTTGCCTGCGGGCTCGCGGTACGCTCGAGGCAGGTACCCGTCAATCGCCGCGATTAGCCGCAATGGCTGCGTTCGCCAGGTTTCCACCGCGGTGCTGGCCATCTTCTTATTGCGGAAAGACAGCCGAAGGCACACATTCGCTAGTAAAGGTATGACTGATTCAAGTTGAAAGACAGCTTGAGGTCTCGGCGGAAATCGAGGTCGACCCACGTGCGAGAACGCGGGGCATCCGGCGGGTTGCCTCATGGTCAATGGCTGCAAGCGAAAGGAGCTCGCCATGCCTCTGTGGTTCAGCAGGCCGAAGTTGGTCAAGGTGACCGGGTACTCGAGCGACGTGCCTCCGGGTCAGCCGGTCGAGGTCAGCTTCTCGAGGGAGGACATCGACCACGGGGGCTACTTCGACCCGGGGGAGCCGGCCCGGATCACGATTCCAGGTCGCCTGGGCGGTTGGTACCTGCTGTTGTGCACGATCCGGTGGATGGTCCCTGAGGACATTCAGGTCAATCTCCAGCCCGATCCTGTCGCCGAGATGCAGTCTTACTTCTACAGCTTCGTTGAGCTCAACGGTATCGTCCTCGGCAACGACGCACGGCAAACCGCCAACCGCACGACCGGCGCCAAGGGAACCTGGCACGTCATGGCGACGGAGACGGCCCTCGCCGCCGGAGACGTTCTGAAGCTGATCATCTGGCACTGCTTCGATCCTGCCTACATCGCGAGGATCGATGCCGAGTGTCACCTTTCACTGCGCAGGATCGAGGGCGTGACGCTGAGCAGCACGCCGGTTCTTGCGTCACGCGGCCTCGAGGATGAAGGCATGCGGAGGTGAGCGCGGCTCGGCGCCCGTGGCGGTCCTGATGCCCACGCCGCACACTGAGCCGCAGCACCTTCACTCACTGCCGTCGCCGGCGAAGACGCAGTTGTAGTAGTAGTTGTGGTCCGCCTGTACGAGGCCGGCGGGTCCGACGTGGCCGCAGGGGGGGCCAAAGTACTCGAGGTGCGGGTCGACGCAGAGGTCGGGCAGCATCTCCTGGAGCGGGTAGTGGGCAGGCTCCCGCCAGTCGCCGCCGGTGCCGGCGGGGTCGCCGGGACGGTCGTCGCAGTAGGAGAGCACCCCGTCGTCCCTCGCGCAACCGTCTCGGCGGAAAGTGTAGCCAGCACCGTCGGGGTTGGGCTCGATCTTGCTCGTCACCCAGGCGTAGAGCTCGTCGAAGGTGGCGGGCTTGTTCGAGCAGGTGAACACCGGCGGCAGCGAGGCCGCCCGGTAGACGCTATTGACGTCGCCGACGTGCTTGAGCAGCAACATCGCGTAGACCGGGCTGTACTCGTCGTGGTTGCGGAGCATGACCGACGGTGCGTCCTGGCGGCCCTGTGGGTCGGTGTCGAGCTCCCGGCGAAGCGTCTGGGGCGCCTCGTTGCTGACACTGAACGCCAGCGCCACGGCGGCCTCGGCCCTGCCGCGGTACTCGTCGGCGTAGTCCCCGTCGTTCCAGGGTGATGCGAACCAGGCGTCCGCGGCCGCGTAGCCGAGCGCGAAGGCCATGTAGTCCTCGCTCCATGAGTTCCACTCGTCCACCTCGCCGTGGAACCAGCGCTCGCCGTTGTCGAGCCTAGTCGGCAAGCCGCGCCCGGCGTGGTCGCGCAGCATGCACTCCATCGCCATCCGGGTCGTGGGGTGCCCATCGAGCTCACTGCGGTACTTCAGGGCTGTCCACACCACGGCGTAGACCACGTAGCCGTCGAGGCCGTGGGCGCCCCAGCGGTCGGGCAGGTCCCAGGCGGCCTTGTCCCAGTAACCGAGCACGACCTGCCGCATGACGTCGTCGCGGTACTCGCCCGACTCGACCATGGCACCCATGCGGTCGATCCCGAGGTGGATCTCGCACGTGGCCGCACCGGATTGGCAGGCGGGGGCCGGGCTCGGGCTGGCGAAGACGTCGCACGAGAAGCAGTCGGCGTCGTAGCGGCCGTCGAGCGGATGGCCGGAGCAACCTGTCGCGCAGGCGCCGTCGAGCGCGTCACCACCGCACCTGACCTCGGGCCGCCCCGCGGAGAGGCGGGGCAACGTCGGCGCATCTTGCGCTGGGGCCACAGCCGCCCACAGGGCGAGGGCGGCCGCGAGGGTCGCGGTCCAGAGGTCGGCTCCCGTCCGGGTCGAGGGTTCGAGTGCTGCAACCGAGGCTGTCCGTGCCATGGGGCCCTCCCCGGTGCGGCGGTCGCTCCTGGGAAGGCCACCGCACCTGGCCCCAAGGTCAGGCTCAGCGCGTCATAAGTAATTGAGGAAAGATGCGATAGATCTCTCGTAACTGTGGGGATCGGGTGGTGGAAATGTGGGCAGGCGAATCTCACCGCGTCATGCGGCGACGCGGCCGGGGCGCCCGTCAGCGCGGGAGGGCCTCATCGCCTTCGGTCTCGGTCGAGCCGGCCAGGCCGACGACGCGGAAGACCAGCTCGGCCGGCCCGACCGTGATCCGATCACCACTCTCGAGCTCGACCGGCGTCTCGACCCGCCTGTCGCCGAGAAAGGTGCCGTTCTTGCTGCAGAGATCCTCGAGCATGGCATGGCCCCACGAGACCGCGATCCGCGCGTGGTAGCGCGAGACGCGCTTCGAGTCGACCCGGATCGCTGCGTCGGCGGCGCGCCCGATCAGGTGCTCACCGTCGGCGAGGGGAACGCAGCGCCCGCCGAAGACCACGACGCACGCGCACTCGGCCTCGCGCGGAAGCTCCGGCGCCGGCGGCGCGCGCCGCACCTCGGCCACCAGCCGGTAGCCGCGCTTGGGAATGGTCTCGATGTAGCGGGGCGCCCGGGGGTCGTCGCCGAGAGCCTTGCGGAGCTCGCCGATCGCGTGGGTCAGGGTGTTGTCGGCGATGAACTCGGTCCGCCACACGGCGTCGACCAGCTCGCGCCGGGACACCAGCCGATCACCGTGGACCGCGAGACAGACCAGCACCTCCATCGCCTTGAGCTCGAGCTGGACGCGCACCTCGCCCCGGGTGAGCCGGTTGAGGCTCGGCTGCACCAGCCACTCGCCGAGGTGGAAGTCGGCGCCGGGGTCCATGGGCGGGTCGCATTCCGTCACGGCAGGTCGAGGTCCTTCTGGCGGGCTCGGGAGCGGTCACGCCACTCTCGGGCCCTGCTCGGAACCGAGTCAGGGATCGACAACGATGACGAATCTTAGGGCCGACTCCGAAACCGTGCTTGCCAGGCTGAGCGGCTCGCAGAGTACGGCGTCCGCGTGACCGCACACGTGGATCCAGGTCGAGTACCAAAGTCGCCACGGTTACGGTCTTCGCCACGATTGACACGGGCTTTGACGGGTTCGCCTCGATCGCAACGACGCGCATGACGGGAGCGGAGGGGCTGGCAGATTCCTTGAATGCGTTGTTGTCAAAGAAGAGCACCACTGGGTTGCCGGTGTTGTTGGTCAGCGTCAGGACGTCCTGTCCCCCTTGACCGTAACGGGAGGCTGCTGCCCGACACTGACGCAGGGGGGAGATTTGGTGGTGTCCAGAGTGAGGACGAGTTTCGTGACGGGTGCGCTCGCGGGTCTCATCATGATGCTCTCTCCTTTCTGCAACGTCCCTGGCCGTCGTGCTTCAATGGCCGGCTGCTGTGCTGTTGAGGGTGGATCTCGATCGCTCACCAGCTCTCGTAACGAACGTCCGACACCAGCTCCCTTCCAATCACAGAAAGGCCTCTGCTCGAACCGCGCGCGAGGGTAGCCCGCGCGGAGCGCCTGCGCGATCCACTCGATCGCGCGCTCTCGATCGCCGAGCCCCTCGTAATTCTCACCGATCGATGCCAGTACCTCCGGCTCGGAGGGATGCAGTGCGACCGCCGCCTGCTGCCGTTTCAGCGCAGCGGTCCGGTCCCCCACCATCGCGTAGTACCCCGCGAGGTCGGCGAGAAGGTCCTCGTCGTCCGACCGCTCGGACCGCTCGGCCTCACCGAGCTCGACGGCTCGCCGGAAGGCGGGTGCCGCCTTATCGGACTTGGCACTGAACTGATAGGAGTAGCCCAGGTTGCCCCAGATGTAGTAATGGCTGTCGTCCTGCTGCAAGGCGCGCTCAAACATGGCGGTGGCGTCCGCGTAGCGGGCGGCCTCGAAGTAGAGGGTCCCGAGGTTGGAGTAGGCCGGATAGTTGCCATCCGGCTTAAGTTCGATCGAGCGCTTGTAGAGTGCGCGGGCCTCCTCGACCCGGCCGACGGTGTGGAGCACGCCGCCGAGGTTATTGTAGGCGTTGAAGTAGCGCGGCGCACACCGGATCACCTGCCGGAACTGGTTGGCCGCCGCGTCGTACTCGCCGGCTCTCATCTCGAGCGCGCCGAGCCAGTAGCTCGGCCGCCAGAAACCCGGCCGGCGGTTGATGGCGAGCTCGAACGACCTACGAGCGTCGTCAAACCGTCCGGCCGCCTGGTAGGCCCGGCCGAGCGCGAGACAGGTCTCACCACTCGCGGGCGACAGCCGCACGGCCTCCTCGAGCGCGGCGATCGCCCCCTCGTGGTTCCCGGCGGCCGCGAGGTTGTCGGCGAGCACGGCGTAGGCCGGAGCGTCGGGCCCCTGGTTGACCGCTCCCTGAGCGGCCTCGATCCCTCGCCCGCTCCATTGCGGATCGTGGCTCTCGCGGAAGCGCGCCAGGTAGGCGGACGACAGCGCGACCCGCGCGGGAACGAACAGCGGGTCCTGGGCCACAGCCTGCTCGAGCAGCTCGATCGCCGGGCCTGGCTCGGCGGGCCGGCCGCCTCGGCCGAGCAGCCCCAGCCCGCGCACGTACGGCAGGAAGGACGCCGCGACGCCGGTCGCTCCCCGTTCGATCCGCTCCCGGGTGCCGGCGGTCGGCTCGACGCCGACCATCTCGGCGATCCGGAGGACCGGGAGCTGCTGGAAGGAGTTCAGGTTGGAGAGGTCGTCCTCGATCACCGCGGTCGCCATCTCGCGCCCGCTTCCCGGATCGACGACAGCAAGCACGAGGCGAGTTCGATCCCCCCGCGGCGCCAGCGAGCCAGTGACAGCGAGGTTGACGCCGTAGGTCCGCGCCATCCCGTCCGGCGAGTCGAGCGCGGGCGTGGTCATCAGCCGGCGGGGGACGACCCACAGTCGGCCCCAGGTCTGCTCCTCGAGCGGCCGCAGGCCGTCGGCCACGATCTCGGTGAGGCCGGCGGCGAGCTGCTGCTGGGCGGGATCACCCGCATCCGCGGTGAATGAGATCACGGCCAGGTGAGGTTCGGCCGGCATGACCACCGGAGCGGGCCACCAGGCCCGGACGCCCAGAGCTCCCGCCGCCGTCAGCAGCGCCCCGAGGGCCAGAGCGGTCACCGCGGTGCGCGTGGTGCGGTGGCTCGCAGGCCGCGCGGCCACAGCGGGCCGCTGCGGTCCCGACTCGACCGCGGCGCGCAACGCGAACGCGACGTCCCGGGCCGAGTCGAAGCGCTCCTCGGGGTTCTTCTGCAGGCAGCGCAGCACGACCGCATCGAGCTGCGGCGGCACCCGGCTGTCGCGCGCGCTCGGCGGCTCCGGCCTCTCGGTCAGGATCGCCGACATGGACTCGAAGCGGTTGCCCTTGCGGAATGGGTGGGTCCCGGTGAGGCACTCGTAGAGCACGCAGCCGAGCGAGAAGATGTCGGTGCGGTGGTCGAGAGGCTCCCCGCGAACCTGCTCCGGCGACATGTAGGCCACCGTGCCGACGATCGTGCCCTCCGCCGTGAGGTCCGATTCCCCGGTCTGCGTCGAGGCCTCCACCTCGGCCCGGATCGACGGCCGCGCGAGGCCGAAGTCGAGGATCTTCACGTCGCCGGCCGTGGTGACGAAGATGTTCTGGGGCTTGATGTCCCTGTGAATCAGCCCGTTGCGGTGCGCGGCGCCGAGCCCCCGGGCGACCGCAGCCCCGATCTCCACCGTCTCTTCAAGCGACGGCTGCCGCTCGCGCAGCCGTTCGCCGAGATCCTGCCCCTCGAGCAGCTCGGTGACCGCGAACCGGATCCCGTTGTGCTCGCCGAAGTCGTGGATCGCGAGGATGTTGGGGTGCGAGAGCTGGGCCACGCTGCGGGCCTCTCGCTCAAACCTCTCGAGCCGGTGGGTGTCCTCGGGCGTGGCGTCGGTGAGGACCTTGACCGCGACGTCGCGGCGCAGGGTCGTGTCGTGCGCGCGGTAGACGGACCCCATCCCGCCTCTACCGATTAACTCGACGAGTCGGTAGCGGTCGAGCTGCTGACCGATCAACTCGCTCATTCTGTTTCCTGTGCTCTCACTATTCTACACGATGGGAGCTGCCCCACCTGTACGCCCCGTCAATCCGGGTCCGTCCCTCGAGGCAGCGACCCGGTTGGCCTCACCGCGCCTTCAGAGCCTCGGCCCAGCCCATTACGACCGTCATCGGCACCGTGCGGGCGGCGCCCTCCGGCTCGAGGAACAGGAACCGCTTCCCGTCGCGGCTGGCGACCCAGCGGTTGCGGATCATGATCGGCGCCAGGCGCACTGAGAGCAGCGTGGTCGGGCGCCCGGCGGCGAAGCTGGCGCCAGTGGTCACCGGCACCGCCATGAGCTTGCCGCCGGGGGTCAGGTACAGGATCTCCTTGCCATCGCCGCTCCAGGTCGGCTCCTCGCCGCCGTCGGTGGAGACCTGCCACTTGCCGCCCGGGACCCGGGAAGGGCTGGACGTAGATCTCGAACCGGCCTGACTCGTTGGACTGGTAGACGAACCAGCGACCGTCGGGGGAGAACGCCGGGCGGACCTCGGTGAACTGGGTGTCGACCAGCGGCGTTCCCTTGCCCTTGTCCGGACCGTCCATGGCCAGCGCCCAGATGTCGAAGCCCGTCGTCTCGCCCATTCGGTTCACGAGGATGAAGCGCCCGTCTCGCGACCAGTCCTGGGCGGACAGGGCGCCCTCGGACTTGAACAGGAGGGTCGGAGATCCCCCGCCCAACGCCGACTTCGTGTACAGCGCGGTGGTGTCGTCGCGGGTCGAGGTGAACACGATCGTCGCCCCGTCCGGCGACCACACCGGGGCGAAGTCGCGCGCCGCGTCGAAGGTGAACCGCGAGGTCACGCCGCGCTCGAGGTCGCGCAGCCAGATGTCGCTGTTGTCGGAGCGGGAGTCGGTGATCGTGACCGCCAGGCGGCGGCCGTCGGGGGACAGCGCCATCTCGCGGTAGACGGCCGGTTCGTCGGCGTCGCCCTGCTCCGCGCCGCTGCGGTCGACCCACACCAGGCGCCGGCGGGCAGTCCATCCGCTGCGGTACACGAGGGTCCCGTTGTCCGAGGCGGAGAAGTCCGCGAGGCCGAGGGATGTCGTGCCGAGCTGCTCAGCGAGCGGCACCGCCTCGCCGCGGGCTTCGCACGCCACCGGGTCGAAGGGCTGTGCGAGCAGTGAGCTCTCACGCACGTAGAGCAGGTAGCCCGGCGGCGCGTACTGGACCAGCGACTCCACCTCGAGCAGCTTGCGCGGGGCCTCCTTGCCGTCGAGGCTCGCGACCATCAGGTGCCGTTGGCCGCCGCCGGTGGCGTCGGCGACGTAGAGGAAGTGTTTCCCGTCGGGCAGGAACTGGGGCCATGCGACCGACGTGACCCCGCTTGAGGCGTCGGCGCTGACCGCCGGCTGCGGCGTCCCGCCGGTGGCCGGCACCTTGAGGATGGGATCGTTCGACTGGCCGTCGAACAGGATCACACCGGTCGTGCTCCAGCTGCCGTCCGAGCCGGTCGGGGTGTCGGCCAGGGTCTGGGGCGGTCCCCCAGCGAGCGGCACCTTCTTGAGCTTGCCGCCGGCGACGAAGCCGAGGTAGCGGCTGTCGGGCGACCAGAACGGCCGCGTGGCGCCGTCAGTACCGGGCAGCGGCCGGGGCTCGAGATCGTCAAGGGACCGCAGCCAGATCTGGGTCACGCCCTTGGCGTCGGTGGCGTTGAAGGCGATCGCGCGACCGTCCGGGGAGAGCTTGGGGGCGCCAACCTCGGACAGCGCCTCGGGGGCGGTGATGTCGAAGCGGACGACTCGCGCGGGCGCCGGCTTGCGCATCGCGAGCACACCCAGGGTCGCCACCAGGGTCGCGGCCAGCACCCCGGCCGCAGCCCACGGCAGCACCCGCCGCGTAGGCGATGGCGCCGCAGCCACTGCGGCCGCGGGCCCGATCTGCGGCTCGAAACCCTCCGGGTCGGCGAGGTACTCCTCGAGCAGGATGCGCGCGTCGCCGATCGCCTGCAGCCGACGCCTGGGCTTCTTCTGCAGACAGCGTTCGATGAGGTCCCGGATGCGGCTCGGGACGCCGGAAGGGAGCGCCTCGAGGTCGACCTGGTCCTTGAGCACCGAGGCGAGCACGTGGGAGACGGTCTCGCCGTCGAACAGGTGGCGGCCGGTCAGCATCTCCCACAGCACCACCCCGAACGCCCAGATGTCCGCGCGGCGGTCCGCGCCGGCGCCTGCTGCCTGCTCCGGCGCCATGTAAGCCGCGGTCCCGAGGATCACCCCGGCCCGGGTGTGCCGCGCCGTGATCGTCGGCGACAGGGACAGGTTGCTGTCCGCATGCTCGCTCTCCCACGCCTTGGCGAGGCCGAAGTCGAGCACCTTGACCGTGCCGTCGGGGCGGATGCGGATGTTGGCGGGCTTGAGGTCGCGGTGGACGATGCCCTTTTCGTGGGCCGCCTCCAGCCCTTCGGCGATCTGCAGGGCGATGGCGATTGCTTCATCGACCGCGATCGGACCGCGGGCGATGCGCTCGTCGAGCCCCTCGCCCTCGACCAGCTCCATGACCAGCACGTGCCGGCCCTCGAGGTGCTCGAGCGCGTGCAGAGTGGCGATGTTGGGGTGGTTGAGCGAGGCCAGCAGCTTGGCCTCGCGCTCGAAACGGGCGAGGCGCTCCGGGTCCGCGGCGAAGTCCTCCGGCAGCAGCTTGAGGGCGACCTCGCGGCCGAGCTTGGAGTCGGTCGCACGCCACACCTCGCCCATGCCGCCCTCGCCGAGCTTGGCGGTGATCTCGTACGAACCGAGGCGTGTGCCGAGTAAGAGGCTCATGACGTGCGCGTCTCCGTGATCCTGCGCCGTGCTTCGGCGCAGGGCTGCACGACGATCCCGTGCGGCGACGGCGCTCCGGGAGTCCGCTCCTCCTCGACCAGGAGCCGTCTGCGGCCGTTCCGGCCCAGGCCAGCCACTACCGAGCTCCCTCGACGCGATAGAGCTTCGAGCGGTAGTACCAGGAGGCGTATGCCACCGATTGCTGGTTGTCGCCCAGGGCGACGCCGAGGATGGAGACCAAGCCGGCGCGGTCTTCCGGAGCCACCAGCAGAGCCGTCTCGCGCAGACCTGTCGCCACGTCGATCCGGTCCACCGTGGTGGGGATCTCCGCGCGGTGGAAAAAGTAGACGGCACTGCCGTCCGGGCTCCAGCGGACGAAGACGTCATCGGATGTGATCGCGGCCAGCGGCTGGGGCACACCGCCACCCGAGAGCGGAAAGATCGTCCAGCCGGACGGGCTCTCGGTCAGGAAACCCTTGCCGTCGGGTGACGGGGCACAGACCCGGACCCCCTCCGGACCCACCGCCTCCATCGTGCCGGCGGTGGGATCGATCAGAAAGCAACTCGGGGGGTGGCCCGGAAGGTTGCCGCCGACCAGCAGGCGGTCCTCGCCTCGCAGCCACCACGCCTGGGATACGTTCTCGAACCCCCCGGGATCGAGGCGCACAGGCTGGCCTGCGCCCACCGGGTACGAAACGACACGGGGAGGCGTGCTGGGCACCACCGCGAGCACGCGCCGGCCGTCTGCCGAGAAGGCCTGGCCGGCCCCCTCGCCGAGACTGACGATGCCGCCGCCCGCTGTCGGCCGCAAGCAGACTGAGTAGTTGGCCCCGGCGTGGCTACTCTGGTCGGTGAACATCAGGGTCTTCGCGTCCGCCGACAGAACCGGCGCGACACCACTGTTCAACCACGAGAGGTCGCTCTGGGCGCCAGCGGCGGTACGAAAGCTCAACTGCGTCGGGAAATCATCCTGGGTCACCGCCCAGGTGCCGTCGCGCGCGATGTCGTGGAGGATCAGATCGCCAGCGCCCTCGAGCGCGCGCCAGGCGCGTCCCTCGAGATCGACGCCGAAGATGGCGAGGGCGCTTCCCGATTTCGTGGCGCTGAAGTACAGACGAGCGCCATCCGGCGACCACGCCAGGCCCTCCACCGCCCAGTACCCACCGCTCAACACCCGGGCGTGGCCGTCGAGATCGACGACGTCGACCGATCCGCGGTCGTCGAATCTCGAAGGGTGCTCCATGAAGGCGATCCGATCGCCGCCCGGCGAGACCCGAGGGTCGCTCAAGTAGCCTGACGACTCGTAGAGCACCGTGCCAATGGGGAGCTCGAGACGGTCCCTGCCCCCGACGTCGCGGATGACGGCGAGCTCGCTGCCGTCGGGTGTCCAGTCGGCCTCACGGACGCTCTCCAGCAGATCGCGGGGAGTTCCCCCTTCGAGTGGCATGCGGGCCAGGGTCCCCGTGAACAGTCGATGATGACCGGTGTAGACCGCGTGATCGAGCACCGCCAGCTCGCCGCGCGAGGAGACGGCGAGCAGGTGGACGCCCTGCAAGCCAAGGGGCTGCGGAGCGGGGGAGCCGGGGCGGATGACGAACAGCTCCGGCTCATTGCCTTCGAGCGCTGCGCTGACCACGGTGGTCTGGCCATCGGGCATGAAGCGGGCGGCGAAGATGGCCTGCGTGTCGTAGCTCTGAAGTTGGTAGGACACTTCGCGTGGCGTCTCGCTGCCCGCCTGCTGGCGGTGGGCGAGCAGACCAACTGCGAGCCCGAGCAGGGCTCCCGCCGTCCACGCCAGCAGTGGGTGGCGGAGGAACGAGCGCGACGGTCGGACCGCTGTCGCGACCCCCTCCTCGAGCCGGCCGCCGAGCACGTCGTCAAGCACGATGCGAGCGTCGGCGATGTCGTGCAGGCGGTTCGTCGGATTGCGCTCGAGACAGCGGCGCAGCAGCCGGCGGATTGCCGGCGGCGTCGACTCAGGCAGCGATTCGAAATCAACCTTGCATTGCAGCACCCGCGCGAGGGTGTCGGGCACCGAATCACCTTCGAACAACCGCTGGCCGGTGAGCATCTCGAACAGCACGACACCGAACGCCCAGATGTCGGCGCGCTTATCGACCGTGAATCCCTTGGCCTGCTCCGGCGCCATGTAAGCCGCCGTGCCCAGGATCATCCCCATCTGCGTCGCGCTGAGCGACAGCGTCGGCGACGCCGCGAGCTGCGACGCGGAGCCCGGTCCGGAAGCGGCGCTCGCCGGGTCGAGCGCCTTGGCGAGCCCAAAGTCGAGCACCTTGACCGTGCCGTCGGAACGGAGCTTGATGTTCGCCGGCTTGAGGTCGCGGTGGATGATTCCTTTCTGGTGGGCTTCCTCGAGTGCTTCCGCGATCTGGCGAGCGACAGACAGAGATTCACTGAGGGGTATCGATCCGGATTCCAACCGCTCTGCGAGGGTCGGGCCCTCGACCAGTTCCATCACCAGTGCAAGTGTGCCGGCGGACTCTTCGAGGCCGAAAATCGAGGCGATATTCGGATG
The DNA here is from genome assembly GCA_963814875.1 of uncultured Acidobacteriota bacterium. Lineage (GTDB taxonomy): Bacteria > Acidobacteriota > Thermoanaerobaculia > Thermoanaerobaculales > Sulfomarinibacteraceae > CAVSIS01. Next base: position 22,151 of record CAWFFJ010000007.1, read on the forward strand.
ATGGAGCTGCGCGAGCAACTTCGCCTCGCGCCCGAATCTCGCCAGGCGCTCCTTGTCTTCGGTGAATGCCGCCGGTAGGACTTTGATTGCGACCTGGCGCTCGAGCTTCGTGTCGGTGGCGCGATAGACCTCCGCCATGCCGCCCTCGCCCAGTTTGGCGGTGATCTCGTAGGGGCCGAGGCGTCGTCCGATCATCGGTGTCGCCGTCCGAAGGGCTGAATGTGGCCGTTCATCGGCCACCGTCCGCGACGACGAGTGAGCTCTTGGCGCCGCGAAATCGCATCAAGAAGTAGCGAGCGTCGGTCGACGCTCGCAGCACGCCGTAGAGCCCTTGGGCCGAGCCGGTCGGCTTCCACTCGACCACCAGCGTGCGCGCGCCCGTTGTCAGATCGAGTCGCTCGAGCCGCGCCGGAATGGTCTGGTCCCACACGAAGATCGCGTCGCTCGCCGACGACCAAGCGACTGGGATGTCACCGGCGACCGCTCCCGGGATCTCCTTGCGCTCGCCGCTTTCGCTCGAATAGCGACCCAAAATCCCATCAGCGTTGGCTGCAACCAGAGACTTGCCATCGGGCGAGAGCCGCACCAGGCGGACTCCCTCTGGTGTCGCCGCGCGGGGTAGCTCGGTTGCCGCGAGATCAAAGATGAAGGCGCGGGCTCCCTCACCTGGACGCTGGCCGAGAAACGCACCGGTCTCGCCGTCGGCGGTGAAGGTCAGAGGTTCGAGCGGGCTGTCGACCTGCGGCTCGATGTCGCCAAGATCGTAAAGCCGGGGTTCACCCGGTCCCGTCGGCACGGCGTGGAGCTTGTTTCGGTCGCGCGACAGAGTGGCGAAGAACGCCCAGCGTCCGTCTGGGGTGACCCCGATCGCCCAACCCGCGGCGAGGTCGATCTCCGGGCCGGCTTGGTGCCGATAGTAGACGCGGAATTCCCCATCCACCAGTCGCCCAACGTCTGTGCCGACGACGATGTCGCCATCATCCGAGATCCCGTCGATGGTCGCCGCTCCCGGACTCGACGCCGGGGTGAACTCCCCCTGCGCCAGCCGGCCCTCGACCGAGACCACGTACGAGTCGCTCGTCAGGAGGATTGCTCCGTTGCGCGCCACGTCCTGCACGCGGACCGGTGTCACCGTGCGCAGCAGGACATGCCGCGCCCCGTCGCTTCCGAAACTGGCGACATACCCCCCGTCCAGCGAGGAGCCGTAGGAAGCCAGAACCTCACTACCGTCAGCAGACCATGCAACACCTTGGAGGGAGTTGAGCGACCCGGAAATCCGCTGCGGAACCTGGCCGGGCTCGATGACGGTGACGAAGCCCAGATCGTCCGCTGCGATGGGATGGTCGGCGAAGGCGACGCGGCGGCCGTCGCCGGAGATCCGCGGCGCCGAGATCCAGCCGTCGGTGCGGTAGAGGACCGTGCCGACCGGGTACTCGAGCCGCTGTCCGGTACCGTCGGCGCGCACCACCGCAAAAGCCGATCCGTCGGCGGTGATGTCGGCGTCGTAGACGTCGTCGAGCAGGGCTCGCGGCACGCCACCGGCGAGCGCCGCCCGCGCCAGGGTGCCGATTCGCAGCCAACTGCCCAAATGGTGGCGATCGAGGATCAGCGCCATCTCTCCGTTGGCGGTGATGCCAACGATGTCGGCTCCAGGAACGTCGAGCGGGCGGGAAACGGTCGCATCGGAGCGGGTGGAATAGAGCGCCACCGGGGCGCCGTCCCGAACTTCGCCGTAGACGATCGTGGTCCCGTCCGGCGCAAAGCGCGCGCTGTGGATGTAGCCTTGCTCGAGCGAGAGCACGTGATACTCGGGCGCCGCGGAAGCGACGGGCCGCAGCTGCCGGGCAACTCCGAGACCGGCCAGCGCTCCGAGCAGCAGCCACCCGAGCACTCTCCACCACCGCCGCACCTCACCCGGGGCCTCGACTGCAGCTCCCGGAGAGCGTGCTGGTTCATCGTCCTCGCCGCGAGCGACTTCAGCGAGCACGATGCGGGCCTCGCCGATATCGCGCAGCCGGTTCTTCGGCTGGCGCTCGAGGCAGCGACGCATGAGCGCGAGCAGCCCGATCGGCGTCGAGGACGGCAGGGCGTCGAGGTCGACCTCGCGCGTCAGGACGGCCGCGAGGACGTCGCTCACCGTCTCACCCTCGAACAGCGGCCGCCCCGTGAGCATCTCCCACAGCACCGCGCCAAACGCCCAGATGTCGGCCCGCTTGTCGACCGGCTTGCCGCGCGCCTGCTCCGGCGACATGTAGGCCGCTGTACCGAGGAGGACCCCGGCCGCGGTGGCGTGGTGGGTCACGGTCGGCGACAGCGACAGTCCCGAGTCGCCCGTCGGGGCGTCCCACGCCTTGGCGAGCCCGAAGTCGAGCACCTTCACGGTGCCGTCGGGTCGGATCCTCACGTTCGCGGGTTTGAGGTCGCGGTGCACGATGCCGGCGTCGTGGGCCGCTTCCAGCGCCTCGGCGATCTGGCGCGCGATCGACACCGCCTCGCCGACCGGCACCGGCCCACGGGCGATCACCTCGTCGAGCCCCTCGCCCTCGACCAGCTCCATCACCAGGACGTGCCGACCGTCGAGGTGCTCGAGGCCGTACAGGGTCGCGATGTTGGGATGGTTGAGCGATGCGAGGATCCTGGCCTCGCGCTCGAAGCGGGCGAGGCGCTCGGAGTCCGCGGCGAAGTCCGGGGGCAGCAGCTTGAGCGCAACCCCACGTCCAAGACGGGTGTCCGTGGCCCGCCACACCTCCCCCATCCCGCCTTCGCCCAGTTTGGCGGTGATCTCGTAAGCGCCGAGGCAGGTGCCGGGCTCCAAACTCATGGCGTCCGCGCCTCTTCGACCCTGCGCTGGACTTCGGCGAACCAGTTGACGACGACGTCGAGCCGGGTCTGCGCGCCGGGGTTCGGATCTTCCACGACCAGGAACCGTTTGCCGTCGCGAGCGACGTCGAACACGAGGATGCGGTGGTTTTCGAACAGCACCTTCGGCTCGCCGACGACGATCTCGTCACCCTGGGCGCTGACCGGCGCCGCCAGGAGCTGCGGTCCGGCAAGGAAGAAGATCTCGTTGCCGGCCGGGGACCAGACAGGAGCCGTCCCGCCGTCGACCGAGACCTGCCACTTGCGATCCTCGCCGCTCGCCGGCCGAACGTAGATCTCCGGACGCCCTGACTCCCGGGACTGATAGACGAGCCAGCGGTCGTCCGGCGAGAAGCCGGCGTTCTCCCAGTCCAGTAAGGACGATTGAAGGAGCTTCTGCGGTGGGTCCTGCGGGTGACTCAGGTCGTGGATCAGGAACTCGTTCGAGCCGTCCAACGGAAACCGAAGCGTGAGAAGATGCGATCCGTCCCTGGACGACGCGTAGGGATCTTCGGTGGCGTCCGCCGGGATCACGAGCTCAGGCTCCCCGCTGTCGTCGGTCGCTTTCGAGAAGACCTGGTAGTTCGTCCCCTGCTCGTAGCCGAAGTAGAGCCGGCGCCCGTCGGACGACCACGTCGGGATCTCCGCCCTCCGAGCGAGAGTCAACCTGCTCAAGGAAAGTCTCTTGAGATCGAGGATCGAAATTCCGTTGCCGATGTTGAGCGCGGCCCGATCATTCGACGGAGAGAGGGAGACGAAGTTGTAGCCCGCGGCTGCGACCTTCAGGGGCTCGCTCCGACCGTTGCGATCGACCCAGGACAGGATGTAGGCGGCGCCTGAAACGTCGGCAGGAGCGCTCACCAGGATGCCCGTTCGCGAGACGTCGACCTCGGCGACGCCGAGCGGGCTGACGAAGACGTTGCGCGCGACCTCGACCGGCGGGCCGCTGACCGCAAGCGACTGGACGTCGAGACCAACAGCGTAGAGGCCTCCGGCCCGGGCGTAGACGAGCTGTCCGGTCGGCAGGAAGCGCGGCGACGTGCCTCCGCGGACGAGGACCTTGCGCTCCCCGGACTCGATCCGTTCGGCCACGATCGTCGCCTCGTCCCAGTCCTCGCCGTAACCGACCGCGTAGAGGAGCACCTTGCCACCGGGCAGGAGCTCCGGCCAGCGGTGCTGCAGCTCGCCCTCGTCCGTGCGGATCGTGGTGACCGCCTGCACCGCTCCGCCCGCGGCCGGGATGCGCGAGACCGGGACGTACTGGTTTGGGACGAAGAGGATCGATCCGTCGTCGGCCCACACGGCGCCGCGGATGAAGGGCGCGTCGGCGAGCACAATCGGCGCGCCGCCGGCGAGAGCGACCTTCTCGAGCTTCGGACCGGCGGCGAAGCCGACCCACTTGCCGTCCGGCGAGAAGAACGGCGCCTGCGCACCATCCGTGCCCGGGATCCTGGTGGCGACTTCGGAATCGAGCGAGCGGAGCCGCAGCTCAGTGGTCGCCCCCTTCTCTACAACGTAGACCAGCTTCGATCCATCGGGCGAGATCGCGAACCCGCGCTGGCCGGCAGAGCTGTTCTGCTCGAGCCGCTCTCCCTGCGGCGGCACGAACTGGAAGCGCAGCACCGGCTGCGCGACCGGACCCGACCACAGCGCCGGCCGTGCGAGGAGTATCGCCAGCGCGGCGACGACGACCGAGGCGCCGGCAATCAGCCAGGGCGTGCGGGTGGGTGCCCTCGTCGCGGTGGAGGCTGTAGCAGCCGGCTCGGACCGACCGGACAGCACCTCGTCGATCACAATCCGCGCGTCGGCGATGTCGTGCAGGCGGTTCTTCGGATTGCGCTCGAGACAGCGGTGCAGCAACGCCCGGATCGACGGCGGCGTCGCTTCCGGTAACGCGCCATGGTCGACCTCGCGCGTCAGGACGGCCGCGAGGACGTCGCTCACCGTCTCGCCCTCGAACAGCGGCCGCCCCGTGAGCATCTCCCACAGCACCGCGCCAAACGCCCAGATGTCGGCGCGCTTGTCGACCGGCCTGCCGCGCGCCTGCTCCGGCGACATGTAGGCCGCTGTACCGAGGAGGACCCCGGCCGCGGTGGCGTGGTGGGTCAAGGTCGGCGACAGCGACAGTCCCGAGTCGCCCGTCGGGGCGTCCCACGCCTTGGCGAGGCCGAAATCGAGCACCTTCACGGTGCCGTCGGGTCGGATCCTGACGTTGGCGGGCTTGAGGTCGCGGTGGACGATGCCGGCGTCGTGGGCCGCCTCCAGCGCCTCGGCGATCTGGCGGGCGATCGACACCGCCTCGTCGACCGGCACCGGCCCCCGGGCGATCACCTCGTCGAGCCCCTCGCCCTCGACCAGCTCCATCACCAGGACGTGGTTGCCGCCGAGGTGCTCGAGGCCGTACAGGGTGGCGATGTTGGGATGGTTGAGGGAAGCCAGCAGCTTCGCCTCTCGCTCGAAGCGGGCGTGGCGGTCAGGGTCCGCGGCGAAGTCCTCAGGAAGCGCCTTGAGCGCGACCTCACGACCGAGGCGGGTATCGGTCGCCCGCCACACCTCCCCCATGCCGCCGGCTCCGAGTGCGGCGGTGATGCGGTAGTGAGCGAGCGTCGTCCCGATCACTGCGCGTTGTCCTCGTCGACGATCCGCCGGACGGTGCGGACGCGGGTGGTGCGCAGACCCTCGGCGAACTCGATGTACAGCCCCGGCGCCGCGATCAGCTCGGTGAACAGCGCGTGCCCGCCGGCGGTGCAGCCCAGGATCTCGACCGTCGTCGGACCGCGGCCCTCGCGCTCGAACCAGCCGCCGCTGACCTCGAACCGGCCGTCGCCGCGGGCGACCAGCGAGTACACCGAGTTCCTGGTCGAGACGATCACCCGGTCGCCGCTCGCGAGATCCCTTCGGCGCACCCCACCGACGGTCTTCGCGACCGCGGTCAGGGCGTCGATCGGGATCGCCTTGAGCGGCCTGGCGCGTGGGTGGACTCCGCTGGGAGGTCCGGTCATCGGGCTCACCTGCTGCCCCCGGGCACCCGTTTCTCGAGGTCGCGCTGCCAGTCGGTGACGATCTCGATCTGGCGCGGCACGAGGGCGTCGGGGATGCGAACCCCCAGGACGCGTGAGCCGTCGGCCGTGACGTCGTAGGTCCGGACCTCCTCGATGTCGCCGCGGACCACCGGAAACGGGAACAGCGTGCGCGGCGGATCGAACTCGAAGCCGCCGCCAAGACGGGTCGACACCACGCGCAGCACGTCGAGGTGGCGATAGAAGATCTCTCCGCTGCCCTTGGCCCAGACCGGTTCGGTGCCTCCGTCGGCGGAGATCTGAAACCTCTGCCCGGGGCCCGGGAAGGCTTCCACGTAGATCTCGGGGCGCCCGTTCTCGTTCGACTGGTACGCGAGCCAGCGCCCGTCCGGCGAGAACGAGGCGTTCTTCTCCTCGGCGCGGCTGACCCGGAACTGTCGTGTCGGCTCGCTGCCGTCGATCGGGCGCACCCAGAGGTCGAAGCCGGTCTGCTCCCCGGTCACCGCGAACGCCATCCAGCGGCCGTCCGGCGACACCGCTACGTCGCTGGTGTCGAGCTCGGACGGCTGGTCCCAGAGCGGTCGCCCTGCATCCGGAGAGTCGGACGGAATCCGGTAGAGATCGAACGGCGGACGGTCGACGACGTAGTACAGCTCGCTGCCGTCGCTCGACCACACCGGCCCGAACTCCGTCCCCTCGCCGCTGGTGAGCCGCGACAGGGTGCCGCGCTCGAGCGAAAGGGTCCACAGGTCCTGGCTCTCCTGCTGGATGGTGACGGCAGCGCGGCGGCCGTCGGGCGAGAGGGAGACGCTCAGGAAGCGACGCTGCTGGGAGGCGGCAGGCTGCTCCCGCCCGGTACGGTCGAACCAGACCAGCTCGCGCATGGGATTGCCCTGCGACTCACTCACGTAGGCCAGCGTGCCCCGGCTCGACACGGCGACCATCGCGGTGCCGCTGGTCTGGGACACGCGCAGGTCGTCGACCACCTCGACCGCCGGACCGGTCACGGTCGCTGTCTCGGGGTCGAAGGGGACCGCGAACAGCCTCTGCCCCTTGGCATAGAGCAGGTGACCTCCGGCCACGTAGCGCGAGAAGAACCCCCCTTCGATCACCCAGCGGACCTCGCGCGTGGCGAGGTCGAGCACCCCGATCCGGGAGCGGTCGACCGGGGTACGGAAGGCGGTGAACACGACCTTGCCTTTGCCGGGCAGCGGGTCCGGCCACCAGTGTCCGAGCTCGCCGGTGGAGCGATCCGGGGTCGTCAGCCGCTCGAGCTCGCCGCCCCGCTCCGAAACCCTGAAGAGGCCATCCGAGTAGACCGGGGCGACGACGAGGGTTCCGTCCGACAGCCAGGCGGCCCCGCCGGCGCCCCGGCTGTCGCCGAGCTTGAACGGACGCCCTCCCTCGACCGGCACCTTGAGCAGCTGGCCGCCCGCGAAAAAGCCGATCCAGCGGCCGTCTGGCGAGAAGAAGGCCGCGTCGCCATCCTCGGTACCGGGGATCGCCCGGGCGTCATCCTCGCCGAAGCTGCGGC
>CAWFFJ010000008.1:0-35056 GCA_963814875.1 uncultured Acidobacteriota bacterium
TCCCGCATGACCCAGCACAAGGGCTTTCGCGACGAGGAGCGGCTCCGCGACGGGGTCTCGGACGGGCTCGAGCCGGTCACGCCGGTCGATCTGTCCCGGGTGCACTCGTTCAGCGATCTGCTCGAGCAGTACAAGCACGCCGCCTTCGGCGCGCGCCAGCTCGGCGAGGCCGCCGACGTCCTCCACGCGATGGTCGCCGACCCCGGCTGCCACGTGGTGATGACGCTCTCGGGCGCGATGACGGTCGCCAAGATGGGGCTCGTGATCTGCGACATGATCGAGCACGGCTTCGTCAACGCGATCGTCTCCACCGGCGCCCTGATGTGCCACGGCCTGGTGGAGGCGTCGGGCCTCGCCCACTTCAAGTACCGCGAGGGCATGGACGACCGCGAGCTTTACGACCGCGGCTACGACCGCGTCTACGACACCCTCGAGCTGGAGCGCAACCTCGACCACGTCGCGCGCCTGCTGGGCGAGATCCTCGAGCACTGGCCCGAGACCGAGACCCTGGCCTCGCACAGGATCTGCACCGCGATCGGCCGTCACCTCGCCGAGCACTCGTCGCCCGACCAGCGCGGCGTCCTCAAGTCGGCCTTCGAGCACGGCGTGCCGGTCTACATCCCGGCCTGGACAGACTCCGAGATGGGCCTCGACCTCGGGATCTTCAACCGCCTGCGCACGCTCGGCGGACAGGCTGCGATTCCCTACGACCCCTACCTCGACCTCGAGCACTTCACCGACACCCTGATGACCAAGGAGCGGCTCGGCATCTTCACCATCGGCGGCGGCGTGCCCCGCAACTGGGCGCAGCAGGTCGGGCCCTACGTCGAGGAGATCGCCAAGCACGTCGGCCGCGAGCGCGAGGAGCAGCTGCGCTACCGCTACGGGATCCGGATCTGCCCCGAGCCCGTGCACTGGGGCGGCCTTTCCGGCGCGACCTACTCCGAGGGCGTGTCGTGGGGCAAGTTCGTACCCCGCGAGGAGGGCGGCATGTGGGCCGAGGTCCCCGCCGACGCGACCATTGCCTGGCCGCTGCTGGTCAAGGCGGTGCTCGAGCGGTTGGGAGGGTGTGGGGCATAGATGGTGGATGGATTTCGGAGCGCCGTGAGATGGCTGCTGTCGGCGGATTCGAGGAGCAGTACTCCGAGTACGGGCCGAGGATCCGCCGAAAACGGGCGCTCACGGCGCCCGAAAGGCGCCGCTAATCTATGCCCTACACCCTCCTAGATCGCCCGTGACCGACCGGGCGGGTATACTCCGGCCATGCGAAACGCCATCATTCTTCTGCTGATTCTTGTCGTGGCGGCGCTCGCACTGGCGTCGTCAAAGCCGGACGAGGCGGGCTTCAAGCGCTACATCGCGGAGCTCGAGCACCCGGACACCGCCGGTCTGCTCGAGGAGGGGAAGGACGCCATCCTCAACGCCCAGGAGAAGCTGACGGTCAAGGTCCAGGACCACGTGCTGTGGGTGACGGCGGAGACGACTCGCGGGACCACCCACAAGCGCTACGTCGGCATCCTCGGCATGTGGCTGGGCCTCGACAGCGGCCCCGACCGGTAGTGGGGCACCCCCGCCTCGAGCGTGCGTCGCCCGTGCTGTGGGCCGCCGCCGCCGGTCTCGCCCTCGCCGTCGCCCTGCCGGGACCAGGCTTGAGCCCGCTCGTTCTGGTCTTTCCGGGCCTCCTGCTGGCCTCGATCGCCGCCGCGCCGGGTTGGCGTTCCGCCGCCCTCGCCGGCCTCATCGGCGGCACGGTCCACTGGCTGGTCACCGTCCACTGGGTGCTGCCGGTGATGCACGACTACGGGCGGCTCCCGCTTGCTGCGGCGATCGCCTGCCTGGTGGTGATGGCCGCGCTGCTCGGCCTGTCGTGGGGACTCGTGGCCGGCGTCGTCCGCCTGGTGCCTCCGCCGCTGCGGGTGGTGCTGCTGCCGTTCGCGTGGATCGCCGTCGAGGCGTGGCGCCAGATCCCGCCCTACGTCTTCCCGTGGAACCCGACCGCCGCTGTTCTTGCCTCGACCCCCGGCCTGCTCGCCTCGGCGCCGGTGTGGGGCGCGACCGGGATCGGGTGGGCGGCGACCGCTCTCGGCGCCGGGTTCGCCGGCGCCCTCCGGCGGGAGACGCGAATCGTTGGGTTCGCGACCGCCGCCGCCGCCGTCACTCTCACCCTCGCCTTCTCGGCCCTCGCCCCGACTCCGCAGCCCGTGGGCCCGCTGGTCAGGGTGGCCACGATCCAGCCCGGCACCGGCCTCGAGGTCAAGTGGAACCCCGAGCGCTGGCAGGAGATGGTCGCCGGGGTGTGGCGGCTGACCCGCGAGGCGGCCGCCGACGGCGCCACGCTGGTGTTGTGGCCGGAGAGCGCGGTCCCGTTCTCGCTCGAGCGCGACCCGAGCTTCCGCGACACCGTGGTCGACCTCGCCCGCGAGCTCAACATCACGATCGTGCTCACCTCGATCGGCGGAACACCCGAGGGCGGGGCGACCAACTCGGCCTACGCGGTGTCGCCCGCCGGGGTCTCCCCGGTGCGCTACGACAAGGTCCGGCTGGTGCCTTTCGGCGAGTACGTCCCGCTGGCCGCACACTTCGCCTTCACCCGGGCGCTGGTGCGCGAGGTCGGCCAGTTCACACCCGGTCGCGGGCCCGTCCTGCTTCCGGCCGGGGTGCCGCTCGGGATGTCGATCTGCTACGAGGTGGTGTTCGCGGACCTCGTGGCGGACCAGGTCCGAATCGGCGCGACGGTGCTCGCGACCCTCACCAACGACGCCTGGTACGGCTTTTCGTCGGCGCCCCATCAGCACTTCGAGCAGGCGGTGCTGCGCGCCGCCGAGACCCGCCGCCCGCTGGTCCGGGCCGCGTTGACCGGGATTTCCGGCTTCGTCGACCCGTACGGACGGGTCACCGCGGAGCTCGGCGTGGGGCGCTCGGGCCTGCTGGTGGAGCCCGTGCAGCCGTGTTCGGGCCTCACCCCGCGGGTCCGCTGGGGCGACTGGTGGGGCGTGCTGTCGGCGGTCGCGGCCATGGCCCTGGTCGCCCTCGGCCGCCGGCGGCGGCACCGGACGGAGTGAACCACCAAGACACCAAGACACCAAAAGGGCCCTGTCGGGTCCCAGAGCGGCCGCGCATCCTGGACCATTCTCTCTCGTTCAGTGATGTACGCGCGGCAGGAGGTCGTGGCATTGACCAAGTGGGGTCCTGCCGCGCGCACGGCGCGCGGCCCTGGCAGGGGGGGCGGGCGGACGAAAGAGATGTTTCTCGTCCGTCTGCTCCTCCTGCCATGGGCGGCTGCTGAAAGCAGCCGCCGGGACCTGCGAGATTGCTCTCCACGCCTTGCGATGGCTTGGTGTCTTGGTGTCTTGGTGGTGAGAAGCCGAATCGACCAGCGACCAACCACCCGCGACCACCACACCGCCAACCTTGGGTTGCGAGCCAAGCCTGCGATGCGGCATTGCGGAGGCGACCCGGGACTGGCAAACCGCTGAGTTCTGATATCATCTTTCGTCCGACCCGTTACTCGCGGGCGGGAGGGGGAAGCATGCTTGACGAGGTCATCCAGCACGGCGACGCGGAGGTCGAACGCATCCAACGGCTGCGGGGGTACCTTTGACGAGGACGCGATCGCGGCCAAGCTCGCGGAGGCGGAGGCCGACGCGCAGGACCCGGACATCTGGAGCGACCCCGAGCGCGCCCGCGAGGTGATGCGTCGCCGCAGCGAGCTGCAGCGTTCGGCCGACGCCGTCACCAGCCTGCGCGTGTCCCAGGAGGAGCTCGAGGCCCTGCTCGAGATGGCGCGGGATGGCGAGGAAGGGGTCGAGGACGAGCTCCGCAGTGCGCTCGATCGCCTCGGACCGGTCCTCGACCAGTTCGAGCTCACCACCAAGATGACCGGCGAGCACGACACGTCCAACGCGTTCGTCGAGGTCCATCCCGGCGCCGGCGGCACCGACTCACAGGACTGGGCCGAGATGCTGCTGCGCATGTACACCCGGTGGTGCGAGCGGCGCGGCTTCGACGCCGATCTGATCGACGTGCAGTCCGGCGAAGAGGCCGGGATCAAGAGCGCCACGCTCCTGGTCCGGGGCGATTACGCCTACGGCAATCTCCAGTCCGAGAACGGCATCCACCGCCTGGTGCGGATCTCGCCCTTCGATTCCCAGGCGCGCCGTCACACCGCGTTCGCGTCGGTACACGTCTACCCGGAGATCGACGAGGAGGTCGAGTTCGAGATCGACGAGAAGGATCTGCGCATCGACCGCTACTGCTCGTCTGGGCCCGGCGGGCAGGGCGTCAACACGACCTACTCGGCGGTCCGGATCGTGCACCTGCCGACCGGGATCATCGTCACCTGCCAGAACGAACGCTCTCAGATCAAGAACCTCGCCACCGCAACGAAGGTGCTCAAGGCACGCCTGTACGAGCTCGAGCTGCAGCGGCGCGAGGAGGCGCTGGATAAGCTCAAGGGCCCCAAGAAGGACATCTCCTGGGGTAACCAGATCCGGTCCTACGTGCTCCAGCCCTACCGGCTGGTGAAGGACCTGAGGACGGATTACGAGGTCGGCAACGCCGACCGTGTGCTGGACGGCGACCTCGACGGGTTCATCGAGGCCTTCCTCCAGTGGCACGTCCAGCAGTAGAGAGGTCTTTGCCGAGGGCAACGTAAGGGCCTGGTGCCCGCGGCCTGCGGCCGAGGGCCTCGGCCGGTGGTCGGAAGACGCCAGCCATGCGAGGCTCGCGCTGCGCGCGGCCCCGCCTGCCTGCCGCCCCCCGACCACCGGCCGGCGATCCGCTGACGCGGATCGCCCAGGCCTCCCCGACTCCGGGTCGAGGTCGCCGATTCGACCCGCCCCGCCACCCCCCACGCTTGGCCCACATGTCCCACCAGGACGTCGGCTGCGGACCGAGATAGACCGCGATCTGCGGCGCTTTCTTGAACTCGCTCGCTCGACGTAGCTCGGGCTACGCCTCCCTCGCTCCTCCTGCGAAATCACCACACCTCACGGGCTCTCTCGTCCCTCGCTTCGCCGCCTGGTGAGACATGTAGGCCGGCCACCCTCGGAAATCCGCGCCGGGGTGCGCCTCTGGCGCACCTCCGAACGCGCCTCTGCGAGGGGTGCAGAAGATCAGAAGTCCATCGCAGGCATGCTCGAAGCGCTCACCCCATTCCCGGGCCAGCACGCGCCTGCCCTGCTCGTAGGGGTGGAGCTCGCCTCCACCCAGTTCCTGATCGATGTACCAATACCCGGATCGTCGCAGCGGGTTCACCCCGGGAGCAGATCAGCTGCTCCAATACGACCGGACTCGGGGCTTGTCGTTGACGAGAGGCGAGAGAGTTTGCGAGGGGGCGAGCGGGAGGAGTCAAGCTCTTCCCCTCCGAGGCCACCCGACAGGCCCGGCCAGGCCCCTCGCGGCTGGCACTGCCCATCCTGCATCGGCACAGTCGTCGGAGCAGCCCTCCGAGGTCTTCCTTCTCTCCGCCCCTCGAGAAGCCGCAGACAATGGCGTGCGCCAGCACGACGTGTCACGGCTGATCGAGGGTAGTTGGGTGGGGGTGGCGGGGCGGGTCGAATCGAGCTGTCCGCTCCCGATCGGCACAGACGTTCGAATCGGGACTCACGGGCGTTGTGGGGCCCCGGGCGGCCTGCGCAGCAGGGCGCAGCGTGCCGTTGAGCCGGCGGGACGAGCTGCCGCAGCTCGGGCCGGCGGCTCCGCGGCACGCGTGGATCGCGGCTTCGAGCCGCGATCCTGGGGCCCGGGCGTCACGTTCCGATTCACGGCTCCCGCGGCCGGGTTGCGCCGGATCCCGTCCCCGGTGTACCTTCGTCGGCGTCCCGGGAGCGGACGGGTCGACGCTGCTGGTCCCCGCCTGCCTGTCATCCTCACCACAGGGAGAGCGCACCATGACCACCGCTCGTGACCTCATCGCCATCGAGGAGCGCTACGGCGCCCACAACTACCACCCGCTCGACGTCGTCATCAGCCGCGCGGAGGGCTGCTGGGTGTGGGACGTCGAGGACAAGCGCTACATGGATTGCCTGGCCGCGTACTCGGCGGTCAACCAGGGCCACTGCCACCCGCGTTTGGTCAAGGCCCTGGTCGGCCAGGCGTGCCGAGTCGCGCTGACCTCGCGCGCGTTCCGCAACGACCAGCTCGGCCCCTTCTGCCAGGAGATCTGCGAGCTCACCGGCTACCAGCGGATGTTGCCCATGAACTCCGGCGCCGAGGCCGTGGAGACCGCGATCAAGGCCGCCCGCAAGTGGGGCTACACGGTCAAGGGCATCCCCGAGAACCAGGCCGAGATCCTGGTCTTCGACGGCAACTTCCACGGCCGCACCACGACCATCGTCAGTTTCTCCGCTGACCCCGAGTACCGGTTCGGCTTCGGCCCCTTTACCCCAGGTTTCAAGATCCTCCCCTACGGCGACATCGAGGCGGTCAAGGCGGCCATGAACCCGAACGTGGCCGCGATCCTGGTCGAGCCGATCCAGGGCGAGGCGGGCATCGTGTCGCCGCCCGCGGGCTTCCTGCGGCAGCTCCGGGAGCTGACCACCGCGCACCGTGCCCTCCTGATGGTCGACGAGATCCAGTCCGGCCTCGGCCGCACCGGAAAGCTCTTCTGCTTCGAGCACGAGGGCGTGCGCCCTGACGTCGTGATCATCGGCAAGGCGCTGTCGGGCGGCATGTACCCGGTCTCGGCGGTGCTCGCGGACGACGAGGTCATGGGCGTGTTCCACCCCGGCGAGCACGGCTCGACCTTCGGCGGAAACCCGCTCGGCGCCGCGGTCGCGCGCGAGGCGCTCAAGGTCATCGTCGAGGAGAGACTGGTCGAACGCTCGGCCGAGCTCGGCGACTATTTCCTCACGCAGCTTCGCGCGGTCTCGTCACGCCACGTGGTGGAGATTCGCGGCAAGGGCTTGTGGATCGGGATCGTGCTGTCGCCCGAGGCGGGCGGCGCGCGCCGCTTCTGCGAGGCGCTCCAGCAACGCGGCATGCTGTGCAAGGAGACCCACCACACGGTGATCCGGATCGCACCCCCGTTGGTGATCACCCGCGAGGAGGTCGACTGGGCGGTCGAGCAGCTCACCGAGGTGCTCACGACGCTGTAGGCGCTCGTGACCACAGGCCCCACGAACGGAGCTGAGGCCCCCCCGGAGCACTTCCGGAGACGTCTGTTTCGCTGTGCCTGGGGTGCTCCGCGCGGCGCTCCCGGCCCACGACCTCTATGCCCTGCGGGCTCCTCGCTATACTGATGGGAGTTGTGCCTGTCCGGACCCTCGGTGGCCGGACCCGGAGCCTTGAGGAACGTCTGTCGATGCCAGGACCCCGCTCGTCGCTGTCACCGTGCGTCCGCCACGGCTGCCACGCCTGCTGCGTGGAGACGGAGATGTCGCTGACGCTAGAGGACGTCGAGCGCCTCGAGTCCGCCGGTGAACGCGACTTCTACCGTGAGGCCGACGACGGCTCCCTGCGGCTGACGACGGTCGATGATCGGTGCGTCTTCCTTGTCGATGGGCGATGCCGCGTCTACCCCGACCGGCCCGACGGCTGCGTGCTCTACCCGCTGGTCTGGAACGTGGTCAGCAACGAGACCGACCTGCACGAGTTCTGCCCCTACGCCCGGCAGTTCCGCTTCTCCAGCGGCGACCGCGAGTGGCTCGCCCGCAGCATTGAGACAGAGGAGCACGAGATCGCCGCCCGCCTCGAGGCGAGTCGGCCCGAGCGGAGGGTGCGGTGACGTCCCGACCCGAGGCCCGCCCGTGACCCGCTCCTGCGACCTGCTGGTGCGCGGCGGTATGGTGGTGCCGATGGCGCGCGACGGCGAGTGGTTTGCCGGCGACGTGCTGGTCACCGGCGGTCGCATCGTCGAGGTCACCAAGGGCTGGGCGGGAGAGGTCGAGGCGCGCGAGGTGCTCGACGCCGCCGACGCGCTGGTCCTGCCCGGCTTCGTCCAGGCCCACGTCCACGTGGTCCAGTCGCTGCTCCGCCACCAGGCCGACGACCTCGCGCTGCTCGACTGGCTCGCCTACCGCACATGGCCCTACGAGGCCGCGCTCGACGGCGACGGCGTCGAGGCCGCAGCCATGCTCGGCATCGCAGAGCTGCTCGCCGGGGGGACCACTACCGCGCTCGACTTCGGCACCACCCACGACCACGACCGTGTCTTCCGCCAGGCCGAGCGCCTCGGCATCCGGTTGATCTCGGGCAAGACCCACATGAACGTCGGCGACGGCGTTCCAGCGGGCCTGCTCGAGGATGAGGACGCCTCGCTCGCCGAGGCCGAGGCGCTCGGCCTGCGTTGGCACGGCGCGGCCGCCGGCCGGCTGTGCTACGCGGTCGCGCCGCGGTTTGCGCTCTCGTGCACGCGCTCGTTGCTCGAACGGTGCGCCGATCTTGCCCGCCGTCACGGCTGGCAGCTCGAGACCCATGCTGCCGAGAACCGGGCCGAGGTCGCCGCGCTCGAGGCCGCCACCGGGCGCTCGACCATCGCCTACCTGGACGACGTCGGGCTCACCGGCGAGGACGTCGTGCTCGCGCACTGCGTCCACCTCTCGGCCGAGGAGATCGCGCGCCTCGCCGCGACCCGCACCCGGGTCTGCCACTGCCCGGGCGCCAACCTCAAGCTCGCCTCCGGAATCGCCGACATTCCCGCTCTGATGGCCGCCGGTATCCCGATCGCGCTCGGCGCCGACGGACCGCCGTGCAACAATCGGCTGTCGGTCTTTCACGAGATGAGCCTCGCAGCGACGTTGCACACTCTGCGGCACGGCCCTCGGGCCATGAACGCATGGACCGTTCTCGGGCTGGCGACCCGCGACGGGGCGCGCGCGCTCCGGCTCGAGCACGAGGTTGGGACGCTCGAGCCCGGGAAGGCCGCCGACCTGGTCGTGCTCAGCCTCGAAGGGTGGTCGATGCTGCCCGGCGGCGACCCGGCGTCGCGGGTGGTGTACGGAGCGTCGGTGGCTGACGTGCGCCACGTGGTGGTCGCCGGCAACCCAGTGCTGCGCGATCGGTGCCTCACCGCCGCACCTGAGGGGGAGCTGCGCGAGCAGGTCCGTTCTGCGTGGCGTGCGACCCGTGCGCGGCTCGAGGAGGCGTCATGAAGCTGCCGTTCCGACGCCCGAAGATCGAGCACCTCGACCGATACCTCGCCGCCAAGGACTACAGCACAGCCCTCGCGGCGGTCGCTGGAGAGCTCAGACGCAACCCGCACCAGTTCAACCTGCTGCTCCGGCAGGCGGAGATTCTCGGCATGGCCGGCAACCGCGAGCAGGCGATCGGCGTCTACCGCAAGATCGCCGAGCAGTACGCGGGGGACGGCTTCTACGCCAAGGCGATCGCGCTCTACAAGAAGGTCCTGCGTCTGGACCCTGAGCTCTTCGAGGTCCACGCCGAGCTTGCCCGGCTGATCGAGGAGGACCAGCGCGAGCTCCTGCCGCTCCAGGAGCGCCTCGCCAATAGCCAAACGAAGCCGAGGCAGACGGCACCGCGCGGCGGGCCGCCCGACGAGGTCAAGGAGCTCGCCGCGTCGGCGTTGTTCGCGGCCTTCCAACGGAAGGCGCTCGAGGAGATCCTCACCTCGACCGTCTTGCGGACCTACGAGGAGGGCGACATCATCGTCACCGAGGGCGAGGCCGGCTCGAGCCTGTACCTGCTGGTCACCGGAACGGTCAAGGTCTTCACCCGCGGTTCGAGTGGTGAGCACCTCGCGCTCGCCGAGCTCGGCGCGGGCGACTTCTTCGGCGAGGTCTCCATGCTCACCGGCAAGCCGCGCACCGCGACCATCACCGCCAAGACCCCGGTGGTCGCGATCGAGCTGACCAAACAGGACGTCGACCGCATCGCCAAGGAGCATCCGGAGGTCCACACCGTGCTCGAGGACTTCTACACCCGCCGTGCGCAGGAGACCGTCGAGGCGGTGATCCGGCGCATGCGTGAGGATGCCTGATGGCGGCACGACCGATCCTGGTCTACGGCGACCCGCGGCTCGAGGCTGAAAACGCCCAGGTAGAGATCTTCGACGACGCCCTCGCCGCCCTCACTGAGGAGATGTTCGAGGCCGGGTGGAAGGCGCCCGGGCTCGGTCTCGCCGCACCCCAGATCGGCGTCAACCTGCGTCTCGCCGTGGTCGACCTCTCGGTCGGGAAGGACCCCGACCAGAAGCTGGTGGTCGCCAACCCGGAGATCCTGTGGAGCGAAGGGAAGGTCTCCCTCGAGGAGGGCTGCCTGTCATTTCCCGGCCTCTACACCACGCTGGTGCGCCCGCGACGGCTGCGGCTCGCCTTTCAGGACCTCACCGGTACGCGCCGGGAGATGGAGGCCGACGGGCTGCTCGCGCAGGCGTTCTGCCACGAGGTCGATCACCTCGACGGCGTGCTCCTCGTCCACCATCTCAAGGGACTCAAGCGGACCATGTTCCTGCGCCGGGTGGCAAAGATGCGCTCCCTGGGCGTCTGGACGTAAGTCCGGTTGGGTGGGACCCGATGGGTCCCACCCAACCGTGCTTACGTCTGATGTGCTTCGCACATCGGGGTTGAGGAGGTCGACGCACGGCTTCCTTTGCGTCAGCGGAGTCTCGCACCCTCGTCTCACGTCTCGCGTGTCCCATCTCGCGAAAAGAGAAAAGCCCGGGGCGGGCTCGCCCGCCCCGGGCCTTGGGTCGCGCGAGGGATGCCGGCCTACTGGTAGGTCACCACCAGCTGCGGTCGGTTGCCCGCGGTCGAGTTGTCGCCGGAGTAGTAGCCGAGGTAGTCGTTGCCCCGGTCGTCGTTGTCGTCGAGCGCGAACTGCACACGAACCTGGGTCGCGCCCGTGGCGTTGACCGCCGCGAGACCGGCCGCGTTGAAGGTGCACTCCGACCAGCTGCCGTTGGAGGCGGCGTTGGACAGGGAGCACACCGCGGTCGCTGAGGCCGCCGCTTGGAAGTCGCCGGAGGCGAGCGCCGTGCTGCCGCCGAAGGCGCTCGACACGTCGGCGGTCATCGCGCCGTGGGTCGTGAAGGGGTTGGTGCCCGAGAGCGTGCCGCGCTTGAGCCGCAGGGTGACCGACTGGATCGTCGCGCCGTCCGGGATCGAGGACGTGTCGAAGGACACGAAGCCCTTGTACTGGCGGTCCTTCCTGTCGTCGCCGACGCGGATCGCGCTGGTCGTGGTCGCGGTGCTGCTGACGGTCCCGCCGGAGTTCGAGGTCTCCGACGACTCGAGCACGTAGCCGTCCTGAGCCGCAACCGAGGTGAAGGTCACCGTGGTCGGACCGCCGCTCGTGCACCCCGAGGTGTCGAAGGCCGAGCAGGTCCCGCCACACGCCAGCGTGCCGCCGTCAAAGCCGAGGCCGACGCAGGTCTGACCGCCGAGGTTGGTGCCGTCGCACACCTCTGGGGACTCGATCACGCCGTTGCCGCACACCGCGCCCGAGGTGCAGCCGGTGGTCACGAACGCCGAGCAGGTCGAGTTGCAGGCGAGGGTACCGCCGGTGAAGCCCTGGCTGACGCAGGTCTGACCGCCCAGGTCGGTGCCGTCGCAGAGCTCGCCGGACTCGACGAGGTCGTTGCCGCACACCGGTCCGGTGCCGCCCGAGAAGTCGACCGTGGCGAAGCCCACGTTCTCCTTCTGGGGCTCGGTCGACGAGCCGGGGAAGAAGTGGCGGGAGTCCGTCCACGCCACGTAGGCCTTGCCGCTCTCCGCGTCGAGGCCCATGTACTCGCCGTACTGGTTGGGGTTGCGGTTGGGGTTGTCGGTGGTGTTCTCGTCGGTGGTGGAGATCCCGCTGTTGTTGAACTCGGCCGACGGCTGGCTGACCTTGACGTTGGCCTCGAACGAGACACCGCAGTCGGTCGAGCGCGCCGCGTAGAAGTCCACCTTGCGGTTGTTGGAGTCGTTGCGGGCGTCGTGCCAGGCGACGATCACGTTGCCGGTCGACTGGTCGACCTGGAGGAAGGGGTGGAACTGGGTCCGCCCGGCAAGACCGTCGTCGTTGACCTTGACCGGGGCCGACCAGCTCGCGCCGTTGTTGGTCGAGCGGCTCACCCAGACGTCGGTCTCGGTGGCGCCGCCCGAGCTCCAGTCGCAGAAGGTGGCGTACATCGTGCCTTCGCAGGCGCCGCCCGAGTTGTCGATGTCGATCGCGCCGAAGGGACCGATGCCGCGATAGTCGGCCACCGGCGGCGTGTTGGCGCCCGAGAAACCGACCAGGTTGAAGTCTCGCACCATGACCGGCGACGACCACGACGCGCCGCCGTTGGTCGAGCGGGTGTAGAACATCTGCTCGTTGGTGCAGCTCGAACCGCAGGTCAGCGAGTCGAACACCACGTGGACGGTGCCGTTCTTGCCGACCGCGATCTCGCAGCCGAGGTCGACGCCGCCGGACGGGGCCGAGGGCAGGTCGACCTCGGTCCAGGTCGAGCCGTTGTTCGACGAGTAGGCGAACTTCTCGTTGTTGGAGCGGTCCCAGCACGTGTAGTGGCGGCCGTAGTACGGGCTCGTCGGGGTGATGTCGATGTTGTAGAAGTTTTTGTCCTCGAGCGTCCGGGTCGACCACGCGTTCTTGATGATGCCCTGCTTCGACCATGTGGCGCCGCCGTTCGCCGAGCGGGCGACCACCATCGCGTACTTGGTCGTGGTCGCGGTGGCGCACAGCAGCATGTAGTTGAGGAAGACCTCGTTATTGTCGTTCCAGAACAGGGCCGGGTCCGATCCGAACACCGAACCCCTACAGGTTCCGAGGCTGAACACGTTGTTCGACGGCGCGCAGGTGTAGAACCAGGTCGCGCCGCCGTCGCCCGAGTAGAAGACCGACTGGGTCTCGTCGTTGTTGCACGCCGCACCGGCCGTTCCCCAGGTGTTGGCAGCCGCCACCATCTGGTTCGGGTTGCGGTGGTTGACGGCGATCTGGATCTCGCCGTCGTAGGCGGTCGGCGCCGGCGAGGCGGTCGAGGCGACGTTGCGGTTGGTGCCCACGGTCGGCAGGAGTGGCCCTCCCTCGGGGACGACCGCGTCCCGTCCCGTGTCCACCGGCCACCGGGTCAGAACCTGGTCGACGTAGGTGTCGCCGTACTGCTCGCGGGCGACGGCGGTGTTGATCTCGATCCAGCGCACGTGCAGCTCCTGCATGAAGCGCGGGACCGCGATCTCGTACCGGTTGACCTCCATGTCGATCTGGAGGTACTCGAGCGGTGAGATGGGCATCAGCGCGAGGAAGGCATCGACGGCGGCAGCGTCGCCGAGCCGGCCGTCGAGCCCCGGGTCCATCGCCAGGAGCTTCGCGTCGTTCTTGACCGACAGATAGAGCGGTAAGAGCTTTGCGTGTATGTCGGCGGTCGGAACTTCCTGAGCGGTGGCGACTACCCCGACCCCGAGCACCATCAGCACAACCGCGGCCAACAACACCACACATCTGCTGGACCCACGCGACATCGGAGCCTCCTCCTTCACCAGGTTCGCCCGACGGGAAAACCCGCCGGGCGGCTTCGTTGGAGTACCTTGAAATCTACTGGCGAAGACGATATCCGATGTCAACTCCGCCCGCAAGAGGGGACGCGACAAAGTTCCCGAATCTGCCAGGTGTTGCAGGTGCGCGCGGTCACAAACTCTGGGGAAGACCGCGGCGGGGTTCGTCCGTGTAGAGCTCGGCGACGCGGCGCGCGATGTCCTGTCCGACCGGGGAGACCACGGACGGTACAACGATCTCGACCGTGTAGAGGTGGTCTCCGAATGCCCGGGTCTTGGTGTTGCGGACACCTTTGCCCCGCAGGCGGAACGTCTTCCCGGAGTCGGTCCCCGGCGGGATCTTTGCGCGCACCGGACCGTGGACCGTCCCGATCTCGACCTCGGCGCCGCGGTACGCTTCGGGGAACGTGATCGGGACTGTGGAACGGATGGTGTCGCCCTCGCGCCGGAAGAAGCGGTGCGGACGAACCCGGATGCGCACGTACAAGTCTCCGGTGGGCCCACCGAGGGTCCCATCGGCGCCCTTGCCGGCGACCCGCACCCGCTTGCCGTCGTCGATGCCCTCCGGGACCTTGACCCGCAGCCGCTCCGAGGCGATGACCACCCCGGCGCCGTGACAGGCCGGGCACCCGCGTGGCCCTTCGCCCCCGCTTCCGCCGCACGTGGCGCATCGCACACGGCGTTGGATGGGCAGCGCCAGCGTGGTTCCCCGGACCGCCTCCTCGAAGCTGATCTCGACCGTCATCTCCTGGTCGGCGCCCGCTTTCGGCCGTGCTCGTCGCGTCGCGGCGCGTCCGCCGAGGACCTCCCCAAAGAGGTCGCCGAGGTCGGGGATGCCCGCTTCGGAGAAGCTGAAGTGAACCGGGCCGGCCTCCTGCCACTGGCCCGCACGACGGAAGGGGTCGTAACCGCTCGGCGGGATCTCTTCAACGGTCCCGTAGGTGTCGTACTGGCGCCTCTTGTCGGCATTCGAGAGGACCGCGTAGGCCTCCTGGATCTCCTTGAAGCGGTGCTCCGAGTCGGGGTTGCCGGGGTTGACGTCAGGATGGTGCTTGCGCGCCAGGCGGCGGTACGCCTTCTTGATCTCCCCTTGATCGGCGTCTCGGCTGACGCCGAGGATCTTGTAGTAGTCCTTGGCCACGTCCACCTCCTGGGCGGCGAGAGCGGGGCACCGACGCCTCGTAGCCCGCAGTCTGGGACCCCGCTCTTGCGAAATATGAGTGATCTCTTATAAAATTTCAACCCCGCTTGGCGAGCCCGCAGCACCATGCCCCGCCGGAGCCAACCTCCAGAAAGACGCGACAAGATTCTATTCAACAGTGGCTTAGACGACGATTCGCGAGCCCGCGCCGAGTCCGTACCGGTTAGAATAGCGGCCGTGGATCCGCACCTCCTTCTCCCGCTCGCGCTCGCGCCCCTGGCTGCACCACGGCGGAGGTGGTTGATCTTCATCGTGTTGGGCGCGGCCCTGGCGATGATCGCCAATATGCCCTGGCTGACCCAGCGCCTGCCGCAGCTCGCCTGGATCGACGGCTCATGGCTGGCCGTCCTTCGAAGCCCGGCGGCGGTGATGGTGATGAACGTCGCTGCGGGCCTCATGGTCCTGTTCGGCCTGGTGCGGCTGGCCACCGTCAGGGATCCAACCTTGCGCCTTGCCCGCCGGCTCGAGCGGCACGGCGACGCGGTGGGCGCAGCAGCGATGTACGCCCAGGCCGGCGACAAGCACCGCGCTCTCGCCCTCTTCCGAACGGGTCGCGCCTGGCGCGAGGCGGCCCAGAGCGCACTCGAGCTCGGGCTCGAGAGTGAGGCCGCCGGTCTGCTCCGCAAGGCCGGGGGACACCACCTCACGGAGGCGGCGCGCCTGTATCGGCGGATCGGCGAAGCGGAGACCGCACAGCGCTGCGACCACGAGCTCGCCGAGTGGCTCGCCAACCGCGGTCGCCTGGACGAGGCGATCGAGGCGTGGCTGCGCGCCGGAGAGCCTCTGCGCGCGGCTCGGACGGCCCATGTCGCCCTCGCCGAACGACGGCTGCAGCCGTCCCACTCGGCCTATCACGCCGCCTGGCGCGCGGCTGCCGCGACCCGCGACCACACCCTTCTCGCGCTGCTGTGCGAGCTCAGCGGCCAGTGGCTCAAGGCGGCGCAGGCATGGCGAGCGGCGGGCGAGAGCTCCCGCGCCGCCGAGAACTTCCGTCGCGCCGGAAATCTCGAGGAGGCGGCCCGCGAGAAGACGGCAGCCGGCCGCCCACTCGAGTCGATCCAGCTCCGGATGCAGCACCTCGTCCAGATGCGAGAGCGCCTCGGCGGCATCACGGGCGGGGCCGACGGGTCGACGGTGGAGGCGCGGCGGCTCCAGCTCGCCATCGCCCAGGAGTCGTCGGCCTTGGTGACAGCCCTCGACGAGCTCGGCATGGTCGACGAGGTGGTCGAGGTGCTGTGCATCGCCGACCGGATCGAGGAGGCGGTCGAGCGCCGCACGGCAGGCGGTCGTCCCGAGGCTGCGGCCGAGCTTGCCCGCGAATCGCAGCGGTGGGATCTCGCCGCACCCCTCCTCGAGCGGCTGCACCGCTGGGCTGAGGCGGCCGACAGCTACGAGCTCGGTGGGGACCTCGCCAGTGCCGCGCGCTGCGCCGAGCAGGCCGGCGAGGACGAACGCGCCCTCGTGATGTACCGCAGCCTCGGCCGCACCGACGCCGCAGCCCGCTGCCTCGCTCATGTCGGGCGGCTCGAAGATGGCCTCGTCGAGCTCCACCGTGAGGGTCTGCTCGACCAGGCACTCCAACTCTTGCATGCACACCCTGGTCCGGTCCCAGACATCCCCGACGTCGTCCTCGACATGGCGGAGCACGCCTACCGCCACGGCGACCGTAGTCAGGCGGTGGCATGCCTCCGCCGCGCGGTTCTCGGGGTCGCCCTGCGGCCCGGCCGGCTCGAACCGGCGGTCGCCCTCGCACGGTTACTGTTCGAGGGCGGCGAGGTCGACACCGCGCTCGCCCAGCTGCAGCGGGTGCTCGAGATCGACTACTCCAACGAGCCGGCCCGCGATCTCCACCAGGAGGCGCTCGCCGCGCAGACCTCCTCGGCTCCGGCCGACACGCAGGCGACGCGCGTCACCGGTGCCGCTCCGAGTCTCCCGAGCCGCCCGGAGGAGCGCTACGCGATCCTCAACGAGCTCGGCCGCGGCGGCATGGGCGTTGTCTACCGCGCACTCGACGCTCGGCTCGAACGGGACGTCGCGATCAAGGTTCTGCGCACCACCTCTCCGGAGGAGGCCGCCCGGCTCGAGCAGGAGGCCAAGGCGGCCGCGACCCTCAACCATTCCGGCATCGTCACGGTGTTCGACTTCGAGGCCGGTTTCGGCGGTTACTTCATCGTTATGGAGCACGTTCCCGGCGAGGCGCTCGACCGCCTGCTCCGAACCGACCCCCAGCGCATCGCCCGCAACCTCGGTGCGATCCTGTTCCGCCTCGCCGACGCAGTCGCCTACGCCCACCAGCACGACGTCATCCACCGCGACCTCAAGCCCGGCAATGTCCTGCTCACCCCGGACGGAAAGGTCAAGGTGCTCGACTTCGGCATCGCGGCCCGTCTCGACCGCGAGGCCGGGATCGCTCCCGGGGTCTGCGGTACGCCGTTCTACATGGCGCCCGAGCAGATTCGCGGCGAGGCCCCGACCCCCGCCTCCGACGTCTACGCCTTCGGTGCGACAGCCTTCCACCTGTCGACCGGGCGCCCACCGTTTCCCCGCGGCAACGTCATCGAGGCGCACCTGTCGCAGCTGCCGCCCGATCCCATGGAGCTCGCACCCGGCCTCGACCCGGAGCTGGCGAGTCTGATCCTGCGCTGCCTGGCCAAGGACCCCTCCGCGCGGTTCGCGAACGCTTCCGCCCTGCGCGACGCCCTCCGGCCGTTCGCCCTGCGCAATCTCAGCGGACCAGCCCACCGCATCGACCCCTCCCGGCCACCTGCTTAGTGTCCTGTTTGGAAAATCCCGCTGCACTTCTCGTGGGCCACCGCGGCCCCTGGTTGCGTTGCTCCTCCTTGAAGTAGCAAGGCTACGCCTGCGTCGTCGCGCCTTGCCAGGAACCACGCTGGCTCCGCGATAAGCACATGGGACTTCCCAAACAGGACACTAGCTCGCATGCCTCTTCACGGCAGACCATGGGACGCCGTGCCCGGGATGGCCGGCGGCCCCAGACGCGCACAGCGCGTCAAAGGCACGCGCAGGGCAGAGGCCCGCGCCGCGGTCTCGAAGTCGAGATCGACGTGAAGGGCATCGGTCCGGCGCGAGCCTCGGAAGAGAGCCCGGCGGGTGCGGGTTATCATGTCGGCAGCGGGCAAGACCGCTGCATTGGAGGGTTCGCCATGCGCCTGCGCCGCCTCTGGGAGCGTCCAGAGACGCGTTTCTTGATCCTCTTCCTCACGATCCTGGGGGTGAGCTTCACTGTTGTCGCTCTCAAACCGGTGAATGACGGTGTGGTGGTCCCCTACACCGCTTTCGTGGCGCGAATGTCGGCAGGTCTGCTCGCCCTGTTAGGCGAGAACATCACGGTGCGCGGATGCGACCTGGTGTCGCCCCGGTTCGCAGTGACCATCTACAACGGCTGCAACGGCCTGATCACCAGTCTGGTGTTCATCTCCGGCGTGCTTGCCTTTCCCGCGCGGGCACGCGCCAAACTGCTCGGCGTGGTCGGCGGGCTGGTCGCGATCCAGCTCATCAACCAGATCAGGATCGTGTCCCTGTTCTACATCGGGGTGTTTCTTCCGCGTTTCTTCAGCGAGTCGCACATCTTCATCTGGCAGTCGATCGTGATCGTCTTCGGCGTCACCCTCTGGGTCTTGTGGGCACACCGATATGGCACGCCGCTCCGCGACCGCGCCTGATCCGTACCCGGCGTTTCTCCGGCGTCTCCCGCTGGCCTTGCTTGCGGGCCTGCTGCTGTGGTTGATCGTGCTGCGTCCGGTGTCGGACCACGCGGTCGCCTTCGTCGCCCAGAACCTGATTCGGGCCTTCGAGGTGCCCAAGGTGACCCGCCTGGTGGTCGAGGACCACCGCGCGGAGATACGCCGCGCGGATTTCCGCAGCGACTCCAAGATCCCGACCGTCTCCCTGACCGAGATCCACTTCAATACCATCGTGCTGCTCACGCTCTTCTTCGCCCTCCCCCGCCCGATGTCACGACGCCAGCTGGAGCGCCTGGTGATGGCGTTCTCGGCGCTACTCCTGACCCAGTCGCTGAACCTGGTCTTCCACGTCAAGACGCTCTACGCTCTCGGCCTTGGGGAGTGGAGCAGTGCCCACTACGGCGCGGTCTCACAGAACGTGTACGGATTTCTGCGGTACTTCTTCGACCTCCCGGGACGGTTCAGCTTCCCGTTCCTGCTCTGGCTGGCATTCAGCTGGGAAACCGTCCTGACCCTCGTCTTGCGCCGCGAGCCCGCCGGCGAGTCCCCACCCCGAAACCGCAAGGCGAAGGCGTAGGACAAACCACCAAGACATGAAGACACCAAGCCATCGCAAGGGCGGAGAACCTCACATCAGGACCGCGCGGCGGCCCCGCACAATCGAGCCGAGCGGCTCGTGCTCGGTCTTCATCTCTGAACCTGACGGGCCGATCCACGAAGCGCGCTCACGCTGAACGCTGCCACAGTTCTCTTCGTGTCTTGGTGTCTTGGTGGTAAGACGCCGCAACGAACGCAGGTGCCGATCCGGGCACGCCAGCAGAATCCGATACCGCCGCGCTTCTCTCGCGTCTTGCGTCTTGCGTCTTGCGTCTTGCAGGTTACCGCTGGCGGCGCAGGTACCGGTAGTCCGGCACCTCGTACTCCTTCATCTTCGCGATGAGAGCGCCGCGCGAGAGGTTCAGGACCCGGGCAGCCTTGCTCTGGTTGCCCTTCGTCCGGCGCAGAACCCGGTCGATGACCATGTGCTCGACGAACGGGATCACCTGCTTGAGGTCGTCCCGGGCGAGAATCGCCACCGTTGCGCCATCGGTGTCCTCGCTGCCTCCGGCTGAGAGCCGCGCGCTGCCAATGGGCACGATGCCGCGGACCATCTCCCCTCCCGGGGTCGCCGAGACGAGCCGCCGCAGCTCGGCGACCAGCTCGGTCATCTGGCCCTCGAACGGATGGTTGAGCAGTGAGTTCAGGGTTTCCAGCTCGATCCCCCGAATCTCTTTGTCCTGCTCGGCGCCCAGCCGGTCGAGCAGCCGGACCACCAGCAGCGGGAGGTCTTCGCGCCGCTCGTCAAGGGCCGGCACCAGCATGGGGTGATCGAAGACGCGGAAGAGCGCGGTATCGACGAAGCCCGAGTTGACAAGGCCGAGGATGTCCTCCTCCGTGGTGGCAATCCAGCGGACCCGCGGTCCGTAGCCCGAGTCGCGGTCGGCGGCGATCGCCGCCGCAAGCTCACGCTGGAGCCCGCCCGAGAGCTGCTCCAGATCGCGCACCACAAGCACACCGCCACGGGCCCGCTCGACGAGCCCGCTGCCCTCCACCGCAGGATCTCCAAGGAGCTCGAGGCGCTGCGACGCCTCGTCGTCGTCCTCGTGCGCTCGAAAGACGTCCACCGTCAGCGGTCCCCTTGGATGGACCGAAGCGATGATGTCGGCCACGAACATGCGTCCGGAGCCCTTCTTGCCGCACAGTAGCACCGGCTCGATCGACCGCGCCGACTCCACGATGCGCTCGCGCAGCACACGGATGGCCGTCGAGGTCCCCGACAGCTGCTGCTCGAGCAGCTCTCGGACCTGGCCCTCCCAGGGGCCGAACAGGCTGCTCGAAGTCTCCACGCGTTCCCATTCGACGGCGAGCATCCGAGCCAGCTCGGCGATGATCAACCGGTCGTCCTCCCAGTCCTCGGCAGGCACCTCCAAGACAACATAGGTCCGCGAGTCGCCTCGGCCACGCTCGATCGGGTAGATCAAGATCCGGCGGATGCCGAGGCGGACGATCGCGAAGCGCCCGCTGCCGAGCTCGGCAAAGGTGCGCAAGGGTAGGCGCGGGAGCTCAGCGGTCCAGCACGACGCCAGCGGTTCGAAGCGCCCGTCGTCGCCCAGCCAGGCGATCATTGCCTGGCGCTCTGGGAAGAACTGCTCGAAGAAGGTCACCAGCGGTGGGATCAGGTCCGAACGGACACCGGCCCCGAAAATGTCCACCATCTGGCGACGGGCGGCAGCGAGACGGCGGGGCTCCGAGTACAGGGCAACCTCCGCGCGGGCTTTGCCACTGTCGCCTTTGGGAGTGGCCACGGGAGTCGCGCGATCCGAGGTCTCCGCCGCTTCCTCGACGTCACCGCTCGCGGCGTCGACGGTCATCTCGTCGTCGTTGATGCCCTTGAAGACGAGGGCGGCGGTGCCGATACGCAGCCGGTCACCAACCCGAAGCACGCCGCGTGAGCGACGCTCACCGTTCATTACGACCACCTGCCGATGCTGTGCAACAAAAGTGTACACCGCACCGTTGCGCTGAATGACGATGTGCCGCGGGGCGACTCCGGGAGCCCGCAGAACGACGTCGTTCTGACTTCCGGCCCCGACTGAGATCATCTGCTTGGAGAGGTGATAGGTGAGCTCTGACCCACCGTCACCCTCGATCGCCAGCGTTACCATGAGCCCGCCTCCAGTAAAGCCACCCAAAATCCGTCCAGATCATCAGACCGACGTTCTCGGAGCAACGAAATGCGTTCCCGCCCGTGGCAGGAGGAACCGGCACCACTGCCCTTCTCCCGAGACGGTCATCGCGGTGCTTGCCACCATCGTACGTCCCGAAACGCATGACGTCAATTTCGAGAACAGATTCGCAATCAGATGGGCCTCGGACGGCGTTTGGATCAACGGTTGCTCAAACTCGCTACGACCGCACCGCCCAACCTGCGGGCAACCAGGGCCAGGCCGGAGATCTCGGGCATCGGCTTGCCCTCATGATCGACCACCAGCAGCCCGACCACAGCCGAACCGGTTCCAAGCGGGATGATTGCCGTCCCTACGACCAGCCGTGAGAGCCCCAGCACACGTGCCAGCTGCCGCGCCGCGGCCGAGTCGGGATCCGGCTCGAGGGCCGTTTCGCCGGAGCGCACGACGCGCTCCAGCAGGCCGATGCCACGCGGCAGCGCCGTGTGGTCGCGGTCGAGGGGGAAGCCGAACCCCGCACGGCAGCGGATCGCGGTGCCCTCGACCAGGAGCACGGCGCCCCGAGCAACCTCGGCACTCGCAAGCTGGAGCAGCGAACCGAGTGCCTGCTGGCTGTCCGCGCCGTACAGCAGTGCATCGACGAGCTCGGCGACGCCGCCCGCCATCTCGCCCGGAACGCGTACGCCGCGCCGCCGCAGCTCGCGGTCGACGACCAGGGTCAGGTCGTCGGCGAAGCGGTGCATCACCTCGCCCGTGTCGCCCTGGGGAGGTGGCATCAGAAAGCTGACCCCCGCGGCGATCAGGCGGTGCACCCACGCCGGATCACCGAGCGGTCCGGCCCACACTACCGGGACCGGGGGCGAGACCTCGGTCCCGCGCTGCACAAGCTCGAGCCAGTCGCCTTCGTGCCCGACCCGGGTGATCGACAGCTGGTGGTGGATCACCAGTGCGTCGAGCTCGTCGACCGGCACATCGGCCGGCGACCCGAGCAACCGCACCCGCCACCCGCGCCGCCTCCACGCCGTCTCGAGGCTCCCCCGCCATACCCTCGGGTCCGGAGCCACGACGCCGATCTCGGCCAGCAGCAGCTCCTCGGGCGCGATCTGCTCGAGGTCCTCGAGCAGGGCCTCGAGCGGATTGCGAGGAGGAGCATCCGGCAATACGTGGATGCTGCCAGCGCGGGCGCCGTCCGGACTTCCCGCGAGCACCCGGTCCGAGCCGGCCTCGACGCCGGCGTGCTGCAACACCAACGCTGCGGCGTCCACCAGGGCGTTCAGACTGACGGTTGCCTCGTCTGGGGCGCCGAGGTCCTCGGGCACGAAGCGGAAGGTCCCGCGGGTGGCGCCGAGGACCCGGCCGGCTGCGGCCAGCACGGCATCGTCCATGGCCGGCGACCGTCCACGGATCACCTCCAGCCGCAACGATCCTGCCGGCGTGTCGAGCTCGAGCAGCCCACTGCGGGCGGTGGCCCACAGCAGCCGAAGCAGCGTCGGCGGGTTGAGGTGCTCGAGGCTCCCCTGGAGCGACCGTCTCATGAGCCCACCTCCGGTTGATGTTGCGGCAGTTGGATGGCCAGAGAACGCGACTGCTCTGCCTTCAGGCTCAGCGTCTGCCGCTCCACCAGCACGTCCGCCACCCTGATCTCCAGCACCCAGCGGCCGGGCTGCAGCCCGGTGAACCGCCCCGAGGGCTCGAGCACCGCGCGCCGCACGTCGCCGCCCGGACCGTGCAGAACAGCCATGGCCGAGGTCCCGTCGTCGGCGCCGACCAGCAGGCAGCTGAGCTCGGCGCCCCGGTTGACTCGATCGACGGGGGCCCGCGGCTCGGCCGGATTCGCACTCACCAGTTGAACCTCGGGTAGCGGGTCGACGGCGTCGGCGAAGGTCATGTGGCGCGCGGTCACCACCCATCGTCCGAGGCTGGGATCGGTGGGCACCCATCCGGCATCCGGCAGGAGGCACTCGAGCCAACGATGGGGCACCGGTCCCCGGTCACCGACGAGGAGACCGCTCACCGTACGCGCCTCGAACCCCGCGCTCAACAGCAGGGCCGTAGCCAGGTTCGCGATCCCGGAGCACCGACCCTGCCGACGCTCGAGTACCGAGGCAGCATCCTGCGGCCCAGTGTCGTGGTCGGCGATGCGCACCGAACGGCGCACCCATTCGATGATCTCCCCAGCGACGGCAAACTCGCTCATCTGTGGGCGGAGACGACTGTTGAGCCGAGCCGGCATCACGAAACCGGGCGGCACTAGGCCTCCGGCCCGTTGTCCCAGGGGGGTCCAGGTCCCGCTCGCGCCGACCGGTGCCGCGCTGGTCGCCACCCGGACCCGCATCCAACCGTCGGCTCCTTCGAGGGTGGTTTGGACGTAGCCGTTGGCGACCACCTCGACCGGAAGCCGGTCGCCTCGCACCTTGTAGACCGCCTCGTCCGCCTGGGCCGGCGCGACCAACGCGACGGCCAACACGAGCGCGGCCAGCGGCTTCATACCGCTCGCGGCCTCCGTTTGAGGAAGCCGTCGAGCACGCCGTTCACGAACCGCGCCGAGTCCTCCGCCCCGAACTTCTTCGCGATCTCGATCGCCTCGTCGATCACCACCGCCGGCGGCGTGTCCGGCCGGAACAGCAGCTCGTAGAGCCCGAGACGGAGGATGTTGCGGTCGACCGCCGCGAGCCTCTCCAGACGCCAGTGGGCAGTCTGCCGCTCGAGCTCCTCGTCGATCTCCTCGAGGTGTTCGAGACACCCGGCGAGAAGCTCGGTGGCGAAGGTCTGGACCGAGGCGGGCGCCGAGTTGAAGTCGTCGAACTCCCGCTGCATGACGGCCGCCGGTGATCGGGTCAGCTCGTGCTGGTAGAGCAGCTGCAGCGCCAGCTCGCGGGCGCGCCGGCGGGATCCCATCAGCGCCCTCCGGCGAGCCCGTGGTACAACCGCGCCATCTCGACCGCCGCCAGTGCCGCATCCCAGCCCTTGTTGCCCATCTTGGTCCCAGCACGCTCAACCGCCTGCTCGAGGGTGTCGGCGGTGACTACGCCGAAGGTCACGGGCACCCCGTGGGCCATCGCAGCCTGGGCAAGACCTTTGGCGACCTCGGCCGCGATGAGGTCAAAGTGGGGGGTTCCGCCCCGCACCAGGACGCCGAGTGCGATGATCGCGTCGTAGTCTCCGGAGCCGGCCAGCTTGGCCGCCAGCAGCGGGAGCTCCCACGAGCCCGGCACTCGAAAGAGGGTCACCGCCTCTTCGTCGGCGCCGTGGCGGATCAGGCAGTCCAGCGCACCTGACTCGAGGCGCGATGTCAGCGCCTCGTTGAATCGGCTCACCACCAGTGCGAACCGTAGCCCGGAAGCCTCCAGCCGTGCCTCGATGACCTGCATTCGCCTCCTCCAGACCGCCCATTGTAGCGTCTTCGCCACCGCCGGCCAACGGCGGCCGGGTCAGGCCCTGCTCCACTCCTGTTACCATCGGACCCACGATGTCGAGTCCGCGATCATTTACCCGGGCGCGGGAGACGCTCGCGCGGATCGGCGGGGGCACGCTGCTCGCCTCGCGCACGGTCGCGCGCATGGTCACGCCTCCGTTGGAGTTCGCCGAGACCCTGCGCCAGATCGACCGCATCGGGGTTGGCTCGCTCAACCTGACCAACATCACGGCCCTGTTCACCGGCATGGTGCTGGCCCTGCAGACCGGCTACACCCTCGCGACCTTCGGCGCCAAGCACTACATCGGCGAGGTTGTCGCACTGTCGCTGGTGCGCGAGCTCGGACCGGTCCTGACCGCGCTCATGGTCGGCGGGCGGGTCGGCTCGGGGATCGCGGCCGAGCTCGGCACGATGACCGTCACCGAGCAGGTCGACGCACTGCGCTCGATGGGCGCGGACCCGATCCGCAAGCTCGTCGTCCCGAGGGTGTGGGCGACCTTCTTCGCACTGCCCGCACTCACGGTCCTCGCCGACGCCATGGGGATCTTCGGCGGCATGATGATCGCGGTCCTCGAGCAGGGCTCGACGCCGACCCTCTACTTCCGGCACGTCTTCCGGCTGCTCGCCTTCGGGGACGTCGCCTCGGGCCTCGGCAAGACCTTCTTCTTCGCCTTCCTGATCGCGATCACCGGCTGCTACAACGGGCTCAACGCCGACGGGGGCGCCGACGGCGTCGGAAGGGCGACGACCAACACCGTGTACGCGTCGGCGATCGGGGTCCTGATCCTCAACTTCTTCCTGACCAAGCTGTTCATGAGCTTCTGACGATGCCTGATCCGATCATCCGACTGCGCGACGTGCGCAAGGCCTTCGGCACCAAGGTCGTGCTCGACGGGGCCGACCTCGAGGTTGCCACCGGCGAAACAGTGGCCATCCTGGGCGCCTCGGGCAGCGGTAAGTCGGTCACCTTGAAGACCATGAACGGGCTGGTGCCACCCGATTCGGGGACTGTCGAAGTGCTGGGCGAGGACATCAGTTCCATGGACGAGCGCGAGCTCGTCCCCCTGCGCCGGCGCATCAGCTACCTCTTCCAGGGTGGTGCGCTGTTCGACTCGATGACCGTTGACGAAAACATCGCGTTTCCGATCCGTGAGCACCTGCGTCTGACCGCCGATGAGGTCACCGAGCGGGTCAACCGACTGCTCGGCATGGTCCAGCTCGACGACGTCGGCGGCCTGATGCCCTCGGAGCTTTCCGGCGGCATGCGCAAGCGAGTCGCCCTCGCCAGGGCGCTCGCGCTCGAGCCCGAGATGATGCTCTACGACGAGCCGACCACCGGGCTCGATCCGGTCAACGGGCGCGCCATCGCCGCGCTCATCCTCGACCTCCACCGCCGACTCGGTGTGACCTCGGTTGTCGTCACCCACGACATCCCGCTGGTGCTGGCGGTGGCCGACCGCGTGGTCTTCCTCGAGAGCGGCCGGTTCGTGTTCTCCGGAACGGTTACGGCCGCCCGGACGGAAAGCCCCCAGCACGTGCGCGAGTTCTTCACCCCAGGAGGTGGCGATGCGTGACTCGACCCGTCGCAACCTGAGAATCGGCGCATTCACCGTGGTCACAACGGCCATCTTCGGTATCGCCATCCTCACTATCGGCAGCCGGCAGCAGCTCTTCCACCGCCACACGCGCTACGTCACGACCTTCCGCAACGTGCTCGGGCTGCAGCCCGGGGCGCCGGTCAACCTCGACGGCGTGACGGTGGGCTTCGTTGAGGAGATCAACCTCCCGATCGACCCGTCGGCGCAGCGGATCACCGTACGTTTCACGGTCAAGGCTGCCTACACCGAGCGCATCCGACAGGACACCGCCGCGTCCATCAAGACCCTCGGACTGCTCGGCGACAAGTACCTGGAGCTCTCGGGCGGGTCCCCCGATGCACCGCGCGTGCTCGAAGGCGGCAAGGTCAAGGGAGAGGACCCGGCCGAGCTCACCCAGTTCGTCGAGAGTGGTGAGGACGTGGTCGACAACATCCTCGCGATCTCCTCGTCGCTGCGCGTGATCCTGCGCCGCGTCGAGGCCGGAGAGGGTCTGATCGGCGAGCTGACCGTGTCGCCCGACGAAGGCGAGAAGATGGTGCAGACCATCCACCACCTGTTGGAGTCGATGAACGTGCTGGTAACCAAGGTCGAGCAGGGCCAGGGCCTGCTCGGCCGGCTGGTCAACGACGACAAGCTGGCCAACTCCCTGATCGCCAATATCGAGGACACCTCGAAGGCCGTTCGCGGTGTCGCCGACACGGTCTCGGCCGACCTCGCCCGCGACGACACGACCTACGCCGCGTTCATGCGAGACCCCCAGGGGGCGCAGGTGATGCGCGACTCCCTGGCCGCGCTCAAGACCGCCACCGAGGCGCTCGCAGCGGCTGCCGAGGAGCTCGCCACCGGCAACGGCACCCTGCCTCGCCTGATGAAGGACGAGGCCTACGCCGACAGCTTCCTCGACGACCTCCACGGTCTCGTGGCGGCGATGCGCTCGGTGGCGGACAAGATCGACCGGGGCAACGGCACCGCCGGGGCCTTCGTCAACGACCCGCAGCTCTACACCGACATCGAAAACGTCGTGCGTGGCGTCGAGCACTCGAAGATCGTGTCGTGGTTCATCCGCAACCGGCGCGAAAAAGGCGAGGAGCTCACGGCCGAGGAGGCCGAGCAGAACGCCGAGCAGCCTACGCCGATACCGGGGGAATCGCACTAGCCACGGAGATCGATACGTCGCGCGTGCAGTGGTCGACCGCCGATTCGAGTACAGCGGCGTGCCCGAGTCATTGACCCTCGGCCGCCACGGTTTTTCACCACCAAGACACAAAGACACCAAGAGAGCTGTGGGAGGTTCCAGAGCGCTGGCGCCTCCCCGATCGGCCGATCTCGCTCAGGGATCAACGCCGGGCACCATGCACCAGCTTGGACCGTGTGGGGTCCCGGGACGCGCCCGGGGCGCGGGACCTGCGAGACCGCTCTTCCCCTGCGATGACTTGGTGTCTTTGTGTCTTGGTGGTTTGGCCCTCCGTCCTCAGTCCTCAACCGGGGCGACGTAGGTCGGGTCGCCGGTGAGGTCGTCGATGACCGACGCGTAGCAGGTCCAGAAGCCCGGCGAGCCCGACACCAGGCGCACCCGCAGCCAGCCGCCGTCGACGATCGTACCGGCGAGACCCATGTCGGCGAAGACGTCGGTGATCTGGTCCCACGCGCTACTTCTGGGATAGCTCTTGACCGCCAGCAGCGAGCCGCCCGACGAGTACGCCGAGACCTCGACGGTGAAGCTGCCGGCCCCGGTCTGGATCAGCCCGAGGTTGGTGTGGAACCTCCCGGACCGCGAGTGCACCAGCGGCAGGACGAGCTCGGTGGTGGGCACTGCCATCTCAGGCAGCTCGACGGCCGGGATCCCCTGGCCGAAGCTGGCCCCGCCCGCGGCCAGGTTGTAGGTCCGGCTGGTTACCGCCATGCCCGGCCCGTCGGCCACCAGCCACAGCAGTCCGGTGGCGGGTCGCATGGGCAGCAGAAGGTCGTCGAGGTACAACGACTGCCCTGGCGCCACGGTGTGCGCGCCGCCGAGCGTGGTACCGGGCCAGGCGGCACCCTTGGCGACGAAGTGCACCGTCACGCTGCGCGTGAACGCGGTCGGGTTCGCCGCCGCGATCTGCGTCCGCCAGTCGGAGCCGCCGAGACCCGTGGATGACGCGGCTGCGGGAATCAGCCAGGCGACGGAGATCGGCGCCCCGCCGTCGACGGTGTAGACGGCGGCGCAGGTGTTGTCAGACTCGTTGGTCTCGGTGACATTGCTGCCCGAGTCGAGGGCGATACCGATCCTGACCTGGCTGCCGGGCGCTATCCCGCCGGGCAGCGTGAGGTGCTCGGTGACCGTTCCGGTGGTGTAGCCGGCCGGCCAACCGCCCGGGACGTCGAGGCCGATGAGCCCGGTGTCGCTGCCCGGGTCGATGGTTGCATCGTTCGACAGGTAGATCCCCCACACGAACCAGGCCGCCGCCGTAGTGCCGTTGTTGCGGCCGCTCCAGGAGAAGTCGACCATGCCGTCGGCGGCGCCGTGGGTGGGGTTGACCGAACACGAGTCGGCGTGCAGGTTCGGCCGCGCCGACGAGGCCGCAACCGTGATCGGGGCGGTCCGGACGTTGTTTCCCTCATCGGCTTCGGTCACCACCCCGCCCTCGTCCACGATCATGCCGAGGGTGTAGCTGCCCGGTGCGACATCGGCTGGCACCGTCACGACAAACTCGACAACGCCGTTGCCGAAGACATCGCCGGGGTTGCTGGCGTAGCTCTCGGTCAGGCCCCCGAGACGCCGGTCGCCAGTGGTCACGTTCGCGTCCGACGACAGGTAGAAGCCGATCGAGAACGGCGACCCGACGGACCCCGTACCGCCGACATGACCTTGGTAGAAGAGACCGGCCTGGCTGCCGGCAGCCA
Source organism: uncultured Acidobacteriota bacterium (assembly GCA_963814875.1). Taxonomy (GTDB): domain Bacteria; phylum Acidobacteriota; class Thermoanaerobaculia; order Thermoanaerobaculales; family Sulfomarinibacteraceae; genus CAVSIS01. The sequence goes on from CAWFFJ010000008.1 coordinate 28,961, forward strand.
CCGTCGAGCTGACCAGGCCGAGGCTGTCGGCGACCAGGTCGATGGTGGTTCCGGCCCCGGCCTCGTAGTACAGGGTCAGGCTCCAGGTGTCGAGGTACGCGCTTTCGGCGGCGTAGCGGTTGCAGCAGCCGAGGATGTAGTTGGTGTTGACCTCGCGCCCGGCGTAGGTGGTGAGGCCGGTCTGGGTCTCGGTCCAGGTGTTCGAGCCGGTCTCGGAGCCGATGTAGAGCGTGATCGGGCTCCCCCAGGTGCCTCCCTGCATGCGGAACATCGCGGTCCGGAAGCGCGAGATGTCCACCGAGTGCCACACCGAGTACGAAACGTCCATCGAGGTCACGGTGGCGCCGACCGGCGCGGTGGTGATGTTGATCGAGGTCCCGAGGTAGACCGCGGCACCGCAAAGGTAGTTGGTGAAGTACTCGTCCTTGCCGTTCGACCCCGATACCGAGTCGGCCAGGGTCTGCACCTCGGCCTCGACGTAGGGCTCGATCAGGGCGGAACGGAAGGCGAGCTCACCCAGACGAGGATCGTTTCCGGGAACCTTGACTCGTCCCTCTTCGTCGGGGCTCAGGCCCGCCCCTGCGAGCTGCGCTCCGGCGACCGGCGTCAGGCGCACGCCGCGGCGGAGGATCGCGCGGGCCGCCGGCCCACTCACGAGCACTCCGTCGGTCCCGACGCTGACAGCGCGAGTGATCTGGAGCCGGGTACCGTCACGCAGCAGGCGCTCGACCCCGACCACGGCGACCTCGCCGTGGTCGATGCCCAGCATCGAGGCATCGATCCGCTCCTCCTGCGCGCTGTCGACGCGCCGGTCGAACCCACCGAGCAGCCCGGACGCGGACGCGAACAGACGGTCGCCGGGAGCGAGCCCCGCGGCCTGCACCACCGAGCCCTCGACTGCGATCGCGGGCTCGAGCCGGAGGCCGGGGGCGGCGCCGATCGATCCGGCGGCAGCTACGAGCGACAGGACGAAAACGCCAGGGAGCAGCTTCGGCGACATGAGAGCCTCCAGATTGTGTGGTAACTCTCAGGCTAGTCCCGCCCCGTCGTGCTGTAAAGACCCCGGTTCAGTCTTCAGTCTGACGTTGCGAGCTCGCGGTGGCGGAAGCACTCGACGAGGTGGTCGTTGGCCATGCCGGTGGCCTGCATGTGGGCGTAGACGATGGTCGGACCGACGAAGCGGAAGCCTCGGCGCTTGAGCTCGCGGCTGATGGCCTCGGAGACCGGGGTCGATGCCGGCACCTCGGCCATCGCGCGGAAGGCGTTGTGGATCGGCCGGCCGTCGACGAAGGCCCAGATCCAGTCGGCGAAGCTGCCGTGATGGGAGGCCAGCTCGACAAACACCCGCGCGTTGCCGATCGCCGCGGAGATTTTGGCCCGGTTGCGCACGATCCCGGGATCGGCGAGCAGGCGCTCGACGTCGGCGGGACCGAAGCGCGCCACCCGCTCCGGGTCGAAGCCCTCGAACGCCCGTCGGTAGCCTTCGCGCTTACGCAGGATCGTCAGCCAGCTCAGGCCCGCCTGGGCGCCCTCGAGGATGAGGAACTCGAACAGGGTGCGGTCGTCATGGACCGGGACGCCCCACTCGAGGTCGTGGTAGGCGACGTAGAGAGGGTCATCGCCGCACCACGGGCACCGGACAGGTGGCGCGGTCGTCATGCTCCGCAACCGGCGAGAGAAAAACCACAGAGACACGGAGAACACAGAGGAGCACAGAACCCCCACCCGCCCGAGCGACCCGGCCGGAGCTCGCGCCGAGCGTGAGCTCCGGCCGTGAACCTCGCCAGGGTGGGGGCCCTCTGTGAACTCTCTGTGCCTCTGTGCCTCTGTGGTATTGCCCCCGGTCTCATGCGCCCTCCTCGGCAATCCGAAACCGCACCTTGCGCCCGAAGATCGACGAGAACATCTGCGCGCGGCGCTTCAGCGACCACCCCTCGAGCAGGAGGTCGCCCTTGCCCTCGAGGGTGAGCACAATCTCCTGGTCCGACACCGACGCCTTCACCCGGCGGACGTTCTGGACGTGCTCGCGGTCGAGGGCGTCAGCGAGGCGGAGGACACCCGCGAGCCCGCTCACCCGGTGCTGCTCGTCGGCGTCGAGCTGAGCGAACATCACGTGTCCCGACGACGGCTCACTCTTGCGGTGGTAACGGGCGACGTTTGCCACCAGCAGCATCTCGCGCTCGGAGAAGTTGGGCAGCTCGGAGTAGCCGATGAGGTACAGCGAGTGCTTGTGGTGCGCTCGGTAGCTGACGAACTGGCCGATGTCGTGGAGCAGGGCCGCAGCCTGGAGCAGCTTGCGGTCGCCCCGCGCGAGACCCAGGGGCTTCGCGAGCTGGTCGAACAGGGACAGCGCGAGCCCGGCGACGTGGCACCCATGGGCCTCGTCGAACAGGTACTTCCTGCCGAGCGCGAGCGCCCCGGCGAGGACCTCGCGCTCCTGGCGGTCCTCGCGCTCGCCGAGTTGGACCGTGTCGGCGAACAGATCAAGCAGGATCCCTTCTTTGATGCCGACGTGCGGCACCAGGATCTCGGTGGCGTAGGCGAGCTCCGCCAGCCGCTCGTAGACGACTGCAGCCGGCAGGATGACATCAGCACGGTCCTCGCGCAGACCGAGCTCGTCGACCCTCTGCCGGAAGCTGGTCCGGACCAGGCGGTCGATCACCGCCCGGAGGTCATCGGTCGGCAGCACGCTGGTCCCGTTGACCAAGCGCGCGCCGGCGAGCCGGGCGAGCTCCTCAATGTTGCCGCCGGTCGCGACGTACCCGGCAACGTCAAGGTGCCCGGCCGCGGACGGCAGCTTGAGCGTCGCCACATACTCCCGCAGGAGACGCTGGAAGCGCCCCGGCTCGGCGCCGGCCTCGGTGAGCTCCTCGAGCAGCCGGACCGAACCCATGGTGTGGGACTCACTCCAGAGTATCCCGTTGCCGTCGACCAGCGAAACCTCGACGCTGCCCCCTCCGAGATCGACCATGATCCAGCGGCGGTCGCCAAGCGGCAGCCGCGAAGCGACCGCAAGGTGGACCAGGCGCGCCTCCTCCGAGCCGCTGATCACGTCGAGCTCGATTCCGGCCTCGGCCTTGAGCCGCGCCGTGAACTCGGCACCGTTGCGGCTCTCCCTGACCGCGCTCGTTGCCACCGCCCGGTAGGCGACGACGCTGAGCTCCTCCATCGTCGTATGGAAGCCGGCGAGAGCGGCCACGGCGGCGTCCATCGCCGCCCCGTCGAGCCTGCCCGACAGGTAGACGCCGTGGCCAAGACGGACCGGGCTTCGTTCGCTGGCGAGCACCGTCCAGTCCTGCTCGCCGACGAACTCGGCGACCACGAACCGGATCGCGTTCGAGCCCATGTCGACGCACGCGAGGCGGACCGGCAGTGAGGGCGGCGAGTCTGCGGATCCGGCAGCGAGACGGGGCATCAATCCTCCTCACCGGGTCGGCCGGCGGCCGCGAGCGGGTTGATCAGCTTCGGCCCCACCAGCCACAGCAGCACGCCCTGTCCGGCCGCGATCTCCGACCAGCGCCCAACCTCGAAACCGATGCAGGCGACGGCGCCGGTCGGCAGCCGGACCGCACCCCCGATCAGGCGCTCTACCAGCTCAGACAGGGTCGGCTCGTGGCCCGCGACCAGCAAGCGGCTGACCTCGTCCGGGGCTGACGCGACCAGCGCGAGGACCTCCTCGGGGCCCGCCTCGTACAGGCACGCCTCCTCGCGCACCGGGCACGTCCAGCCGCCGGCACCGCTCGCCAGCGCGATCGTGCGCAGGGCACGTTCCGCCGGCGAGCAGAGCACCAGCTCCGGGGCCAGACCCACGCTTGACAGAAAGCGACCGACCTCGGCCGCGGCGCGGCGACCTCTGGGGGCGAGCGGGCGCAGGCGGTCCCCTCCCGCGACCGGGCTGCGGTCGGACTTTGCGTGCCGCATGACGAGCAGGTTCCGCATCGGCGCTCCGCGAAGGCCGGCGCGTCGTGCCCGGCCGCCTCGATCACACCACCGTTCTCGAGCCACCGACGCGATCGGCGTCGGCCAGGGGCTCGGAGACGGTGAGGTCGTCGTCCAGGCGGACGGCAGTGAGACGCTCGCCGTGGACGCACGCCGAGTCCAGACAACGCACGCCCGGCGCTCGAAAGTCCCCGAGCATCGCCCAGTGGCCGAACACCACGGGCCGTTCGGGCGTCGGCACCGGTGAGGCCTCGAACCACGGCCGGCAGCCGTCCGGTGCCGCCTCCGGGGCGTCGGTGAAGCCGGCGACCGGCACACCTTGGCGGTCAACGATGCGGATCCTCGTCATCACCGCGGTCGCCGCGACCAGTGGCTCGAGCCACGACTGCGGACGGTTGCGGCGGCTGGCCAACGCCGCCAGCAGCGCGGTTCCGTCGGGCCCCGCGAGAACCGAGGCGGCGCGGCCGGCGAGAGCGAGCGCCTCATCGGTGGTCCACGCGGGGAGCAGCCCGGCGTGGACGATCAACCACCGCGGAGCGGCCGCCATCAGCGGCCGTTCGCGCAGCCACGCGAGCAGACGCTCTCGATCTGGGGCCGTGAGGACCTCGTCGAGGCGGTCGCCTTCGCGGGCCCGCGCCAGGCCGGCGGCTCGCCCCAGGAGGTGGAGGTCGTGGTTGCCGAGCACGGCGTCGACCCGGGGGTGGGCGGCCGCCCAGCGCAGCACGGCGAGCGAACCCGGCCCTCGGTTGACGAGGTCACCGATCAGCCACAGCCGGTCGCCGTCGCCGAGGGGACCGATCTTTTCGAGCAGCCTCTCCAGCGTCGCCCAACAGCCGTGGACATCGCCGACCACCCAGGTCGCCACCTCCGCGTCCTCCGCTCAGCCCGCCGGCCATGCGGCGGCGAAGAGGGCAACGAGGGCGACCCCGGCCGGCGCGCGGACCGCGTGGTGCACGCGCGGGGTCAGCGGTGTCGGCTGCGGGTTGACCTCGACCACGGTCGCGCCTCCGGTCAGGGCCTCGTAGGGCAGCGCGGCCGCCGGGTACACCAGCGAGGAGGTGCCGACGCTGAGAAAGACATCACTCGCCCGCGCGGCCGCCGACGCCTCGGTGAGGGCCGCGGCGGGCAGCACCTCACCGAACCAGACCACGTCCGGTCGCAGCAGGTCGCCACAGGCGTCGCAGCGTGGAACCCCCGTCGCGAGGTCCACCGGTTCGTCCGAGAATCGCGCGCAGGCGACGCACCGGGTCCGGGTGAGGTCGCCGTGAAGCTCGATCACGCGACGGCTCCCGGCGCGTCGGTGGAGGCCGTCGACGTTTTGGGTGATCAGGACGAGCCCCGGCAGCCGCGCTTCAAGATCTGCGAGGGCGAGGTGGCCGGGGTTGGGCTCGGCCGCCGCGACCAGCTCGCGCCGCCACAGGTACCAGCGCCACACCAGCTCCGGATCGCGGCGGAACGCTTCGGGGGTCGCGAGCTGCTCGGCGTCGTAGCGGGCCCACAGGCCGGTCTGGGCGTCACGGAAGGTGGGCACTCCGGACTCGGCGGAAACGCCGGCGCCGGTCAGAACCACCACCCGAGCGGCGCTCCGCAGCGCCTCAACCAGGCTGCCGTCGAGCTCGAGAGCGGCCGTCGTCATCATCGCCCCATGGTAGCCCGGTCGCTCCTCGTTCTGGTCGCCCCGACCACGCGACCCGAACGCTGCGCGGAATACCGGCCCCGGACCGGGTGCTCTTGGTGTGGGAGGCGGCGATGGCGGTTCAAGTGACGGTCAAGGTCTACTTTGAGGCGGCCCACCGCCTCCACAACCCGGCCCGCGACGAGGCCTGGAACCATCGCGTGTTCGGCAAGTGCAACAACCCCAACGGGCATGGCCACAACTACGCGCTCGAAGTCACCGTCGAGGGCGAGGTCGACCCGGAGACCGGCTACCTGATCGACATGAAGGACCTCAAGGACGTACTCCGCCGCACGGTGGTCGACGATGTCGACCACCGTCATCTCAACCTCGACGTCGCGTGGTTGGCGGGGATCAACCCGACCGCGGAGAATCTGGCGCGGCTGTTCTTCGAACGCGCCGCGTCCGCCCTGCCGGACGGCGTCCGCCTGGTCCGCATGACGGTGCACGAGACCGACCGCAACAGCGCGTCCTGGTCAGGC
>CAWFFJ010000009.1:0-46816 GCA_963814875.1 uncultured Acidobacteriota bacterium
GACCGTGCTCCAGGGCCGCGGGGCCCGAGATCCAGGTGCAGATCGGTGGCTTGGACGCGATGTCCCCGTAGGGGTCGCGCTGCACCAGCCAGTGGTGGTTGACGACCGCGTCGAGTACGTAGGTCGCCGGCCGCTCCTGGTCGCGGTGCATGAGGTCGTTCGGCCCCGTCAGCCGTACGGCCCACAGTGCGGCGACGGTCAGCACGACTGTGGCCACGGCCACCGCCGCTCGGGCGCACTCGGTACGCCAGCCAGTCACGGCCGACTGATGGGGCGACTTGGTCATGTCCGCATTCGAGCATCGGAGCGCAGGCGCGCGCCGTCAAGCCGGACCGGGGCGCTCACGGACGGGTCCGCCTGGGGGCCGAAGATCCTCGTCAGGGCGTCGTCGTCCCCACCCGCGGACCGCTGCGCCGCGGCGGGGGTTGATTCGGGTTCGCCGCGAGCAGGGCGTGCGGCGCGCAGTAGAAGAGGAAGTTTTCGTCCAGCGGAGAGACGGCGAGGCCGCCGGAGAACTCGCCAGCAGGCGTCGTGGTCGCCCACAACGCAGGCCCCATGAATGAGCAGTAGACCGCGACCGAATCGGCCGTCGCGACCGCGAACCGTCCGTTGGGGAGCTCGAGAGTTCCCTTAACCTCGCTCGTGCCGAACGACCGGCTCTCCACTCCGGAGTAGCCGTCGAGCTGCTTCTCGAACCGGGTGACCGCGCCCGAGGCGTCGCCGGCGAGGAAGCTCCTCGGCGCCCGGTGACCGGGCTCCAGGGACGTAAAGCTGCCGAACAGGACCTGGAGCGCCTCCCTGGTGACGCCGTCGAAGACGTAGATCGCTCCGGAGTCCACCATGGCGACGAGGTCGGGATGTCCGTCGCCGTACGCTAGGACCGCGACACCGGTGACGGCGGACCAGTATTCGCCGAGCTGGAACGAGTGCCAGTCCTCCTCGCCGGTGGCGAGGTCGTAGACGTACAGGAACACGCCGTCCGCGCCGGTGTGCTCCCGACCGCCCCCCGCAACAACCTCCAACGTGCCGTCGAGATCGACGTCCGCGATCTCGACCGAGTAGAAGGGTGCGCCGTCCGGCTGGGTCGCGTTGGTCCAGGCGCGACTCAAGCCGTTGTCCCTGCCGTCGAAATCGTAGATTTCAACCAGCCCGTCGTACGGGTCATCTGTGGCAACGACGATTTCGAGGGCAGGATCGTCATCGACATTGCGCAGGATCAGATCGTGAATGCCTGTCCACGCGTCATTCTCGGCGACAGGGGGCGACGTGGCGCGCAGGCGGAGGGTCGTGGGGTCGAACACGAGGATCCGGCCCGAGCAGTAGCCCGACTCCGACTCGAAGGTGGCGACGACAAGCTCGGGCGCGCCGTCACCGTCGACGTCTCCGAACGACGGGCCGATAAAAGGCGGGTCGAGTTCGACGTGCTGCCACTCGATGGTGCGGCTCGCGATGTCGGCCACGAAGAGCCGGTCCGGCCCGGAGGACGTCGCCCCCGCACCCCATAGGACCTCGAGCTGTCCGTCGCTGTCAGGGTCACCGACAGCGACCTGAGTCACGCCGTGATCCGGGTTGCGGATCTCCCACTTTCGGGTCTGGGTCACGGTGTCGAAGGCGAGGATGCTGCCCCACTGCCCCTCACCGACCACGAGCTCCGGCCTCGAATCCGCGTCGACGTCTCCGACCCAGATCGCATCGATGTCGTCCATCGGTATCGACCACTTGGGAAGCTGCCGGTCGACGTCGAAGCTCCAGACGAAGTACCAGCGCTCTGCCGCAATCAGCTCCTCGAGGCCGTCGCCGTCGATGTCGGCTGACTCGACCTGCACGCCGAAGCCGTCCGCCCAGGTCCACTGCACGGCATGGCTGTCGGCATCGATCACGGCCCCTGTGGTCACCGCGATCTCCAGCGACGGGTCGCCGTCCATCTGGCCGATCACGAGGTCGTCGCCGCCGGCTCCCGGCAGCGTCCATTGCAGCTTCCCGTCGCCGCGAAGCACGAAGAGGTCGGCCGGGTTTGTGATCAGTAGCTCTGCGTGTCCGTCGCCGTCGAGATCGCGAAGCCGCATGCCCTTGAGGTTGTCGACGCCGGTGGCGAAGAACCCGAGCCGTGCCTTCGTGCGAAGGTCGTAGAGGTGAACGACACCGTCAGCCAGAGCGACCACGACCTCATCCCTGTCGTCGCCGAAGACGTCGCCGACTGCGATCCGTTGGATCGGCTCCGCGAAAACCTCACTGGCGAAGACCGGGTGGTAGCCCGATTCTTCCTCATTCGGTTCGAGCACGTACCAGTAGCCCATCCGTACCAGCTCTGCGCCGACGATGATCTCCTTCCGCCCGTCCGCAGATGCGAGCACGAGCCCCGGCCTTCCGATCGCATGTCCAGTCGCCGGAAAGCTCCAGACCACCTTGTCCCAGCCCGATGAGGCCCGCACGATCCCTGCAGCCGACACGGCATCGACCGCCGACGCCTGGAGGCAGGCCTCGAGGTGCTCGCGGCTGTAGCTCACGGGGGCGCCGTCGAGGTCGAAGACCGGATCGCCGCAGATGTTGGTCGGGATCGGGCGTTGGGCCTGCGCGGGGCTCGCGAGCGCCGCGACGAGCCCGACCGCGAGCAGAAGAGTGGTCACGCAGCGTGCAGCAGTCATGGGCAGTGTTCCCGTCGATTGAAATCTTCGGACAACTCGAGACTATCACGGCTGGAAAGTCACCTCAATCCAGACCAGCGGTCGGCCGCAAGGCGCGCCCGGCCGCTGGTCTGGGTAGTCGAAGCCCCCGCCCTGGGTCTGCACTCGCCTGAGTTGCGCGCGGAATGACCCGGCTCTCTGTCCGCAAGATCGGCGCAGTCGATCGAGGCAGCGCGCACCGCAAAGCCCCCGACCGCGGTCGCACAGCTCAAAGACGGTCGACGGGCTATGCGGTACGCGCTGCGAGCCGCGGCATCGGCACGAACCCGTCGAGGGCCTCGACCCGGGTGAGCCAGGCGCGGACGTGGGCGAAGGGGGCGAGATCGATCTGGCCCTCGTCGGCGACCGAGGTGTAGCTGTAGCAGGCGACGTCGGCCAGGGTGGGACCGTTCCCGACCAGCCAGCTGTGGGACGCGAGGTGCTCGTTCATCACCTTGAGCACGATGTCCGCCTGGCGGTGAGCCTCGGCGAGGTCGCCGGGTCGGTTCCACGCGACGATGACCCGGGCGCGCGCGAGCCCGAGGTAGATCGGGCCGGCCGCCGTGGCGAGCCACTCGTAGACGTGCGCCCGTCCGATCGGGTCCGCGGGAAGGAAGGCGCGCTTGGTGTCGTAGCGCTCGGCGAGGTAGAGGATGATCGCGTTGGAGTCGCGCACCACGACCTCGCCGTCCTCGAGCACCGGCACCTGGCCGAAGGGGTTGAGCTTCAGGTAGGCGGGCAACTTGTGGGCCATCGCCTTCATGTCCACCGGGTCGAGCTCGAGCTCGAGGCCGAGCAGACCGCACATCAGTCGGACCCGGTGGCAGTGTCCGGAGTAGGTCGAGTCGTGGAGCTTCATCGCGCCTCCCTGGCGAGCATCGCCGAATCCTGCGCTACACAACAGGCAGAACGCAGCCGGGATTTCCCGAGGACGCCTTCCGAGCCCCGCACCGAAACGACAGACTGCCGTCAGCAATCGCTCGGGACGGCGGAGGCGCCTGCGAGCACGCACGGTGGTGAAATCGGCCTGATCGTGCTGGTTGTCGCCTCGGTGCTGACAACTTCGGCCGACGAGTGCCTCAAGCTGCTGGTGCCGACGATCAACCCGCGGCTGTGGGACTCGACCTTCGCGGGGTGGGATCATGCTCTCTGCCTGGGGGTCGATCCAAACGTCTTCCTGGTCACCATCGCCGGGGGCCTGGCATGGCTCACGGCGGTCGGGGCGGTCGCGTCTGGTTGGCACGACCTCGTCGACGTCATCGCGGGGGCGCTTCTCGGCGTTGTGGCGTGGAAAGTGGCGGACTGGGTCGCGACCGCGGCGGCCGCAACGCGCCCGAGCATCGACTCGAGTGAGTGACCTCTCGCACTCTCAGGCTGCAGCAGGTAGAGTCGTTCCATGAAGCCGGAGGACGTTTCCCCTCGGTGCCCAGTGTGCGGCGGGCGGGCCCTGCTGCGGGGACGTTGAAGCGGGCTCCTCATCGTGTGCACGGCGTGCACCGCGGAACGACCGGCGAGCCAGCACCCCGAGGTGATCGAGGCCTACCAGCGCGCGCTGCTGCAAGCCGCCGGCTGGCTGAAGGAAGACGAGAACCCCCCGCAGCCGTGAGCAGCCTGCCGCAGGATCCTCTCCAGGTTCAGGCACGCCGTCCATTGACGAGCCCCGCCCAGTTCCCATATTCCCGAGGATTCGCGCAGCGAATCCTACAGGAATACCCGAAGGGGATTCCTCTCTACATGCTCCTGCGATAGCGGCCGCCGACCTCGTAGAGCGCGTTCGAGATCTGCCCGAGAGAGCAGGAACGCACGGTGGTGAGCAGCTCTTCGAAGAGGTTGCCGCCGGAACGGGCGGTGTTTTGGAGTCGCGCAAGTGCCTCGGCCGAGAGGTCCGCATGGCGCTGCTGGAAGTCCCGCAGGTGCGCCAGGCGGGCGTCTTTCTCGTCCTTTGACGCCCGGGTGAGGGGGGTGTCGTCGGCTGCAGTCTCGCCCTCGCGCAGGAAGGTGTTGACGCCTACGATCGGGTACTCGCCGGTGTGCTTGAGCCGCTCGTAGTGGAGCGACTCCTCCTGGATCTTGCCGCGCTGGTACATGGTCTCCATGGCGCCGAGCACGTCGCCGCGTTCGGAGAGGCGCTCGAACTCCTCGAGCACCGCCTCCTCGACCCTGTCGGTGAGCCACTCGACGATGTGCGAGCCCTGGAGTGGGTTCTCGTTCTTGAGCAGCCCGAACTCGAGTGCGTTGATGAGCTGGATCGCCACCGCACGCCGCACCGACTCCTCGGTCGGGGTCGTGATCGCCTCGTCGTAGGCGTTGGTGTGCAGGCTGTTGCAGTTGTCGGCCATCGCCAGCAGCGCCTGAAGGGTGGTGCGGATGTCGTTGAAATCGATCTCCATCGCGTGCAACGAACGGCCCGAGGTCTGGATGTGGTACTTGAGCTTCTGCGAGCGCTCATTGCCCTGGTAGAGGTTGCGGATCGCGATCGCCCAGATCCGCCGTGCGACCCGGCCGATCACCGTGTACTCGGGGTCCATGCCATTGGAGAAGAAGAAGCTCAGGTTGTGGGCGAACTCGTCAATGTGCATCCCGCGCGCGAGGTAGGTCTCGACATAGGTGAAGCCGTTGGAGAGGGTGAAGGCGAGCTGAGAGATCGGGTTCGCACCGGCCTCGGCGATGTGGTAGCCCGAGATCGACACCGAGTAGAAGTTGCGCACTGTCCAGTTCGTGAAGAGCTGCTGGATGTCGCCCATCATGCGCAGGGCGAACTCAGTGGAGAAGATGCAGGTGTTCTGGGCCTGGTCCTCCTTGAGGATGTCCGCCTGCACGGTTCCGCGCACCACGCCCATGGTGCGCTTGAGGATCTCCTCCCACTCGCCTTCGGCGAGCAACGGGGCGAGGGCGTCCCAATCCCGGCCGTCGACCACCGGAGTGAAGGCTGCTTCGGGAGGGGCGGCAATACGCCCCGACTCGATCAGCCGTTTGCGGGCCTGCTGGCGGGCGGCGGCGGTGAAGAACATCGCGAGGATCATCGGCGCCGGCCCGTTGATGGTCATCGACACCGAGGTCGCCGGGTCGCTGAGGTCGAACCCGGCGTAGAGACGCTCCATGTCCTCGACGGTGCAGATCGAGACCCCTGCTTCGCCGACCTTGCCGTAGATGTCGGGTCGCGTGTCAGGGTCCTCGCCGTACAGGGTGACGGAGTCGAAGGCCGTCGACAGGCGGATCGCAGGTTGACCTTCGGCAAGGTAGTGGAAGCGCCGGTTGGTGCGCTCCGGACCGCCTTCGCCGGCGAACATCCGGGTCGGAAGCTCCTGGGTGCGCTTGAGCGGAAACACGCCGGCGGTGTAGGGGAACGCGCCGGGCACATTCTCGAGGAACAGATAGCGCAGGATTCCGGGCCAGGTGATGAAGCGCGGGAGCTGCACCTTCGGCACCTTGGTACCGGACAGCGAGGTCGAGGTCAGCGGGACCCGGATCTCCTTGCCGCGCACCGTGTAGCTGAACTCGTCGCGGGCAAAATCGGCGCGGATCTTCGGCCACGCGGCGAGCAGCTCGCGGGAGTCGTAGTCGAGCCCGTGGGCACGGCGGCGGATCTCGGCGTCGAGATCGGCGAGGTGGGGCTCGGGGGTGGCCTCGGCGGCGGTGATCTCCTCAAACAGGGTCCAGAGGCTGGCCTGTCCGCCCTCGCCTTCCCGCGCCGAGAGGATGGCGCGCGCCCCGACGAGCTGGTAAAGCCGGTCGGCGACGGCGATCTGCTCGTCGGCCCACGCCTTGTACGAGCGCACGGTCTTGGAGATCTCCCGCAGGTAGCCGGAGCGCTCGCCGGGGATCACGGGGTGGCGCTGTGGCGGGCCGATGGGCTGTGCCCGGGTCCCCTCGAGGGTCCACGTCCCTCCGTGGTCGGCGGCGAAGCGGCGAACGATCGCCTGGTAGAGCGCATTGACGCCGTGGTCGTGGAACTGGTGGGCACAGGTCGGGTAGACCGGGAGCTCCTCGTCTGCCGGACCCTCGAACAGACCGTGGCAGCGTCGGTACTGCTTGCGTACGTCGCGCAAGGCGTCGAGCGCTCCCGGGCGGTCGAACTTGTTGATCGCCACAAAGTCGGCGTAGTCGAGCATGTCGATCTTCTCGAGCTGCATGGCGGCGCCGTACTCGGGCGTCATCACGTAGAGCGAGAGGTCGGCGATGTCGACGATCTCGGAGTCCGCCTGGCCGATGCCGGAGGACTCCACCAGGATGAGGTCGAAGCCGGCCCCCTGACAGATGCCGATCGCCTCCTGAATGTGGGCGGAGAGCGCCCGGTGTGCCTGCCGGGTGGCGAGCGAGCGCATGAACACTTGCTCGGAGCCGAGGGCGTTGAGCCGGATCCGGTCGCCGAGCAGGGCGCCGCCGGTCTTGCGCTTGGTGGGGTCGATCGAGAGGATCGCGATCGTCATCTCGGGAAAGTCGGCCAGAAAGCGCAGTACGAGCTCGTCGGTGAGCGAGGACTTGCCGGCGCCGCCGGTGCCGGTGGAGCCCAGAACCGGAGCGGGGGTTGTGCGTTCGGGGATCGTCACCGGCTGGCCGGCTTCGACGCGGGAGATAACGCGCGCCACGTCGAGCCAGCGCTCGGCGCCTGGGCCGAGCTGGTCGCCGCCGGGAAGCGCTGCGGGGTCGAAGTCCGCTGCCTCGATCATCGCGTCGATCATGCCGTCGAGGCCGAGCCTGCGGCCGTCCTCCGGCGAGAAGATCTTGGTCACACCGTAGGCCTCGAGCTGCTCGATCTCGGACGGTACGATCACGCCGCCGCCGCCGCCGAAGACCTTGACGTGGCCGGCCCCGCGCTCACGCAGGCGATCGACCATGTAGGTGAAGAACTCCATGTGGCCGCCCTGGTACGACGACACGGCGATTCCCTGGGCGTCCTCCTGGATCGCAGCGTCGACGATCTCGGCCACGGAGCGGTTGTGGCCGAGGTGGATGACCTCGGCGCCGTGGGCCTGGAGGATCCGGCGCATGATGTTGATCGCCGCGTCATGGCCGTCGAACAGGCTCGCAGCGGTGACGAAGCGGACCTTGTGCTTCGGGACGTAGGCGGGCTTTTCGTGCATCGTCCCTCCCGTGGCGGGTGCCGCCCGATCTTAGCAGGAACCGAGGCGCGAGACGCGAGAGGCGAGAGGCGAGACGCCAGGAGGTAAGAAGGTAAGAAGGTGAGGAGGTCAGGAGGTCAGGAGGTGAGAGGGGGTATGACACGCGAGACGAAAGCGGACGCGAGGCGGGAGAAGCTCGACGGGATATGCCGTCAAGCTCGCGGTGAACGGCCGGGTCCAGGCGCGGGTTGCATCACGTATACGGGTTGTATACAATCCACTCCATGCGAGGAATTGCCGACGTTGTCGCGATGCCTGAAGCGGTCGAACGAAGAACGGTCGCCGAAGGGGTGTACCGCGCCCTCAGGCGTGACCTGATCACGCTGCGCCACCGACCGGGCGCGTCGCTCGCCGAGCAGGAGCTCGCCGCCGCCTACGGCTCGAGCCGGGTGCCGGTGAGAGAGGCGTGTCGGCGGCTTCAACAGGAGGGCCTGCTGACCGCAGTGCCCTACAAGGGCTACTTCGTGAACCGGATCTCGCTCAAGGAGATCAACGACTGCTTCGAGCTGCGCGAGGTGCTCGAGACGCACGCCATCCACGGCGCCGTCGAGCGCGCCAGCGAGGATGAGATCGAGCGCCTGGAGCAGCTCGCCGAGACCGAGTACACCTTCCACGACTGGGCCTCGTACGCCGACTTCCTCGACCGTAACCGCGACTTCCACCTCGAGGTCGCGGCTCTGGGCGGCAATGAGCGCGTGGTCGCGACGCTGCACGACCTGCTCGGCTCGATGCAGCGTTTCTTCTTCCTCGGCCTCGACCTCGACGACTTCGCAGCCGAGATGCGGCGGGAGCACCAGACCCTGGTCGACCTGCTGCGCCGGCGCAACACCAAGGGCCTGGTGTCCTGCATCCGCTCCCAGATCGCGGCCTCGCGGCGGCGGATCATGACGGCGCTTGAGGACCGGCGGCTCGACATCCCCCTGGAGTGAGGTGACCCCGATGACCGACTACGTCTACCTCGACAACGCCGCGACCACCTTCCCCAAGCCACCCGAGGTCATCCAGTTCATGTGCGAGTTCTACGCCACCCGCGGCGTCAACCCGGGGCGGACCGGGTTCGACCTCGCGCTCGAGGCCGAAGCGGTGCTCGCCGACGCGCGCAAGAAGCTGTGCGCCTTCTTCGGCGGCAGCGAGCCCAACCGGCTCGTGTTCTCGCACAACGTCACCGACGCCTTGAACCTGCTTATCTCGAGCGTGCTCTCGCCGGGTGACCACGCCGTGACCACCTGCCTCGAGCACAACTCGGTGCTGCGCCCCATGTACTGGCAGTCGCAGCACGGCGTCGAGGTGGACTGGGTGCCGTTTGACGGCGACGGCTACGTCGACCCGGCGGACATCGCGAGTCGGATCACGAGCACTACCAAGCTCGTGATCATGAACCACGGCTCGAACGTGATCGGTACCGTGCAGCCGGTCGCCGAGGTCGGCAGGATCTGCCGCGAGCGCGGCGTGCTGTTCGCGATCGACGCCGCGCAGACTGCGGGCCTGGTGGACATCGACGTCGCCGCCATGAACGTCGACGTGGTCTGCTTCACCGGCCACAAATCGCTGTTCGGGCCGACCGGTACCGGCGGCATGTACGTCGCCGAGCACGTCGACCTGAGGCCGAGCCGATCCGGCGGCACCGGGGTCAAGAGCGCCCTGCGCACCCAGCCCGAGGAGTACCCCTGGCACATGGAGTTCGGCACCCTGAACACCATGGGCATCGCCGGACTGCTCGCCGCCCAGCGGTGGATCGAGCAGCGAGGCGGCGTGGCGGCGATCTTCGAGCACGAGATGCGCCACGCGCGCCGTCTCCGCGACGGGATCGCGGAGATCGAGGGAGTCCGCCTGTACTGCGCCGACATGGACCGCGATCACCTCCCGGTGCTGGTGTTCAACGTCGACGGGCTCAACGCCGAGCTGGTGGGTCAGCTGCTCGACGTCGAGCACGACGTCATCACCCGTACCGGCCTGCACTGCGCGCCGATGGTTCACGAGGGTCTCGGCACGGCGGAGATCGACGGCACGGTCCGGTTCGCGCCCGGGATCTTCACTACCGACGAGGAGATCGAGCACGCCATCGCGGCGGTCGCCGACGTCGCGGAGTACGCGAAAACCCGCAATGGGGCCGGCGCCGAGGTGATGGTCACGAGCTGAGCGCAAGACTCCCGGGGCGCGAGACGCAAGACCTCCGATGGCGCGAGACGCGAGACGTAAGACGCAAGACGTCCATCGCAAGGGGACCTCGAGAAGACAGCTCCTCGCCCAGTGAGCCGCGCGGGCGGCCACTCGTGAGGGCCGGCTCGTGCTCGCTGAAGGCGCGCCGCTCGCGCCACACCTGAGCGGGTGCGGTCCTTCTCGTCTTCCAACAACGCCTTGTGCGCATCGCTGAGTTCCGTGGTGAAATGGTCCGGCGAGTGGCCTCACCGAAGTGACGCAGCAGACGGGACCAGGCGCGGCGGAGGCGACCACCCCGCAAGCCCGCCTCGGAGCGATCGCCGAGGCGCTGCTGGTCACGGTGCTGTGGTCGAGCTCGTGGGTGCTGATCAAGATCGGCCTTGGCGACCTGCCGCCGCTGGTCTTCGCCGGTCTGCGCTACACCCTGGCGGCGGCCCTGCTCGCCCCGCTGGCGATCGCCAGGCTCCGGGCGGGTGAGGTGCCCAGGCGTTTCGGCCGCAGCGAGCTCGCTGAGCTCGCCCTGCTCGGGGTGGTCTTTTACGCCGTCACCCAGGGCGCCCAGTTCGCCGCGCTGGCCCTGCTACCGGCGGCAACACTCGCCCTGATCCTCAGCATGACTCCGCTGCTGGTCGCGTCCGTCTCGTGGCTCGTGACGAGCGAGCGGCCGACGCCGCTGCAGTGGGTGGGAACCGCGGCCGTAGTGGTCGGTGCGGTGATCTACCTCGGTGCCGACCTCCGGGTCTTCGCTGCTCCGGCTGGGCTCGCTGTCGCCAGTCTGTGTCTTGCGGCCAACGCGGCCGCGGCACTGCTCGGTCGCCGGATCAACCGGCGCGGCGGCTCGGCGGTGGTGGTCACCGGGGTGAGCATGGCGGTCGGTGCGCCCGTGCTGCTCGCCGCCGGCGTCGCGACGGAGGGCGTCCCGACCCTGTCGGCGCGCGCCGCTGCGATCGTGGTCGTCCTGGCGACGGTGAACACCGCCTTCGCCTTCACTCTCTGGAACCGATCACTGCGCCATCTGACCGCGATCGAGTCGAGCGTGATCAACAACACGATGATGATCCAGATCGCGCTCCTCGCCTGGCTGTTCCTGGGCGAGGCGCTCACCGTGCGCGAGGTCATGGGACTGGCGGTTGCCGCCGCGGGCGTGCTCATCGTCCAGCTCCGCCGGTGAGGTGGGCGCTCACGCTCCCGAGCATGTCGCACGAGACCACTTGACCGTGCCGCGAGCACCGGCGCATCATGGCGGCACGCGGACCGGGACATCCGGTTGCTGCGGGGTGGGTGGGAGCGATCAGACTCGAGCACCTCGGGTCTTCGCTCCGCGCGACCCCGAGGGCACCAGGAGGCACCCATGTCCGTCACCCTTACCGGCTCATCCCTGACCATCGAGCACATCGAGGCTGTCGCCCGCCGCGGCGAGCCCGTCGAGCTCGCGACGGAGGCCCTCGAGCGCATCCGGGCGTCACGTGCGTTTGTCGAGCAGCGGATTGCTGCGCACGAGATCATGTACGGCGTCAACACGGGCATCGGGGAGTTCTCCGAGGTCGTGTTGTCGGACGAGCAGGTACGGGACTTCCAGCGCTACCTGATCTACAACCATGCCGCCGGCATCGGCGATCCGGCCCCAGAGGACCACGTCCGCGCCGCGATGCTGCTGCGCGCCAACGTGCACGCCCACGGCTACTCGGCGTGCCGGTCGGAGATCACCCTCACGCTGATCGAGATGCTCAACCGTGGGGTGACGCCGGTGGTGTGCGTGAAGGGCTCGGTCGGCGCCTGCGGCGATCTCGCGCCGATGAGCCAGATTGCACTCCTGATGATGGGCGAGGGCGAGGCGTTCTTCGCCGGCGAGCGGCTCCCGGGCGGCGTCGCCCTCGAGCGGGCGGGGATCCCGGTGCCGGGGCTTCAGGCACGCGACGGTCTCGCCGTCATCAACGGCTCCAACCTGCTCAACGGCATCGGGGCGCTCGCGGTCTTCGATGCCGAGCGTTGGCTCAAGCAGGCGGAGATCGCGGCCGCGATGTCGCTCGAGGCGCTCAAGGCCAACATGAAGCCCTACGACGCTCGTCTGCACGAGCTGCGCGGCTTCCGCGGCGCGGTGACCTCGGCCGCCAACCTGCGCCGCGTGATGGAGGGCTCGGACCTGCTCACCGGCAAGGAGACGGTCAAGGTCCAGGACGCCTACTCGATGCGCTCGACGCCCCAGGTCGTCGGCGCCGCGCGGGACCAGCTGCGCTGGACCCGCTCACAGATCGAGATCGAGGCCAACGGGGTCGGCGACAACCCGATCTTCCTCGCCGAGGACGGTATCGTGCTCACCGGTGCGAACTTCCAGGGCACCCCGGTCAGCCTCCCGATCGACACCCTCGGCGCAGCGGTCACGATGGTGTGCGTGCTCTCGGAGCGGCGCCTCAACCGGCTCACCAACCCCGCTCTGTCGGTCGGGCTGCCGCCGTTTCTCACCAAGGGTGCGGGGATGTTCTCGGGCCTGATGCTCTCCCAGTACACCGCCGACATGCAGATCGTCGAGCAGAAGATCCTGTCGGCGCCGGCGTACATCCAGTCGATCCCCGCCGCCGCGGACCAGGAGGACTTCGTCTCGATGGGCATGAACTCCGCCCTCAAGACGCGCCAGATCCTCGACGTCGCCTGCGGCGTGCTCGGGATCGAGCTGATGGGGGCGGCCCAGGCGCTCGACCTCCGCAGCTACACGCCGGGGCGAGGGACGCGCGCGGCCCAGGCGGCGATCCGCCGCCGGGTCGACTTCCTCGAGGTCGACCGTCCGCTCCATTCGGACCACAACGCGATGATGGCCGCGGTGCGCTCGCGGGAGATCCTCGACGCGGTCGAGGCCGAGATCGGCGAGCTCGCGACCTATTAGGACGACAAACCGCAGAGACACAGAGGCACAGACGGGACCTCGATCCCGACCCCGCCACCAGCTGCTTGCTGCCCGATCCCGGTTTCGGCCCCAGGCCCCTTGCAGGTCGGCCCAGCTAGTTCCGCCCCAACGTTCGGGTCCGGGATCAGGCTGCGGGCGGCAGGCCGCGGGAAGCCTGGATCGGGACGTTGGGGCGTCGTCGGCCGGAATGCCGATCCCGACCCCGCCGCCGGCTGCCCGACGCCCGTCCCCCGGATTCGGGCGCCCGATGCCTGTGCAGTACATCCGCGCCACCGGCTCTCAGCCCCCCTGGAACTCTCTTTGGTTGCGGGCGAAGCCCGCGCTGAGCCTTTCTGTGGTAGGTCCCCCCGCTCAGACGCAGCTCAGGGACTGGGACGGAACCGCGAGGATGAACTCTGCGTCGCCGGTGCCCTGGGGGTTGCCGTCGACCTTGGAGACGTAGCCCATGAAGGAGTTGGCATCGGAGCCGCCGGAGGACCCGCACGGGTTCGGGGTGACGTCGGCGGCGTCGAGCCACAGCTCCACCGTCAAGGGTCCCGTCACGTTGGGTACGCCCAGGTCCGCGAACGCCCACTGCCCCATGGAGCCGGGCGGGATGTCCTTCGTGCCCTCGGCTCGGGCTGCGCCGGAGACGTCGCGCACGCGGTAGTGCACGGTGACCGGGCCGCCCTGGGACAGGTTGACGATGCCGAGGTTCGAGCGGAAGCGGCTGTCTTGACGAGCTCCGGTTGCGTAGGACGGCGTCCCGTAGGCGTTGATCGCGTTCTCGTTGGCCGGGACGGTCTGGCCGTAAGTGCCGAGGCTGCTGCCGGTGTTGTAGGTCCGGCTCGTGGTGACGATGGCCGAGCCCTCCGGATTGCCTGGGACGAGATCCGGATCGCAGGTGACGAGCAGCACGCCCTTGATGCCGTTGGTGTAGCCGAGCTCGCCGATGACGTCTTCGACCGTCTTCGTCCCGTGCCCTGCGAGGCTCACCTGGAGTGAACGCTGACCGCTGAAGCTGGGATCGAGCTCGTTCGCCTGGCCCTCGGGGAAGAGCTGGAGGGCAACGGTGAGGCTCTGTTCGCCGACGTTGTGGAGGGTCACGTCCGACTGCCACATGGTGGGCGGGTCGCCGAGACCCTGGGCGTGGACCACGACCGGGAAGAGGTGGCTGCTGCCGACCTTCTGGGCAGCGACCGGGCCGGCGACGAACACTATGGAAGCGACCGCGAGAATCCTCGTCAAACGCATGGCAGGCCTCCTTGTTTCAAACTGATCTGCAACGTGGAACCTGAGCATCGGAGGTCTCATTCCTCGGAATGGGAATCATTCATGGCGAGGAACCGCATCGAGCCTCGCGTCGCGGCGCCGCATTGTGCAAAGGAAAGCGCTCGGAACCGGGCCCGAGCGCCGTCCTCATCGGCGGGAGCCTGCGGTCACGACTGCGCGATTCTCTCCAGTTGCTCGGTGACCAGCCCCTTGACCAGCGGCACCTTGTAGGCGTTCTGCTCGAGCGGCTCGGCGCCGGCGACCGCGGCCTCGGCAGCGTCGGCGATGGTGGCCGCGTCCAGGGATCGGCCGACCAGCGCCTGCTCCGCCGCCTTCGAGCGCCACGGGACCGGCGCCACGCCAGAAAGGAAGACCCGGGCGGAGGTCACGCGGGGCCCGTCGAGGACCAGGGCGAGCGCGACGCCGGCGAGGGCGAAGTCCCACGATGCGCGCTCTCGGACCTTACGGTAGGACGACCGCAGGCCTGGCTCCGGATCTGGGAGCACGACCTCAGTGAGGATCTCGTCTGGGGCCAGCACCGTCTCGCGCTGCGGGTCCACCGACGGTGGTACAAGGAGCGACTCGACCGGCACCGCCCGGCTCGAGCCTCTACCGACGATTCGCGCCACTGCTCCGACGGAGGCGAGGGCTGGGGCGGTGTCGGAGGGGTGGACGATGTAGCAGGCGTCGCCGCCGAAGATGCAGTGGTAGCGGTTCTCACCGTTGAAGGCGAAACACATGTCGCCGCCCTTGCGCAGGCAGTGGAACTCACCCCGGTAGTACCAGCAGCGTGGCTTCTGACAGAGGTTGCCGCCGAGGGTGCCCTGGTTGCGGAGCTGAGGGCTGGCAACCTGAGAGGCGGCGTCCGACAGGGCCGTGAATCGGGTGCGAACGGCAGCGTCTTCGGCGACGGCGGCGACCGTCGTCAGGGCGCCGATCCGCAGACCCCCGTCGGCGGTTGCGGTGATACCACGGAGACTCTCGAGGGCCGACAGGCTGACGACCGTCGAGGCCGGGAACACACCATCGTGGAGGCAGCCGAGCAGGTCGCTGCCGCCGGCGTGAATCCGGGCGTCCCGTGCATCGAGGGCGGCCAGCGCCTCATCGAGGTTGCGCGGGCGAGCATAGGCGAATCCGGGGAGCATCTCAGCCCTCCTTTCCGGCCGCGGCCTGCAGCCCGGCGAGCTGGGTCGGGTTGAGCGGGGTGTCGGCGACGCGGGTGCCGATCGCATGGGCGACCGCGTTCGCGATCGCGGCGGCGGTGGGGATCGTGGCCGGCTCGCCAAGGCCCTTGGTCCCGGTCGTGTTGAAGGCGTCGTCGGGTCGGTCGAGGGGCACGCTGGTCTGGTCCGGCGCCACGTCCAGCATCGTCGGCACCTTGTAGTCGTGGAAGTTGGCGTTGAGCATCTTCCCTGTCCGGCGGTCGAGGACCCGCGCCTCGGTCATGCTGAACCCGACGCCCATGGTGATGCCGCCGAAGACCTGGTTGTCGAAGGTGAGGCGGTTGAGCACGCGTCCGGAGTCGTGGGCGCCCAGAAAGCGCAGCAGACGAGCCTCGCCGGTGCGGGTGTCGACCTCGACCTCGCAGAACTGGGCGGCGAACGGCCAGGTGATCGTCCCCTCGGGGTTGGGCCCCCGGTAGCCGGTGCCAACCACCACGCCCTGCCGTTGAAGCTTCTGGACCGCGGTCACCGCGACCTTCGTGCTGGGGCTCGAGCGGCTGACAATCTCGAGGTTTTGCAGCTCGAGGTCGGAAAGCGGCACCTTGAGCTGCTCGGCAGCCATCGCCAGCAGCTGCCGCCGCACCTCGACCGCCGCCGCGCGGACCGCTGGCGAGTCCGAGGGAACGGTCTTGCTGCCTCCCGACGAGGTCGCGTACTGGGTGGTGGCGGTGTCGGCGTGCTCGATCTGGATCTGCTCGAGCGGCACGCCGAGCTCCTCGGTGACGATCATGGCCGCCCACGTTTTGGTGCCGGTGCCGATGTCAGACGCTCCCATGTTGAGGTTTGCGCTGCCGTCGGCGAAGAGCTTGACGATCACGGTTGAGGGGGGACCCCCAGGATAGACCCAGAAGGCAGCCGCCACACCGATGCCGCGGCGGACCGGACCTGAGCCCTTCGTCCGGGCTCGCGCCGCCTTCCAGCCGAACGCGTCGGCGCCTTGGCGCAGGCACTCGGCGAGCAGGTTGTTGGTGAACGGAATCCCGTCGCGGATCTGCGCGACGTCGGAGATGTTGTGCAGGCGGAGCTCGACCGGATCCATGCCGAGCTTGTCGGCGAGCTCGTCGATTGCCTGCTCGAAGGCCCACGCACACTGCGGGAAGCCGGGTGCCCGCATCGGTCGCGCCTTGCCGGCATTGGTGTAGACGGTGGTGTCGCGGGTGCGCACGTTCGGGCACCGGTAGAGGTAGGCGGCCATGGTGCTCGTCCCGGCGTTGTAGGGGTAGGCGCCGTTCGAGCCGAGGCTGGTGTAGTCGATCGCCGTCAGGGTGCCGTCTCGCTTGGCTCCGACCTTGACAGTGATGGTGTTGGCGGGGCGGTTGCCCGTGACCCGGAAGCAGTCGCCACGGGGGAGGAAGAGCTTCACCGGCCGCGCGGTCATGCGTGCGAGCAGCGCAGCGATCACGGTGTACTTACCGGTCTCCAGCTTGGCTCCGAAGCCGCCGCCCATGTAATGCCCGATGACCCGGACGCTGGCCATCGGCATCTTCAGCACGCGGGCGAGGTCGTCCTGGACGCTGAAGACGCCCTGGGTGCTGTCCCAGACCGTGAGCCTGGCACCGTCCCACTTCGCCACCGACCCATGGGGTTCCATTGGAGCCTGGATCTCGCACGGTGTGTGGTAGGTGCGTTCGACTACGACGTCGGCGTCGGCGAAGCCACGCTCGACGTTGCCCCGCTCCCGGGTGTTCGGCTGGCCGACCACGTTGCCGCCTTCGTGCACCTTGGGCGCGCCTGCGGCGAGCGCCGCCTGGTCGTCGATCACAAAGGGCAGGGGCTCGTACTCCACCACGATTGCCCGCAGTGCGTCCGCTGCCTGGTAGGGTGTTTCAGCGGCGACTGCCGCAACTTCCTCGCCCTCGTGCCGGCAGTGAGGGTCGAAAAGTCGGCTGTACGCCGTGCCCTCGCGCTCGTACCAGGGGATGTCGGCGCCCGGACTGCTTCCGGTGAGCACCCCGCGGACGCCCGGCATCTTCTGGGCGGCCGACGTGTCGACCCGGCGCACCATCGCGTTGGCGTGGGGGCAGCGGAGGATCGCCCCGAACAGCATGTCGGGAAGCAATACGTCGTAGGGGTACACCGCGGAGCCGCTGACGCGCTCGTAGGCATCGACCCTCGTCTGCCGGGTGCCGACCACCCGCGTCGTGGTCCACGGTCCGGGTTCAGTCGAACCCTGGGGTGTTTCGGGAACGGCGCCTCGGAGGTGATAGGCCTCTCGTTCGGTCATCTTCCACCCCCCGTCCTGCGGAGCTGCGCCGCGGTGTCCACCGCCAGGACGATGTGGACGTAAGCGCCGCAGCGGCACAGGTTGCCGCTCATGCCCTGGCGAATCGCGGCATCATCGGGTTTCGGCTCAGCACGCAGCAGGCCCTCGGCGGCCATGATCTGACCCGGCGTGCAATAGCCGCACTGGAACGCGTCGTGCTCTGCAAACGCGCGCTGCGTCGGCCCCAGCGCCTCGCCGTCAAGCAGACCTTCAAGCGTAGTGATCGCGTGCCCCTCGGCCTCGACCGCGAGCATCATGCAGGCGTAGCGGGGTTGGTCGTCGACCAGCACCGTGCACGCCCCGCACTCGCCGCGCTCGCATCCGACCTTGGTTGCGGTGAGGCCGAGCAGGTCGCGTACCACGAACAGCAGCGACCACCGCGGCTCGACCAGCAGGTGCCGCACGCGGCCGTTGATCGAGAGCGCGATCCGGACCATCGCCTCCGGATCGGTGATCTCCAGCGCCGCCGCGCTCTCCTGGCCCGCGAGCCCTGCGGCGGCGGCCACCGCTCCAGCACCGACGCCGCCGAGGAATCCCCGGCGGGTCACGCCGCGGGCCGGGTTGTCCTTCTCGTCATGTCGACCGGACATGTGATACCTCCCCTCACACTCAACCATTGTTGAACTGAGACTTCATCTTTCTCAAAGGGTCACACATTGATCCTATCATCGCACTGCGGGAAGGGCGCATCAGTCGGGACACCGGTTCTCCGCCGGAGGAACCAGGGTCGGCGTGGCGAGCAGGAACTCCGCATCCCCCGTCCCGCTCGGGTTGTCGTCGACCTTCGCATGCGGCCTCCTCGGCGCACCGCGCGGCGGTGCGGACCAGGCGCCCTCGCCCTTGGGTTGGAGATCGATCAGAATACGGTCCGGGGAGAGTGAGGATGCACGCGCATGACCAGAATCGACCTGGAACCCGCTGCGGGGGGCCAACGCTCGATCGGCTGATCGAGGGGCTCGACCGCGGCCGCGCCGGGGGGAGCGCGTTGCTCGACCTCGCCGTCGGGCCGTTCTGGGCCGGCGTCAGGACCACCCTCGGGACGGGCATGGCCTCGACGCTATGGTCCGAGGGCTGGCGCCACGGCGGGGCGGCGGTCGCCGACGCGGGGTCATTGAGCTCGCGGTCCCCCCTGGTGATTGCGGGCATGCTGCGTTCGGCGTCGACGCTCGAGGCGGCGATCGGTCTCGCCGCGGTCAACGCGCTGCTGCCCCCGCCGCGCGGCCGCGTCGACACGACCAACGCCTTCGAGGTGCTCGCTGAGCACGGTGGTGGCCGACGGGTGGCCGTGATCGGCCATTTCCCCTTCGTCGACCGGTTGCGACCCGCGTGCCGCGAGCTCTTGGTGTTCGAGCGCGGCAACGGGTTGGGTCCGGGCGACCTCGGGCCGGAGCGCATGCCGGAGCTGCTGCCCGAGGCGGATGTGGTCGCGGTCACTGCCACGACGCTCATCAACCACACCCTCGACGACGTACTCCGTCACCGGCGGCCGGGGGCCCTATGGCTGATGCTCGGCCCCTCGACGCCGTTCGCGCCACCGCTCCTCGAGCTCGGGTTCGACGCGCTGTGCGGGACCGTGGTCGAAGATCCCGAGGCGGCGTTGCGCGCGATCCGAGAGGGCGCCACGGCGCGCCAGATCCCCGGCTGCCGGCGTTTGGTCTGGTGGGGGGAGAGGTGACGGAAGTCAATGTGGCGGGGCTGATCCTCGCCGGCGGTGAGGGACGGCGCTGGGGTGGGCCAAAGGCGTGGGCCAGTCTGCCCGACGGGCGGACCTTTCTCGCCGCGTGCGCCGAGGCGCTGATCGGCGGCGGGGCGCGGCCGGTGGCGGCGACCCTGCCTCCGGGCACTGATCCGGGCGCCGCTCCGCCCGGGGTGACGCCGGTCGTGCTGCCCGGTCCGGGTCTCGACATGTTCGCCTCGCTCGCGTGCGGCCTCCGGAGC
Source organism: uncultured Acidobacteriota bacterium (assembly GCA_963814875.1). Taxonomy (GTDB): domain Bacteria; phylum Acidobacteriota; class Thermoanaerobaculia; order Thermoanaerobaculales; family Sulfomarinibacteraceae; genus CAVSIS01. Next base: position 19,524 of record CAWFFJ010000009.1, read on the forward strand.
CTCGTCGAAGCCGAAGGTTGGACGACCGTAGTCGTGCTGCCGGTGGACCACCCGTTGGTGCGCGCTGCGACGGTCGCTGCAGTGGCGGCGGCTGCCTCCCCCGCGGCGATCGCCACTACACCTTGGGGCCGTCACGGCCACCCGATCGCGCTCTCGCGGGGGCTCGCCGAAGCGGTGGTGGCAGGCTGGTTCCGAGGTCCGACACTGCGCGAGGTGCTCAGGGCAGCCCGCGCGGTCGATGCCGTGGTCGACGACCCCGGCGTGCGCGCCAACTGCAACACACCGGAACGCCTCGCCGAGGCGTGGGCGGCAGGGCGCGCGACGCTTGGCGTCGCGAGTGAGGAATGAGGAATGAGGAATGAGGACTGAGGAACAAAGACTCCGCGTCCAGCTTGAGAGTGATCCTCCGGACGTTTCGCCGCTCGCGTCTTACGTCTCGCGGCGTCGTACGCGCGTCCCGTCCTCGACCGCGTCCGGCGGGTGGGCGATGACGACGTCGCCCTCGGCGAGCCCGTCGACCACCTCGGCCTGGAGCTCGTTGCGGTGGCCGACGGTGATCGTCCGCAGGCGGGCGCGGCCGCCCTCGACGACGAACACGGCCCAGCTCTCTCCCGAGCGAAACATCGCGCCGGTGGGCATCTGCAGCACGTCGTCCCCGTGCCACACCACGACCTCGGCCTCGACGCGGTAGCGGTCGCCGAGGGCGAGGTGTGCGCGGCCCGGCGCATTGAGGTCAATCACGACCCACACCCGCTGCTCCTCGACACCGAGTGCGGAGACCTTGGTGAACGCCGACGGTTCGACTCGACGGACCCGGCCGGTGAGGGGCTCCTCACCACCCCACTGGGTCAGGTGCACGGACATTCCCGGCTGGATCGCGGTCGCGTCGGAGGAGAGGAAGTCCGCGACGGCCTCGAGGTCGCGGCGATCGGCGATCTCGAGCAGCGGCTCGCCGGCAGGGACAACGGCCTCGCTCTCATGGAGGCGCCGCAGAACGACCCCGTCCACCGGAGAGGTCAGGCGAAGAGCGTGGGTGTCGTGGTCGTCTCCCCCAGCCTCGCTCCACGGCTCGAGCAGCGTCGCCTGGGCGCTCTCGAGCTCGCGCCTGGCGCGCTCGACCGCCGCCTCGGCGGCGGCGACCGAGCCCTCGGTCGAGGCCGCCGCCATCGCCGCGAGCTCGGCCTGCTCCTGCGGCACCACCCCACGGTCCCCGAGCGTCCCGTAGCGCTCGTTCTCGGTGCGGGCGAAGTCCCGCTGGGCCCGCTTGGCGAGAAGGTCGGCATGGGCCTGGTCGAGCTGGGCCCTGGCAGCCGCGACGCGGGCCTCGGCCTCCCGCCGGGTGCGCGGGTCAAGCGGGGTCGAGGACGCGGGTTCAAAGACCGCGACCACGGTTGTGCCGGAGGTGACGTCGTCGCCGGGCTCGAGCTCGATCCGGCGCAACCGCCCGGCGACCGGCGCCGAGACCACGAAGCGCTCGCGAACGCGAGTGTGGCCCTCGTGCTCGAGAGTCACCTCGAGTGGGCCGCGTGTCGCGCGGTCGGTGTCGACCGCGACGCGGTCGGGCATCAGGGCCATCACGGTGGCCGCGATCACGATGATGGCGGCGACGCCCGCGACGATCCAGCGTGTGGTGCGAGAGGTGGACATGGAGATCACTCCCGGGTCTTGAGCACCCCGATCAGGTCGAGGTGGTCGAGCTTGCGGCGGACCACCAGCGACGAGACCGCGGTGGCTGCGACGACGACGATGGCGGCCAGTGCATAGGTCTGGGAAGAAATGACGAGGGGCAGGCGCCACATCTCGGTGTCGTAGAGCGCGACGACCGCCGCCGCCAGCCCGCGGCCGATGACGAGGCCGAGGGGGACGGCGAGGCAGGTCAACAGGGCGAGCTCTCCGAGCAGGATGTAGGCGATCTCCGCACGCTCGAAACCGATCACGCGCAGGGTCGCGAGCTCTCGCGAGCGCTCGGCGAGCGCGATGCGGGCGGCGTTATAGACGACTCCAAAGGCGATCACGACCGCGAACACGATGTTGATCGTGCGAATGGCACCGATCATCGTGCCGAGAGTCTCGTTGAAGCTCGCCAGCGCGGCGCTGCGAAGGCTCACGCCGGAGACGACCGGCAGCGTCTTGAGTCGATGGAAGAGGGCGGGTTCGGCGCGGGTGTCCGCCTGGAGATAGACTCCGCTGAGCACGTCGCTCTCGTGCATCAGCCGGTGCAGGGCCTCGAGGTCCATGTAGGCGCCGGCGCCGATCGACTCCTCGACCAGCAAGGTCACCGGCAATCTCCGGACCGGGCGCGCCCCCTCGAGTACCTCAACCGTCACCAGGTCGCCGAGCTTCGCGCCGATGAGCTTGGCGAGCTCGGTCGAGAGCACGAGACCACCGGGCGGCAGCGTGACAGGGCGGGAGTGGGCGTCGACCAGGCGGTAGAGCTCTGATCCGCGCGCGATCCCGGTGATGCCGGACGTGCGGCGACGGTGCCCGAGCACGAACCTGACAGGCACCGCTCGGTAGGGCTCCACGCGGAGTGCGCCGGGCAGGTGGAGGGCCGCGTCGAGCGCCTCCGCCGACCTCGGCTCGGCGAACGAGACCGCGAGGTTCCAGCGCTGCGAGATGTTGAACTGGACGTCCATCATGGCGTCCATCGCGTCGATCGAGAAGCTTCCGGCGATGTAGAGGGCCGCCCCGAAGGCGATCCCGATCACCGACAGCGCGGCCCGGCCCGGGTGGCGCTCGAGGTTGCGCAGCACGATCCGGGTCGGCTGGCTCAGCCAGCGCATGAGTCCGAGTCGTTCGGCGAGGCTGGAGCGGTAGCGGGTCGGCGGCTCGGGCCGCATCGCCTCGGCGGGCGGCAGGGTCACCGCGCGGCGCACGGCGGCGAGTGCGCCGACCACGGCCGAGGCGAGGCTCACCGCCACCGCTGCGAGTACGATTCGTCCGGCGAGGTGGTACTGCAGGAGCGGGAAGCGGAAGAAGGCGGTGTACATCTCGGTCATGCCGCGGCCGAGCCAGGCGCCGACGCCGACGCCGAGTGCGGACCCGATTCCGGACACCAGGACCGCCCACTTGACGTAGTGCAGGCCGACGGCCCGATTCGAGTAGCCGAGGGCCTTGATGGCGGCGATCTGCTCGCGTTGGACGTCGACCATGCGCGAGAGCACCACGTTGACCAGGAAGGCGGCCACCCCGAGGAAGATCACCGGGAGCACGGCGCCGAACGCACGCAGCCCGCCGAGCTCGCTCGAGAGGTAGAAGTTGGACGCCTGGAGCCGCCTGGGGATCGCGCCGAGACCGCCCCACTGATCGAGCAGGGCGTCGACCCGGTCGATGACGGCCGCCGACGAGGCGCCGCGCATCAGCCGGATCACGACGTCGTTGAACGCGCCCTCCATGTCGAAGGCCGTCGCCAACGCGCGCCTTTCCATCCAGATGATCGCGTAGCGCCGGTCGTCGGGCAGCAGCTCGCCGGGCCGGATCGTGTACACGAACTCCGGCGACAGCGCGAGCCCGGCGATCCGGAGACGTCGCCAGCGCCCGTTGACGACCGCGGCGAGGGTGTCTCCCGGCGCGAGGTGGTTGGCGTTGGCGAAGGCCTCGCTGACCAGCACCTCGTCCGAGTGGCCGAGCTCCGGGTAGCGACCCGCTCGCAGGACGACGTCGTCGAGAGTCGGTCGGTCGGGTACCGGAAGCGAGATCATCCGCGCCGCAGCCGGCTCGGCGAGCCCTGGCACGTCGAGGGTGACGTGCTCAACAACCCGGGCGTCCGCCCGGGCGACGCCGGGGATGCGCCGAATCTGCTCCGCGACCCGCCCAGGCGCCCGCTTGCACGACACGAAGACGTCCCCGAAGCGGTAGCGGTCGTAGTAGGCCGACTCGGTGAGCTCGAGCGACGCGATCGTGGTCCGCAGCAGTACGAACAGCGCCACGCCCGCCGCCACCACCATGGCGATCGCGATCGCCTGGCCCTTGGCGAGCCAGAGGTCCCGCAGCAGCTTGCGGTCGAGCGTTGCGAGCTTCACTGCTCCCGCCTTCCGGTCCGTGAACGTCTCACCACTCGAGCTCGCGCGGGTCGACCCTGTGCTGGTTTCGCCGGTCGTCCCCGACGAGGCCGTCGGCGAGGGTGATCACGCGGTCGGCCATGGCGGCGATCGCGGCGTTGTGGGTGATCACCAGGACCGTGGTGCCGAGCTCGCGGTGGACGCGCTCGAGGGCCTCGAGGACGACCACGCCGGTGGTGATGTCGAGCGCGCCGGTGGGCTCGTCGCAGAGCAGCACGTCCGGACGCTTGGCGATCGCGCGGGCGATGGCGACGCGCTGCTGCTGGCCGCCCGATAGCTGCGACGGGAAGTGGTCGAGCCGGTCGCCGAGGCCGACCAGCTCGAGCGCCTCGGCTGCGGGGAGGGGGTCGTCTGCGATCTCGGTCACCAGCTCCACGTTCTCGCACGCGGTCAGGCTCGGGATGAGGTTGTAGAACTGGAAGACGAAGCCCACGAACCGCCGCCGGTACCGGGTGAGGGCGTCCTCATCCGCCGCCCCGAGGTCCTGCTCGCGGTACCAGACGCGCCCCTCGGTGGCGTGGTCGAGACCGCCAATGATGTTGAGCAGGGTCGACTTGCCGCTGCCAGAGTGGCCGAGCAGGACGACGAAGTCGCCGCTGGCGATCTCGAGATCGACGCCGCGCAGGGCATGCACCTCGACCTCGCCCATGTGGTAGACCTTGGTGACGCCCTCGACGCGGAAGACCGGCGTCTCGACCTTCGACTCACGGTCAGGGATCGTCATCGTTCGCCCTCCTCGGGAGGCGCCTCGACCAGCCGCCGCAGCATCGCGAAGACCTCTCCGCCGATGCGCATCGCCTCAGTGTCGCCGAACGTCAGCCAACGTTCTGCCAGCCAGCGGTCGGCTGACTCGGCCGCGCCCACGAGCATCACCACGAGGAGGCCGGGCGGAAGGTCGGGACGTACGACGCCGATCTGACGGCCGCGCGAGACAAGGCTCTCGAGGTAGGCGCGGGACTCGTCGAACAGCTCCGCGACCACGCTGCGGACCCCGGACTCGGGGGGTGGCTGGTACATCAAGGTCGCCATCCCGCTCATCCACGGATGGGAAGCGGCGCGCTCGGCGAGCTCGAAGAAGCGGGCTTCGAGGGTCGGCCAGAAGGACGCGGCATCGAGCGCCGCCGGGTCGAGCGGGTCGCCTTCGAGGAGCACCTGCCAGGTCATCCGAACCACGGTCGCGAAGAGGTCGGCCTTGTCGTCGAAATAGTAGTAGAAGGCGCCCTTGCTCAGCTCCGAGAGCTCCAGCACGCGGTTCAAGGAGGCGCCGTCGAAGCCGTGGCGGGCGAACTCTGCAGCCGCGCTCTCGAGCAGGCGGTGCTTCGTCTCGGGGTCGAGATTGTCGAATCGGGGTCGCGGCATTGGGGCTCGGCTCCTTCGACAAACCGATCGGTTCGACCGGCCGGTCTAAAAGATTGTCCCTCCGCCGCGTCTTGTCAACCTCGGTTCGGGCGTCCGATGGTGGGATCGGGTTGGCGCAGCCGCTCAGCGCGGGCGCGAACCGTCGCGCACGAGAGCCGGAGCTTGAACCACAGAGCCTCAGAGAATCACTGAAGAGGGCGGCTCCCTCGGCGCTCGGCACCGGGGGGGCCGCCCGTGCCTGTGACTTTCTGTACTCCTCTGTGTCTCTGTGGTTCATCCTGCCGGGCTTCGCATCGTGACCAGCTCCTCGGCGGCGGTGGGATGGATGCCGATGGTGGCGTCGAGCTGGGCCTTGGTGAGCCCCGCGGTGAGGGCCACGGCGAAGCCCTGCACGATCTCGCCGGCCTCCGGTCCGAGCACGTGCACCCCGAGCAGGCGATCGGTCGAGCGCCGGACGACCAGCTTCATCAGCGACCGCTCGTCGCGCCCGGACAGGGTGTGCTTCATTGGTCGGAACGACGAACGGAAGATCACCACGTCGTCGCCGTGGCGTTGTCGTGCGTCCTCCTCGGTGAGCCCGACCGCCGCCACGCTGGGCTGGCTGAAGACCGCCGTCGGCACGGTGTCGTAATCCACGCTGCGCGGCGTCCCGCCCAGCTCGGTCGCCACGAACGCCATCGCCTCGGCGATGGCAACTGGGGTCAGGTTGAGCCGGTCGGTCACGTCGCCGATCGCCCAGATCGACGGGACGCGGGTGCGCGAATGGCTGTCGACCACCACTGCGCCGCGCGCGTCGAGCCCGACGCCGATCTCCTCGAGCCCGAGGCTCCGGGTGTTGGGTCGACGTCCGACCGCAAGCAGGACCTGGTCCGCCCGGTGGAGCTCGCCGTGGGTGTCGACGACCTCGAGATCCGCCTCGGCGCGCCGGATCTCGGCCGGGCAGCGCTCGAAGCGGAGGTCGATCCCGCGGTGGCGCATCTCCACGGCGAGCTGACGGCGGATGTCGTCGTCAAAGCCGCGCAGGAACAGCGGGCCGCGGTACATGAGCGTGACCTCGCTGCCGAGCGCCCGGAAGATCCCTGCGAACTCCACCGCGATGTAGCCGCCGCCTGCGATCAGCACTCGACGCGGCAGCTCGGCGAGATGGAACGCCTCGTCGGAGGTGATCGCGAGCTCGTCGCCGGGGATGCCGAGCCGCTGCGGCCGCCCCCCGGTGGCGACCAGGATCCGTTCGGCCGTGAGCCGCCGGCCGTCAACCTCGACCTCGCGAGGCCCGGTGACGGTCGCCCGGGCGCGCAGCAGGGTGACGCCGGCGTCGCCGAGGAGGCGGGCGTAGATGCCGTTCAGGCGGGCGATCTCGCGGTCCTTGTTGGCGATCAGACGGGTCCAGTCGAACGAGCGTCCGGTCGTGGTCCAGCCGAAGCCGGCCGCGTCGTCGAAACCGTCGCCGAGCTGGGCCGCGTAGACCAGCAGCTTCTTGGGCACGCATCCCGCGTTGACGCAGGTGCCGCCGAGCGGTCCGGGGTCGGCGATGGCGACGCGGGCCCCGGCGGCGGCCGCCATCCGTGCGGCCCGCACACCGCCCGAGCCGGCGCCGATCACGAAAAGACCGAAGTCGAGGTCGTCCATGGAGCTCCTCGAAAGGTGGGGGAGTGGGTTGTGCACTGCCGTCGTCGCCGCGGTGGGCTGTCTCGGCCCGGCGTGGGAAGCATGTGCCGGTCGTGTGCTATTCCTGGCCGCGCTCTGGTCGCGAGTCGCAGTCGTCCCGTCCTCGGGCTCGATGACCGGGTGGAGTAGGCTCGTTCTGGAGGTCCATCGTGGAGACCGACCGCCTGCGCTCGAAACGCGACGCGATCGAACCCTATGTCACCGAGGTGCTCGAGTGAGCGCGGATCGGCTCGAGCTCGAGCTGTCGCCGGATCGGCTGGCGGTGGTGCGCCTCGACCCGGACGCGAACGTTCCGAGGTGGGCGACCAGTTCGGCGTTCCACTCGCTGACTCGCACCGAGGACGAGCTCTCGGTGGTCTGCGGCGAGGCCGGCGTGCCCGCGGAGGTCGCCGCAGAACGTGGTTTTCGGCGGCTGACAGTTCGCGGGCCGCTGGAGTTCTCGCTGGTCGGAGTGTTGGCGTCGCTCACGGCACCCCTGGCGGAGGCCGGGGTGAGCATCTTCTCGATCTCGACCTTCGACACCGACCACGTGCTGGTGCGCGAAGCAGACCTCGACCGGGCCTGCAGCGCGCTCGAGGCGGCCGGTCACCGCATCGCGACGTCGGCAGGTGCCTGGCAGAGGTAGATCACGTTCGAGGGCTCCCGCTCCGGTCGGCTGAAGGCCTCCGTGCCGACTCGTTCGACCTTGCCGAATAGCCGGTCGAGGACGCCTTCCAGCTCGCGGTTGACGCCCGGGCTCCAGATCGCGAGCACGCCCGACGGCCGCAGGGCGGCCCGTGCTGCAGCGAGCCCATCCTGGTCGTAGAGAGCTGCGTTGCCTGGTGCGGCGAGCCAGCCCGGACCGTTGTCGACGTCGAGCAAGATCATGTCCCACTCAAGCTCCATCGGCTCCCTCGCGCATCGGCTCCAGCGGCGGCGGCGCCTCGCCGGCCGCGGTCGCCGCGGTGACCGCCACGACCCGGAACGTCCCCCGGCGCGGCGTGGTGCAGTGACCGGCCCATGCCGAGCCGGCGAGGCTGCCGTCGGCGAGGTGGTGCTGCAGCCACCCGACGAGATGTCGCGTCGGCGGCAGGTCGAATCCGGCTCGGCGTCCGACCACCCATCGCCGGTTGACCGACTCGTGGCGGCCGACCGGGCGTGTGAGCAGCAAGGGCAGGCCGAGCGCGGCAAAGAACACGAGCTCGCTCGGCTTGGTGACCAGCAGGTCAGCGTCGGCGAGGAGCGCGTTGAAGGCGCGGTAGTAGCTCGCGAAGTCCGGCTCGTGCAGGATCTGCAGCGCCGAGGGGGGGACGTCGCCGAGGCCGAGCCGGTCGATCGCCCTGGAGAAGAGGGCGGCGACCTCGGAGCGGACTCCGGCGACCAGCACGAGCCGGAGCGTGCCCCGCCGCAGCTCCGGTGCGAGCGCCGCGAGCAGGGGTTTCGCACCCTGCGCCTGGGCACCTGCGCCGCCGATGGCGAACACGAGCAATGGCGGTCGACCGCGCTCGGCCGCAGGCGGGTGGCCGAGGGTCGCTTCCACCTCGCGGCGTCGGCCGTCGAAGAACACGCGGCCCGGGTCGAGCCGGGCCAGACGAGCCGCCAGGTTGCCCTTGAGCACACCGAGAGCGCGTCCGCCGGTGAGCTCGTCCGGGAGCGGAAAGCCGGTGAAGTGGATCCGCTGGGCCGGGACACCGTAGGAGCGCAGCCGGCGCGAGGCCCGGCGCGAGGGCACGCAGTAGACGATCCGACTCGTTTCGGGCTCGACCGGGACCCAGATCCGGTGCAGGTCGCTATCGGTCACGACACAGACCACCGGCGAGCGGGCGAGCCGGTCGGCGGCGATCGCTGGCGCGTAGAAGGTCGAAAGGAGGGTCTCGCCGCTTCCGTCGAGACGCTCGGCGAGCGCGCGCCCGAGGCCGGTGTCGACCAGGTGCGCGAGCCGCCGGGCTGCCAGCCCCGGAGGGACCGGGCGGTGCCCGTCGCCGTCCGCGATCTCGGTCGCCGCATCGAGCGCGAGGCGGAACGGGACGCCCGCAATCGGAATCTGCGACATCCGCGAGACGAGCTCGTAGGCCTGCCGCATGCGCCGCCACCTCCGGGCTTCGCCCGGATCGGCGAACGGCGGGCGGTCGATCGCCGCCACCTCGAGCCCGAGGTGGTCGGCGAGCGCGGTCGCGGCGCGCAGGTGGCCGTAGCCCATCTCGACCGCGGCGACGAGCGTCGGCGGAAGGGAGGCGGCGGTCGGTCGAAGCTGCGTCACGGCGGGTATGAGACCACATTCGCGCGGGTTTTGCCTCCGCTTCATGGGGTCTTCACCGGCAGCGCGCGAAACTCGAAGGCGAGATGATGACCGCCATCCTTTCGGCTCTGACCGTCGTCGGTGCTGCGCTGGTGTGGCTGATGCATCTCTGCCAGCGTCGGTTTCTGCGTGGGCTGCCGCCCGAAGTCCTGACCCCGCTCCCTGCAATCAGCGTGCTCAAGCCGCTCAAGGGCTTCGATGCCGATCTCGAGGGCAACCTGAGGAGCTTCCTCGACCTCGACTATCCCGAGTACGAGATCCTGCTCGGAATCCAGGACCCGGATGACCCGGCGGTCGCGGTCGCGGAGCGTGTCGCCGCCGACGCCTCGGCGCGAGGCGTGCGGGCCAGGGTGGTGGTCGACCGACGCGAGATCGGCGCCAACCCGAAGGTCAATAACCTCGCCAACCTGCTCGGGATGGCGCGCCACGAGGTGATCCTGATCTCGGACTCCAACATCGCGGTCCCCCCGGGATACCTGACGGGGATGGCCGCCCACCTCCTCCAGCCCGGGGTCGGGATGGTGACCTCGTTCTTCCGCGGCACCGGCTCGCGCGGGCTCGGCGGCGCGCTCGAAGGCGTCCAGCTCAACACCTACGTCATGGGCGGGGTCGCCGCGGCGAGCGGGCTGCTCGGTCGGGTGTGCGCGGTCGGCAAGTCGATGCTGCTGCGTCGCTCCGACCTCGAGCGGATCGGTGGCCTCGGCGAGCTCGGACGCTACCTCGCCGAGGACCAGGTCTGCGGGGAGGCCATCCACGCGCTCGGGCTGGACGTCGTGGTCTGTCCGCAGCTCATCGACAACGTGCTCGGCCCGGTTTCCGTGCGTCGCTTCGCCTCGCGTCACCTGCGCTGGGCGCGGATCCGCCGCCACATCAGCCCGTGGGGGTATGCGGCGGAGGTTTTGGCGAACCCGCTCCTGACGGCAGGTGCAGCCTTCGTGCTCGATCCCGGGCGGGCGACCGCTGGACTCCTCGCGGCTACCCTGACCCTGGTGACGGGCTCGGCGCTGGCCTCCGAACGCGCGGTCGGCGTGAGCCGCAGTCCGGCGCTGTACCTGGTGCTGGAACCGTTGCGCGAGATGCTGGTCGCGCTGCTGTGGCCGGTGCCGTTCCTGAGCCGGACGGTCTCCTGGCGCGGCCGCACCTACCGGATCGGCAGGCGCACGCTCCTCGAATCGCTCGATCGGGATGCGCTCGAGCTGCCGGAAGAGCTCCACGGGTCGCTCGCCGCTGAGGCAGCCCCGGCCGCCTGAACCACGAGCCCACTCTCCGGCGTCCTGTTCCCACCTACCAGGTAGTGATCACCACCCTGGTGCCGTCCTTCGCCTCGACCGTGACCAGCCTGCCGAAGCCGGCCTTCGAGAGGACGCGGAAGGCGAGGTTCGGGTCGACCGTTTTCCAGTCCCATCTTTCCAGGGCGTCAATGACACCGTCGATGGGGATCGAGCAGCGGACGGTCGCGTCATCGGCATCGACCGCGATGTCGAGGTCGTCGCCGTGCTTGGTGACCGTGACCTTTGCGTCAGGCGCGTTGACCCGGACCAAAGTCGCGTCGGGGGCGTCGTGGAGCGCCCGCAGCGCCTGCATCACCTGGGGTCGTGCCTGGCGCACCTCGTCCGGAATGGTGGCATCCTCGAAGGCCTCGGCCGGGATGAAGGCGGTCGCCGCCCGGGCCGCGAACAGCGGGAACGGCACGATGACCCGGACGTCGTCCGAGGGCACCTTGACGTCGACCACGACCCAGTCGGACAGCGCGACCGCGGCCGCGAGCCCGGCCACGGTCGCGAGGAAGATCGCGCCGACAGTGGAGACCCCGCGCTGGTTCATGGTCGCCTCCGGCCGTCACTCGATCCAGATGCGGACGTTGGCCTCGTTCGAGGTCACCCGGACGATCTCGCCGTCCGGCAGCCGATCGAGGCCGGCGAGGAGCGTCTTGACGTCGATCTCGTTGTGCTCGTCGAAGGCCAGGGCGTCGATCAACGTCGCCGGCAGGGTGACGTCGACCACCGCGTGCTCGTCCTCCTTCTGGGTGACGTGGATGCGCAGCATCCCGGCGGCCTTCTGCACCTTCACGTCGGCGTCGTTCGACGTCACCGTGACGTAGTCGCCGTCCGGCGAGTCCTTCAGCGCCTTCATCAGCTGCGGCCAGTCGATGTCGGCGTCGTGATCGAGGTCGATCTGGATCTTGCCGCGGTGGAAGTTCTCGACGTCGACGCCGTCGAGCACCGCCATGACGAGCCCGAACGGCAGGTGGAGCTCGACGTTGGCCCCTTCTTTGGTGTCGGTCACGTGGACGTTGAGCCACCGGGTAGCGTCGGCGGCCAGGGCCGGGACGGCCGCCAGCAGCGCCAGGGTGAGCAGTGTCGTGGAAACTCGCTTTGGCCTCATACCCCACCTCCGTACCGTCTCACCCCCTCAAACGGGTGATGGTGAAGAAAAGTTCTGGAAGGGTCAGAAGGTGAAGGCGCGAGACGTCTATCCCCGATGCGCGTAGCGCATCATAGGAAGACTGCGGGAATCGGACGCGGCAGCGGCCGATGCCCTCAGGATTCCTGCGGCATCAGGAGCCACAGCAGGATGTAGACGAGAATGCCGGGAAACGCCGCCGAAAGCACGGACACGACAACGTAGAGGATGCGGACCACCGTGGGCGACCAGCCGAGCCACCTCGCGATGCCCCCGCACACGCCGGCGATGATCCGGTCCCCGGATGAGCGCTGGAGAGGGTTGCGAACGGCATCCATGGCACACCTCCATCATGGCGGCACTCGCCACCAGTATGAGGTACGTACCGCTGGTGAGCGAGTTTCTTCGATGTCCGGTCCTGGGCAGTCGTAGAATGGTCGCTGAATCCGTCGCGACGGGCGCGGCAACCGCCGCGCCGAGGCGTCCGGCGGGGCGGAGGAACCGACATGCCGAAGCTCACGTATCTCGGGCACTCCGCCGCACTCCTCGAGGGCGGCGGCGGTCGGATCATCATCGACCCATTTCTCAGCGGCAACCCCTTGGCGGCGATGCCGGCGTCCGACGTCAGAGTCGATCACGTGCTGCTGACCCATGGCCACGGCGATCACATCGGCGACGGGATTGAGATCGCCAAGGCCAACGACGCGACCATCGTGGCCCCGTTCGAGCTTGCCAACTACTGCGAAGCGCGGGGAGCGAAGGTCCATCCGATGCACATCGGCGGCGCCCACCAGTTTCCCTTCGGTAGGGTCAAGCTGACCATCGCCCACCACGGCTCGTGCGCCCCCGACGGGACCTACACGGGGAGTCCGTGCGGATTCCTGATCACGATGGACGGTCGGACCTTCTACCACCCCGGCGACACGGGCCTGTTCCTCGACATGAAGCTGATCGGCGAGCTCAACGACATCGACGTCGCGATGCTGCCCATTGGGGACAACTTCACGATGGGCATCGACGACGCCGTCAAGGCCACCGAGTTTCTGCAGCCGAAGCTCGTGATTCCCATGCACTACCGGACCTTTGACGTCATCGAAGCCGATCCAAACGAGTTCGTGTCGCGGGTCCGCCAGCTCGGTGAGCAGGGCCGGGTGCTGGACTTCGGCGAGTCGCTCGACTTCTAGAAGCGCGTCCAGCGGGGCGCCCTGCCAGCCGCCCGACCCGGGCGGCTGGCAGGGCGCCCCGCAGTCCGCGCTGGTATGGATCAGCCGGGCAAGAGCGGCGGGCGGAGTGCCGCGGGTCGTCGTGTGGCGTGCGCTGCGCCTTCAAGCGATACTGAGTACGTGAACGAGGCGACTCGAACCACGGACGACGCCGTCGATCCGATCGGGCAGTGGCTGCTCAAGCTCGAGGTGACGCGCAAGGTGCGTCGCTTCTACGACGGCGACCACCCGGCCACCGAGCCGGCGTGGCGCCAGCTCGAGGAGCTCACTGCGGGCCTGCCGGTGCGTGTCATCATCATCCAGGTGACGCCGAAAGGCTTCCGCGTCGGCGGACGCGAGCTACGAGGTCACGCAGCGCGCACCGAGCGGCTCGCCCTCGAACTCTTCCACCTCGGGGTCGTTGCCGTGACCGTGCGCCCGCCGGTCGGAGTGGGCTCACTTCGCCGGTTTGTGGAGCTGTTGTCCGGGCTGAAAGACCAATCCGACGAGTCTGAGCGCGCCCGGATCTTCGCCGAGGCTGAGTCCCTCGAAGGCATCGAACTGGTGCCTTTCGACGTCAACTGGTTCGTGTTCTCTGACGGTCTGGGTGTGGAGGGGAGCGCGCAGCAGCGACTCTGGGAGATGCTCGTCCAGCGCATTACCGGGGGTGTGCTCGAATCCTCCAGTGGATCGGGCGGCCTGACCCCAGAGGACATGGCGTTGATGGCGGACACCGCTGGCGACCCGTCGGGTTTCGTCAAGCTCCTGGTCGGCCACCTCCTCGAGCTGCTGGGCGAGACCGAGGAGAGTGGACAGCTGCTCGACGGAATGGCGCTGTTGGCCTCGGTCGAGGAGATGGTGCGGACCCTTCAAGCTGACAGCCGCCACGTCGCCGTGCGGTTGATGCTCCAAAATGCTCGGCCGCCCGGGTCGCTGCTTGCTCGACTTCCCGAAATCCTCTCCTCGGCGCTCTTCGTCGACGGCGTCGAGGCTTTGGTCAACGACGACGTCGAGATCCCGGTGGCGGTCAGCATGCTGCTCGAGAAGCTGGCGGCGGCGGAGCCGTCCGGAATGGATCCCTGGCGCCGCCGTGGCGAAGACATCTCCGACGACCTCGTGCTCCGTTGCCGGTCGCTGCTGGTCAGGATGGGCATGGCCGTGCCCGGGGACGCGCCGGAGCGGGTGCCGTCCTACGTCGACAAGCCGTCTCTGCGCAAGCTGCTGGCGGAGACCACTGCCGATCCGGCGATCCTCGAGGCGATGGATCCTAACGTCCAGCGACGCCACCTCGAGCAGGTCCTTCGGGTCGCCTACCAGCTCTTCCCTGAGACAGTTCTCGCCACTGCTGTCGGAGGCCGGCTCGTCGACAGCTTCTACGAGCACCTCGAGCTGGGCGAGTTTTCGGAGGCAGGGGAGATCGCGTGCGACCTCCTGGCGAGCAGTGACAGAGTGTTGCGGGAGCGGATCACCGGCATCCACGGGCTGAGCGCCATGCTCGACGCGGTCAGCACTTGGGGTAAGGTGCACTGGAGGGAGCTGGCGCGCATCGTGGTGCTTCTCGGCGTCGACCTCGTCCCTGCTTTGATCACCAGGCTGCGCCTTGAGGACAATCTCTCGCGACGGCGCCGGCTGCTCGAGATGGTGGTGACAATTGGACCGACGGCCGTCCCGCTGATTCGGCCGATGCTCGACGACGAGCGCTGGTTCGTGGTTCGCAACGGCATCCTCCTGCTGCGCCAGATTGGCGATCCGGAGTTGGCGGAGCGAGCCCTGGGGTTTCTGGCCCACCGTGACGCCCGGGTTGTGGCCGAGGCCGTGAAGACGCTGGCACTGGTCCGCGATCCGCGGTGGATCCAGGGAGTGCGCGAACTCGCCAGCCGTGATGATCCGGTGGCGTGGCGGGAGCTGGTCTCCCTCGGACGGAGAATGCGCCATCCCGAGATCGGGCGCCTGCTCGCCGAGACACTCGACGCGCGCCGCGGCAGCCATCTCAAGGACCCTGAGACCCTGGAGCTGATCGATCTGCTCGGGATGTTCCCGATCCGCGAGGCAACCGATGCGCTGCTTCGCATTGCCTCGCTGTCGCAGTGGCGCCACACATTTCGTCTCACTCCGGTGTGGGAGACGGTGGCCCGGGCCGCGTCTAGGATGCCGATCACGGAGGCCGAGGAGGTTCTGCGCCGCGTTGCCCAACTCCGCGATCCGGCCGCAGGAACCGCGCGAGCGCTGCTCGCGCGCCGTCATGTGGGTGCGCCGTGAGCTCGGCCAAGGCGGGCTGGGAGGGGAGGGTCCTCGGGTTTCTCACCGACCTCGCGGTGGGCGTGGTGACCACGCGGCTGTACTCGGGTGAGCACCCACGTGCCGCACGCGCTCGTAGCCGTCTCATCGAGCGTCTCGACGAGCTGGTCGCGGATTCCGGGGGGCCGCGGGAGGGAGGCAGCCCCGAGGGCGAGCTCTCGCTGGTGGTGCTCCAGGAGGAGCTCTTCATCGAGGGGCGCCCGTTCACGCGGGCCGGCGAGCAGGTCGGCGCGCTGCTCCGCCGCTTCCACGTCCACGGCGTCGAGCGGGTGACCTTCCACCGTGGGGTCACCGAGGAGGAAGTTGGGCTGTTCCTCGAGGTGCTTGCCGCGGCACGCGGGTTTCCCGTTCCAACGCTTGAGCACATTCGGGTCGGACGCTTGGTGGGGAACCAGTCAGCGGACAGCGGCGACATCGAGCACAGTGAGCTCCCCGAGGTGACCCTGAGAGATCGCGTCCAGGTCGTTCGCGATGCCTTCAGCGCAGTCGAGGCCGGGCGCCCGCTGCCAGTCGCCTCGCTCGACGACGTGATCACGAACCTCGATGGTCAGCTGCAGCGCATCGAGGACCCGCTCACGTTGCTCGCGCCGTTGGACGACGATGCCGACTGGCTCGCAGTCCACGCCCACAACGTCGCAGTGCTGACCCTTGTGCTGGCGGTGCCGCTGGGACTCGAGGAGAGCGACCGGTGGGACCTGGGTCTCGCAGGCGCACTGCACGACATCGGCAAGATCGGGCTGGCTCCCGAGGTGCTGCGGAAGGACCTCGAGTTGAGCGGGAGCGAATGGGAGCTGCAGCTCGACCACCCCCGAATCGGTCTCGAACGTCTGCTTGGGATACCCCAGATTCCGCCTGTCGCGCCGATTGTCGCCTTCGAGCACCACCTCACCTGGCAGGGAGGGGGGTGGCCACGCCTTCCCGAGCTGCGGCGCCCTCACCCTGCAGCGTCGATGGTGGCGGTGGCCGAAGTCTTCGACATCCTGCACACCGTGCGCGGGCCGCGCGGGACTGCGACCCGGGAGGCGGTCGTGGCGACCCTGGAAGGCGGCTCCGGAACCTTGTTCGACCCCTTCGTGGCGCAGGCGATGCAGGTGATCTGGGAGTGCTCCGCCCGGGGGGGGAGCTCCGAGCCGGGAAGCGGCAGCCCCTGGTGAGCCCTGGCGCCGGCGCGACGTCAGCAGACCAGCAACGCGAGGAGCAGCCCGAGGGCAGCCCCGGCGGTGACGTCGGAGGCGTAATGGACGCCGAGCGCGACCCGCGACACCGTGATCAGTGCGGCCAGCGGCAGGTAAAAAAGGGTGAGCGCCGGGACCAGGGCCGCCATCGTGAGAGTGCACAGAACGGCGTGCAGGGTGTGGCCGGATGGGAAGGAGCCCGCATCGGGGATGCCGACGCGCTGGGGCGGCCCACCGGCGACGCAGCACGGGCGGGTCCTCTCGCAACTCGTCGCCTGCGACGTGTCTCTCGACACGCCTCGGTGGCTCGTCACTCGAGGGCGCCACGCTGGCGGGCATCTCGGCGCCCTCGCAACGTGACCTTGTGAGAAGTGCAGGCCAGTGAGCGTGGCGACCATGGCGCGTTCCATGCCAGGAGGTTGGCCGGAAGGTGCGAGGCTCCGGGGAAGGTCCGGTGAAGAGGGTGTAAAGAACTGGTTCGTAGCGACTTCAGAAGACGCTCATGGCGAAACGCTCGTTGGCGTGTCCGCGTTGCGTCTCCGCCTCAGGAGAGCCCAACGGTCGAGGCGACATCACCGCGCTGTCCTGTACGGTGCTCGATCAGTTGGCTCGCGGGATACCATGGGACGGGGCGCGGGCGTTCCGACCCGACCAGGAGGTCGTCGCATGCGGGAGCTGCTGCTCGCGATGCTAGGTGGCGCAGTGGGCGGCGCCGTTGTCGGCGCCGCCGTCGTGGTCGCTCTCGGTCGGCTCCTGCGCTCCAAGGCGACGGAGCTCGCCGACGGGGTCGGGAGCTCGGTGCGCAGAGCGGTCGAGGAGGGCGCGGCCCAGGCGGGGCCCCGGCTCCGGGCCGAGGTCTCGGCCGGAGTCAGCGAGGCGGCCGTGGAGGTGCTGCCGAAGATCCGAGACGAGGTCCGGAGCGGTGTCATCGAGGGCGCCGACGAGGTCGCTCCGCGCGTGCGCGAGATGATGAGGAACGGGCTCGAAACGGCCGTGGACGATGTCCTAGGCGAGCGCCTCGCGCGGGCCGGCCGCGGCGCCCTGAAGACCGGCACTTCAGTGGTCGAGGCGGGCCTCGACCTTCTGCTCGGCCGTGACGACCGCAATCGGGACTGAACCACAAAGGCACAGAGCCACAGAAGGAGGCACAGAAGGCAGGAGATTGTCCCTGTGCTCCTCTGTCTCTCTGTGCCTCTGTGGTATTCCTCCGATCAGAACTGGAACGGCTCGTCGTCGGTGTCGACTGTGTACGGTTCCTCGGCGGACGCGGTCTTGCGGTAGCGGCGCACGGAGCGCGCCTCGCGTATCTTGACCAGTCCGCGACGCAGGAGGTTGTGGAGGATCGCCCGGTTTTGGAGGTCGCGGCCTGGAAGCTGGCTCAGCACCTCCTGTACCGAGTAGAAGCCGTTGATCCGGGACAGGACGAAGCCCTCGGCCGGTGCGCAATCGAGGTTCATAAGCTCGGAAAGGCCGGCGCTGGGCTCGAGGGTGATCCGGTCGGAGAGCTGGCCGGAGTGGAGCCGCTCGTCGATGCGCGTCTCGGTGGCTGCGACGAAGGCGCCGGCGTCCGGGTCGTCCGGGTACTTATCGCGGATCGCCGCGAGCATCTGCAGCGCGTCGAAGAGACGGTCGCGCTCGACCCGATCCTCGATGTCGTAGACAGCTTCGTGCCACGGAGCGTGGCTGTGGCCGGGGGTGGAACGAATCTCGTCCGAGGGCAGCTGCAGGCGCATCTGGTTTCTCTGGAGGCACTGAAAGACAAAGCCGAGCACGTCGAACTCCGGAACTCGGACGGTCAGAGCAATCTCCTCGATGCTGAGGCTGCCGTCGATTGCCGAGAGAATTGCCTGCTCGACTTGGTTGAGTGCGCCGGCGTCCGGGGCATCCACCACCACCGGAACGTGATTCGAGCTCGGGATAAGGCTCGTGAAGTGAGCTCGCTCGTCCCGCTGCCGGTGACCCTCGAGCAGAAACTGGTGGACCGGCAGCTGCAGCTCGAGGAAGTCCCGCTCGGGCAGCTCGCCCTCGAGAAAGCGGAAGTTGCCCTCGTCCCACAGCATCAGGTCGTAGATGGTCTCCTCGGTCTTGATCCGGATCAGGTGCTCGATCTCCGGGCGTCCGAGGTGACCCATCTGGACGACCAACTCGCCGAGCATGACCTTGAAGTGGTCCTGCATTTCGATCAGGTACTGGAGCTCCTCCTCGGTGAGATAGCCCCACCCGACGAGGTAGTAGCCCAGCATCTCGCGAGGGTTGTCGGAGGCCACCGCCACCACCGAGCCGCGTCGAAAGTAGATCCGAGTGGTGTAGCGCGGGCCGTCGATCACCAGCGTGCCGGTCTTGAAGCTGTTGGAGAGCCACTGCACCAGGTCCGCGAATGGCATGGTGCGGAGGTTTCCGGCGACCGACACGTGACGTCCTCCCCGGTCTGGTGTGCACGGCAACCGCGCCTCGGTCGCCGACGCACCCATAACTCTAGCCTGCATGTCCCACCACGTCACGTCGCGAGGGCGTCGAGATGGCTGTCAACGTGGAGCCATCGAGCGGCGAGGCGCCGAGTCGTATGGGTGCATACGTCGCAGGCGACGAGTCGCGAGAGGGTCCGCGAGGGCTGGCAGATCGTCGCCCGCAGCAGGGAGGTGGCGGGACATGCAGGCCCACCTGCCTGTCTCACCACGTCACGTCGCGAGAGCGCCGAAACCAACGACCCGCTGGTTGCACGTCGGGGTGCTGCCGTGTAGCGTGCTGCGGTGCCATCTCCCCTCGGCGGTCGTCTCGACCTCGCCGCCACCTGCGCGCGCGGTCTCGAAGAAGTGCTGGTCGAGGAGCTGACTGCGATCGGGGCCGAACAGATTTCGGCCGGCCGTGGTGCCGTGCAGTTTCGCGGCTCGGTTTCCGACCTGTGCACCGCCAGTCTGGAGCTGCGCACCGCCATGCGGATCGTGCTCCGCCTCGCCGCGGCGCCCGCGAGCGGACGCGACCCGCTCTACCGGCTGACCTCATCCATCGCCTGGGAGGAGCTCGTGGCGCCCGGGCAGACGATTGCCGTCGAGGCGGTCGGCCGCTCGGCGGCGTTTCCCAACCGGGCGTTCGCGGCCCTTCTGGTCAAGGATGCAGTGGTCGACCGGATCCGGCGCCGCACCGGCACCCGTCCCGACGTCGACCGGCGAGCTCCAGACATTCCGATCCACGTCCACCTTGGCGACGATGTGGTGTCGGTCGGCCTCGATGCCTCGGGAGAGCCGCTCTCCCACCGCGGCTACCGGACCGGCGGCGGACCCGCACCCCTCGCTGAATCGCTCGCGGCCGGCATTCTACGGCTGGTCGGCTATGACGGCGAGGGACCATTGGCGGACCCCATGTGCGGCTCCGGCACGCTCGCCGTCGAGGCCGCGCTGATCGCGACCAGGACCGCACCGGGTCTCGCGCGCGGCTTCGCCTTCGAGCGCTGGCCTCGATTCGATTTCGGCCCACTCCGGCGGGCCCGCGAGCGGGCGATTGCGGCGCGGCGTGCGGCACCGTCGCCGATTCTCGCGTCAGACGTGGACCCTCTCGCCGTCGACGCGGCCCGTCGGCACGCGCGCGCAGCCGGCGTCGGTGAAGCGGTTCAGGTCGAGCGCCGCGATGTCCGCGATCTCGACCTCCCGCCGGGCTGGTTGATCGTCTCCAACCCACCCTACGGGAAGCGGCTGGGCGAGGTCGGACCGCTCCGCGAGGTCTACTCGGCGCTCGGCGATGCGCTCAAGCGCGGCGCGGCAGGGTGTGCGGCATGGCTACTGGTCGGCGAGCCAGAGCTGGCGCGGTCAATAGGCCTCAAGACGTCCCGCCGCATCGTGCTGTTCAACGGCCCCATCGAGTGCCGCCTTCTCCGCTTCGATCTCTTCGAAGGGTCCGCTCGGCGCCCATGCAGCGCGTCAGAGGAGCCCGCAGGGTAAAGGCCCCCAGCTTGCGTCTCATCGTCCCGACGACCGTCAAGGGCCTATGCCCTACAGGCTCCCAGCGAGCAGGGCCTCGGCCAGAGAGATTCCGCTGATCACGGCGTTCTCCACTGTGCTGCCGCGGCCCCAGTCGCCGCACGCACCGATGCGACGCGCCGGATCGAGGAGGAAGTCTGTTCCGAGCGGTGCGAGCACCGCCGCGTAGCGCCAGCGGTGTGCTGCGCCGTGGCTCGGCTCCGGGAGCCTTCTCCCGACTGCGGAGCCCGCCGAGAGGACGAGCGCCCTGACCACGGACTCTCGATCGTCATCGAAATGGTCGGCCGACCAGGTGGTCGATCCATGCAGCACCCAGGATTCGCCTCCATCGCGGCCCGGTTTGGCGCCGTCATGAACCATCAACGCGAGCGGCGCCATCGGAACGTAGGCCGCCTCGAAGGCCAGCTCGAGAGGGCGGTCCCATGCGGCCATGACGGTCCAGGTCGGCGCCATGTGGACTTCGCCAAGCACGCCGGCCAGCTCGGGAGCGTGCGCGAGGAGGGGAGCAGCCTGCGGTGCCGGTACCGCAACCGCCACCGCATCGAAAAGGCCGAGATCGGTACTGGCGGAGTCCCCCAGCCGCCAGCTGCCGCCCTCGGGCACGATGTGCTCGACGGGGCAACCGCACCGGGTCGGGATGTCGCCGGCGAGGTGCTGGGCGAATGCGTTCATGCCGGGCACGGCGACGAACCGCTCCTGGGTACCGACAATCTCGTCGATTTGGCCGCCGTTGAGCAGCCGCACCCGCCCGGTCCAGCGCGCCATCACGCCGGCTGTGATCGCGTCGTCGACGAGCGAGGTAAAACGGTCGCCAGCCGTGTGGAAGAACGCTGCCCCGTGGTCGAACGAGACCGGTCCGCCGCGCTGTGTCGAGGTGCGGCCTCCCAGTCCACGGGCCTTGTCGATCAGGGTCACGTCCGCATGGGCGCGGGCGAGAGTGTGGGCGCAGGCGGCGCCGGAAGCTCCACCGCCCACGACGGCCACACGAAGTTCTCGGTCTCGGGCTTGGCGACGAGGAGACATCACACCTCCGGACGGCGGCTCGTTGAGCCCACGTTGGACGTCCGCGGGCACAGGGAGCTCGCTGACGCCAACGCAGGCCCGGGCAGCCTTCTTCCCGCCTGGACCTGACGCCCGTCCGCGAGCGGATACTCGACCAGGCGAGCTCGCGCCTGATCACGGCCAACCTGCGCCCGTTCGACCTTTCGGGAAGGTGGGGTGGCGACGAGCTGTGCGTGGCGATGGTGGTGCCCGACAACGCTGAGGGCCTGGTCGTCCTCGAACGGATCCGCCTTGAGCTGTCCGCCCAGCGATTCGAGGCCGACGGGCGCGCGTTCGGCGTCGGCGCCAGTATCGGCGTCGTTCAGGTTGACGCTCCTGAGCCGGTCGCCCCCGATCGTTTACTGCTGGCGGCAGATCGCGCCCTCTACCGAGCAAAGGCGGCCGGAGGCAACCGGGTTGGGGTCGAGCGCTGGAGCGTCCACGGGGAGTCCGATCGGCCGGCAGGGGACCGTACCTGAAACGTGGTATCTTCTTGCGCGATGTCGGGGGCGGTGAGCATCGGTTTCGAAGGGGTTGCCAAGCGTTACGACGCGCGGATCATCTTCAGGGGGGTTTCCGGTGACGCCGTTCCGGGACGCGTCCTCGTGATCACCGGCCCCAACGGCTCCGGCAAGTCGACGTTGCTCCGCATCCTGTGCGGGCTCTTGCGCCCGACTGTCGGGCGGATCGAGTGGCGGTTGGACTCGGCCCCGCCGATGCTCCGCGACGAGTGGCGCCGACACCTCGGCGTGGTCGCGCCGGCGATGTCGGTCTACGAGGAGCTCACCGCGATGGAGAATCTGCAGTTCTTCGCGCGAGTGCGCGGCCTCGGGGCCATGGAGGACCGTTGCCGCGTGTGCCTCGAGCGGGTCGGACTCGACCCTGATCGCCGGACGCAGGTGATGGGCTACTCCACCGGCATGGTCCAGCGCCTCAAGATCGCCCAGGCGATGCTCCATGATCCTCCGGTATTGATGTTGGACGAGCCGGGATCCAACCTCGACCCGACCGGGCAGGACTGGCTCGAGGGCTTCACGCGCTCGGCCGCCGCCGACGGACGGACGATCATCCTCGCGACCAACGACCGCCGCGAGATGACCTGGGGGGACGACCGTGTCGAGCTGGCATGACCTGCACGTCCCACCAGCTCCCTACTGCGGACGCCGATATACCCGCCATCGCGGGCCCTCTCGCAACTCGCCACCTGCGCCGTATCTTCAGATACGCCTCGGTGGTTCGTCACTCGATGGCTCCACGCTGGCGGGCATCTCGGCGCCCTCGCAACGCGACCTGGTGAGACATGCAGGTTCGTGAGCTCATCGCGGTCTTCGTCAAGGACCTGCGGGCGGAGTTCCGCACCAAGGTCTCGCTCAACGCCGTCGGCCTCTTCGCGCTCACGACCTTGGCGGCGGTGTCGTACACGATCGGGCCCTACCGGATCGCCGAGGCCGACCGTCCGTTCCTGCTCGGGGCGCTGCTGTGGATCGTGATCTTCTTTGCCTCGATGGCGGGGCTCGACCGCTCGTTCGTCAAGGAAGAGGAGACCCACACCGCGCCGCTGTTGCGCCTCGCGGCACACCCCCTGGTGGTGTGGGCGGGGAAATTGCTTTTCAATCTCGTCCTGCTGATCGTCTTGATGGCGATTCTCGTGCCACTGTACTGCGTGCTGATGGGGTACCGAGTCGAGAGCCCTTGGTGGTTCCTTGCCGTGCTGGCGACCGGCGGCTATACGCTGGCGGTGACGACGACGATGGTCGCCGCGATCATCGCCCGCGCGATGAGCCGCGGAGCGCTCTTCTCGGTGCTCTCGCTGCCGCTGTTGCTGCCGCTCCTGATCTTCGTGATCCAGGGGACCACTGCTGCGTCCCAGGGAGAGGTCGACGGGGTGCTCGCCACGCTGCGGGCCGTGATCTCCCTCGGGGGCATCATGACGGTGCTCTCCGTGTTCTTGTTTCCGGTGGTGTGGAATGACTAGCGGCAGCCGTCCGTTCGCCGTTCCTGAGACGAGTTTGAACCGGCGAGTGAGCGGCAGCGACGTCCGCAGGGCTGCACGAGGGAGGATCGAGGGGTTGGCACGATTCAACGACGCCCTGAAGTGGGTGCTGCTGGTGTGGATGGCGGTGGTGATCTGGGCGGCATTCCAGTGGGCGCCGTCCGCCGTCGGGTTTCAGGGCGAGTCGGCTCGAATCGTGTTCTTCCACGTGCCCACAGCATGGGTGGCGACGCTCGCCTTTCTGGTCTCATGCGTCGCGTCGATCTTCTACCTGTGGCGTCGGGACCCGATCAATGACGTGCGCGCGGCCTCGTCGGCAGCGCTTGGTCTGCTGTTCGCGTTGCTCGCGACCGTGACCGGCTCGATCTTCGCGCGCATCATGTGGGGCTCGTACTGGAACTGGGACCCGCGCGAGACGTCGATCACCTTCCTCCTCCTGATCTACGCAGCATACTTCGCGCTGCGCGCGGCGGTTGCCGATCCGGAGCGTCGGGCGACCCTGGCCGCGGTCTATGCGATCCTGGCGTTCGTGACGGTACCGTTCCTGGTCTTCGTGGTACCACGCATCTACTGGTCACTTCACCCCGACACGATCATCAACACCCAGGGCAAGATCAAGATGGACTCCCGGATGTTCCAGGTGCTGATGGGCTCGCTGATCGGTTTCACGGGCTTGTTTGTATGGTTATATACTATTGAGTGTCGGATCGAGCGGATCCGGCAGCGGCGGCAGCAGGAGCTTCTCTGATGAACGATCTCATGGGCATCACCCTTGTCACCCTGATCATCTGGGTGGGCCTTTTTGCCTACGTGTACCGGGTGGACCGCAAGGTCCGCCGGCTGGAGGACTGATGAGTGACCCACGGCGCCAGCGCAAGCTCTGGTATGCCATCGGCGGCGTGTTGATAGTGGCGTTTCTCGCCTTCGGGGCGACGTCGTTCAAATCCAACCTCACCCCCTACGTGTCATTCGAAGAGGCCATGCGAGGCGGCAAGAAGGTCCAGATCGCCGGCTCGCTCGCGGCCGACTCCACCCACTACGTCGAAGCGGACCAGGAGCTCAGCTTCGGTCTGACCGACGAGTCCGGGAGGACACTCCCCGTCGTCTACGACGGTGTCAAGCCAGGCAACTTCGAGGAGGCGATCCAGATCGTGGCGGTCGGCAGCTGGAATGAAGGTGCCTTCCACGCCGAGCAGCTGCTCGTCAAGTGCCCGTCGAAGTACCAGGGCCTCGAGAACGGCGCGAGCAAAGCCAGCTCCTCCTGACTGACGCCTGCTCCGGTCCCGTACTGGGTGGGCGTCTGCCCGCCCGACCCGGCATGAGGGGGTGCCATGTATACACCCGGTTATCTGCTGCTGTGGACAGCGTTTCTGCTCGGTATCCTGTCGACGGTCGGCTACCTTCTTGCGGTCCGCACCCGCGAGGCGTGGATAGGGTTGGCGCGCCAGGCCTACGTCATCATGACTGTCGCCATCGTGGCGACCAGCGCGTTGCTGATGTACCTGCTGGTCCACCACGACTACCGGCTGTTCTACGTCTACGCCTACTCTGACAACAGCCTTCCCACCTCCTACCTGGTGTCGAGCTTCTGGGGCGGACAGGAGGGCAGCTTCCTGCTCTGGATCTTCTGGGGCGTGCTGCTCGGCCTGCCGCTGATGCGGTTTGCCCGCGGCTACGAGACCCGGGTGATGGTGTTCTACAACGCCACCCTTCTTTCGCTGATTGCGATCCTGCTGCGGCAGAACCCGTTCCGCTTCCACCAGGGGCTCACCGCCGGATCGATCCCGATGGACGGGCAGGGCCTCAACCCGCTCCTCCAGAACCCCTGGATGGTGATCCACCCGCCGATCATGTTCATCGGCTACGCCTCGCTGTCGGTGCCGTTCGCATTCGCCCTCGCGGCGCTGTGGATGCGCCGCTACGACGAGTGGCCGAAGGTCTCGATGCCTTGGGTGCTGCTTTCCCTCGCCACCCTCGGTCTTGCGATCATGCTCGGTGGCTATTGGGCCTACGAGACCCTCGGCTGGGGCGGTTACTGGGGCTGGGACCCGGTCGAGAACGCGTCCTTTGTGCCCTGGCTTGCGACCGCGGCGCTGACCCACGGCATGCTCCTGCAGCGCAACCGCAACCGCTTTCGCCGGCTCAACCTGGTGCTCGCGATGAGCGCCTACCTGCTGGTGGTGTACGGCACCTTCCTGACACGCTCGGGCGTGCTGGCCAACTTCTCGGTGCACTCATTCGTCGACCTCGGGATCACCGGTTGGCTCGTTTTCAACATGTTGTTCTTCCTCGCGCTGTCGATCGGCATGTTGGCGTGGCGCTGGCGCGAGATCCCGGCCGAGGGCGGCGACGAGCAGTTCGTGTCGCGGACGGTCTTCTTCGTGGTCGGTATTCTGCTCCTGGTGCTGCTCGCAGTGGTGGTAGCGTTCGGGACCTCGGCGCCCCTCATCTCGCGGCTGTGGGGCGAGCCCTCGCAGGTCGGTCCGAGCTTCTACAACCGCATGGGCTACTGGCTCGCGGTGGTCTTCGCCCTGTTTCTTGGGGTGACGCCGTTTCTCGGCTGGCGCCGTGCGATGGCGGGGACCGGACGCCGGTTGGTCGTCGTAGCTGCCGTCACTGCGGCCCTGCTTGGCCTCGGTATCGCTCTCGGGCTCAACGGCCCGCGCGCCATCCTCTATGCGGCAGCCGCGATCTTTGCCATTGTCGCCAACGTCTGGGCGGCGAGCGAGAAGATCGCGAGTCGGCAGTTGAAGACCGCCGGCGGCATCGTCGCCCATGTCGGTCTCGGCCTGATGCTGCTCGCCTTCCTCACCACCGGCTGGTTCGACCACGGCGAAAAAGTCCGCCTCAAGGTCGACGTGCCGCAGCAGGTGATGGGCTACACCATGACCTTCCGCGGGGTCGAAAAGCCGAACCCCGCGGCGCGCGACGCGATGGTTGTCGACGTCACCGACCCACGCGGAAAGAACTTCGTGCTCAAGCCGAAGATGTGGGTCAACCGCAAGTCGAACCAGCTGGTCGCCAACCCCGACATCCGCTCGTTCCTGACCTCCGACCTCTACCTCGCGCCGGTCGAGTACGACCCGGGCGAGGAGGCGCCGGTGAGCGGTCGGCTGACGCTCAAAGCGGGTACGCCGGCAAACTTCAAGGACTGGACGCTGACCTTCGATCACT
The DNA here is from genome assembly GCA_963814875.1 of uncultured Acidobacteriota bacterium. Lineage (GTDB taxonomy): Bacteria > Acidobacteriota > Thermoanaerobaculia > Thermoanaerobaculales > Sulfomarinibacteraceae > CAVSIS01. The sequence continues at coordinate 46,150 of CAWFFJ010000009.1, forward strand.
TCGACATGGCGAGCCAGAACGCCGTCCCCGGAGCGCTCACCGTGGGCATGGTGGTTCGCCTCGAGCGACCAGGGGCGGCGCTCGTCGATCTCGAGCCATCAGTGGTCTCGACCGACGGCGGCGTTCAGGCGGTCGCAGTCGACATTCCGGGCACGTCGGGAGGGAAGATCCGCGTGGCCGGGCTCAACGTCGGTTCGGAGTCGATCCAGGTCGAGCTGCTCGGCCTCGGTGGCGGTATCGCGCGCTCCCAGGTCCTCCACAAGGGCGAGTCGCTGAGCTACTCCGGCATGAAGATCACCTTCCAGGACTTCGACCTCTCGGACTTCGATCCGCAGGCGGGCAAGATCAACTTCGACGCCATCTTCGACGTCGATCGAGGCGGCCGTTCGACCGAGGTCCGTCCGTCGTTCCACGGCGGCGGTCCCGGCGGACCGGTGATCACCCCGGCGGCGGTACCGGGAGCAGGTGGCGTCACGCTGTCGATCGGCAAGGTCGACGCAGAAGGCGGAACGGTTGAGGTCCAGGTCTTCGACCCCAACCTCGCACCGCAGGCCCCGAAGCCGGCGAGCCTGGTGCTCGACGTCTCAACCAAGCCGCTGATCGGGTTGGTGTGGATCGGGACCCTGCTGACTCTGCTCGGCGTGATCATGGCGATCACGCTGCGCCG
>CAWFFJ010000010.1:0-72391 GCA_963814875.1 uncultured Acidobacteriota bacterium
TGCCACACAGCCTCCTTGTGCTACTCCTGGGTCAAGAGTCCCTCCGGTTTGGCGACATTCTGTGAAGCGACGACTCGGAAGTACCGAGCCAAGTTTGAGATACGGAGTCTTGAACCACCAAGACACAAAGACACCAAGCCATCACTTGGGGAGTGGCCCTCACCTGCCTGCATCCCGCAGCTCTGCGCGCAGCAGCCCGTAGATCAGACCGCCCAACCGATCAGCGTGACGGAGGACCGCCGCGGGGATCTCGACCCCGCGTGCTCGCATCAGGGCGAGATCGCTCTGCACCTCTTGGTTTTCTGCGTACGCCGCCTCCAGATGCTGATACCGGTTGCCCAGCGTCCGCCCGCTGGCCTCCGACAGCCGCAGCGCGGTATTATCGGCCGCCCGCACCAGGTGGTCTCGCAGATGTGACAGGCCGCGAGGCAGCGACAGCTCGGCGAGGGTCGCGGCCAAGCTCTACGGCGACTGAGAGCGCGCGCAGCTTGGCCCGGCCCCGAGGCAGGCTACGGCGGGAGGTTCGTGGCTGGCTGGACGGGGGAGTGTGCTGGCTCATACCTGCCCCCAAGGCGACCGGCAGTCGGCTGTCAAGGGCGGCCTCTGGCCGTGAGCGGAGCGAGCCTGCCCTTGGTGCGCCAGGCATGGCGCGAGACGGGGGTGAGAGTCCCCAAGAGAGCCCCTACTGGAGGGAATCGAACGTGAGGAGCAACTGCACCAGTCCGAGTTGGAGCGATCCGGCGGAGACCGTACCCGTGAGGGGGTGTGGGATGGAAGCTCGTAACGAACCGCAGCACCGAACGAGAGTGAACTCCGGAGCAGGCCGGCCTGTCTGGGTGAGCGTGCCAAGGAACGCGACGCCCGGTATCCAGTCGAGGCAGGACGGTATTGGGAGCGGGAGCGGCGGGAAGTCTCGTGGCCTTACCCTGGGAGATCTCCATCAGTCCGCGGAGAGCGGTAGGTCCCGCAGAGATGTGGGGACGATGCTGGTGGAGAAGTCGGATCACCCCATACGAGCGATGAAGCCGGGTAACGCCGGCGGAGCAAAGGGGGTGACAGGTTGAGAAGTGTGGAGCCACGCCAACTGTGTCTCGCATTCGCCGACAGCCCGGAAGGGGGCGGGGAGGACCAGAGCTCGGGCGGACCCGAGGGACGGGAGTTTCTGCTGCAAACGGCGAGCACAAGGACCGCGACCGGTTCCACCACCACGGCAGCCTCGGAGCTGCTGGAGGAGGTAGCGTCCCCGCAGAACTTGGTGAGGGCGCTCCTCCACGTCGCGCGCAAGAAGGGCGCGGGCGGTGTGGACGGGAAGAGCGTAGACGAGGTGGTGTCGGCGTCACACCGACTGCTGCCTCGACTACGCCGAGATCTGCTCGAGGGCCGGTATGAACCGGGCGATGTGCGGCGGGTTTGGATACCCAAGCCTGGCGGAGGCCAGCGCGGCCTCGGCATACCAAACGTCGTGGACAGGTGGGTGCAACAGGCGGTGCATCAGGTGCTGATGCCGCTGTTCGAGCCGACCTTCCACCGGAGCAGTCACGGATTCCGTCCGCACCGCGGAGCAGCGACGGCCATCGCGGAGGCGAAGGAGTGTGTCGCCGCGGGATTGACGACGGTGGTGAGCGTCGATCTGTCGAAGTTCTTCGACAGAGTCCACCACCAACGTCTGCTGGCCCGAGTGGGCCAGAGGGTCAAAGACCCGATGATCCTGCGGCTCATCCACCGGATGCTGAAGGCGAAGGTCGTGATGCCAGACGGTACCCGGGTGTCCTCGGACGAGGGGACACCCCAGGGTGGGCCGCTGTCGCCGCTCCTGTCGAACATCGTCTTGGACGAGCTCGACTGGGAGCTTCAGCGACGGGGTCTGCGTTTCGTGCGATACGCGGATGACTTCAATGTCTTCGTGGGCTCGAAGCGTGCCGGGGAGCGGGTGATGGCGAACCTGATCGGATTCATTACCAGGCGCTTGCGCCTGCGGGTGAATGATGACAAGAGCGCTGTCACCCGACCGGAGGACCTCCACTTCTTGGGCTTCAGCCTGCATCGCGGGACTGACGGCTCGATCGAGGTCTTTCTATCCAGACGCAGCCGAAAGCGGATCGACGCGAAGATCCGGGAGCTGACGCCCCGGACCCTCGGTCGTCCGCTCAAGGTCTGCATCGAGCGCATCAACGAGTACCTGGAGGGTTGGTACGGCCATTTCCGGCTGTGCACCCTCGCAGCTCAGCGCAGCTTCGGCAATCTCGACGCGCACACCCGGCGACGGCTGCGTGCCATCGTCGTGCGCCAGAGGAAGCGGCCCCGCTATCTCTTCCGCCATCTCGTCAAGCGCGGTGTGACGGTCCGGACGGCAGCGCGGTGCGCATGGTGCGACCGCGGCACCTGGTACAAGAGCAATCACGCTGGCATGACGCGGGCGTACCCGAATGCGTGGTTTCACGCCCGTTTGTACAGCCTCGTGAAGTCTCTCAAGAGCCAGACGGCCGGACCGACGGCCCCGAGCCAGCCCTTCCTGGCTGGCCTCGAGATACCAACCTGAAGAGCCGGATGTGAGGTCCACAAGTCCGGTTCTGTGAGAGCTGGGGGAGGGCAACCTCCCCCGGCTACTCGACACTGCCGACTGCCGGTCGCCTACTCACTCCAGCTGAGCCAGCACACTCTCCGTCCAGACAGCCCGGCTACCCGCGGGACCTCGATCCCGACCCCGCCACCTGCTGCCTGCTGCCCGACCCCGGTTTCGGCCCCAAACCCCCCATGCAGGTCGGCCCAGCTACTCCCGCCCCGGCGTTCGGGACCGGGATCAGGCTGCGGGCGGCAGGCAGCGGGAAGCCGGGACCGGGACGCCGTGGCGTTGCCGGCCGGAATGCCGACCCCGACCCCGCCGCCGGCTGCCCGCCGCCCGTCCCCCGGATTCGGGCGCCCGATGCCTCTGGTCCACAGCCGGCAGCACCGGCTCTCAGACCCGCCCCTGGAGCGCTCCTGGGTTGAGGGCAGCGCCCGCGCTGAGTCTCCGTGGTGAAAACGTCTTCGCCGTTGGTAAGGTCCTCCTTGTCACCGGGGCGTGCGCGGAGTACGGTGCGGGCCGGAGGTCGTATGACGGACAAACGGCGCGCGTTGGTCACCGGAGGTGCGGGGTTCCTGGGGTCGCACCTGTGCGAGCGCCTGCTCGACGACGGACTCGACGTGGTCTGCATGGACAACCTGATCACCGGGTCGGTCTCCAACATCGAGCAGCTCTTCGGGCGCGACGGGTTCATCTTCGTCCACCACGACGTGACCAACTTCATCCACGTCGCCGGCCGACTGGACTGCATCCTCCACTTCGCCTCGCCGGCGTCGCCGATCGACTACCTCAAGCTCCCGATCCAGACCCTGAAAGTGGGCTCGCTGGGCACCCACAAGGCGCTCGGCCTGGCCAAGGCGACCGGTGCACGTTTCCTCCTCGCCTCGACATCCGAGGTCTACGGCGACCCGCTCGTCCACCCCCAGCCCGAGGACTACTGGGGCAATGTCAACCCGGTCGGACCGCGAGGGGTGTACGACGAGGCCAAGCGCTTCGCCGAGGCGCTCACCATGGCCTATCAGCGCCACCACGGTCTCGAGACCCGCATTGTTCGCATCTTCAACACCTACGGGCCGCGCATGCGCTCCGGCGACGGACGTGTCGTGCCCACGTTCATCAACCAGGCGGTGGCCGGCGAGCCTCTGACGGTGTTCGGCGACGGCTCGCAGACGCGGTCGTTCTGCTTCGTCGACGACCTGGTCGACGGCATCATCCGCTTGCTGTGGTCGGACTGGAGCGACCCGATGAACATCGGCAACCCGTCGGAGATGACGGTGCTCGAGTTCGCGCGCGAGATCGTCCGCGTGACGGGCTCGACCTCGGAGGTCGTCTTCGAGCCGCTGCCGGTCGACGACCCGAAGGTCCGTCAGCCCGACGTCACCCGCGCCCGCGAGACCCTCGGCTGGGAGCCGAAGGTTTCGCTTGCGGACGGGCTGCGCCGGACGATCGACTGGTTCGCTGCCCGCCGGGGCTGACCGCGGCTTTCGGAGTCGCGAGCGCCGACCTCGAGCACCTCCTCGGCGCGCTCGACGAAGACGGTGTGGGCGGCGCGGCGGGCCCTGGCCGGGAGCTCTGCCACGTCGCGCCGGTTGCCGGTCGGGAGCAGGATCGTCGTCACCCCCATGCGCAGCGCCGCGAGCACCTTCTCCTTGATGCCGCCGACCGGCAGGATGTCGCCGCGGAGCGTGATCTCGCCGGTCATCGCGAGGTCGTGGCGGACCGGGCGGTTGGAGGCGGCGGAGACGATCGCGGTGAGCAGCGTCACTCCGGCAGAAGGGCCGTCCTTGGGCACTGCGCCCGCCGGCACGTGGACGTGGAGAGTGTGCTCGTCGAACCAGGCCGGCGCCAGCCCCCACTGGCTGGCGTGAGCGCGCGCGAAGGTCAGCGCGGCGGCCGCGGACTCCTTCATGACCTCCCCTAGCGAGCCGGTCAGCTTGAGGTCGGCCTTGCCGGGAAGCGCCTGGGCCTCGACGTAGAGTACGTCGCCGCCGACCGGGGTGTAGGCGAGCCCGGTGACGACACCGACCCGGTCCTCCTTGAGTCGAAGCTCGGGCAGGAAGCGGCGCGGGCCGAGCATCCGCTCGACGGTCGCGGGTGTGATCCTGCGCGGGCGGCTGCGCTCCTCGGCCACGTCGACCGCCACCTTGCGGCACACCGCCGAGATCTCGCGCTCGAGATTGCGCAGGCCCGCCTCCCGGGTGTAGCCGTCGATCAGGAGCTGAAGGGCCGCATCGGAAATCTCGATCTGGTCCGGCTTGAGGCCGTTCGCCTCGACTTGGCGGGGGATCAGGTGGCGGCGGGCGATGACGATCTTCTCCTCCTCGGTGTAACCGGACAGCTCGATCACCTCCATGCGGTCGAGGAACGGCGGCTGAATCGTGTCGGTGACGTTGGCGGTCGCGATGAACAGCACCCGTGACAGGTCGTAGGCGACGCCGAGGTAATGGTCGCGAAACGTGTGGTTCTGCTCCGGGTCGAGGACCTCGAGCAGGGCCGAGGAGGGGTCGCCGCGGAAGTCGGCGCCGACCTTGTCGACCTCGTCCAGCATGAACACCGGGTTCGAGGTCCCGGACTGGTGCAGGCTCTGGATGACCCGCCCTGGAAGCGCCCCGACATAGGTCCGGCGGTGACCGCGGATCTCCGCCTCGTCGCGAACGCCGCCGAGGGAGATGCGGATGAAGCGGCGCCCGAGGGCGCGCGCTATCGAGCGGCCGAGGGACGTCTTGCCGACCCCGGGCGGACCCACGAAGCACAGGATCGGGCCCTTGCCGTTCGGGTTGAGCTTGCGCACCGCCAGGTACTCAAGGATGCGGGCCTTGATCTTCTCGAGGTCGTGGTGGTCCTCGTCGAGAATCCGGCGCGCGGCGGGGATGTCGAGGCTGTCGTCGCTGACAGTCGCCCACGGAAGGCCGGTGATCCAGTCGAGCCAGGTGCGCAGAACGGATGCCTCGGCGGCCTCCGGGTGCATCGTCTGGAGGCGCTTGAGCTGTTTGTCGACCTCCGCACTGGCCTCCTCGGACAGGCCCGCGGCGTCGGCGCGGGTGCGGTACTCCTGCAGCTCGCGCTCGAGATCGTCGCCCTCGCCGAGCTCCTTCTGAATCGCCTTGAGCTGCTGCCGCAGGAAGTACTCACGCTGGCCGCGATCCATCTCCCCCCGCGCTTGGGACGAGATCTCCTGCTGCATCTCGAGCAGGGCAACCTCGCGAGCGACGAGCTCGTTGACCAGGCGCAGGCGCTCGCCCGGGTCCACGGCCTCGAGTGCCCGCTGGGCGTCGGGGGCCTTGAGCCCGAGGTTGGAGGTGGCGAGGTCGGCGAGGCGTCCCGGGTCATCGAGATTGGTCGCGATCAGCATCACCTCGGGCGAAACCTGGCGCCCGAGCACGCCGACCTTCTCGAGCCCCTGGCGGACGGAGCGGACGAAGGCCTCCGTCTCGACGTCGGCGGGACCCATCGTCGGCTCCTCGAGCCGAGTCAGGCGGGCCTGGAGGTGGGGCTCGGTCTGGGTGAAGTAGTCGACGCGAGCCCGAGCGACACCCTGCACCAGCAGCCGGATGGTGCCGTCCGGCAGCTTGAGCATGCGCATGATGACCGCCACACAGCCGATCTCATAGAGATCGTCGGGACCCGGCGTTTCGACCGTCGGTTCGCGCTGCGTCACGAGCAGAATCAGGCGGTTCTCGGCGAGCGCCTGGTCCACCGCGCTGACCGACGTCTCGCGCCCGACCGAGAGCGGAATGATCGTGAACGGAAACAGCACGACGTCCTTCAGGGCCATCACCGGGAGGACGTCTGGTATGTGAACGATCTCGTCGGCCTCGCCTTCGGACCGTTCGATCTCAGGCTCGTCAGTCACTGGGGTTCTCCTCCTCGACGACCGGGATCGCGAGCGGCTGACCGCGACGTTCGGCCAGATGAGGCAGCGTCACCGTCAGCACGCCGCTGGCGAGGACGGCCCGGGCGCGCTCGGCACACACCGGTTCGTCCAGGGTCACGGTGACCTCGAAACCTCCAAGCGGACGCTCCATCAGGTGGAAGCGCCGCGCCCCGCAGGCTTCCGGGTGCTGAGGCCGGCTGCCGCGCACCACGAGGCAGCGTCCGAAAAGCTCCACGAAGATGTCCCGGTTGGTCGTTCCCGGGAGCTCGATCTCGACGCGAAAGGCGTCACCGTCGTCGATGACGTCGACCGCCGGCTGCCACGCGCCGATCGCTGCCGACTCTCGACCGAGCTCACCGATCAGCCGGTCGAGCTCGGTGCGTAGACGGGCGAAGGCGTCGGATCGTGAGCGGTGCCGCGTGGTCACGGGCCATCCTCTCGAGCCAGCAGGAGGCGGCGTAGCTCGTCCATGAACTGGTTGACGTCCTCGAATCGGCGGTAGACGCTCGCGAAGCGGACGTAGGCGACCTGATCCAGCCGTCGGAGCTGGTCGATCACGAGGTTTCCAATCTCCTCAGTCGACATTTCGCGGACCTCGCGGGCGGCGAGCTCGGCCTCCACCGAGTCCACGATTTCAACCAGCTCGCTGCGCGGTACCTGGCGCTTCTCACACGCCGTCAACAAACCGTTGAGCAGCTTGTCGCGGTCGAAGGCCTCACGCCGGCCGTCGCGCTTGACCACCGTTGCGGGCAGCTCGTCGACCCGCTCGTAGCTGGTGAACCTCCGGTGGCAGGCTGCGCACTCCCGGCGCCGCCGCACCTCGCTGCCCTCCCGCGCCTCTCGGGAGTCGACCACGCGGTCGTCGGTGCTGCCGCAGTACGGGCACCTCACGGGCTCGTCTCCTCCCCCGACGCGGCCATTGCCTCCGCCTCTCGCAGCGAGAGGCCGGCTGCGGGCAGGCACAGTAGGCCGATGATCGTGATCGGTACGAAGCAGATCGCGTGGTACACGATCGCGATCGCGGTCGCGAGGTTGATGTCGACGGCGAAGAACAGGGTCAGGCAGAGCTGGGTCGCCTTGTGGAAGCCGCCGACTCCGCCGGGGGTCGGGATCGCGAGGCCGATCACCGCCATGGTGACGAGCAGGTAGCCGGCCCGGAGCGGGAGGTCAAGGTCGAAGGCGAGCAGGGTGACGTGGACCTGCCAGTAGATCACGCCCCACAGGACGGCCGAGGCGGCGAGCGTCACCGCAAGGTCGCGAGGGCGCCGCAGGACCCGCAGCCCGTCGAGGAAGTGGCCGAGGAAGCTGGCGACCGGCTGCTTCCAGCGCGGAAACCACCGTCCGATGGGTGCGGTGAGGCGGTCGATAAAGCGATCCTGGTAGCGGAACATGGCGAGCAGGACCCCGCTGCCGATGACGAGCCCTGCGCCCACCGCCCATCCGCTCAGGCTCAGCACGCGCAGGGTCGATTTCGCCTCGGCGCCGAGCGCGGCCATCGGCGGCGGCCACACCACGAAGACGAGGAAGAAGACCACCACCGTCCACAGGTCGAAGATCCGCTCGGTGAGGATCGAGGCCAGGGTCGCGGCGACCGGGATCCGTTCATGGCGGGCGAGGACCAGCGGGCGCACCACGTCGCCCATGCGCGCCGGCAGCAGCGTCATGGCCGCGTAGCCGATGGCGGTGGCGAGTACCGCCCCGAGGTGGCTGACCCGCCCCACCGGGAGGAGGATCAGCTGCCAACGGACTGCGCGCAGCCAGTAGCTGAGCAGCGCCAGCGCCGTCGCCGTCGCGAGCCAGCCCGGGTGGGCGCCCTCGAGTGCTTCACCGACTCGTGCGAAGTCCACGTTCCACAGGAAGAACGCCAGCAGCACGGCGGCGAGCAGGAGGGACACGGCGACGCGGACGACACGTTTCGTCATGGGGCGCCAGTATGTATCATCGGTTGTTATGACGAAACCCGTGCTTGTCAGGTCGCACCCACGATGCCTTGAGCATCGGCCGGGGCTCGGCCATCCCGAGACGCCCGCCCGCCTGCGCGCGGTGCTCGACGCCCTCGACGGGACCGGCCCCTGGTTGGTCGAGCGGGAGGCGGAGCTGCCGCCCGACGCCGACGCCCTCGGCGCGCTCAAGTGGATCCACGACCCCGCTCACCTCGAGCGGTTTCGGGAGGCGAGCGCGTCCGCCCCGGGCTTTCTCGACAGCGGCGACTGCGCCGTCTCCTCGGGAACCTACTCTGCGGCCCTCGCCGCCGCGGGCCTCGCCCTCGCCACCGCCCTCGACCTCGTCAACGGGCGCCTCGACCGGGCCTTCCTCGCGGTGCGCCCGCCGTCGCACCACGCGGGACGCGCCACTGCGTCGGGTTGGTGCTTCGTCAACTCGGTCGCGCTCGCTGCGGAGACGATCGCACGGGCGTGGCAGGGGACGGTGCTGGTCGTGGACATCGACGCCCTGCACGGCAACGGCACTCAGGAGATCTTCTGGGAGCGGGGCGATGTCGTCACTGTGTCGGTGCATCGGTACCCGGGCTTCCCCGGAACCGGCGGCGCGGACGAGGTCGGCACCGGCGCCGGAGAAGGGGCCAACCGCAACGTCCCGTTGGCGATAGGCTCGGACGATGCCACGGTTCTGGCCGCGCTGGAAGGTCTCTTGACCGACGTGGTTCCGCTCGTGCGACCGGTTGCCATGGTGGTCTCGGCCGGCTTCGGCGGCCACGTCAGCGACCCGGTGGGCGGCTTCCGTCTGACACCGACCGGCTACTTCCGCATGACCCGCGCGGTTGTCGAAATCGCAGAGCGCTGGTGTGGCGGCCGCGTCCTGTCGGTCCTCGAGGGCGGCGTGGACCTGCACGCCTTGGCCGAGTGCGCCCTCGTTCACGTCGCTGCTCTCGCCGGCGAGGCACCGCTTGAGAGCGCCGGTGGTGTCGTCGTCCGAAGCGACCCGAGCCCCCAATAGTCGGGGCGAGATGTGCGCGCGATCACAGTTGAATTCCAACCAGCTTGAAACCGAGATTTCATCAGTTTGACCACCGACTTTTGTGTGGTATAAGATGATCGCGATCGGATTTCATCGGTGGTTTGTGGCGTCCACGGGAGGTTAGCGATGCGTTACAAGGTCCTCGGGTCCGCGCTGCTGGTGTTTGCCGCGCTGCTTCCGGCGAACGCGTCCGCCGCCACGATGTTTTGGCTAGATACACCTGCGAGCGGAGCGACCGTGACCGGCGTCGTCGAGGTGGCTGGCTGGATCATCGATGACCGCGGCGTGAGCAATATCGACCTCTACGTTGATGGTGTTTTCGTCGCCGCAGCCGACCTCAATATCCCCCGCTACGACATCCTCCAGGCATACCCATGGTACGCAGGTACCGAGAACGCCTTCCCGGGCTTCAGTGTCTCGTTCAAGGCCGGCGACCTGGCGAACGGCTCGCACATGGTCTTCGTGCGGGTCACGTTCTCGGATGCATCGACACAGGACTTCGGGAATCGCTTCGTCAACGTTGACAACGCTCTCAATCAGGCGCCCTTCGGCGAGCTCGAGCGTCCCGGCGAGTACCAGCCGATGAACGGTGTCTTCCCGGTCACCGGGTGGGCGCTCGACGACGGGTCGATCGAGGACATCGAGGTGATGCTCGACGGCAAGCTGACCGGCTACGAGGTGGTCACCGGCATCTCTCGGCCGGACGTTGCGAACCGATTCCCGAGCCATCCGGACGCCATCGACTCGGGCTTCCTGTTGATGCTGAACACCGGGGAGCTGGTCAACGGCGTTCACGTGATCGCAGTGCGGCTGCGTGACAACCAGGGCGCGACACGGGTCATCGGCCGCCGCTTCGTTCAAGTCTTCAATACCGGCGCGAACCTGGTGCCGTTCGGCCGCATCGACTGGCCGATCCGCAACCACATCATGTACGCGAGGGGCTGCAAGGAGCCGCCGGAGATCTCGTTTCCGCCCTACGAGGATCCGGGCAACGTCGAGCTGATCTCGGGCTGGGCCCTGGACACCGGCTCGGCGACCGATCCGGGCGGCGTCAAGTGGGTCGAGCTGTACATCAACGGCACCCGGATCGCGTCGTCCGCGGTCGACGACTTCTTCTACGCGCCGTTCGACCAGGAAGTGAACTACTACGGGCATGAGCGTCCGGACATCCTGCGCCTGTTCCCCGACGTGCCCCAGGCCAAGGACTCGGGGTTCTCGTTCGTGCTCGACGTGTCTGACCTGATCCTCAACAAGGACTACCACCAGGGCCTGCACTACCTGTCGGTCCGGGCGGGGGACATCCTCGGCCACACCGCGTTCATCGACACCATTCCGGTGATCTTCGACTGCGATGACGACCGCGACCGCCCGTCGTGGGGCGACATTGAAACCCCGACCCACATGAAGCGCGTCCAGAACTCGATCTGGGTCCGCGGTTGGGCGATCGACTACGACAACCTCAAAGCTGTCCAGGTCTGGGTCGACGGCGTGCGCATGGACACCCCGGGCTCCGACCCGGTGAAGATCGGGATCCCGACGCCGGACTTGCACGACAAGTACCCCTGGTACCCTTACACCTACACCCGCTTCGCGGGATGGGAGTACCTGCTCGACACGACCCGGTTGACTGACGGAGAGCATCGGCTGGTGATCCGCACCCAAGACTTCTTCGGCGGCGAGACCTGGATCGGCGAGCGCCTGTTCGTGATTGACAACCTGAACTGATCCGGCGCACTCGCCGAGAGTTCGACACCCCGCCCCGGCGGGGTGTCGTCGTCACCGGAGGTGGTCATGCGGGCCCTGTACTTCGAGCAGCACGGAGGACCCGAGCGGCTGGTCGTCGGAGAGCGGCCGCAGCCCGAGCCGCAGGCAGGTTGGGTGCGCGTCGCAGTGCGCGCTGCCGCCCTCAACCAGCTCGACATCTTCGTGCTCAAGGGCCTGCCGGGGGTTGATCTGCCGCACATCGGAGGCGCCGACGGCGCCGGAGTCGTCGAGGCGATAGGCGAAGGGGTGACCGGGATTGCGGTTGGTCAGGAGGTGGTCTTCGACCCCGGTGTCTCCTGTGGACACTGCGCCGCCTGCCTCGCTGGCGAGCAATCGCTGTGCGCGAGCTTCGGGCTGCTCGGAGAGCACCGCGACGGAACGCTCGCCGAGGCGGTGCTGGTTCCGGCGCTCTCGGTGGCGCCGCGCCCGGCACACCTCAGCTGGGAGGAGGCTGCCGCCTTTCCGCTCACCTTTCTGACGGCGTGGCGGATGCTCTTCACGCGGGCGCGCCTCACCGCCGGCGAGACGGTGTTGATCCACGGGATCGGTGGCGGGGTTTCTCTGGCGTGCCTGGTGTTGGCGAAGCTTGCCGGGGCCAGGGTGCTGGTGACGTCACGGTCGGCCGCCAAGCTCGAGCGGGCGCTCGCGCTCGGTGCAGACGAGGCGATGCCCTCGAACGACCAGGTTGCGCGCGAAGCCAAGCGTCGGACCGGAGATCGCGGCGTCGACCTCGTCGTGGACTCGGTGGGCGCAGCGACTTGGCTGCTGTCCCTCAAGGCGGCGCGACGTGGCGGCCGGATCGTGACCTGCGGCGCAACCAGCGGTCCCAACCCCGCCGAGGAAATCCGTCTGATCTTCTGGAACCAACTCTCGATCTTCGGTTCGACGATGGGTTCGCGCGAGGACTGGAGACGGCTCGTCGAGACCGTGGTTGCCAACCGGCTGCGGCCGGTGGTCGACTCGGTGCATCCTCTCGTCGACGGGCGTGCCGCCTACGAGCGGATGGTGCAGGCCGAGCAGTTTGGTAAGATCGTCGTGTCCGTTGCGGGGTGAGCCGGGCGTCCGCCCGGAATCCCGCTGCCGTGCCCGTGCGCCGGCCGGACGCCGCCGGACCGAGCAAGGCGAGGCACGCTCCGCAGCCGACTCCCGGGAGCCGAACGAAGCGTTGCGGGACCCGAGCGCCGGCCGCGCGCGAGCCGGTCTGTTTGGATCCGGACCGAGGAGGCAGTTCAGCTTTGACCCTTCCAGCAACGGAGTCGATACAGCCGCGGATCCTCACGCGACCCGAGCACCAGCTGTCGCGGCGCAAGATCTCCCCGAACGCCATCAAGGTGATGTACCGGCTCAACCGCGCCGGCTACCTCGCCTATCTCGTCGGCGGCGGTGTGCGCGACATCCTGCTCGGCCGCTCACCGAAGGACTTCGACATCGCGACCAACGCCCGCCCTGAAGAGATCCGGTCGCTGTTCCGCAACTCGCGAGTCATTGGTCGTCGCTTTCGGCTGGTCCACGTGCTGTTCAGGGACGAGGTGGTCGAGGTCTCGACCTTTCGCGCCAGCCCCGAGCCACCCGAGGTCCCGGATGCCTGGGACGAGGCCGAGCCGGGTGAGGCGGCCGCCGAGACCGAGGAGATAGCCGTCGGCGAGGAGCCGTGCGAGTACGGCACACCCGCCGAGGATGCATGGCGGCGGGACTTTACGGTCAACGCTCTGTTCTACAACATCGGCGACTTCTCAATCGTCGACTGGGTCGGCGGCCTCGACGACCTCGGGGCGGGCGTGCTGCGCGTGATCGGCGAGCCGGCGCGGCGTTTCGAGGAGGACCCGGTGCGCATGATGCGCGCGCTGGAGTACGCGGTCCGGCTCGGATTCACACTCGACCCGGCCACCGACGAAGGGATCCGGGCTTCGAGTGGGCGCATCGCCGAGGCGGCTCCCCCCCGTCTGACCTACGAGCTCATCGAGGGTCTCCAGTCCGGCTCGGCGGCGGGGATCTGCTCAGCTTGGAGGGCCTACGGCATTTTCGACGCGGTCTTTCCCGAGCTCGCGCGAGGATGGCGCGGAGTGGAGACCATCCTCCGAGAAATAGACCGACGGGTCGAGGCTCGGCGGCGGACCGACGAGGCAACCCTGCTCGGCAGCCTGCTGCTGCCCCAGTACTCTGAGATCGAGCGCGCCGCGGCGGGCGCGAACGGACGGATCGACAACCCGGTGCTGCTCGAGCGCTTGCGCGGTCTGCTGGCCCCGATCGGGACCAGGATGCACCTTGCCAACCATACCCTCCACCAAATGGCCCAGGGGCTGTTCACCCTCAGCAAGCTGAGGCAGCCGCCGGAGCGCGGGCGGCAGGTCCTCAAGCTCACCCGCCAGAACTACTTCCCGGTGGCGTGGGCGATTGCCGAGATCGGTGTGGAGAGCAGTGTGCTGTCACGGGAAGGTTTCGCGGGGTGGCAGCGGGCAGTGCAGCAGATCGGGCGGGTGGCAGGGGTCGAGGAGCCGACCCTCGAGTCCGAGGCGCCGCGCCGGCGCCGCCGGCGCCGCCGGAGGCGGCCGTGACCACTGCGGAAGCGGCCCGAGCACGGGTCGAGGAGCTTCAGGGGGAGATCCGGCGCCACGACCGGCTGTACTACCTTGAGGCGCGCCCGGAGATCTCGGACCTGGAGTACGACAGGCTGCTCGCGGAGCTCAGACAGCTGGAGAGCGACCACCCCGAGCTCGCGACGCCGGACTCGCCGACTCGGCGGGTTGGCGGCGAGCCGCTCGACGAGCTGGTCACCGTCGAGCACACCGTACCGATGCTGTCGCTCGACAACACCTACTCGGTCGATGATCTCGGTGCTTGGTACGAACGGGTCGGGCGCCTGCTCGGCGGATCGCCCGATGGTCTCGCGGCCGAGCTCAAGATCGACGGGGTCTCGATCGCCCTCCACTACCAGGACGGCGTGCTGGTGCGTGCGGTCACCCGCGGCAACGGAATCGAAGGCGACGACGTCACCGCCAACGCGCGAACCATCCGTGCGCTGCCGCTGCGCGTCGATGATCTGTCCGGGTGGCTCGAGGTCCGCGGCGAGGTCTACATGCCGCGCAGCGTGTTCGGGGAGCTGAACCGGATCCGTCGCGAGTCGGGAGAGATCGAGCTGGCCAACCCGCGAAATGCGGCAGCGGGGTCAATCCGTCTGCTCGACCCTCGGCAGGCGGCGGCGCGGCGCCTGTCGCTCTGGTGCTATCAGGTCGTCCACTCTGAGGCCGACACGGCCGGTTGCCACAGTGACGACCTCGACCGTCTGGTCGAGCTCGGCTTCCCAGTCTGCCCGGGGCGTGCGCGGTGTCGTGACCTTGACGAGGTGCTCGCGTTCGTCGGAGAGTGGGCGGACCAGCGACGTACGCTCGATTTCGACACCGACGGCGTCGTGGTGAAGGTCGATCGCCTCGCCGAGCAGCGCCGGCTGGGCGCGACGGCGCGTGCAGTCCGCTGGGCCGTAGCCTATAAATATCCCCCCGAAGGAGTGACGACCCGGGTTCGCGACATCGTGGTCCAGGTCGGGCGCACCGGAGTGCTGACGCCGGTTGCGGCACTCGAACCGGTGCTGGTGGCTGGTTCGACGGTCTCCCGGGCGACGCTGCACAACTTCGACGAGGTCGCCCGCCTCGACGCGCGCGTGGGCGACACCGTGTGGGTGTCCAAGGGCGGCGACGTGATCCCGAAGGTCGACGGCGTCGACCTCGCGGCGCGGCCCGTTGATGCCTCGCCCTACGTTCCCCCCCGCTTCTGTCCCGAGTGCCACACTCCGGTCGTCCGGGTCCCGGGCGAGGTCGCTGTGCGCTGCCCCAACCCGGAGTGCGCCGCGGTACTCGCCTCCCGCCTGCGGCACTTCGTCTCGCGGGGAGCGATGGAAATCGACGGTCTCGGCGGAAGGCTCCTCGAGCAGCTCGTTGCCGAGGGGATGGTCAGCGACCCGGCGTCGCTCTGGACCGTCGGTGCTTCACGCCTCGCCGAGCTGCCGGGCTGGGGCGAGGTGTCGGCGGCGAACCTGATCGACGAGCTCGAGCGGGCACGCTCGCGGCCCCTCCACCGGCTGCTGTTTGCACTCGGAATTCCCCACGTCGGCGAGCGTGCTGCGAAGATGCTCGCGTGGCGCTTCGGCTCGCTGGCAGCCCTTGCAGGGGCGGAGGTCGCCGAGATCGAGACGGTTGCGGGCATCGGACCGGTCATCGCGTCGGCAGTCGATCGCTGGTTCGCCGACACGGCCAACGCACGCCTCATCGAGCGCCTGGTCGAGCGCGGCATCGATCCGAGGGAGACGGTGGCGCCGGCCACCCCGGGCTCCGGGTCACCCTCGGCGGTGCTGGAGGACGAGGTCGTGGTGATCACCGGCACGCTGTCGCGCGAGCGTTCCGCCGTGGCCGAGCGGCTCGAGGCTCTGGGTGCGAAGGTGACCGGGTCGGTCTCCCGCCGCACCACGATGGTGCTGGCTGGGGAGGCCGCGGGCAGCAAGCGCGACGCTGCCGTGAAGCTTGGCATCCGGGTGGTCGACGAGGCTGGCTTGGATGCGATCGTGAGGGAGCGGGGAGGCGAGGGGTTATGGCGGCAGTGATCTTCCTGGTCGACGACGACGACGGTTCCCGCGACGCCATGACGCGAGCGCTCCAGCGGGTCGGGTACGAGGTGCGACCGTTTGCAGGCGCGGAGGAGGCCCTCGAGCGGCTGCGGGAGGGCGACGCGGTCGACGTGATCGTCTCCGACGTGCGCATGCCGGGCATGAACGGCTACGAGCTCCTGCGCCAGGTTCGGGCCGAACGGCCGGCCCTTCCGTTCCTCCTTGTCACTGCCTACGGCGAGGTCGAGGGCGCCGTTTCGGCGATGCAGGAGGGAGCGGACGATTACCTCACCAAGCCGGTGAAGATGCAGGAGCTGCGGCAGCGGGTGCAGCTCCACCTGGAGCGCCGGACCCTCTCGGATGAGAACCGCCGTCTTCGCGAGCGGCTCGACAAGTCGTTCGGGTTCGAGGGCATCGTCGGTCACTCAAAAGCCATGGAGGAGGTCATCGAGCGCTTGCGGGTGGTCGCGCCGACGCGGTCGACGGTCCTCGTCATCGGCGAGTCTGGCACCGGCAAGGAGCTGGTCGCGAACGCGCTTCACCAGAACTCGCCGCGGGCCGACGGACCGTTCGTGGCCGTCAACTGCGGTGCAATTCCGGGGGAGATCCTCGAGTCGGAGCTGTTCGGCCACGAGCGGGGCGCGTTTACCGGCGCCCACCAACGCCGGATCGGCCTCATCGAGTCGGCTTCCGGCGGGACGCTTTTCCTGGACGAGATCTCCGAGCTCTCGCCCGACCTTCAGGTGAAGCTGCTCCGCGTCCTTGAGGAGCGCAGGGTCGTCCGGGTTGGCGGCAACCAGCTGATCCCGATCGACTTCAGGCTGGTGGCGGCGACCAACCGCGAGCTCGAGGAGTGGGTCCGATCGGGGCGCTTCCGGCAGGACCTCTACTACCGGCTCAAGGTGGTCACCCTGTCGCTTCCCACCCTGCGCCAACGCGCCGATGACATCCCGCTGTTCGTGCAGCACTTTCTCGAACAGTTCAACCACGAGCTCGGGCGCCACGTGCGTAGCGTGCATCCAGCCGTGCTGGCAGCGCTCAAGCGTTGCCCGTGGCCGGGAAACGTGCGCGAGCTGCGCAACCTGATGGAGAGCCTGGTGCTGTTCGCCGAAGGTGAGGAGATTCGTTTCGACGCGTTGCCGGCCGAGTACAGAACGGGAACCACGGCTACCGTGGCTGCGACCTCCGAGCCGTGGCAGCCGCGGCCGATGGCCGACCTCGAGCGCGAGGCGATTCTGCGCACCCTCGAGCACACCGGGGGGCACCGCGCCCGGGCGGCCCAGATGCTCGGCATCGGGCTCCGGACGCTGCAGCGCAAGCTCAAGGACTACGGGGAGATCGGCGAGCATGAAGGGGACCACGACTGATATACTCCGGATAGGCGAAAGGAGCGGCTATGGAGATTCCGGGTAAGGTGTCCCTGTACTGCGCGCTGCTCGACGCGAAGGGCACCAATGCGACCCTGATGGCAATCTCGCCCAACGGCTACTATCAGCTCGAGGTTTCCCTCAAGGGGCAACGCCACGCGGTGCTCGCTCCGATCTCACAGACTGCTCTCGTGTTCACCGAACCCGAGCCGGAGCCGGAGGAGGGGATCGAAATCGAGCGGTAGCCGCCACCTCGCGCCGCGCCGCGGCTGCGGCCCGCGATGCGCACGCATCTCCCGCCCTTCCGGCACGCCGCCGGTCCTCAACGTAGCTGGGCTACGCCTCCGGCCGGCGGCGCACCGTCATGACGAGATCTGCGGGCGCCTCGCGGCCCTCGCTTCGCGGCGGACGGGAGGTGACGGCTACGGGGTTGCGGAACTGAGGGAGGGGTGTCCGCCGGACGGCTTGGACCGCCCGAAAGAGGGATCAGGGTCACGCCTCCGGTCGCTGACCTATCGTCATGACGAGATTGACTGGCTCCTGACGATCCTCGCGACGACCGGGCCGCAGCGCTCCGAGCGCGAGGGCTCGTCTTGGGCGTGAGGCCGGCGGAGCACCGTCATGACGAGATCTGCGGGCCCGGGGGCGGGGGACTGCCGGTCGGGGCACTTTGAGCGACAAGATTTCCGAGGCCCTCGGCGGCGTCTCACCCGGGAAGTCGCTTCAGGTACTTGTACCGGCCGGGAGGGATCTCCACCGCGACCCTGGCTGACCGCGGGGCGGGATAGTGCCCGTCGGGTGTGGAGCGTCCCGGTGCGGCAGGAATGCGCCTTTCGGGGCGATCTGTTACGCGGTTTCGTGACCGACACCGCCGAGCTTCTGAGGTCCGCCTGGCCGGTTTTGCTGGAGCGTCTCGACAACGCGGTCATCATCATGGATCGCGATCGGACCCTGCAGTTCGTCAATGAGCGGGCCCGCCGGCTCCTCGGCTACGAAACCGGTGATGTTCTGGGTGGACGCTGCCGGCTCACCACGAGGGGGATGGACTGCGAAGGCGCGTGCCCGTTGACCTTCGCCCTGGAGCGCGGCCTGGTGTCAGTCGACGACTTCTCCACCGTCTACCGGACCCGTGAGGGCGAGCCGATCTCCCTGTCGGTGACGGTGATCCCGCTGCGCGACGATCGGGGTGAAATGTGCGGAGCGGTCGAGATCCTGAGGCCCACGGAGCCGGACCACGGGTTCTACCTGGCAGGCGACAGTCTGCTCGTCCACAGCCTGCGGCGGAGGGTTGCCGAGCTCGCCCGAGATCGGACCCATGTCGCGATCGTCGGTGAGTCGCCGTGCCGGGCCGACGTGTCCCGCACCTTGCACCGCCTCGCCGGGCTGCCCGATGCCCTGTTCCGTCTTTGGCGCGGGAGCTGGGACGAGGTTCCGGCCTGGCCGCCCGGCAGCCTTTACGTCGACGGCGAGCCGCTCTTGGAGGACCCGCCGGAGGGGTGGCAGGTCATGCTGGGCATTGACGACATTGCCGGCCTTGGTTCCTGGGCTGGGCGGGTCGAGGTCTTCGAGTTGCCTGGCGCTGTCGAGCGTCGTGCGGATCTTCCACTGATGGTCGCCGCATGGGCAGCTCGCGTGGCGCCTGGCGTGTCCCTCGAAGCGCCGGCGCTGGAGCGGCTGTGCCAGTTTGCCCTCGACCGCGGCCTCGCGTGGCTCGAGCCCGTGCTGGTGACTGCGGCCGCAACCTGCGGCGGACAGCTGACGGAGGCCGATCTCGAAGCTTTGGGTTCGGTCGCGGTCCCGGTCGACGAGATGCTCACCTCGGAACGCCCGCTCGCCGCGCTCGAGGAACGGATGCTCCGCGAAGTACTCGTGCGCTCGGGCTGGCGGATGCAGGAGGCCGCCGACCGACTCGGCATCTCCCGCGTCACGCTGTGGCGCAAGCTGCGCGAGCACGGCATCGAGCGGCCCTCCAACGACGCCACATCCTGATTCTCCACCACGGAGACCCATCGTGGGCTTCGCCCGCAACCCAAGAGCGCCCCGGGGGCGGGTCTGACAGCCGGTGCCGCCGGTTGTGAGCCAGAGGCATCGGACGCCTGAATCCGGGGGCAGGCGGCGGGCAGCCGGCGGCGGGGTCGGTTTCGGCAGTCCGGCCGGCAGCGCTCGGACGTCCCGATCCCGGCTTCCCGCGGCCTGCCGCCCGCAGCCTGATCCCGGACCCGAACGCAGGGGGGGAGCAGCCGGGCCCACTGGCAGGGGGTGCTCGGTCGAATCCGGGGTTCGGGCAGCAGGCTGCAGGTGGCCGGGTCGGTATCGAGGTCCCGCGGGTTGCCGGGCTGTCTGGACGGAGAGAGTTGATCGAACGGAGATCCCACCACGAAGACACCACCATGACACGAAGACACCACGAGGGCATTCGGGGGTGGCGGGGAAGATCCCACTACGGAAGCGAGGGAGCTGGCGCTTGAGAAGCGGCAGTACCCGGAGAAGATCTCGTCCCTGAGGCGGAAGCTATACCAGAAGGCCAAGCGGGAGCCGCGGTTCCGGTTTTACGCGTTGTATGACCGGATCTACCGGTCGGACGTGCTGACGGCGGCATGGGAGCAGGTGCGACGCAATGGCGGTGCACCTGGGGTCGACGGGGTCACGATCGACCACATCGTGGGCTCGGAGGGAGGAGCGGAGCGGCTCGTGGCAGAGCTACACGAGGAGCTGCGCACCAAGACCTACCAGCCGCAGCCGGTGCGCAGGGTGTACCTGAGGAAGCCCGACGGGCGGGAGCGGCCGCTCGGGATACCGAGCGTGCGTGACCGGGTGGTGCAGACGGCGACGCTGATGATCTTGGAGCCGATCTTCGAGGCGGATTTCGAGGACGAGTCCTACGGATTTCGACCGGGGAGGTCGGCGCACGAGGCACTGGCGGCGGTACGCGAGCACATCCAGTCGGGACGAACGGAGGTGTACGACGCAGACCTGGCGGGGTACTTCGACTCGATACCTCACGACAAGCTGATGAAGGCCGTGCAGATGCGGGTGGTGGATCGGTCGGTGCTGCGACTGATCCGGATGTGGCTCAACGCGCCTGTGGTGGACAGCCGGGAAGGTGGACCGCCACGCAGGAACCGGCAGGGGACGCCGCAGGGGGGAGTGATCTCACCGCTGTTGGCGAACATTTACCTGCACTGGTTCGACAAGGCGTTCATGAGTCACAAGGGCCCGGCGCAGTGGGCGAAAGCCCGGCTGGTGCGGTACGCGGACGACTTTGTCGTCCTGGCACGGTACCAGGGGCCGGAGCTTGTGAGGTGGATCGAGAGCAAGCTGGAGGAGTGGCTTGGTCTGAAGATCAACCGGACCAAGACACGGATCGTGAACCTGAGGCGAGCGGGAGAGCAGGTGGACTTTCTGGGGTACACGTTTCGATACGACCCGGACCAACCAGAGGGGCACTGAACTGTTCCAAGAGGGCTTCTGTGCTCCTCTCGGTGCCCCTGTGGTTCTACCCCTCGGCTCCGGACGTGAAGCGGTAGCCGACGCCGCGCACGGTGTGGAAGTAGCGGGGGTGCTGAGCCTCGTCCTCGAAGTACTTGCGCAGCCGGTGGACGAAGGTGTCGAGTGTGCGGGTCGAGGTGTCGAAGGAGTAGCCCCAAACCCGCTCGAGCAGCTCGCGCCGCGTCACGACACGACCCTCGTTCTCGGCGAAGTACCGGAGCAACATCGTCTCGCGTTCGGTGAGCTGGAGCTCGCCCTCGGTGGTCTCGGCGCGCATCTCTGCGAGATCGACGGTGCGGCCGCCGATGCTCAGGGTCGGGCCCGTCATCGGTGGCGAACGCGACCAGTCGGATCGTCGGAGGATCCCGCGGATTCGCAGCACGAGCTCCTCGACCAGGAAAGGCTTGGTGAGGTAGTCGTCAGCTCCGAGCCGGAGGCCGAGCAGGCGGTCGCCGTCGCTGCCGCGCGCGGTCAGGAAGAGGATCGGGACCGTATTGCCGGCCTCGCGCAGCCTGCGGCACAGCTCGAGCCCGTCCATGCCCGGTAGGATGATGTCGAGCACCACGAGCTCGATCCCGGACTCGGCAGCGAGGGACGCCGCGGCTTCCTCGGCCGATCCGACGCTAGTGACGTCGAAACCTTCGAGCGCGAGGTTGTGGACGACACCTTCGGCGACGCGCCGGTCGTCCTCGACGACCAGCACGCGAGGGCTCGACGGCGATCGGCTCGGGTGGGTCATGACGGCTCTCCGATGTAACCGATTGTACCGAAGTTGCGTAAGCCCCGTCGTGCTACAATTCGCGGCCCTGTGAGGAGGTGCGAGATGCGACGGATGGTGGCGTGGGCGATCGTGGCGATCCTCGGCCTAGCGGCCTCACCGGCATGGGCCGGCAAGATCGGCTTCGTCCGAGCAGAGAGGGCAGTTGCAGCGACGAAGGAGGGCAAGGCGGCTCTGAGTCAGCTCACGGAGTGGACGCAGCAGCAGGAGAATCGCCTCCAGCAGATGCGCGATCAGCTCGCCAAGCTCGAGCAGGAGATTCAGCAGAAACGGCCCGTGGTCAGTGACGACGTGCTCAAGAGCCTCCAGGACCAGGATATCGCTTTGCGCCGTCGGCTGGAGGACGAGGCGCGCAAGCTGAATCGCGAGCTCGACGAGAAGCAGAACAACATCCTTCGCCCAGTTGCCGAGAAGCTCAACGCCGTGGTCACCGACTATGCCAAGGCGAATGACTTCGACGCGATCTTCATCTGGAAAGACATGACCATGATCTACGTCGCGGACAGTGCAGACCTGACCGACATTGCCGTGCGCCTGTACGACGAGCGTTTCCCGGTCGCCGGAAAGTAGCCGACTCGACAAGGCTTGAGCTTCAGGCTCGTTTCGGAAACCCAGGGGGTTGGTCCGGTCGATCGGCGCGTGACGCCGCGCTCCATTGCCGATAGGGTCTCAGAAGACCGGGCGCTCACACGGGAGGCGCGGCTGATGGGGTGGATCGCTTCGCGCTCCGGGGTGGCGCGAGCGTCCCCCCCATGCCCATGAGCCTCTGTTCGAGCCTGTCGAGCTCCGTGGCAGGTAGTGGCGCATCCCCGTTGTCGCCGTAGACCACCAGCAGGACCTCGCGGTCAGTGAGGATGGGGATGACGGTCACCTCCTGGGGCATGGGTTCCCCGAGTCTCTCGGCGAGCGCGAGGTTCCAGCGGTTGGCGACCAACTGACCTCGCCACGGGCGGCGGCGAGCCACCGCCTCCGAAACCACCGACGGCTCGTCGAGCGGGAGGCGCAGCGAGCGGATCCGTTGTGACGGTGGCTCCGGACCCTCGGCGAGCCCGAGCTGGGCGATTCCGTCGACAAATGGGCCCTGAGCCACCAGGACGACCGCACGCGCGAGAACTGACCCGACTTCGGCAAGTACGGCTCGAACAGTCTCAGCCGTGACCCTCGGTGCCGCGACGTCACCGATCAGGTCCTGCAGCTTGGCCGGCGGCTTGCGGGGACGTCTCTGCCCTCTGCGGTTGGCGTCCTCGTCCTCGCTCCGGGCCGCGTCGAGAGTCGCCTGACGGGCGTCGAGAGGATGCTCGAGCACGAGGTTGCGCGCGTCGACCTCGACCTCTCCACAGTCGTCAATGTCGAGGCTGTGGAACTTGAAGAAACCCCGCTCCCAGCGGAAGACCTCGCGCAGCACCCGCATCACCTGGTGCCGCATAGCGTCCTCGAGCCCGGAGCGGGAGAGCACGCCCA
Organism: uncultured Acidobacteriota bacterium; assembly: GCA_963814875.1. Classification (GTDB taxonomy): domain Bacteria; phylum Acidobacteriota; class Thermoanaerobaculia; order Thermoanaerobaculales; family Sulfomarinibacteraceae; genus CAVSIS01. The sequence goes on from CAWFFJ010000010.1 coordinate 22,870, forward strand.
TCTCGACCAGGATCGTACCGAGCCGCTTCTCCTCCTGAGAACGGTGCTGTCGGCGCAACGCATCAGTGAGGTGGCCGTCGGTGACCAGGCCGAGGCCGGTCACGATGCTCCCGAAGGTCTCGCGTACCGAGCTCGAAGCTGCGTAGATGATGCGACCGCGGCGGACTACGATCAGGCCTTCCTCGGATCCGGTAGTCAGGTTGAGCTTCCCGGTCTTTTCCGACATCGCCAGGAAGTGGAGGATCTCCGCCGTTGGGACGTCCTCGAGCTTGCCAACCAGGGCCATGGCGGCTCTCCTTGTGAACGATCTGTACCCCGGGCTGTTCATCAAGATACACCAAGTCGAGGTCCGCGGTGCGGCTGCACTTCGGCCCGCAGTGCTCAGCAGTGCTCCGGTCCCCCGCCCCGACGAGCTCGTGTGGGTTGACGGTCCTCGGACTGCGGTGCTCAGATCCCGGTCAGGAATCCGGCCAGGGCACGGTTGAATGCTTCCGGCGCCTCGAGGTTTGCGAGGTGGCCTGCGCCCGGTATGCGGACCAGCCAGGCGTTCGGGATTGTGCGGGCCATGGCCTCGGCTTCGGTGGGTGGGGTGAGGGCGTCCTGGTCTCCGACCACAACCATGACGGGAACGCCGATCCGTGGTAGGACCTGTCGGGAGTCGGGGCGATCGCGCATCGCAGTCAGTGCGGCGGCCACTGCTTCCGGGCGCTGGTCGAGCATGATGCCTCGTGCGTGCTCGACGATCTCGGGCCGTGCTTCGGATGAAAGCAGTTTGGGGAGGAGGGTATCGACAAAGGCCTCGATGCCGTGGCGTCGCACAGAGAAGATCGCCTGGTCACGCGCGGCGCGTGCTTCAGCGGTGTCGGACTCGGCGCGGGTGTCGGCCAACACCAGTCCGGCGAGCCGCTCCGGCCGACGGTCGGCCATGCGAAGCGCCAGATAGCCGCCCATGGAGAGCCCGGCAACAACGACCCGGCCGTCACCGACCAGCGCGTCGAGCACGTCCTCGATGACGTCGGCCCATGCGTCGAGGCTTGCCGGGTTCGGGCCCGCCGGAGACTCACCGAACCCGGGCAGGTCGAAGGCGATCACTCGGGCATGGCTGTCGAGCTCGGCACACTGGCGCCGCCACATCCGGCGGTCCAGCGGGAACGCGTGCAGGAGCACCAGGACGGGGCGTCGATCGTGCTGCTCGAGGGCGAGCGGCCACTCACTGGGGTCGTCCATGAGCGTCCTCCAGGGTCCACCGCGGGCGCAGCGGGCGAGGCCTCGACCGCAGGTTCCATGTTAGGATAATTCGGTCCCACCGCGCTGCGGTTCCCGCAGAAGGAGACTCTCATGACCGTGAAGCAGGAGAAGCTCAGGGCCTTGGAAACCGCCTTGGGCCAGATCGAGCGGCAGTTCGGCAAGGGTGCCGTGATGCGGCTCGGCGAACGGCCCCAGATTCGGGTCAACGTCATACCGACCGGTTCCATCGCCCTCGACGTCGCTCTCGGAGTCGGTGGCGTCCCGCGCGGGCGAGTGGTCGAGATCTACGGCCCGGAGTCCTCCGGAAAGACCACCCTCGGACTGCACATCATCGCAAACGCGCAGGCCACGGGCGGCTTGGCCGCATTCATCGACGCCGAGCACGCGCTTGACCCGGAGTACGCCGGGAAGCTCGGTGTCAAGATCGATGACCTCCTCGTCGCGCAGCCCGACTTCGGAGAGCAGGCGCTGGAGATCGCTGAGACTCTGATCCGATCCGGGTCGGTGGACGTCATCGTGGTCGACTCGGTCGCTGCGCTGGTACCGCGGGCCGAGCTCGAGGGCGAGATGGGCGACGCGCAGATGGGCCTGCAGGCGAGGCTCATGTCACAGGCGTTGCGCAAGCTCGCCGGCATCGTGTCCAAGTCCAACACCTGCCTTGTTTTCATTAACCAGGTTCGGGAGAAGATCGGGGTCATGTTCGGCAACCCCGAGACCACCAGCGGTGGCCGGGCGCTGAAATTCTATGCTTCGGTCCGGATCGACATCCGCCGCACCAGCTCGCTCAAGCAGGGCGACGAGGTCATCGGCAACCGGACCAAGGCCAAGGTGGTGAAGAACAAGGTCGCTGCACCATTCCGCAGTGCCGAGTTCGACATTCTCTACGGCGAGGGCATCTCGCGTACCGGTGAGCTGCTTGACCTCGGCGTGGAGCACCGGATCGTCCAGAAGTCCGGGTCGTGGTACTCCTACGGCGAGACCCGCATCGGCCAGGGACGCGACGCCGCCCGCTCCTTCATCATCGACAACCCTGCTCAGGCGCAGGAAATCGAGGGTCGCATCCGCGAGGCTTTGGGCATGAAGACCGCGGCGGAGCCGGAGCCGGCGCCGCCCGCCGAGGCCGAGGCGTAGCCCGGACTGCAGCGCCGCCGAGATGCGGCATGAATCGACCCGCCGAAGAGTTATTGCGAAGAGCGCGCCGGGGGGGTGGACCCCCCCCTCGGCGTGCAACTTTGACGGAGGTACGTCATGAGGTGGAGTCTCCTTCCAGGCACCGTGCTCGTCCTGTCTGTTGCGGCGGCGTTCCCGGCCTCTGCTCAGGCGGCGACGCCCGCGCCGAGCCCGACCCCAGTCGTGGAGCAGGATCCCCAACTACTGCGACTGGCGAGCCGGTTGCTCCCGTACTGTCCGAACTCCACCTTCCGGCTGAGCGGGATCGAGCCGCACGTGACGCCCTCAGGCACCTACAGGGTGGTGACCGTCCAACGCTCCTGCGACGTCGAGTTCCTCGCCACCCCGGCGACGCTGATCGTGGATGACGTCGCAGGGTTGGTCTGGGAGGGAACCATCGGACGACTGCCGACCCGGCAACAGGGCATTTCTGCCAATCAGCTCCGCCCCTTCCTGAGCCAGTTCCTGCCTCAAGTGCTGGAGCAGAACCTGCGCATGCACACGAGTGTCGAGTGGGACGGCGGAGACGCCAAGCCGGGCGCACTGATCCCGTTCAGCCTCATGGTCGACTCCGGCTACGGGCTCTACCGGAAGCCGTCGGCGGTGAGCTCCGACGGGGAGTTCCTGGTCCTCGGGTCGTGGGTGCCGCTGGACAGCGATCCCGTTGCCGACCGGCTGGCGGCCCTCAACGCGAGCCCGCTCGTGATCTGGGACCATGATGTCGCCAAGGCGAAGGTCGAGATCGTCGAGTTCTCCGACTTCGAGTGTCCGGCGTGCAAGTCGAAGTGGCCGGTCATCGCCAAGGCGCTGGAGCGGTTCAAAGGCACTGTGCGCCACGGTATGGTCGGCTACCCGCTGTCTTCGATCCACCCGTGGGCGTTTCGAGCGGCCTGCGCGAACTGGTGCGTCGCCGCTCAGGATCCGACGCAGTGCCTCCCGTTCAAAGAGCTCTTCTACTCCCTCCAGAAGGACATGCAGGTCGACCAGGTGACGCCGACCGCGCTCGACTTCGTGACCGGGCACGATCTCGCCACGGACGAGTTCAACGCCTGCTACCTCAAGGGCCCGTCCATCGACGCGGTCCATGCCCAGCTCAGTCTCGGCAACTCGCTCGGCGTCGCCGTAACGCCTACCTACTTCATCAACGGGTGGAAGGTCCAGGTGCCAAACGAGGAGTGGTTGATGCCGATGATCGAACGGCTGGTTGCGGGAAAGACCCCGTAGAAGGTCTCCGATGGCGGCCCTGATCGACCCCGAGCGCCGGGCCCGAGCTCGCTCCGAGCGTGCCGGCCGCCGCAGCGCGCTCCTCGAGACCGCGCACGAGGCTTTTTCGAGCAGACCGCTGGCCGAGCTCACCCTGGAGGGCATCAGCCGCCGCGCCGGGGTGCCGTCCGGGACTGCAGCACTCCTGTTCGCTACCGTTGAGGAGCTCTTCCTGGAGGTTGCCAACCTCGCGATCGGCGCATGGATCTCGGATCTCGAGCACGCGCTCGAGGCGGAGCCGGCCGCGACGCCGCGAGCGTCTCTGGTCCGGCTGCTGGTCGCCTCAATGGTTGGGAAACCCGACGTGTCGCGCGTGCTCGGCCATTTGCCAGCAGTCATGGAACGTCCGATGGACCTCGAGGCGGTGACCGCGTTCTTGGTGCGCCAGAACCGCCGGCTGCAGTCTCTCGGTGCACGTCTCGAGGGCTGTGCGATCGACCTCGAGCCCGGCGACGGCGCCCGTGTCCTGTGGGGCCTATGGCGGGCCTGCGCGGGGCTCGAGCCGTACGCGCGGCCCGTCGGCGCCCTGGCCGTTGCACTGCTCGGCGACGACCTCGCCGCACTGCGCGTCGATCGCGAGGTCGAGTTGACCCGCCAGGTCGACGCGCTGTTGGGAGCTTGTCGGGCATAGGCCTGGTCAGCATCGAGCCCGGGTTCGGCTGCACCTACAACTACCTGCAGCGGGCCCCGGCCAAGCTGCGCGACGCCAGCATCGACCCGGCCGAGTTCTTCCCGGTCGAGCTCTTCGCCGAGGCAACCGCGTCCTGATCCGGTATGACTGCCGCGGGGGCGTTATCCTGAGGTCATGAACCTCGCCGGCATTGCGACCCCCGCGGGCCTCGTCGACGTCGACATCGTTGCCCGCAACTGCGCACGTATGGCGGAGCGCGCTCGCGAGCTCAACGTCCGGCTGCGGCCGCACGTCAAGACCCACAAGACGGTCGAAGGTGCCCGCCTCCAGGTGGGTGCCAAGAGTGGTCCGGTGACGGTGTCCACCCTCGCCGAGGCCCGCCATCTGACTCGGGCCGGGTTCCGGGACTTCACTTGGGCGGTGCCGCTGGCCCCGGCAAAGCTCGCGGCCGCCGGAGAGCTGGTGGAGTCGGGCGTGCAGCTCGGGCTCTTGGTCGACCATCCGGCAGCCGTGACGGAGGCGGAGGCTTTCGCCCAGGCGCGCAGGATCCGCTGTCCGGTGTGGCTCGAGGTCGACTGCGGCGGAGCCCGCAGCGGCATCGATCCCGCTTCCCCCGAGGCGATCGGGCTCGCGGCGCGGATCGCCGCCTCGACCCACCTCGAGTTCAGAGGGCTGCTGACCCATGCCGGCCACGCCTACGCCGCCGCCGGGTTCCAGGCACTGCGCCGGGTGTCGCACGAGGAGCGCGACGCCGTGGTTCGACTGGCAGGACGTCTCGAACGCGAGGGTCTTCGCGTGCCGGAGGTCAGCGTCGGCTCGACCCCGACCATGGTTGCCGCCGACGATCTCTCCGGAGTGACCGAGATCCGGCCCGGCAACTATGTATTCTTCGACGCCTTCCAGGTTGCCGTCGGCAGTGCCACGCTGGCCGACGTGGCCTTCACTGTCGCGGCCTCGGTCATCGGTCTCCATCCGGAGCGCGGCACTGTCGTGCTCGACGCAGGCGCCCTCGCGTTGAGTAAGGACGCGGGACCGGTCCACGTCAACCCGGGCTGCGGTTTCGGGATCGTGCTCGACCCCGAGACCGACGCTCCTCTCGAGGCCGCTCGGCTGGTCACGCTGTCACAGGAGCACGGTGTGGTCCGCGTCCCATCTGGCTTTGACTGGCGACGACTCCACCTGGGTGCGGTCGTGCGGGTGGTGCCGAACCACTCCTGCCTGGCTGCGGCGCTTTTCGATCACTATCATCTGGTGCACGGCGGGGAGATGATCGGCACGTGGCGGCCTACCCGCGGCTGGTGATCCGATCCCGTCCGGGAGGAAGCATGCGTCTCGCCCTCGTCCAGCAGCACGCCGGCCACGATTCCGAGGACAACCTGCGCCGCGGCCTTGCAGCCGCCGAGGAGGCGGCTCGCGGTGGTGCCGAGGTCATCTGCTTCGCCGAGCTCGCCTTCAGTCGCTTCCACCCCCAGAAGCCGGCCGCCGGACCGGTCGCCCGCCTCGCAGAGCCGGTTCCTGGACCGACGACGGAACGCTTTGCCGAGCTCGCTCGGCGCGAGGGCGTCGTGGTCGTCCTGAACCTGTTCGAGAGCGACGGCGATCGGTGCTTCGACTGCTCGCCGGTCCTCGATGCCGACGGGCGGCTGCTCGGACGGACAAGGATGGTGCACATCACCGACTACGACTGCTTTCACGAGCGCGGCTACTACGCCCCGGGCGACACCGGCGCGCCGGTGTACGACACCCGGGCCGGGAAGATCGGCGTCGCGATCTGCTACGACCGTCACTTCTCGGAGTACATGCGCGCCCTCGCCCTGGGCGGGGCCGACCTGGTCGTGGTGCCGCAGGCGGGAGCGGTCGGCGAGTGGCCCGAGGGGCTCTACGAGGCCGAGATGCGGGTGGCGGCATTCCAGAACGGCTACTGGGTCGCGTTGGTCAACCGTGTCGGCCGCGAAGAGTGCCTCGAGTTCGCCGGGGAGTCCTTCGTCACCGCCCCCGATGGGACGGTGGCGGCGCGGGCTGCTTCCGGGGCCGATGAGCTGCTGCTGGTCGACGTCGACCTCGGAGCCGCTGCGGCGAGCCACGCCCGGAGGCTGTTCCTGCCCGACCGACGGCCATCGCTCTACCCCGGCTGGCTGGGCTGACCACTCATCGCAGCCAGTGCCGGGAATCCGGACGTCAGCTGCTTGCATTAGAGTGAATTGAAGTAGACTGCGCGCCGCGCTCCCGTACGATCGAAAGGACGTGCCCGGTATTCCGGGTGGCGGCAGCAGGGTTCGGAGAGCGGAAAGGAGCCCAAATGCGTTGGCAAACGAAAGCAGCTCTGTGGTTCGTGGCGGGCGTGCTCGCCACGGCAACGGTCGCGTCGGCGGCCGAGGTCACACTCTACCAGGTCACGGTTCCCGAACGGCGCACCCTCGAGGTGCCGATGGTGGGAACGGCCCAGGCGCCGCAGGCCGAAATGACGGCTGAGATGAGCTTCCGTGAGGGTCAGGCGACGATCGAGATCCGATACAAGGATATGAAGCCGGCCGTGCTCCTGGGCGGCGACATCACCAGCTACGTGCTGTGGGCGATCGCTCGCGACGGAGCGTTCGAGAATCTCGGTGAGCTGAAGGTCCGCGACGACAGCGACAAGCTCGAGTTCACCTCGGGCCTCAAGGCGTTCAGCCTGCTGGTCACGGCTGAGACCTATCCGCGGGTATCGCGCCCCTCCGAGTTGGTGATGTTCACCTCCGGTGCGCCCAGGAAGGAGAAGAAGTATCCGGCGGAAGCCTTCGTCTTCTCCGGCCTAGGCCCGGCGCCTACGGTCGGGAACAAGTCGCTCGCCGGCATCGCCTGGGACCGCAGCGCGAACCTCGACGTTGTCCAGGCGGAGCGGATCGTCGATTTGGCCGGCCAGGCGGGCGCTGCGCAGCGGACCCCCGACCTGTGGCAGGAACAGAAGACCGCGCTCGGCCAGGCCCGTAACTTCAACACCCGGTCCCGCGATCGCTCGACAACCGACTACGCCGGCCGGGCCGTTGCGCTGGCGAGCGAGTCGCTGCAGACCATTCGCCGGCAGAACGAGGCCGCCGAGCTCGAGCGCCAGATCGTGGCCCGCAAGGCTGAGATGGCGGCCCTCGAGGGGCGCGCCAGCGCGGCCGAGCAGCAGGCAACTGCGGCGCAGCAGCAAGCAGCCGCGGCTCAGCAGCAGGCCGAGGCAGCCCGGCAGCAGGCGGAGGCAGCCCGGCAGCAGGCGGAGGCCTCGCAGCAGCAGGCGGAGGCCTCGCAGCAGCAGGCGATGACCGCCCAGCAGCAGCTCGACATCGCGACCCAGCAGAAGGCGGAGGCCGCTGCGGCGATCGCCACGGCGCAGGCGGAGCTGGCACGCCTCGCCGACGAAAAGACCCGCCTCGAGCAGTCCGTGGCCGAGGAATCGGCCCGGGCGGAGAAGCTCAAGCAGGAGAAGGAGGAGCTGTCCTCCCGACTGCAGGGCGCTCTGTCGCGGGTCGCCGAGACCACCAGCACCGCCCGCGGCCTGATCGTCAACCTGCCGGACATCCTGTTCGACCTCAATCAGGCCACGCTCAAGCCGGGTACCCGCGAGGTGATCGCCAAGCTGTCGGGCATTCTGCTCATGATGCCAGAGCTCAACCTGCGCATCGAGGGCCACACCGATTCGACCGGGTCTCGAGAGTACAACCAGACTCTGTCCGAGAAACGCGCTATTTCGGTGCAGGACTTTCTCATGTCCCAGGGGATCGACTCCAAGCGCATCACAGCTGTCGGCTACGGTTGGGACCGCCCCGTCGCCGACAACTCGACCGCTGCGGGACGGAGCAAGAACCGCCGGGTCGAGATCGTGATAGGCGAGGGTACGATCCAGGAGGCGCCCGCGCCGGCGAAGTAACCTTCCCGAGAACGCTGTGAACGTCGCGAGCGGGGCCGCCTGGCCCCGCTCGCTGCGTCTGGGCGGGATTCGCGCAGCGAATCCAAAGCAGCGCGTGCCGCATAGACCTTGGACCGCAATCACTGCAAGGGAGCGCCGTGCCAGGGCCATGCGGCACGCGCTGCTAGTTGACGACGCCGGTCTCCCCGAGGTGACGTCCGGCCCACTCGGCGGCGTGGGCGAAGCTCTCGTGCGACCGGCAACGTGACCCCATGAGATGGAAGACCTCGGTCGCCTTGAGCTGCTGACCAGCTGCGCCGTAGGCGATCATCAGCCGTTCGAGCGACTCGCAGTCGTCAGGCTGGGCAATGACGGCGGCTTCTGCGAAGACCAGTCCCTGCTCCGGTTGGCCGGTCTCCGAGTAGCAGGATTCCAGGAACATGTGGACGTTCGCGATGTAGACCTCGTCGAAGACCTCGTGCATGAACGGCAGGCAGCGCAGCAGGTAGGTGACGGCCTCGGGGAAGCGATCGGCGTCGTGGAGGATCACGCCGAGGGTGTAGCAGGACTGGGTGTAGACGTTGATCACGCCGTCGAAGGACTCGAGGAAGATCCGGTAGCCGTCGATGGAGCGCCTGAGAACCGCGGCGGCATCCTCCTCCTCCTCGAGCTCGTAGTGGATCGTCCCGGCCAGACCGAGCACAAAGGACCGCCAGTTAGGGTCGCGCTCGAGATCGAGTAGACGGTGGAGGCTGTCGATGTCGCTGTGGTCGGCGGCCTCTGCGTCCATGCGTTCGATGACGGTCTCGATCGTCCGGGCGACCTCGCCCGACGTATCGGTTCCCGTGTACCAGTCCGGAACAGGCATGACTCCTCCATGTACGCCCCGGGGCGGCGCACCGAGGATGCCATCTTCTCCCGGGGGGATCAATGAGGCCGCGCGATCCGTCGCCGTTCGTGACTCCCGACCGTCACCTCCCTGAGGCCGGCTCGTAGACCGTCTTCACCCGTTCGGGCGTACAGAACGAGAGGGACGGGAGCCGCGGCGCTGCCCTGTCAACCTGCGGTCGCAGGCCGCGTCAGACTCGGTGACGATCGTTGAACGGCGGTCGCCGGACACCCATAGCGTGCCGTCGTGAGCGGGACGACGAAAGGAGAAGCGAGCATGAGGCGAGCGATTGTGGCGGTGCTGCTGCTCGGCTTGGCTGTGCCGGTCATGGCCCAGGACGACCCCGGTACGGACCATCCCGTCTTCGGCAAGGCGCAACAGGCTGTCGCTCAGTTCCTGCAGCTGAGCGAGGACCAGGTCAACCAGTGGAATATTGTCATCGCCGACCACCATGCGGTCGCCGAACCGCTGCGTGAACAGCGCCGCGCCGCCGCTGAGGAGCTGCGTGCGCTGCTCGACGCCGACCCGCCGGACGCCACAGCGATCGGCGAGAAGGTGCTCGAGATCCACGCGATCGACCTCGAGCTCCGAGACGCCAACCAGGCCTACGTTGCGGGGTTCGAGGCACTGCTCGATGAGGAGCAGGCGGGACGGCTGGGCTTCATCCGCCGCGCCGCGCGCGTCCAGCCGCTGATCCCGGCTTTCCGGGCGACGGGCCTCCTGGTGCCGCCGCCCCCGGAGGAAGGCGAGGGCGGTGCGCCGTCGGCTGCTCCCGGCCCTGGAGTCTTCGGCCCCGGCCGCTGAACCAGATCGGATCCGCTGACCCTCGTCACGGGCCCGGCGCTGCCGGGCCCGTGCTTCGCTCTCGAGGAGCTGCTCGAGATTGTTCCCGAGGGCGCGAGGGGCAACCGCCGCCGGACCTGGTGATGCTCCCCCGAGTTGGCGCCGCTCAGGGAGCGGCCTGTTCGCTGGTGTTCCTCGGTCAGTCTAGTGTCCTGTTTGGAAAATCCCGGTGCACTTTTCGCGGGCCATCGCGGCCCCTGGCGGCGTTGCTCCTCCTTGAAGTAGCAAGGCTACGCCTGCGTCGTCGCGCCTTGCCAGGAACCACGCTGGCTCCGCGATAAGCACATGGGACTTCCCAAACAGGACACTAGTCGGTGTCGAGGTCCGCGGCGGCAAGAGTGGCCAGCCAACCGGTCGGCCTGCCGCCGGAGGCTCGCAGCAGCCGGAAGGTCACCATCCGCCCGGCGCCTGCTATTTCCACCTGGCGAGGTGCGTCCTCGTGGGTCGGCTGCCCCTTGAGGTGACGGGCGGCGGCCTCGACCGCCCGGATCGCCGCCTCGTCGGTCGAGGAAGCGACAACGAGCCCGTCGAGCGCGACCACCACTGCGGGTTCGGGGAGCTCTCCGAGCAGCCCCAAGACCAGCAGACGCTGCTGGCCGAGCAGGCCCTGCATGCGGCCGTCGAGTTCCTGCTGGGCGTCCAGCATGCTGTTGAGCTGGCGTGCCACGACACCGAGCTCGTCGGTGCGTGTCGCGGAAGCTGAGCGGCGCCGTCGGTCGCCGTCGGCGATCGCCTGGGCGACGTTGCGCAGCTCGGTGAGGGGCTCGAGGATGTCGCGACCCATCGCGCGCGACACCAAGCCGAGGGCGAGCAGCGCGACGGTGACCAGCACCCCGTGCAGGATGGCGCGCCGGGTGGCGCTGCGCTGCGCGTCACGGTCGGCCTCGACCATGGCCCGGTGGTTGGCCTCGAGCAGGTCGAGGACCCGGGTCTTGACCGCTTCGAAGCGTGGGTAAGTCTCGGCTTCGTAGCCGGCCAGCGGGCGCTGCGGCCGGGTTGCGAGCAGCGTGTCGCGGGCGGCCTGATAGGCGACGAATCGGGTCTCGATGTCGGCCAGGATCGCAGGTTCCTCGGGCAGCGTGATGTTGGCCCGTGCCCGTGCCAGGGCGCTGCGGAAGGCCGACTCCGAGGCGGTGATCTCCGCCGGGCCTTCGCCGAGGAGAGCGGCGAGCACGGCGCTGTCCTGCCGTTCGAGGGCCTCGAGCATCGCGGTCACGGCCTCCATCGATGCCACGTTGTCTGCCAGCACCCGCCCGATGGAGCTGCCGAGCTGGTGGAAGCCGAGGGCAGCGCCGAAGGCGCTTGCGACCAGCAGCGACACCAGGAACCCGTAGCCGAGCAGGATGCGGGTGCGCAGCGTCATGGTCAGGCGCGGCCGGCCAAGCGCCGAACGGCGTCAGGCGTCCCGATCGTGATGAGGACGTCGTCGGGTTCGATCCGCTCCGAGCCCTCGAGGGTGGCGCGGATAGCGCCGGCGCGGCGGATCGCGACCACCGTGACACCGAACCGGCGTCGCACGTCGAGGTCGACCAGAGTCGAGCCGACGAAGGACTGGGGTGCGGCGAGCTCGGCGAGCTCTGCGTCATGACCGAGGTCGAAGCGCTCGATCACGTTGGGCTGTGCCAGGCGGCGTGCCAGCCGGAGGCCCATCTCCGCCTCCGGGCTGACGACCTCGTGGGCTCCAACAGCGTGCAGCACGCGGGCGTGGAGCTCGGAGAGGGCGCGGGCGACGATACGGGGCACGCCGAGCTGGCGCAGCAGGGCCGTGACCAGGATCGAGGCCTCCATGGACTCGGCGCCGATCGCCACCACCGCGCACGACATCCGGTCGATGCCGATCTCGCGCAGGGTGGCCTCGTCGGTGGCGTCGGCGCAGATCACGGCATCGAGCTCGCCGGCGAGAAGCCGGACCTCGTCCTGGTTGAGGTCGATGGCGAGCACCGTCTGGCCGGCACGGGCGAGGTTGAGGCAGACATTGCGGCCGAAGATCCCCAAACCGATGACGACGAACTGCTGCGCCACGTCTACCCCACCATGATTCTCGCCTCAGGATACTCCACACGGCCGGGGCGGCGTCGGCCGAGGAGAAGCGCGAGGCTGAGCGGCCCGACCCGACCGATGAGCATCACAACGACGATGACGAGCTTCCCGAGGGTGTCGAGGTGCGGTGTCGCTCCGAGCGACAGCCCGACGGTCCCGAACGCGCTGACGGTCTCGAACATCAGCATATCGAGCCCTGTGTTCTGGGTCACGAGCAGCAGAACGGCCGCGCCCGAGACGACCAGCACGCCGAGCACGGTCACTGCCGCGCTGCGGTAGACCGTCTCGAGCGGGATCGTGCGTCCGAAGACGACCGCTCGCGACTCGCCTCGGGCGACCGCGGTGACCGAGCTCAGGAGCACGGCGGCCGTGGTGGTCTTGATGCCGCCGCCGGTCCCTCCGGGCGAGGCCCCGATGAACATGAGCAGGAGTGTGATCAGCAGGGTCGCAGGGTGGAGCCGGTCGAAGGAGACCGAGTTGAAGCCAGCGGTGCGCATCGTGACGCTTTGGAAGAGGGCATTGCAGGCCTTGTCGAACGGGCCGAGCCCGGACAGGGTGCGGTGCCACTCGATCGCACCGTAGGCGAGGGCGCCGCCGACGACCAGGACGATCGACACGGTGACCACCAGGCGCGCCTGGGTGGCGAGGCCGAGCCCGCGATTTCCGCTCGCCCGCAGCCATCCGAACGCGAGCACCGCGAAGCCGAGGCCGCCGAGCGTGATCAGCGCGGCGACGGTGAGCAGAACTGCCGGGTTCGCGGCGTAGCCGATCAGCGAGTTCGTCTGGAGCGCGAAGCCGGCGTTGCAGAAGGCCGACACGGCGGTGAACAGGCCGCGCCACAGAGCGACCGTGATCGGCTCGCCGTGACGGACGAAGGCGACCGTGAGGATCGCGGCGCCGACCGCCTCGACGGCAAGCGTGCTGACGACGATGAAGGCGACCAGCCGCCGCGGCGAGCGGGTCGGCTGCAGGTCGAGCACCTCGCCCAGCGCCTGCTCGCCGCGCAGGCCGAGACCCTGGCGCAGCAGCAGGGCTGCAAAGGCCGAGAGGACCATGATGTTGAGGCCGCCGACCTGGATCAGCAGCAGGATCACGAGCTGTCCGGGCCAGGAGAAGTCGCGCGGTGTGTCGAGCACGATCAGGCCGGTGACGCAGGCGGCGCTGGTCGACGTGAACAGGGCGTCGATGGGCGATATGGGCTCGCCGGTGGCGGACGCCACCGGAAAGCTGAGCACCAGCGTTCCGAGCGCGATCAGGACCACGAACGAGACCAGGACCAGGAGTGCGGGTCGACCGACAAAGTGCTCAATCACCTCGGCTGCCGCCTCGCTGCGTACGACCACCAGGAGCAGGACCACGGCCTGGTACGCGGCCAGCCAACCGAGTGCCGCGGCGGGTCGGCCGGCGGACGCGAGAGCGGCGAGCAGCAGGGTGACGGCCAGCAGCGGCGCTCGCGAGCCGGACCTCAGAACCCGCGCCAGGAAACGAGCGGTGTAGGCGGTGACAGCCGCAGCGAGTCCGAGGCAGATTGCGCGTGGGATGCTGCTCGCGCCGATCCCGTATCCCACCACTGCCGTGGTCGCAACCAGCGAGACCGCCGTCAGGTGACGGGCGGCCGGTCCGTTCTTGGACAGCCAGCGGTCGAGGGCGTCGGTGGCGGCGGCGGAGCGCGCCTCCTGGGCCGCTACCAGTGGCGCAGGAAAGAGGAAGTTCCCGGCGAGTACCAAACACCACAAGGCGATTCCGCCGGCGACTACCGGGCTCTCGGCGAGCGCGCCGACGAAAGCGCCGATGACGAGCGCGAGCGAGGCGACGGCCGCAAACGGCGCCCAGCGCCGCCGGCCGAGCAGGCCAGCCACCGCGACGGTCGCCAGCGCCACCTCGGCCGCGGTGAACGCGACCCCGGCCTGCGTCATCCGGTCGGTGGGGCCGAAGTAGCCGTGCGGCATGTCGATCGCGAACTGCCCGAGCCCGGCGAGCGCGGCAGCGCCGACCAGACGGGCCGCCGCGAGGCGTTCGCGAGCTGCGCTATGCACGGCGGGGGCCCTCGGGCGGCCGGGAGCCCGCGATGCGGTCGGAGCGTCTGGAGTCGGAGTTCACGGCGAAAGTGTAGGACGGTAGGCCGACTGGCGAAAGTCCGGACCGAGACGTTCGATCAGCGCTGGACCGTGATCTTGACGACCTGTACCGGGGTCTTCGGGCGGTCGCCGGGGCCCGTCGGGGTGCTCTCGATCGCCCGCACCACGTCCATGCCCTCGGTCACCCGGCCGAACACCGGGTGCTTCGAAGGACCCGGTGCGAACCAGTCCAGGTAGGCGTTGTGGGCCGTGTTGATGAAGAACTGCGAGCCACCCGAGTTGGGCCTGCCGGTGTTGGCCATCGACAACGTGCCGGGTTCGTTGGAGATCTTGGCGTCGGCAGGATGCTCGTCGGGGATCGTGCCGTGGGGCGGGCCGCCGGTCCCGGCCAGGTGGCTCGAGGGGTCCTTGGAGTGCGGGCAGCCGAACTGGATCATGAAGCCGTTGATCACGCGGTGGAAGTGCAGACCGTCGTAGAACCCGCTCTCGGCAAGGTCGAGGAAGTTCTTGGCGGTCGTCGCCATCCTGTCGGCGAAGATCTCGGCGGTGAAGCTGCCGAGGGAGGTTTCGAAACGGGCGGTCGGGTTGGCCATGAGGTCGTCCTCCGGGTGACGAGGTGCGGCGCCGAGTGCCGGTCGCCGCCCGGTGCACGGTAACACGTCGCGCACCTTGGGGCATGTTGACGGGCCCGTGACCGTTCTATGATCACAGGGACACGAAGGAGACCTTCATGACGGATACTCTCAAGGACCTCGCGGGGCGCGAGTTCCACATTGCGCGTTCGGCGCGCGACCGCTACCACTTCGACGAGCGGCTCTTCACCTTGACCGGGAATGTGGTGCTCGCGGACTTTCGCGCGGCCCGGGCGTTCGCCAAGCGCATGAACGACCGCCGCGACCTTCTCACCTACCCGGAGCAGGCGGTCTCGGCCGGCGAGATCAACGCCATGGGGCTGATCGACGAGATCCTCCACCTTGTCGTCCGGCAGTTCCGCGAGCGCAAGGCGCCCCGGCTGCTGTCCGACGCCCTCGACCGCCTCGGGAGCCGGCTCGGAGACGACTCGGTCGGTGGAGCCCTGTCGTCCTTCGTCGACGAGTTTCCCCCGGTGTCGGTCTACCGCCGCGAGCTTGACGGGGTCGCCTACCTCTCCGGCGCCACAGGTTCCGAGAGCCACCGCGAGGTCACCCTCGAGGAGCTGCTCCTGCTCTGGCTCGCCAACGCGAACCCGGCGTTCTCGCGCTACCTCGAGCTGTTCGACGACGGGAGCCTGCGCCGAGCGACGGCCTACCTGCCGATGATCGGGGAGCTCGAGACCTTTCTTGCCGAGCAGGGCCCGGCCGGCCCCGGCGGCGAGAACCTGTTCCAGCTTCTGCGCGCACCGGCGTTGGCCTCGCCCCACTCGCTCGAGGGTCAGCTCGAGTACATCCGCACCCACTGGGGGACCTTGCTCGGCGGGGCACTGTACCGCCTGCTGTCGAGCCTCGACCTGCTCGCCGAGGAGCACCGACCGGTCTTCGGACCCGGGCCCGGTCCGGTCGAGCCCTACGAGTTCACCGGTCAGGAGCTTGAGCGCGAGGCCTTTAGCGCCGACAAGGACTGGATGCCACGGGTGGTGCTGCTGGCAAAGAACGCCTTCGTCTGGCTAGATCAGCTCAGCGGCCGGCTCGGTCGGGCGATCCAACGGCTCGACGACATCCCGGACGAGGAGCTCGACCGTCTCGCGGCCTGGGGCGTGACCGGGATCTGGCTGATCGGGGTCTGGGAGCGCAGCCGGGCCTCGCGCCGGATCAAGCAGCGGATGGGCCAGGGAGACGCGGTGGCGTCGGCCTACTCGCTCGCCGACTACGCGATCGCGGACGAGCTCGGCGGCCAGGCGGCGTGGGACGATCTCAAGCGTCGCGCGTGGCAGCGCGGCATCCGGCTCGCCTCTGACATGGTCCCGAACCACATGGGGATCGACTCGCGCTGGATGGTCGAGCACCCGGACTGGTTCCTCGGCCTCGACGGCAGCCCGTTCCCGAGCTACACCTTCAACGGACCTGACCTCTCGGATGACGACCGGGTGGGCATCTTCATCGAGGACGGCTACTGGGACCGGCGCGACGCCGCGGTCGTGTTCAAACGGGTCGACCGCTGGACCGGGAGCGCACGGTATATCTACCACGGCAACGACGGTACCTCGATGCCGTGGAACGACACCGCCCAGCTCGACTATCTCAATCCACAGGTCCGCGAGGCCGTCATCCAGACCATCCTCCACGTTGCGAGGCTCTCGCCGGTCATCCGCTTCGACGCCGCCATGACCCTGACCAAGAAGCACTACCAGCGGCTGTGGTTCCCCGAGCCGGGTTCCGGCGGAGACATCCCGTCGCGCGCCGGGCTCGGGCTCACCCGGGAAGCCTTCGACGCGGCGATGCCGAACGAGTTCTGGCGCGAGGTGGTCGACCGCGTCGCCGCCGAAGCACCCGACACCCTGCTCCTGGCGGAGGCCTTTTGGCTGCTCGAGGGCTACTTCGTGCGGACCCTCGGCATGCACCGCGTCTACAACAGCGCGTTCATGAACATGCTCCGCGACGAAAGGAATGCCGAGTACCGTCAGCTGATCAAGAACGTGCTCGAGTTCGACCCGCAGATCCTCAAGCGGTTCGTCAACTTCATGTCGAACCCCGACGAGCGGACCGCCATCGACCAGTTCGCGGACGGCGACAAGTACTTCGGCGTGTGCACCCTGATGGTGACCCTGCCGGGTCTGCCGATGTTCGGGCACGGCCAGATCGAGGGCCTGCACGAGAAGTACGGTATGGAGTTCCGCCGTGCCTACTGGGACGAGACGCCGAGCGAGCATCTCGTCGCCCGGCACGAACGCCAGCTCTTTCCGCTCCTGCACCGCCGGGCGGTCTTCGCCGACGTCGAGGACTTCCTGCTCTACGACCTCTTCACGGCATCCGGTGGGGTCGACGAGAACGTCTTCGCCTACTCCAATCGCCACCTCGGCCAGCGCGCCCTGGTGCTGTACCACAACTGCTTCGCCAAGACCTCGGGCTGGGTCCGGACTTCGGTCGGCTTCGCCCAGCGCGGCCCGGACGGCGACAAGCGGATCGTCCAGCGCACGCTGGTGGAGGGGCTCGGCATTGAGCAGGCCGACGGGACCTTCCTCGTGATGCGCGACCTTGTGAGCGGGCTCGAGTACCTGCGTCCGACCCGCGAGCTCGCCGAGATCGGGCTCTTCGTCGAGCTCGAGGCCTATCAGCTGAACGTCTTCGTCGACCTCCGCGAGGTGCGCGACAGCGCCGAGCATCCCTATGCCCGGCTCGCCGAGCTGCTCGAGGGCCGCGGCGTCCCCGACGTCCACGAGGCGCTGACCGAGCTCCTCCTCGAGTCGGTGCTGGTTCCTCTCCGGACGGTGCTCGGCGAAAGCTCCCTGGCATCGATCCTCGATCCTGAGGGCGCCCCGATCCCCGAGGACGTGACTGATGCCGTGACTGCGTTCTACGAGGCGGCCTTCGCCGAGGCAGAGCTCGACGGCGACGCCGAGCCCGCGGCTGCGGCTGCACTCGATCGGCTCGCAACCCTCGGCCGCTTGGCGTTGTACGAAGCCGGGGAACCCAAAGGGGCCGACATCCCTGAACGGGCCCTGCCGGATGTGCTCGAGGCGAACGCCGCGCTGGTTGTTGCGTGGGCGGCACTTGCCGGCCTCGGGGCGCTCGCGGGCGACGACGACCCCGTCGAGCGCAGCCGCGATCGGATCGCCGAGTGGCGCCTCGGCCGAGCCCTGGAGCACGCCCTGGTCACGCTCGGATCCGATGACGCCAAGGCCCGTCGCGCCGGCCTCGCGCTCCCGCTCATGGCAGCTGTCGCCGGGTGGACGGCGCTGCCGGATGCCACCGCCGCCGAGACACCTCAGCGCACCGCGGCGCGGCTGCTCGCAGCCGCCCTGCGCGACCCGGCGAGCCAGAGCTTCCTCGGTGTGAACCGATACGGGGGCGTGCTCTGGTTCAACGGAGAGAGCCTCGCCGAGTGGTGCGGGCTGGTGCTCGCGGTGATTGCGGTCGAGCGCGTGGTCGCGGGAGACGATCCCGCGGCGGCGTTGGCCACGGCCGGCGCCGTCGTCGAGGCGATCCGCGCTGCGGAGGCCGCCTCTAGCTATCGGGTCGACCGCCTGCTCGAGGGGGTCAGTCCAGGCCCACGGTGACGGTCGTCTGTTCTCCGGAGCCGGATCGGATGCGGAACGAGGCGGTCGGGTGCCTGTGCCCCGAAAGGGCAGCAGAGAGAGTTGCGCGGCGACCAAGCAGGCACTGGGCGACGCCCCATGGTGCGGTCAGCTCGAGTCGCCCTCCGCCGGTGCTGACGAAGGCCAGGTCGAAGCTGTCGCCGTGCCGACGTCCCTCGAGGCGGCCGTCGTTTCCGGTTACGCTCGCGTGGGCCGAGCGTCCGCGCCGGTCGAGGGTCGCCAAGACCCGTCCGAGCTGAGCGTCGAGCGCGCCGCCGCAGCCGAGGTCCCTGTCGAGCAGTGCATGGACCACTGTGTCGACCGCCTCGCCCGAGACCTCGAGCCGTGCGGCGTCGCCGCCGGAGTTGGTGACGGAGAGAGAAGCGCTGCGGTGTTCGGGAGCGGTCGCTGCGCAGCCGGCCGCGACGACGAGGGCAAGGGCGTAGCCGAGGTGACGAAGCATTGAAACCTCCGTTGCATCCGGAGAAACGCAACTCTGTTCGTGGAGGTTCTCGGGAAAGCCCCCGACGGCACGGCGGGGAGTCGGTGAGCAGGGCTTCGGGGGCTATACGGAGCGCGCTGCCAGGGAACGCGCCCAAGTCGCTGGTCCTGATACGGCCACCACCTTCACCCTCGCCAACCCTTGATGCGCGCAGCGCATCACAAGGTGCCCGACGGGATAAGCACAGCTCATCCAAAGCAGCCCGCAGGGTAGAGGCCCCGGGCCGCGTCTCGACCTTCCAATCACCGTCAAGGGCCTATGCCCTGCAGGCTGCTACACGAGCTCCCGCACCCACCGTTCCCGGGCGAGGCGGAAGAACACCACCAGGAAGGCGGTGAGCGGGATCGCCAGGATCATCCCGGTCAGGCCGCCCAGCGCGGAGCCCCAGAAGAAGATCGCGACGATGATCACCATCGGGTGGAGGCCGGTGCGGTCGCCCATGATCCTCGGGGTGAGGATGTAGCCCTCGATCATCTGGACGATCACGAAGACCATCAGCACCAGCAGCGCTCGGGTCAGGCCGCCGCCGGTCTGGAAGAAGGCGATCGGGATCGTCGTGATCAGGGTCAGGATACTGCCGAGGTAGGGGATGATGTTGAGGAATCCGAACACCACACCGAGCACGAAGCCGTAGCTCAAGCCAACCAGGGTGAAGCCGATCCCGAACAGCATGCCCTGGAGGAATGCGATGATCAGCTGCCCGCGGAAGAAGGCGACCAGGATGTCGACAAACTGATGGACCAGGTAGCCGACGTCCTTGCGCGTGTCCGGCTTGAGGAACGGGAGGAAACGCTCGATCTCCCCCAGCATGGCCTGCTCGCTGATCAGGAAGAACGCGAAGTAGACCGGCAGCACGACCCACGCCAGCAGGCTGCCGATGATTCCGAGCACTCCGGCGCCCGCCGACAGCGCCTGGTTGCCGATCGCCTGGATGCCCTGGACGAGAGCGTCCTGGTGGCTCGCGAACACACCGGTGACGCGGTCGTAGAGCCCCTTGTCCTTGAGGTAGGCGACGACCTCAGGCGCGCGATCCCTGATCGCCGTCCACAGCTTCTCGGCGAGGGCGGGCACCTGTTGGACGAGATCCGAGACCTGGCTGACGAGCAGGGCGCCGAAAAACCACAGGAAGGCGCCAAGCGGGACGACCATTGACAGCAGGACGGCGAGCAACGCGAGGATCCGCCCAAGGTGGAGGCTCGCGCGGAGCCACTCGTAGTACGGCCGGAACACGAGTGCTGCCACTGCGGCCACCGCGAGCGGCAGGAAGACGTCCGAGAATCGCGCGAAGAACGACCCGACGAGCCAGAACAGCGCGCCGATCGCGACCACGATGATGCACGCCGAGAGAATCGTGATCGCGGCCGCCGTCGTTGCGCGTTGCCGTTCCGAGAGCTCGAGCAGCATGGCCGGCCTCCTGGGTCTCCCCGATGGTACGGTCCCATGGCGCCGGCGGCAAGCACTGCCGCGATGAGCTCCTGGCCTGCGTTTCTCACCACCTCCCTTCTGCGGGTACCGATCTGCCAGCCATCGCCGGCTCTATCGCGATTCGGCGCTTGCGACGTATGTCTCCAGACGACTCGGCGCCTCGCAGCTCAATGGCTCAGCGCTGACAGGCACCTCGGTGTCCTCGCGACGTGAGGTGGTGAGAAATGCACGCTGGATGTCCCCGGCAGAACGGTCGCCCCCTTTCAACAGGAGGCGACCGCCCACCCAGGACCGACGCTACTGGCGGACCATGTGCACCATGCCGGTCGCCGTTCCGCTACCGCCCGAGAAGGTGATGGTGTAGCCGAACACGACCTCCTGAGGGGAGATGATGCCGTTCGATTCGACGCGGTCGATGCCGGCCACCGGCAGGTTGGTGAGCGACGAGGTCATCCGGCCGCGGGGGTCGATGCTGGCGCTCGCCGTGCCGAAGACCTGTGAGGTGAGCGCGATGGTCCCACCGCCTGGCTCGAGGGTGCCGGTGAAGGTCTGCGGCGGGGGATTGGCGCCGCCGAAGACGTTGCCGCCGAGGTCGACCGTGGCGCTGAAGGTCGAGGCGGCGAGGTCGACCGAGAGCGTCATCTGCGCCGACCCGGTGCTCCCGAAGGTCTCGTTGTACCAGTTGCCGACATAGGTGCCGCTGAGGGCGGCGGCGTTCACCAGGGTGGGGTCGGCGGCGGCCGCGGCGGCGGTGAACGGGTCACCCGAGGCCTGGTCGATGCGGGAGCCGGCGAACCAGGCGCTGCCGGAGCTGACGGACGCGAGCACCGAGACATCGCCCGGGCTGCCCCCGACGAGATCGGTGAGCGGGGCGTAGAGCGCACCCCAGGGCGGCACCGAGTACGAGGCGCTGCCCATCGTGCTGCCGTTCGGGGCGCGCGCGGTGAGGCTGAGCTCGGCGCCGTTCGGCCCCGCGACCGCGAACAGGTTGCTGCGGGAGCCTCCGTCCTGGCGCAGCCCGATCATCCGCCGTTCGCCGCCCGCGGGCGCGTTGTCCGGTCCGGCGAGGCCGTCGAAGCCCTGGCCGAACGTAACGCCTCCCTGCAGGTTGTAGATGCGGGAGGTCGCGGTGATCGGGACGTTGGAGGTGATCAGGAACGCACCGCTTCCGGCGTCGATCCCGAAGCGGTCGTGGATCACGTCCGCGAGCACCATCGTACGGCCCGCCGGTACGGTGACGCCGACGGAGGGCGCGCCGGTGTTGTCGGTATTGCGCTCGAGCCAGGTCAGCTGCACGCTCGCGCTTTGAGCGGTGGCGTTGCCGAGAAACATGTCCATCTGCCACACGGAGGTCCCGGCTCCGGGTCCCCTCGAGGCGGCGGGGATGACCAGCACTGTGGCTGGAGTCAGTGCTGCAGCCGACGCCGCGGCGAGCACCAGGATCGAGACCAGGGCGAGGTGTCGTTTCATGGAGTCCTCCCAACGGCCGTCGCGTCCCTGAGGGAACCGACGGCGGCCTTCTCTGTTTGGACATGCGACATCGGGTCCGGAAGCCTGCCACCTTCCTCCGCGTTGCCCGAGATGCGCGTCCCTCGCGGGACGCCGGGAGGACGACGCGGGCATGCTGGTGGACGGGCAACGGCGGGACGTCTCGCCTTCACTCCTCACCAGCTCCCTGCTGCGGGCACCGATCTACCAGCCATCGCGGGCCCTCTCGCATCTCGCCACCTGCAACGTGTCTCCAGACACGCCTCGGTAGATCGTCACTCGATGGCTCCACGCTGGCGGGCATCTCGGTACCCTCGCAACGTGACCTGGTGAGGAATGCAGGCCACGACGACACCGGGAGCAGCGGCGGGCGCTTCGAACGTCAGGCTTCGAAGTTCCGCGGCCGAGTGAGCTCAGACGGCTCGACTGGTTTACCGGTGGCGGCGGGCCGCTACTTCGCCTTGCCCTGGGCGGCGACGGCCGCGGTGCGGGCGGCGATCGCCGCCTGGTCGCCCAGGTAGCGGTGGGAGATCGGGCGGAGCTCGTCGTCGAGCTCGTAGACCAGCGGCACTCCGGTCGGGATGTTGAGCCCGACGATCTCCTCGTCGGAGATCCCGTCGAGGAACTTGACCAGCGCCCGCAGGCTGTTGCCGTGGGCCACGATCAGCACCTTGGTGCCCGACTTCACCACCGGCGCAATCTCGTCGTGCCACAGCGGCAGGAAGCGCTCGACGGTGTTCTTCAGGCACTCGGTGCGCGGCAGCTCGTCGTCCGAGAGCGAGGCGTAGCGCGGGTCGCGGCCGGGAAAGCGCTCGTCGTCGGGGTCGAGGGCCGGCGGAGGGGTGGCGTAGCTGCGGCGCCACTCGTGGACCTGCTGCTCGCCGAACTTTGCCGCCATCTCCGCCTTGTTGAGGCCCTGGAGGGCGCCGTAGTGGCGCTCGTTGAGCCGCCAGCGGCGGATGACCGGCAGCCACATCAGGTCCATCTCGTCCATCACCAGCCACATCGTGCGGATGGCGCGCTTGAGCACCGAGGTGTAGACCACGTCGAAGGTGAAGCCGCCGGCCTTGAGCAGCCGACCCGCCTCGCGGGCCTCGTCGGCACCCTTCTCGGTGAGGTCGACGTCGGTCCAGCCGGTGAAGCGGTTCTCCTTGTTCCACACGCTCTCGCCGTGGCGAACCAGGACCAGGGTGTGCATCGTGTCACCTCCTCGGGTCGCGGGCGGGCGGTGCCGCCGCCGCACCCTCGAGGATAGCAGGACACGAGAGGTAAGAAGGTAAGAAGGTAAGGAGGTAAGGAGGTGTCGTAGGGGCGGAGCTTGTCTCCGTCCGTGGTTCGGGTCGCGGAGCCGTTCAGGACGCGGCAAGGTAGACTCGCGCTCGGCTGGTGCGACGTCCGACGGAGGTGCGGTGCGGCAGACGACGAGGGGTCTGGTGCTTGTGGCGGCGCTCATGTCCGCATGCGCCCAGGCTCCGCCGCAATCGGCACCGACGCGGAGCCCTCGACGCATCGTCTCGATGGCGCCGGCGCTCACCGAGACCGCATTCGCGCTCGGTCTCGGCGACCGCGTGGTCGGGGTCACCCGCTACTGCGAGTGGCCTCCCCAAGCACGAAGCCTGCCCAAGGTCGGCGGCTTCCTCGACCCGAGTTGGGAGGCCCTGGTCGCGCTCCGGCCGGACCTCGTGCTGCTGATGCAGGACCACGACGCCGTGCGCGCCCGCCTCGACACGCTCGGGATCCGCTCGCTACAGGTCGATCAGGGCGACCTCGACGGGATTCTGACCTCGTTCGTGACCATCGCTCGCGCCTGCGGCATCCTGGGGCGGGGGGAGGAGCTCGCGTCCGAGGTGCGCGCTCGGCTCGATGTCGTCGCTTCCGCCACCTCAGGCTTCGCGAGTCCACGCGTCCTGGTAGTGGTCGAGCGCGAGGTCGGCGAGGGCCCGGTGCGCAGCGTGTGGGTTGCCGGTCCTGGGACCTTCTACGACGACCTCGTCGGTCTCGCGGGCGGCGCCAACGCCTGGCGCGGCACCGCCGCGGTGCTCTACCCGGAGGTCTCACGAGAGGGCCTGATCGCGCTCGACCCCGACGTCATCCTCGACGTCGAGGCCGAGCTCGCGAAGCGCGGCCTCGACCGCGAGCGGGTGCGCGCCGAGTGGGACGGTCTCACCGAGCTGCGGGCGGTCCGCGACGGCCGCGTCGCCGTGCTCGACGAGGACTACATGGTCGTGCCCGGGCCGCGCATTGCCGAGGCGGTGGAGGCTATGGCGCGGGCGATTCACCCGCAGGCGGTGTTTCCGCGATGAACGGTCACCTCCTCGAGGCGCACGGTCTCACCGTCACGCTTGACGGTGCCGAGGTCCTGCGCGAGGTGTCGTTCGCGCTCGCGCGCGGTGAGCGGCTCGCCATCGTCGGGCCCAACGGTGCCGGCAAGACGACCCTGCTGCGCTGCCTCGACGGCCTGGTCAAACCCGCACGGGGCAGCGTCCTGCTCGCCGGGCGTCCAGTCGAGGCCTACCCGCGCCGCGAGCTCGCGCGGGTCGTGAGCTACGTGCCCCAGGGCGACACCCGCTCGGTGCACTACACCGTTGCCGCCTTCGTCGAAATGGGCCGCTACCCCTACCTGACCGGGTGGTCCGGGCTCGGGCCCGAGGACGTCGCCGCGGTCCGCTCCGCGCTCGACATGACCGAGACCGTGCACCTGGTCGGCCGCCCGCTCGAGTCGCTTTCCGGCGGCGAGCGGCAACGCGTCTTCCTAGCGGCCGCCCTCGCCCAGGGTGGGGAGGTGCTGCTGCTCGACGAGCCGACCAGCTTCCTCGACTACCGCCACCAGGCCGGCGTGCTCGCCGTGCTCGAGCGCCTGCACCGAGAGCGCGGGCTGACCATCGTGCTCGTCACCCACGACCTCAACGGCGCCGCCGCCACCGCCGATCGGGTGCTCGCGCTTCGTGACGGGCGGGTCGTGCTCGACGGGGGGCCGGGCGAGCTCTTTACCCCCGACGCCCTGGCGGGGATCTACGGCGCCTCCTTCCGTCTGGTGCCCGCCGAGGGTCGTGCGCTGCCGGTGGTCGTGCCCGAGGGAGGGGCGCGATGAGGCCGGGCCGTCGCCTGCTTCTGCTCGCCGTGCTAGCCGTGGCCGTGGTCGTCGTGGCGCCGCTGGTCGGTATCGAGAGGGTCGGCCTCGACGCGTTTCTCCACCCCGGCGACGGCTCGCCGGCGGCGATCATCCTGTGGCGGATCCGGTTCCCGCGAGTGCTCGCGGCGCTGCTCGGCGGCGCCGGCCTCGCCGCCGGAGGCGCGGCTTTCCAGGCCGTCTTCCGCAATCCGCTCGCGACGCCCTACACGCTCGGCTTGGCCTCGGGGGCCGCCTTCGGCGTCGCCGCTGCGACGCGTTTCGGACTTGCGGTCGCCTTCGCCGGGCTGCCGTTCCTGCCCTTCGCCGCGCTCGCCGGGGCATTGCTCGCGGTGGCCACCGTGTGGATCCTGACCCACCTCCGGCCGGCCTTCTCGACCACGACGCTGCTCCTTGCCGGCGTCGCCATGAGCTTCTTCTTCTCCAGCCTGATCCTGTTCCTCCAGTACACCGCGTCCCTCGGCGACTCCTTCCGGATCGTGCGCTGGCTGATGGGCGGGCTCGGCGCGGTCGACGGCAACGCGGTGCTCGGCATGCTGCCCTTCGTCGTCATCGGCGCCGGCCTGCTCGCCTTGCGCGCGCGCGAGCTCGACCTGCTCGCCACCGGCTCCGACATCGCAGCGAGCCGGGGGGTCGACGTCGCCGCCGTGCGCCGCCTGGTGTTCCTCGCCACCTCGGTGATGGTCGGCGGGGTTGTGGCGGCGTGCGGGCCGATCGGCTTCGTCGGGATGATGTCACCCCACATCTGCAGGCTCTTCGTGGGCTCCGACCACCGCGCCGTGCTGCCCGCCTCGTGTCTGTTCGGCGGCGCCTTCCTGGTCGTGTGCGACACCGTCGCGCGGGTAGTCATCGCGCCGGCCGAGCTGCCGGTTGGCGTGCTGACCGCGTTCCTCGGCGGCCCGTTCTTTCTCTGGCTGCTGGTGCGCCGCGGCGGCCTCTCGGGCATGCATTAGCATCTGGCACCGGGAAGCCCGCGCGTGAGTACGCTCGGGCTCCCCGGTGCCAGATGCTTTGGATTCGCTGCGCGAATCCGCGGGCAAGGTCCCAAGGAGGAGCGGACCGAGGTCAGGGCTGAGGGATGCGCTGGCTTCGCGGTTCCCCTCGAGGAGGCTGCCAGGGCTGGAGCGCCTCGGCAGCCGCGCGGTGCTGCTTGCGCGAGGCGCAGGGATGGACTTGCTTGTGAGACGGAGGCTCGATATGATCGACGTATCTCGACAACGGAGGAACCCGATGAAGATGTCGCGACGATGTGTGGTGTGTGTGATCGCCTTGATGGCCCTCTCCCTTGGAGTCGCGGGCGCCCAGGACCAGCCGGCGATGAGCCCCGAGCAGGCGGCGATGATGGCGGCCTGGCAGAAAGCCATGACCCCTGGCCCGCAGCACGCAATGCTGGCGAAGATGGCGGGCGAGTTCACGCTCGAGGTGAAGTCCACCATGGCACCGGGGGCCGAGCCGGAGGTCAGCAGCGCCCACTCGAGCCGGCGCATGATTCTCGGAGGCCGCTACCTCGAGGAGAAGGTCAACGGCTCCACCATGGGCCAGGAGTTCGAGGGCCGCGCGCTCACCGGCTACGACAACACCTCCGGCACCTGGTTCTCGACCTGGGTCGACAGCATGTCGACCGGGATCATGACCAGCACCGGCGAGTGGGACCAGGGCACGGGTGTCGGCACCTTCCTCGGCGAGTTCAACGACCCGATGACCGGGCAGGTGCAGAAGTCGCGGACCGTGATCCACCTCCTCGAGGGCGGCAACGAGAAGATGGAGATGTACATGCTCACCGACTCGGGCGAGTTCAAGTCGATGGAGATCCTCTACACCCGCACGAAGTAGCGTCGGCGTTCGATCCGTCCGCCAGTGGTGATCGCGGGGCGCCGATACCTCCCGCTCAGCCGAGCGACAGGACCGTGAGCACGGCGATGGCGAGGAAGACCAGCCACGCGAGGTGCCGGCCGCGCGAGGCTGCGAAGGTCAGGGCCGCGCTCGCGAAGAAGGTCAGGCTGATCGCGAGCAGGACCGCACGCGCAACGGACACACCCGGGAGCGACCCTGACAGGGCGACGAGCACCGCCGCGAAGCCCCACCAGGCGATCGTCGTGAGGTGCCAGGCGAAACGCAGCGTCCGCCTGGTGAAGCGGTCGTCGCCGAACAGCTTGGGCAGGTCCTCGCGACGCAGCAGGCGGACGAGGAGGTACTGCTCGCCCAGCCATGAATGTGCAACACCAACGCCTGCGGCGAGCACGGCGGCGAGAATCAGCGGGACGTTCATGGCGGTCATCCTCCCTCATAAGGCTGGTCCGTGACCACCGGCTCGCAACGAACCTCGGTCGTGACCGAGCTCGCGATGAAGCACGCCTCGTGAGCCTGGTGGTGGAGGTGAAGGACCTGGTCAGTGGTGGGGGTCGGCTGGCCGGAGAACCGGACCTCGGGCCGTAGCGTGACGAGGGTGAACGCGGTCCTGCCCTCGGCGTTGCGCCCCATCGCGCCCACCGGGGAGTCGCGGTAGCGGTCGACTCGAAAGCCCTGTTTCGCGGTGAGCGAGAGAAACCACAGCATGTGGCAGCTTGCCAGTGAGGCGACGAAGAGCTCCTCGGGGTCGACCGCCGCCGGGTCGGACAGCGGCACCGGCACCACGTGCGGCGACGACGATGCGGGAACCTCGACACCGCCGTCGAACCGGATCACGTGTCGACGGCTGTAGCGGTTGTCGAGGAAGTCCTGGCTGCCCCGCTGCCACGAGACCTCTGCCGTGTACTTCGCCATGACGCCTCCTCAGCCATCGATTGCGACCTCGGCCTCGATCTCGACCGGGATGCCGAACGGGAGTTCGGCGAGTCCGACCGCGGAGCGGGCGTGAGGTCCGCGTTCGGGACCGAAGACCTCGAGGATCACCTCGGTGAAGCCGTCGCTCACGTCCGGCTGGCGAGCGAAGCCGGGCGCCGAGTTGACCATCCCGAACACCCGCAGCCACGCCGACACGCGGTCGAGGTCGCCGAGTGAGCCATGAGGCTGGCGAGGATCGCGAGGGCGGTCAGGCGAGCCGAGTGACGCGCCTGCTCCAGCGTGACGTCTGATCCCACCATGCCGAAAGGTCCCGCGAGCGAACCGTCCGGGTGCTGCGGGCCGGCCCGGAGACGAACGCCCTCGTGCCGTGGATCCGCACCCAGGGGAGGGGAGCACGACTCCGGGCGGCGCGACCAGCGGCGCCGGGAGCACCAGCCCGAGCGACTCCACCGTGCCTCGATCCAGCCATGAGATCCTCCTCGTCTGCCCGACCTCCTCCAGGAACGAGGTGCTCGGCGCGCGAAGCGCGCTACAGGAGATCGCCGGCCGGAGGCCCCGAGAGTAACGTATCGAAACCTGCTCCACGGTCAGGGGGCCTCCGGCCTGCGAGCTCCTTCGGCGAATGTGGGCAGGTCGCCGACCGCCGCCTCCCAGGTCGCCCGCGACGCCCAGAAGATGTTGTTCATTGGGCGAGCGCCCGGGTCGTCGTCGAGGCTGCCGGCGGGAACCAGGAACGCCTTCCCGTCGCGGCTTCGCCACGGGACCGGCG
Source organism: uncultured Acidobacteriota bacterium (assembly GCA_963814875.1). Lineage (GTDB taxonomy): Bacteria > Acidobacteriota > Thermoanaerobaculia > Thermoanaerobaculales > Sulfomarinibacteraceae > CAVSIS01. Next base: position 51,211 of record CAWFFJ010000010.1, read on the forward strand.
AGCCGCACACGCTGCAAAAGCCGGTGCAGAAGCGCGCCGCGCTCGGAAGCTCCCAGCGCCGGGCGACCTCCTCGCCACCGAGCCACCTGAACTGCTCGCCCCGCACCACGATGTTCGCAGCGAAGGGCGTCCCGTGCGCCTTGCGGCACCGGCTGCAGTGGCAGTAGTGGAAGAACAGGTACGGAGGGCTGATCTCGAAGGAGACCGCGCCGCACAGGCACGATCCCCGGATCGCAGTTGCTGTCATCGCATCGCCTCCTCAGGCCGACCCCGCGCAGGCGGGCCGGCATCCGATGTTGCTGAGCTCGGCTCGCAGCCTACCACCGAGCCCGAGGGAGGGCGGGGGAGATGGGAGGTGAAAGAAAAGGGGGGGGGGGGGTTCCGGGAAGACCGGCCTTCTCGTGGTGTTATCAGGAATGCCTCTCGAGGAAAGGAGCAACCCATGCCAGCTAACCCACCGGAAGGCATGCCGCGGATCACCCCCTACCTGCTGTACGAGAACCTGGCCGGCGCGCTCACGTGGCTCGCGACCGCGTTCGGCCTCAGCGAGCGCCTGCGCATGGCGGGCCCGGACGGCAGGCCCACCCACGCTGAGATGGTCCTCGCCGACGGCGTGGTCATGATGGGCCACCCAGGTCCCGACTACTCGAGCCCGAAGCGGCACGGCCACGTTTGTCAACTCATCTACGTCTACGTTGACGATGTCGACGGCCACTTCGAGCGCGCCAAGGCCGCCGGCGCACACATCCTCGCCGGGCCCGAGGACAAGCCCTACGGCGACCGGGTCTACTCGGCGGAAGACCTCGAGGGCCACCGCTGGTTCTTCGCCCAGCACGTCCGTGACGTGGATCTGCACCCGGTCGGGTAGCGGGGCCGCGCCGCACGCGGGTGGCCGCCGTCATGGCGCGGCCGGATCCGCCGAGCCGCGACGGACCCGAGCGCCGCCAGCGACGCGAACCCGGCCCCGGCGGCGAACGTGACCGGGGACCGCCGAAGACGCTCCACAGCGCGCCCGCGAGGCGCTCGCCACGAGCAGCGAGCCGCCCGACCAGGTTGAAGATCGAAGGCGGTGCCGGGCAGCTCGACCGGGCTCGGCGACGAGCTTCGCGAACAGGCCCTGGGTCAGGCCCATGTGCAGGCCCCACAGCGAGGCTCCGACGAGGGTGGCCGCGGGCGAGCCGGCTGGCCGGGATCCGCTCCAGGAGCGCACGAGGACCGGCGACGAGGACGAGCGCGTCGAGAGGTCTGCGCGGGGCGATCAGCACCGGGGGAACCCGGGCCAGGGAGATCGCCCCGGCCGCAAGGAGGGCCTCGCTGAAGCGGGCGAGGGTGAAGACCGCACCGAGCAGGACCACGAGCCAGTAGCGGCCCGGCAGGCGCCTGAGATCGGCGCGTGTCAGCGGAGGCCGTCCGCCGGGGCCGTCCGCTGGGCGCTCTGGCTCGCGCACAACGGCGACGAGCAGGGCGACCGCGAGGAACCCGGGCACGACCGCGATCCAGAGCACTTTCCGGATGTCGTCCGCGAGGACGGCGAGCGCCGCCAGGGCGAGCAGCGGTCCGAGAAACCCACCCACCGAGTCGAGCGACTGGCGCAGCCCGAACGCGGCGCCGCGCAGGTCCTGCGGGGCGATCTCCGCCACCAGTGCGTCGCGCGGCGCACCGCGGATGCCTTTGCCGATGCGGTCCACGAAACGGGCCCCGAAAACCCACCCGATGGTGGTCGCGAGCGGGAACACCGGCTTGGTCGCGGCGGCGAGCCCGTAGCCGAGCACCGCGAGCAGCTTGCGCTTCCCGAGGATGTCGCTGAGCGCGCCCGAAAACACCTTCGTGATTGCGGCGGTTGCCTCCGCCACACCCTCGATCAGTCCGATGGTCACCATCGACGCCCCGAGCACCGACGCCATGAACACCGGCAGCAGGCTGTGGATGAGCTCCGAAGAAGTGTCCATGAGCATGAAGCCCAGCGCCCAGATGCCGAAGGGCAGTGCCCGGAACGGGCGCCGCCGTCGGCTCTCCTCCCGAGGCGCTGTGAGAGACAGCGCGATGTGGCTCAGGATCGCGTACGGCAGGCCCCAGCGCAGAACAGCCAGCCGAACCCCAGCGCCAGCACGCCCGTCGCCCATACGCCGGCGACGAGGAGCGGACGATGCAGGAGCGGCAAGACTCGATCCGCCTGTGCAATCAGGAACCCTGCTGCCGATCCGACGAGGGCAACCGCCCACACCTGCTCCTCGTAGGCGCGGCCCATTCGGTCCATGTAGAAAGAGAGCATCTCAGCGTTCATCGCTTCACCTCCCTCGGCGACGTCGTGGTCCGGATGGCAGTTCTGGGCCTCGGCCTCACTCAGCGAACCCTCTCGACCAACACGTCGACCGCGTGCGCAGCACCAGGGCGACGCGACGCCGGGTCTCAGCTGTGGGCAAGGACGCCTCCTACTCCACCCGCACGTACAGGACGAACGGTCCTGCGTTGCCGACGAGCAGACTCCGCAGAGCTTCAAGATAGATCTTGAGCTCTTCCGGGGGAATCTCGCTCGGCATGCCCTCCGCGTGCGCCCACCGCGTGCCGATGCCCTCAACCTCGTCTGAGCCCAAGCTTGCGATCGCCGACGTGAGCTCCTCCGGGAAAGCGATGACCCACGGGCTCTCCTGGCTCTCGCCCGCGAGCAACGAGAAGCCTTGGATCACCGTGTCGTAGCTTCCGACGCCCAGCACCTCGCCGAGCCGCGCAAGCTGGATCGGCCCCAGCAACCTCGCTCGGAGATGGGGCGACGTCGTCCACGGGTCTTGTGACCACAGCAGGTCCCAGGGTGACGTGCCGGCGACCGAGAAGATGTCCGTCGCGGCGTCGATCGTGACGGTCATCGCTTCCCGAGCCCGGCCCGCTCCCGGTAGGTCTTGATCGCGGGCAGCAGGACGCGCCATCGGTTGAGGCTCTCGGCGGGCCACTGCGCCTCGCGGTCGTAGTACTCCGGAACCGCGGGCGTGTGGGTCGGGATCACCACCCACGGCTGCTTCGACGCGGTGAAGATGTGGATGTCTGGCGGCAGGTGGTCCGGCTGGTCGAGCGTCCCGACGCGGACGAACTTCAGCACCGGGCCGGCGCCCGCGTAGTGGCTCCACAGGGCGATGCGGCACCTCGGGCAGCGGGCGATCTTCTGCCCGCGCCCGCTCTCGGACGGCGTGTCCACGACCTCGGGCTCGCCGGCAACGAGGCTCACCCGGTCGGCCTCGATCATCGCGTTGAGGGCGAACGACGAGCCGGCCTCGCGCTGGCACCACCGGCAGTGGCAGCAGTGGACGAAGAGCGGGCGGGTCTCCATCCGGTAGCGGACGAAGCGGCAATCGCAGCCGCCCTCGAGGGGAAACGGATCGGGTAATGACATGCTGACGTCCTCCCGTGGATGCGTCGACTCAGAGTGATGCGTGTGGTCACATTGTCGCTCAGCAACGGTCACTTCAGGTGATTTCCGGCTCGGATCGAGCCCACCTCCCGTCGCCCGGCCCGTTCACTCGCCCACCGCCGGGGGAATGCGGCCACGACGATGCAGACCACGCCCATCACGACGGCGAGCCAGCCCACTGCGGGCGTGATGCCGGTCAGGGATCGTGCAGACAGCGCAGTCTGAATGAGCTTGAGGCCCGAGAAGAACGAGCCGAGGCCGATCAGGGCGGTAACGATTCGTGGACGAGAGGTCGAGCGCATGCGGCCGACTCCATTCGATGGACCGGCGGGACGCACATCATGTCGGGCCGCCGTCGTGATCGGAGGGCGAGCCGCGGCGCCTCGTGGTCGTGGCTGCGAACCAGGCGCGGTGCGGCGGGCCTACTTCCCCGCCTTCTTGCGCGCCTTGTCGAGCGCGACGCGCAGCTCCCGGGCAACCTCGTAGGACCACCTCTGGATGTCCGCGTAGACGGTGGCGGAGGTCATGGGAGCCGGGTTGACGCCGACCATCCGGCTCTGCGGCTGGATGCGGCGCCGCTCGCCGGCGCGCGCCAGGATCACCCCGGTCTCGGCGTCGATGAGCTCGAACACGATCGTCGCGTCGCCGACCGACGCCAGGTAGACGTTGGTGTACCCGAGCGTGCTCGGGGGGACGTCGGAGGTGATGTCGAGCATCATCGGCCGGACGATCAGGGTGTTCGGCCCCGGCTGGTCGACGATCTCGAACTCCTTGCTGCGAGCGAGTTGCTTGACGAGGGCGTCGTCGACGATCTCCTCGAACTTCTGCTTGTCATCGTCGGGGATCGAGTAGGGTCCCTCCGTGTCGCTCAGGCTCACGCTGGTCGGCACGGAGCTCGGGGTCTTGCCGACATCGCGGAACTGGAAGACCGTCTTCCACAGGAGGAGCTTGGTGTAGTGGGAGAGGTCCACGCCGGGTCGCACCCACGTTGCCGCGTAGCGGCCCTTGGTCTGGACCAGCTCGTCCTCACCCGTGACCTTGGGCGCCGGGGTTGTCTCCTGGGCCGCGGCCAGTCCCGCCATCAGGGTCGCCATCATCAAGATCGGGAGTGTCTTTCTCATCTTCGAGCCTCCTGGGGCACCGTGGCGTCAGTCCCCTCGATCAACAAACCGGTTGTTTGGAGTATTGCGCACCACGGAGGTTGGCAAGGCCTCTGCAGTGTCGCCGACGTTCATCACGAGGGCGGAGCCGACTCTCGGAGTGCGGGCGCGCCTGAACGGCATGCGTTCAGTCGACGATGAACAGCGTCGCCCCGACCTCCGTGGAGGAGCGGTGGGGCTCCGCGCGCGGCGTCCCGCCGGGAGAGCGGGTGGCCCTTTGCCAGCCCCCGCCCTCTGCGACCCCCCTGGCGAGGGCCACGTGCAGCTCTCTCCGGCGTGGTGTTGCCACATCGTGGGCATGGACTACGTGAGTTGCTCTCCCTTCCGCGTGCCGATCGCGCACCTCGCCGCCGCCCAGGCGCAGATCACGCACCCGCGGAAGTAGCCCGATCCGGACCAACGGACTCGCGGCCCGTCCTCGCCGAGGACGGGCCGCTGTGCGTTCGGCTACGGTGGCGCACTGGTGCAAGACGAGACGGTCTCAAGACGACGTGCCTCACCTCTGGCGCTGCTCCGGTGCGGCCGGGAATCCCCGGAGGTCGATGCGGGTTTTGATCTCGGTCAAGACAGACGACGTCTCTTCCTCGAAAGGACAAAACCATGAAGAGCCTGTCACGCGCTTCGATCGTCGCCCTGGGCCTTTTGTTCTTTTCGGGAATCGCAAACGCCGCCGACAAGGCGACCGGCAGTCTCGAGTACAAGGGGCACAGCGCCGAGTTCAAGTACGCGTGGCTCGTGACGGGACCCAGCGACTTCGAACCCGGCACGACGGTCCGCCGGCTTGTCCTTTCCTCGACCGACATCGGCGCCAAGCTGAAGTCGTGCGCGACGTTTTCGTGCACTGATGGCGTCGTGACGGAAGGCATGACGGCCGATTTCACCGGCGGTCCGCGGATCGAGTACTGGGTGGTGATGAACGGCCAGAAGATCCAGTACTCGGGGACGGCGATGCCTGATACGTTCACCGCGAGCGCCGATGATCCGGGACACCTCGCGGGCACGCTCGCAATCGATGACACGGCAGCGGGCGGCCCGAAGCTCACCGCTGTGTTCGACGTCACGGTGCTGAAGGGCTTCAAGCTCGCGCGCTGACCGTCGTCCAGCTCATCCGCTGCCCGGCCGACCTGCGCCGCCAGATCGAAGTGACCGGTGCCACCGTTCGTCCGCCTGCACAGGTTGCACGAGACGAGGTAGTTGCGCCAACATGTGAGCAGTGGACACGGTTCTGTTGGCAGTTGCCGGGGTGGGTCTCTTTGGGTGGCTCGCTCTGGCTGTCGTGCTGCTGTGGCGTCGGCGCCCTCAGGAGCAACCCGGCGTGCGGCGGGCTACCGAGAACGGTCAGCTGCGCCGGCTCGACCACGAGCTGCGGGCAGCCAGAGACTTCGTCCAGCTCTTACCCGAAGCCCTGACCACACTCCGGCTGCTGGGGGACGTCCGCGCGGTTCCGCCGACCCTGCTCCAGATCATGGTCCGCACCTTTGGTGCCGACGACGCGCTGGTTGCTATCCGGCGTCAGCCCACCCTCGTCGGACCGAACCGCGTATGGCGGTTCGTGGTCTCGGCGACCACCGGCGGCGCCCCGCCGCTCGGAGCCGAGATCGCCGACGGCGAAGGGCACGTCGGGCTGGTGGCGCGGCGTCAGGTCGGGCTCGGCAGGGAGCAGTACCTCCAGCTCGCCACGGCGGCGACGGTGGCCCGCAGCCCGGTCTTCGACGCCGCGGCACCAATGGTGATCGACGATCAGACCATCGGGGTGCTGGCCTTCGCCCGGCCGGCTCGCCACCACCGCCTCGAGCTCGAGATGCTGCAGGTCATCGCCCACCTTGGCGCCCTCACGTGGTACCGCGTCCAGAGCCTGCGTTCGGTCCAGGTGACCGCGGAGCAGGACGGGCTGACCGGGATGCTCAACAAGCGCGCGATCAGCGAGCGCCTCGGCGAGGAGGTCCATCGCGCCCGCACGTCACGGGAGCCGCTGTCGATCTTCCTGTTCGACATCGACCACTTCAAGCACTTCAACGACACCAATGGCCACCTCGCCGGCGACCAGGCGCTGCGGACGCTCGCCCGGGTGGTCGGGGAGAGTCTCCGCTCCGACGGATACCTCGGGAGGTTCGGGGGCGAGGAGTTCCTCGTCCTGCTCCCCGGACAGTCCCGGGCGCAGGCGCTGCTCGTTGCCGAGCGGCTGCGGCGCCGGATCGCGGACCACCCGTTTGAGCACGGCGGAGGACAACCCGGCGGCCGGCTGACCGTCAGTGGCGGCGTGGCGTGCTTTCCCGACGACGCCGACGACGCGGCCGGCCTGCTGCTCGCAGCCGATGTGGCGCTCTACCGGGTCAAGGCCGCCGGGCGCGATCGGGTGCTCGGCGCCGACACCCGCCTCTCGAGTGGCGGTTGAACAGGCCCCCTCTCATCCGGTTCAGACGGGTCTGCCGGCTTACTGCGATTCCGGTGCGACACCCAGCTTCCGGATGCGCTGAGCGATTCGGGACTCCGCCAGGTAGTCCTTGCGGGGCGGTGAGAACACCTCGATAACCACCACGTCCTCGAGCGCGGTCGCGCCGTGGACCACGCCGCTCGCGAGGTTCCAGCTGTCGCCCGGGGCGGCGACGGTTGCGACCCCTTCGACCTCGAACCGGAGCCGGCCCGACACCAGGTAACCGGTCTGCTCGGAGGGGTGCTGATGCGCGGGAATCACCGCCCCGGCGTCGATCTGGAACTCGCCCATCAGCGTGCGCTCGCCGTGGACGAGGGTCCTGAGCCGGACACCGGGAAGCAGCTCGCGGTAACCGTCGGCAGTTGCAGTGGTGAACATCCCCACCTCCCCCAGGATCTACGATGCCGCCGAGCGACGGTTCTAGGACGCCGCTGTGCGCCGCCGGTCGACCATCCGGCGCAGGGCGCGGATGTGGTCCGGCGTGGTGCCGCAGCAGCCGCCGATCACCGCGACGCCGAGCTCGAGCAGGCGCTCGCAGCCGGCGGCGAATGACTCGGGACCCTCGGGGTAGACGACCTCGTTCCCGCGGATCTTCGGCAGCCCGGCGTTGGCCTGGATCAGCACCGGAAGCGGCGAGGCGCTCCGCATCACCTCGGCGATCCCGATCATCTGTTCGACGCCGTGGCCGCAGTTGGAGCCCACCACGTCCGCGCCGGCCTCGGCGAGGCCCACGGCGGCGCGCTCCCCGGAGACCCCCATCACGGTGAAGTAGCCGCGCGGCGTGGCGTCGAAGGTCATGCTGGCCATCACCGGCACACCCGGCGCGACCTCCCGTGCGGCCCGCACGGCGCGGGTCGCCTCCTCCATGTCGATCATGGTCTCGATGCAGATCACGTCGGCGCCGCCTTCAACCAGCGCCGCGATCTGGCGCCGGAAGCCGTCCTCGACCTCGCCGGGATCGGCGTCTCCCAGGGGAGCGAGCAGCCGGCCGCACGGCCCCACCGAGCCCGAGACCAGCGCGCGCCCGGCGGCGAGGGGGCGCAGCAGCGCCGCCGCCTCCCGGTTGACCTCCTCGACCCGGCCCGCGAGCCCGCCGTGCGCGAGGCGCAGCGGCGAGCCGCCGAAGGTGTTGGTGGTGAGAAGCTCCGCCCCTGCCTCGAGGTAGAGCACCGCAATCTCGGCGATCAGCTCGGGGCGCTCCAGGACCAGGGTCTCCGGCGCCCGCCCGGGCGCCAGGCCGCGGGCCATCAGCAGCGTGCCCCAGCCCCCATCTCCTACCACCACCTCGCCGCGGGCGAATCGGCTCAGCATCCGTCCGCCTCGAGCATCGCGCGCACCTGGTCGACCGCGCGCGAGGCGTCCGTGCCGTAGCCGTCGGCGCCGATCGAGCGCGCGTACTCCGCGGTTACCGGCGCCCCTCCCACGATCACCTTGAGCCGCCGGGCCGGGTCCAGCTCCCGAACCGCCCGCACCACCTCGGCCATCGCCGGCATGGTGGTGGTGAGCAGTGCCGAGACGCCGATCACCGACGCGCCGCTTTCAATCGCCGCCTCGGCGAACCGCGCCGGAGGCACGTCGACCCCGAGGTCGACCACCTCGTAGCCCGCACCCCGGAGCATGATCCCGACCAGGTTCTTGCCGATGTCGTGCTGGTCTCCGGCCACGGTCCCCAGCACCACCCGACCCCGCATCGCCGTCCGTTCGCCGGCCAGCAGCGGCTCGAGGGGATCGAGCCCGGCGTACATCGCCCGCGCCGCCAGCAGCACGTCGGGGAGGAAGATCTCGTGCTCCCGAAAGCGCCTGCCCACCACCGCCATCCCGGCCAGCAGGCCGTGGTCGAGAACCGTCGCGGCCGCCGTCCCTGCGGCGATCGCGTCGTCGACCAGACGCCGAACGGTCTCGTGCTCCCCGCGTTCGAGCGCCTCGGCGATCTCTTGCAGCTGGTCCACAGGCCCACTCCGTCAGGGATCCGGTGCCGCCCGAAGTCGGTCGATGCGGAGCCGGCAGTCCACGGTAGCGCAGCGCGGGCAGAAGGCGAAGTCGGGCTCGAAGTCGTGGATCTCCGGTAGGCCCGCGACCAGCACTCCGGAGACCGACTTGAGCGGCCGCATCATGCACCCCTCGCTCAAGGTCACTCCGACCTCTTCCGGCCGCAAGGCCGCGAACAGGCGGCGCTGGCCGCTGGTGTGCCAGCCGCAGTAGCCGGGGCTGTAGGCGAGCACCGCCGGCCGCCAGTCGGAGTCGGCGGTCCCGGCGCAGGCCGCGGCGAAGAGCCCCTCGAGGCGGACGACCGCCGCCTCCGCGGCCAGCGACGCCGCCGCGTCGAGGGCCGCCGCGACCGCGACCTCGCGACGCTGGAGCAGACCACCGATCTCGGCCGAGACCCCCTCGCCCAGGGTTGCGACGAACAGGGCGAGGGCGTCGGCGCGGGGCGCGATCCCGGCGAGCGGAGTGTCCGGCTCGTTGGCGCCGTCGCCGGCGTACACCGCCTCGAAGTCCGGACCGGACAGCCGCTGCCACACCGCCCGCGGTCGCGCGGCCGCGTCGAGGCGTGCCAGAGCCTCCTCCAGGGTCGGTGCCATCCGCTCCGGCACGCCGAGCCGTGACGGCACACCGAGGGCCGCGAGAACCGCCGCCGGCGGCGGGCGCAGCTCGCTCGCGGTGAGGGTCAGCACCCGCCTCACGGCTCCACCGCGGGCAGCCGGTCCATGCCCACCCGGCGCGCCTCGGACTCCATCCTCGCCTCGAGCTCGGCGCGAACCTCGGGCGTGAGTGGGCAGGGCTCGGCCGCCGCCACCGCCCGCTCCACCTCGTCCGCCGCCCGTTGCCCGAGGGTGCGGCCGCCCTCCTCGTGCCAACGGTCGCGGCTGGTGCGATCGATGACCGGCCCGGGGAACGTGATCTCCCGGCGCAGATGGCGCCTCGTGTGGTCGGCGATCAGCAGGTGCTTCTCGGCCAGCAGCTCCTCGAGCAGCGGCGCCGCCGGGAAGTCCTCGCGGGGCTCGATCCCCGCGACCAGCCGCTCGACCATGCCGCAGATCTCGTGGTCGACCACCAGCTTCTCGAGGCACTGGCAGTTGGCGAACTCCAGCATCCCCGGCCCGCTGACGCTGTTGAGGCCGGCGAGGGCCGCCAGGGTCGCCCCGAACGAGGTCTCGAGCCCCGCCTGCGCATCCAGGAGCTTGGCGTCGGAGAGCGCGATGTAGCCCTGGGTCGGCATCCCGAGCCGGTGCCCGATCTCGCTCGCCGCGACGGTCAGCATCGCGCTCTCGACCGCGCTCATCGGGCTGGTCTCGTAGCGGATGTCGAAGATCGCCGGTGCGGCCCCGAACAGCACCGGCGCGCCGGGCGCCGTCAGCTGGCTGATCACCACCCCACTCAGCACCTCGGCGGTGAGCTGCACCAGGGTGCCCACCAGGGTGACCGGCGCCATGAAGCCCGACAGCGGTACCGGGTCGATCTCGACCGGGATCCCGGCCCGGGCGCAGCCGACCAGATCGCGCACGCCCTCGGCGGTCCACCGTAGAGGCGAGGTCGGGCAGCAGGTGAAGACGGCGAGCGGCCGCGCGGCGAGCGCCGCCGCGTCGCCCCGCACCGCGATCAGGAGGTCGCGCATCACGGTCAGACCGTCGGCGGTGAAGGTCCCGGTCACCACCGGCTTGGCGCACTGCGTCAGGCACAGGAAGAGCCGGTAGCGATCCGCAATCCGAGGATCGACGTCCGCCGGGATCATCGCCGTGCTCTGGGCGTGGAGGCGCGGCAGGGCACCGGTCAGCCGAGCCAGGCGCACGCAGTCCCCGGTCGTCGGACGCCGCCTCTCCCCGGTGGCGCCGTCGAGCAGCCAGGTCGCCGACGAGCCGGGGGTGAAGTGCACCCTCGAGCCGCCCAGGTCGTGGGTCTGGCGCCCCTCGAGATCGTAGAGCCGGAACCGAGCCGGCACGCTCGCGAGTGCGCGCTCGACGAGCACCTCGGGAACCAGCACCCGGCCATTCACGGCGTCGAGGTCGGCACCGTGCGCGACCAGCAGGTCGACCACCTCCGGCGCCTCGCAGGCAACGCCGACGACGGCCAGAACCGTGCGCGCCTCGGCCACGATCCGCTCGGCCAGAGCGTCGTCGAGTAGCTTCAAGGTCGGTCGCATCGCAGCCTCCGCCGTCTTTCTACCGCGAAACGGCCCGCCGGCGCCAGATGGCGTAGAGCGGCGCCCCGGCGGCGAGGATTCCGATGCCGATGCCGGCATCCCTGGGGTCGGCGGCGATCGTAGTCACGAGCAGGGCCAGGGCCAGCCCAGAGAAGACCAGGGGCGTCACGGGATAGCCGAGGACGCGGTAAGGCCGCTCCGCGCCCGGGGCGCGCCGCCGCAGCACCAGCACCGCTGCGCCGGCGAGCGCGAAGAACAGCCACTCGTCCACGATGACGTAGGTGAAGAGCTGGTCGTAGGAGCCGGTGAGGGCGATCAGCGACGCCCACACGCCCTGCGCGAGCACCGCGACCACCGGTGTGCCATGCCGGCTGAGCCGGGCGAAGGGCCGGAAGAAGGCACCCTCGCGGGCCATCGCGAAGTAGACCCGCGCGGCGGTGAAGATGAAGCCGTTGACCGCCGCGAAGCACGACACGATCACCGCGACGGCGACCAGCGAGCCGCCAACCTGACCCAGTACTCGCTCCACCGCCTCGGCCGCCACCCTCTCCGAGCCGGCCATCTGCTCCAGCGGGAGGACTGCCATGAAGCCGAGGTTGACCAGCAGGTAGACGGCCGTCACCACGAGCACCGACAGCCCCAACGCGCGGGGCAGGAAACGCTGCGGCTCCCTCACTTCGCCAGCCACATAGGTGATGCTGATCCAACCATCGTAGGCCCAGAGTGCGGCGACCATCGCCATCCCCAGCCCGGCCAGCGTCGGCGCTGCGGGTAGTGACCCCACCCGCGCCCCGAGATCGAGGGGCTCGTGTCCCATCACCAGGCACACCACGACGATCACGGCCACCATGGCGAGCTTCGCCACCGTAGAGAGGTTCTGGGTGGTGGCGCTGGTCCTGACGCTGCGGCAGTTCCACAGCGACAGCCCGGCGATCAGCAGGATTGCACCGAGCTTGGTCCCGCTCTCGCCGATCGGTACCAGGTAGCCGACGTAGGTCACCAGCGCGACCGCCACCGCGGCGATCGAGGCGGTCTGGATCACCGCGAACACCGTCCACCCGTAGAGGTAGCCGACGAACGGGTGATAGGCCCGTTCCAGATAGACATAGAGCCCGCCCGCCTCGGGGTACATCGCGCCCAGCTCGGCGATCGTGACCGCCCCGCACCACGACAGCGCGCCGGCGGCCACCCACACCAGGAGCGCTGTTCCCGGCGTGACGGACGCGGCCAGGATCGCCGCCGGCACGATGAAGATGGCCGAGCCCAGCATCGTTCCGACGTTGACCATCAGCCCGTCGAACAGCCCCAGCTCTCGCCGCAGTCGCCGATCCTCTCCGGGGTTCATGGGCGTCAGGGTACTCCACCGCGCGGCTCGCCATCCCGCCCCAGTCGATCTACTGCCAACTCTTCAACGCGCACTTCGTCGAAGCTTCCAATCGGGTTGGCCGGTCCTCGAAATGCGGATCCCAGCCCTGGGACGGGGGAGCCGGGCGTCGTTCCGAGCTCAGTCCCGGTCGTACAGGCCGAGAAACTCGGCCAGGAAGACCGTCAGCTGGATTCGAACAGCAGCCGCCGCGACGTTCTGCTCGAGCGCGCGGGTCGTGTTGAGGTGTGAGCAGGCGAACGCCGAGAACCCCGTTGGCGCGGGCCTGGGCGTGGACCGCCACGAGCTTCTAGTGTCCTGTTTGGAAAATCCCGGTGCACTTCTCGCGGGCCATCGCGGCCCCTGGCGGTGTTGCTCCTCCTTGAAGTAGCAAGGTTTTCCGCCCCCCTCCCCTCACAGACCCGCCGCCCCCGCATCCTCCCGACCTCCGACCCCCCGGCGGGTTTCCGCCTGCGTCGTCGCGCCTTGCCAGGAACCACGCTGGCTCCACGATAAGCACATGGGACTTCCCAAACAGGACACCCGCGAGCCCGGGCTACTACCGGCGCTTCACCGACCGCGCCAGCTCACCGACGCCGCCGAGCAGCTCGCCCAGGCCGTGGTAGAGCCGGACCTCCGGGGCATAGCAGATCGGCCGGACCTTGGCCGGGTCGGGCAGCCCGCGGGCGCCCAGTACCTCTGGGTCGGCCTTGACGTCGACGATCTCGCCCACGAACAGGGTGTGCAGCCCGATCTCGAGCTGGTGCAGGAGACGGCACTCGAGGACCATCGGCATCTCCGCAAGGTAGGGGGCGTCCACCAGGTCGCTCGCGATCGCCGTCATCCCGACTGTCCGGATCTTGTCGACGTCGCGCGCCGACACCGTCCCGAAGTAGTCCGCCACCGCCACCTGCTCCGCCGACGGCACGTTGACGGCGAAGGCGCTGCGCCCGGTCAGGTAGCCGTAGGTCGCGGTCGCCTTGCGCAGCGACACGCTGACGCAGGGCGGCCTCGAGCAGCAGATCCCGCCCCAGGAGGCGGTCATGGCGTTGGCCCGTCCGTCGGGATCGTAGGTGGTGATGACCCACACCGGCGTCGTGAACACCAGCGGCCTGGCTCCGATGGAGACCTTCATGGGTTCCCTCCTCGCCGCTCCAGTGTGGCCCGCCCCGGGGCCATGTCAAGACTTGGGAGACGATGGTTGAGGACCCGCGTGCCACCAGCCCGCGCCCTCACCTCTTCGACCTCGCGACCCGCTCGGGGTGCCATTATCGGCCCCACCCGTGGCAGACTATGCACCATGTCAGACACCAAAGCTCCAGGCTCGCCGGCGAGGTCTCTCGGGCTCGCCATGGTGACCTCGTTGGTCATCGGGAACATGGTCGGATCGGGGGTGTTCCTGCTCCCCGCATCGCTGGCGCCCTACGGCGGGATCAGCCTCGTGGGCTGGCTGGTCACCACCGCCGGGTCGATTCTCCTCGGCCTGGTGTTCGCCCGTCTGGCGCGGCGCCTGCCCGCGGCCGGCGGGCCGTACGCCTACACCGATCAGGCCTTCGGCGAGTTCGCCGGCTTCCTGGTCGGCTGGGGCTACTGGATCAGCAGCTGGTCGGCGGTGGCGGCGATCGCAGTCGCGATGACCGGCTACCTCGGCGATCTCGTGCCGGCCCTGACCCGCACGCCGGGCGCGGCCGCCGGGACGGCGATCTCGGCGATCATTCTCCTCACCGCGGTCAACATCACCGGCGTTCGCCAGGCCGGCTGGGTGCAGCTGACGACCACCATCCTCAAGGTGCTGCCGCTGGTCGCCGTCGCGCTCTTCGGCCTGCCCCGGCTCATGCCGGCCAACTTCGTGCCGTTCAACCCCACCGGAGGGTCGGCTTTCGGGGCGGTGCAGGCCTGCATCGCGCTCACGCTGTGGGCGTTTCTCGGGCTGGAGGCGGGCACGGTCCCGGCCGGCGACGTCCGCGACCCCTCGCGCACGATCCCTCGGGCCACAGTGCTGGGCGTGCTCATCGCGGCGGTCCTGTACGTGGCCAGCACGGTGGCGGTGATGGGCATGGTGCCGCGAGAGGTTCTGGCGGCCTCGAGCGCTCCTTTCGCCGAGGCGGCGCGCACCCTGTGGGGGAGCGGGGCCGGCAGGCTCGTCGCGGTCGGCGCTTTCATCTCCTGCTTCGGGGCCCTGAACGGCTGGATCCTGGTGGCGAGCCAGGTACCCATGGCGATCGCTCGGCGCCGGCTGTTCCCGCCCTTCTTCGCCCGAATGTCGAGCCGCGGGACCCCGACGCTGGGCCTGGTCGTGTCGGGCACCCTCGCCGCGGTGCTGGTGGCCACCAACTTCACCAAGGGTCTGGTGTCGATGTTCACCTACATGATCCTGCTGTCGACCCTCGCATCGCTGATTCCCTACGCCTTCTGCACCATGGCCGAGGCCCTGCTGTCGATCAGGGAGCGGCGCGCAATGTCCGCCGGTTCCCTCGGAAGAGCGCTGGCCCTGGCGGCGGTGGCCTTCATCTACGCGATGATCGCGACCGCGGGTGCCGGCCAGGAGACCGTCTACTGGGGGTTCCTGACCTTGCTTGCCGGGATCCCGGTCTACGTCCTGATGAAGTGGCGTCAGCCGAGCCCGGACTGACGCGACCCGTGGAGCCGGAACGTCGGGCCGCCGTGTGGGGCCGATGGCAGGCCCTCTGTGGATTTTCCTGTCTGGGGAGGCTGCTGCAGGAGACTTCAGTTCGCCGGGAGCTACGGTGAGGGGGCCGGCTCCGGGGGTGGCCACGGGTTGTGGCGGAGGCGGCGTCTGCTCCATATCGCGCGGTACGGCGTGGGCTCGCCGGGCGGCGCCGACATGAATCGTTTGTAGGTCCAGAGGTACTGCTCGGGGCAGCGGCGCACGCAGGTCTCGACGCCGCGGTTGAGGCTGGCGGCGGCGCGCTCCTCGTCGGGATCGGCGAGACCCTCCGGAGGCTGCTGGAAACGGATGCGGAAGCCTCCTTCGGAGCAGCGTTCCGCGGTGACGAACAGTGCCTCGCAACCGGTCCGACCGAGGATCCTCGACACCAGGGTCATGGTCAGCGCGGGCACGCCGAAGAACGGAGCATGCACGCCGTGCGCCGGCAGCGGCTCCTGGTCGGGCAGGATCAGCACGGTGTAGTTGCTGTGCAGCGCCTTCAACAGCGGCCTCATGCCGGCAGGTGTCGCCGGCACCATGATGCAGCCGGTGCGCTCTCTGGCGCGGCGCATGAAGTCGTCGAGCTCCGCAATGCGGGGCGGTCGATAGAGGCTGACGAGCTGGGTGTGCCGCATCATGAAGGCGTTGAGGAACTCCCAGTTGCCGAGGTGGGGGGAAAGCAGCAGCGTGCCTGCACCCCGGGAGATCGCCCGTTCGAGGAGGTCCAGACCCTCGACCCCGTTTTCGAGCCGTCTGAGCTTGTCGGCCGGCCACCGCCAGATCGACGACATCTCGAGGACGGTGGCGCTGTTTTCGGCGAGCACCCGACGGACGAGACGTCGCCGATCCTCCTCCGTGAGATCGGGAAAACAGAGCCTGAGGTTGAGGTCGGCCACCGCGCGCAGCGGGTTCGGCACCTTCGCCAGGGCGCCGCCTGCCATTCGCCCCAACCGACGCGTCCACGCGAAGGGCAGGCTTGCGCACAGCCTTCCGATGGCCAGGACCAGGCGCGCCGTTGCCGGCGACGATCGAACGGCCTTGCGAGTCCCGGAGCGGTTCACGGTCGCATTGTGACACCGCGAAGTCTGCAGAGCAGGGTGGCGCTCCCGGTATCATGCCTGCACGGACATTGTGAGGGAGGCACCGATGGCACCACCGCGCATTCTCGTCCAACTCCTCGCTCTCGCTTTCGCGGCCTGGGTGCTTGTCCTGCCGGCCGAAGCACAGGACGTCTGGCTCGTCACCGGCGGTTTGGTGGTCACCATGGACGAGGCGGGCACGGTGGTCCCCGATGGGGCCGTGGCCGTTCGCGGCGGCCGCATCGAGGCTGTCGGCCCGGCGGTCTCACTCGTGGGCCGCTACCCCGGGGCGCGGAGCCTCGACGCGACCGGGCGGATCGTGATGCCGGGTCTGATCAACGCCCACACGCATGTCCCGATGACCCTGTTCCGCGGGCTCGCCGATGACATGGAGCTGATGGACTGGCTCAACAACCACATCTTCCCCGCCGAGGCGCGGTTCGTCGACGAGGAGTTCGTCCGCTGGGGAACACGGTTGGCCTGCCTGGAGCTGCTCTCAGGCGGCGTGACCACCTTCGTCGACATGTACTACTACGAGGACGCCGTCGCCGAGGAGGCGGCGCGCTGCGGCATGCGGGCGGTGGTGGGGGAGACGCTGGTCGACTTCCCCGCCCCCGACAACGCGACCTGGCAGGAGGGAATCGCGTACACGGAGCGGTTCCTCGAGCGCTGGCAGGGGCACCCGCTGATCACGCCCGCGGTGGCGCCGCACGCCGTCTACACGGTGTCGGGGGAGCACCTCAAGGCGGCCCATGCTCTGGCCGTCAAGCACGGCGCGCCGATGCTCATGCACCTCGCAGAGGACCGGAGCGAGATCGACATGATCCGCGCGCGGGAGGGCAAGGGCTCGGTCGCCTTCGCCGACGGGCTCGGCATCCTGGACGACCACGTCCTCACGGCCCACATGATCTTCCCGTCGCCCGAGGAGATCGCCATCCTCGCCGCGCGCAAGGTCGGCGTGGCGCACTGCCCGCAGTCGAACATGAAGGGTGCTGCCGGCGTGGCGCCGGTGCCAGCCATGCTCGCGGCGGGCGTCGCGGTCGGCCTGGGCACCGACGGGTCAGCCTCGAACAACGACCTCTCGATGTGGGAGGAGATCGACACCGCGGCCAAGCTGCACAAGCTGACGACCGGTGACCCCACGGTGCTCGACGCGCGCACCGCCCTCGCGATGGCGACGCGCCTGGGCGCGCGGGCGATCGGCATGGGGGACACCATCGGGTCGCTCGAGGCGGGCAAGCGTGCCGATCATCATCCTGGTGCGCACCGACGCCTTCCACCAGATTCCCAACTACGACCCTTACTCGCTGCTCGTCTACTCGACCAAGGCGAGCGACGTCGACACGGTCATCATCGAGGGCCAGGTCGTGATGGTGGCGGGTCGTGTCCTGACGGTGAACGAGGCGGCGGTGAGGGAGCGGGCGGCCGCGTACCAGGCGCGCATCGCCGCCGCCGACAGCCAGCCCGCGGTCGCAGTCCCGGCGCCCTGAAGAAGGCGCCAACCCCGCCAGCCCGCCGGGCAGGTCTCACGCCAGTGCGCGGTCGAGGATGGCGTCGACGTGCACGCTGGAGGTGTCGAGCAGTGGCACCGGGAGGTCGCCCTCGGCGATCACCAGCGGCAGCTCGGTACAGCCGAGAATGACGCCGTCGACGGCGCGGTCAGTGATGTGGAACGAGCACAGCGCGAGCAGGCGCTGGCGCAGCTCGGGGCGCACGATGCCCACGGACAGCTCGCCGTAGATCGCGGCGTCGAGCAGCTCGCGGTCCGCGGGCTCCGGAATCACGATCTCGATCCCGGCGGCGGCGAGGCGCTGCGGGTACATGGGCTCCGTCATGGTCCGGTCGGTGCCGTGCAGAGGCGAAGTCGGGGAGTCGAGAACGGGGTATCCACGACCTGCACTTCCTGTCGTCCCAGAGCCTGGAATCGACGTGCTCGTCCTGCCGGATCACCACACCTCACGGGCTCTCTCGGCCCTCGCGTCGCCACGCGCTGAGACCTTCGGGGCAGCCGATCACCTGCCGAAGACCAGGTTGCCGCCGACGTGGCCCAGGGTCGCCAGTGCGACCATGCCGACGCCGAGCGCACTCAGGTAGGCCGCCGCCGCGGCGATGCCGGCGAGGCTGCCGAGCTTCATGAGGCCGTCCGCGCCGGAGAACACCGCGCCCGAGGCGTGGAGCGCCACCGCGGCGGCACCGACCAGGACGAAGACCACCGAGCAGGCGATCTTGAGCTGGATCTGCCGGTACGGCCGCCGGCGGTAGCGCACCGACCAGTCCCACAGCCCGGAGGCGGCGGTGACGAGCGAAGCCCCCACCGACAGGACCAGCAGCACCAGGACGGCGTCGCCGAAGAGGCGGGCGCCGGAGGCGAGGGCCGGTGGGAGGGCCCCCCCGAATGGACGTCGCGACGGAGCCCAGAAAGAGCACGAGCGCGCCGGCTGCGGCGAAGGGGAAGAGCCCGATCGGCAGGTGGGTGGCCGTGGGGTGGATGCGCGCCTTCGGCTGCGGACGGTGGATCTCGACGTCGTGCACGACCGGCACCGGGTGGCCGTAGGGGGCGTCGATCTCGATCACCGCGCCGCAGACCGGGCACACCAGGAGGCCGCGACCGTCGGCGTCGGCGAAGGCGAGCTCGAAATGGCACACCGGGCACCGGAACCTGGGACCCCAGAAGCGCCGCTTGAAGCGCTCCGACGCCTTGCCGACGAGCCGCCGCGTGTCGGCGAGCATCAGTGCACCTCCCGCATCCGCATCAGCTTGCCGACGATGATCATCTTCTGGATCTCCGACGCGCCCTCGTAGATCTGGTAGATCTTGGCGTCGCGGATCAGCTTCTCGGCTGGCATCTCGTTGGTGTAGCCGTAGCCGCCGAGGATCTGCGCACACTCCAGCGCGGCCTGCATCGCCGTGTCGGCCGCGAACCACTTCGCCTCGGCCGCCTCGCGGGCGTTGTCCATCCCCTGGTCGATCATCCACGCCGCCCGGTAGGTGAGAAAACGAGACGCGTCGAGCCTCGTGATCATTTCCGCCAGCTTGAAGGAGATCCCCTGGTTGGAGATCAGCTTGCGGTCGAAGGTGCGGCGCCGCTTGGCGTAGGACAGGGCGATGTTCAGGGCCGCCTTGGTGATGCCGTTGGCGCCGCTGGCGACGCCCGGCCGGGTGTGGTTGAAGGTCTTCATGGCGATCTCGAAGCCCTCGCCCTCCTCGCCCAGCCGGTTCTCCTCCGGGACCTTCACGTCCTCGAGGGTGACCCGAACCGTGTTCGACGCGTGCTGCCCGAGGTTGTGCTCCTTGGCGCCGCGCACGATCCCCGGTGTGTCCGCCGGCACGATGAACCCGGTGGGCCGGTCCTCGACCCGCGCGAGGACGAAGTACCAGCTCGCCACCGACCCGTTGGTGATCCACCACTTGAGCCCGTTGAGCACGTAGTCGCGGCCCACTTTGGTCGCGCTGGTCTTGACCCGCGCCACGTCCGATCCGGCCTCGGGCTCGGTGACCGCGTAGGCCGAGAAGCGCAGCTCCTCGGTCATCGGAGCCAGGAACCGCCGTTTCTGGGCCTCGGTGCCGGCCACGATCAGCGGGAACTGGGAGAGGCCGTTGGCGTCGATGGCGGTGGCGATGCCCGAGCACCCGGTCGAGAACTCCTCCATCACGAGGCAGTGGTCCAGGGCCCCCTGCCCCTTGCCGCCATAGGCCGGCGGCACCTGCGGGTTCATGAACCCGCGACGGAAGGCCTCCCGGCAGATCTCGAGCGGAAACTCGCCGGAGCGGTCGTACTCGGCCGCGTTCGGGGAGATCCACTCGCGGGTGAACTCCCGTGCACGCTCCACCAGCTCGGACTGCTCGGGGTCGAGGCTGAAGTCCATCATCGGGTTGACTCCTCGAGGGGATTGACGGACCTGGGCGGCTCGAGGATCACCGTCGCGACCTCGTCCAGGATGTCCACCGGCGGCTCGCGCCACATGTCGGGCAGGTACGACGTCCGGGCCAGGCTCTGGCTTCCGAGGGTCAAGCGGAGCCCGTAGTGAGCCAGGCCCGCAACCACGACGAGGTTGCCGAGGACCACCGCGGCCCCGAGCCATGAGATCAGGTCCACTGAGGCGCCGCGCGCCAAGGCGGCCAGCTCGGCCGTCACCAGCACGATGAGGAACAGCGACAGAACCAGCTTGACTCGGTGGCTGGGGTGCCACGTGGCGTAGATGCGGTCGCGTGCAGAGATGCCGGTGAGGGTGGCCGGCACCGAGATCGCCGCCACTCCGATCAGCGATGCCCACAGGAGGACGGTCCACAGCTCACCACCGCGACCGGCGATCTGGGTTCCGGTTGCCAGAAGCACGAATGCACCGGCGGCCACCACCGCCAAGGCGACCACGGCGTGGACCACCATCGAGTGCAGATGCTCCATGGACCCTCCATCCATCGCGACGGCGCGGAGCACGCGACGTGACTATGCGCGCTTGAGCATATCACTCAAAATCGAACACCAGCGGGGCCTCTTTCAAGATCGGCGGCGCACCATCTTGGCGATGGGAGGCGCGCCGAACGGCGGGCGGACGGGACAGTTCTTATCCGAGGGGCTTGCGCTCGGGGCCCGGGTGTGCGAAAACCAGCGCCGACGCGCCGGTAGCTCAATGGATAGAGCACCTGACTTCGGATCAGGCGGTTGGGGGTTCGAGCCCCTCCCGGCGCGCCAGGGCCAAAAACGAAGGCGCTCTCGATAAGAGTCGCCTCACCTCAAAAGCAAGGCGGTCCCGGGAGGGGCTCGCACTTGCCCCCAGCCCCCCGCCTCCGTGTACCAAGCCCCTCCCGGCGCGCCATTCCCATCCCGGCCAAGTCCCGCCATTGCAGGAGGCGCCGTCGAGCCGAAGCAGACCCGGGGGGGGCTCGCACTTGCCCCCGCCCCCCGCCTCCGTGTACCGAGCCCTCCCGGCGC
>CAWFFJ010000011.1:0-37166 GCA_963814875.1 uncultured Acidobacteriota bacterium
CGCTCACGGCCTGCGGCCGCCCTTGACAGCCGACTGCCGGCCGCCTTGGGGGCAGGTATGAGCCAGCACACTCCCCCGTCCAGCCAGCCACGAACCTCCCACCGCAGTCTGCCTCGGGGCCGGGCCAAGCTGCTCGCGCTCTCAGTCGCCGTAGAGCTTGCCGCGACCCTCGCCGAGCTGTCATTGCGTCGCGGGCTCTCACATCTGAGGGACCACCTCGTACGGGCAGCCGACAACACCGCGCTGCGGCTGTCAGAGGCGAGCGGGCGGACGCTGGGCAACCGGTACCAGCATCTCGAGGCCGCCTATGCAGAGAACCAGGAAGTGCAAAGCGATCTCGTCCTGATGCGAGCTCGCGGGGTCGAGATCCCCGCAGCGGTCCTCCATCACGCAGATCGGTTGGGCGGTCTGATCTACGGGCTGCTGCGCGTGGAGCTGCGGGATACAAGCAGGTGAGGGCCACTACCCAAGTGGTGGCTTGGTGTTTTGGTAGTTCAGGACGCGGTATCCACTGAGCAGCCTTGTACTTCCGAGTGGTCGCTTCGCAGAATGTCGCCAAACCGGAGGGAGTTCTCACCCGGGAGTAGCACAGAAGCACAGAAGAGAACAGGAAGCCAGCTTCCTGCGGAGCGCCATGATCGCGCTCGATCACGAGCGCGATCATGGCGCTGGGCGGCCCCGGGCGGACGTCTCTGTGTCTCTGAGACTCATAAAGAAGGCTCCCCCTTCGGCGAGCGGTTACGCTCATCGTTGGGAAACAAACCCGTGTTGACGCACGGGAGAAGGAGGAGCCAATGGAACTGTACTGCGGAATCGATCTTCACTCCAACAACAACTATGTGGCGATCCTGAGCGACACGTTGGAGCAGGTAGCGTGTCGAAGACTCCGCAACGATCTCGGGCAGGTGATGGGGTTTTTGGAGCCCTATCGGGAGGATTTGGTCTCGGTGGCGGTGGAGTCCACCTACAACTGGTACTGGCTGGTGGACGGGCTCATGGAGGCCGCCTATGACCTCCACTTGGTCAACACGACCAAGGCTTCCAAGTACAGCGACATGAAGTACACCGACGACAAGCACGACGCACGCTGGATTGCCCGGCTCCTGGCCCTCGGGATCCTGCCCGAGGGCTACATCGTCCCACCGCAGGAGCGTTGCCTGCGGGACCTGTTGCGGCGGCGGTCCTTCTTCGTGAGGAAGAGAACGGATCACCTCCTCTCGGTGGGCACTCTGCTGGAGCGAAGCACCGGGCTGCGGGTGGAGACCGCCGAGATCCAAAAGTGGTCTGGAAAAGAGGTGCGTGCCCTGATTGACGACCCGTTCGTGGCCGAGTCGATCACGGTCATGCTCCCAGTCGTCAGAGCTTTCACGCGTCAGATCAAGAGCGTG
The DNA here is from genome assembly GCA_963814875.1 of uncultured Acidobacteriota bacterium. Taxonomy (GTDB): domain Bacteria; phylum Acidobacteriota; class Thermoanaerobaculia; order Thermoanaerobaculales; family Sulfomarinibacteraceae; genus CAVSIS01. The sequence goes on from CAWFFJ010000011.1 coordinate 1,389, forward strand.
GAGAAGCAGGTGTTGGCCGAGGCGAAGCTGCGCAGTGACTTCCAGCTCCTGAAGACTGCGCCCGGGATCGGGGACATCCTCGCGCTGACCATCATGTATGAGACCGTCACCATCGACCGCTTCTCCAAGGTGGGCAACTACATCTCGTACTGCCGCTGTGCCAAGTCAGAGCACACCAGCAACAACAAGAGGAAAGGAGCCGGCAACCGGAAGAACGGGAACAAGTACCTGTCGTGGGCCTACTCCGAAGCCGCCCACCACGCGAAGCGGCTCGATCCCTTGGCGCGAGGCTACTTCGCCCGCAAGAAGAAGCGAAGCCATCCGATGGTCGCGAAGCGGGCTCTGGCCGCCAAGATCGCACGAGGCTGCTACTACGTGCTCCGCGATCAGACGCCCTTTGACCCGTCACGGACGTTTCCCAAGTGAGAATCCCGGAGCGGAGCCCGAGAGAGGCACTGGCTCACAACCAAGGCTCTGAGTGGGCCCGCTTCGGGTCAAACCGCTCTTCACCGAGACGCGACCAGGCCATGAACCACTCAGCACTGGAACCCCCGCGGGTATCCAAGCTCTCTGTTTGCCATGGGCATGACCTGGAGATCCCGACAATTCTCTGGCGACGTGACTCACGTCCGGGGCGGCAGCTTCGGCTCAACCGCCTAGATCCTGATGGGTGTGTGGCGCGGCCTTGGCCCAATCCCGACCAGCGAGATCCCGGGCACGCTTCAAAGGTCTGAGCGGTGCGAACGGTATCCCCTGCAGCCAAGAGAGGAGAGCTCTCCTCTTGTGCGGGGTCTGTTGACTTGACAGGAACCTTCTTATGGGTGTGCCTCTGTGGTTTATGTTCTCTGCCCGAGGCGGCGGATCTCGGCGAGGCTCTGCACGTCGTGCTCGGCGAGCTCCCCGGCAAGGCGCCACGGGTCGAGGGTGCGGCGGTCGGCGAGCCGGATCTGACGGTGCAGCGTTGTGCCGTCGACGGCGGCGAGGAGCTCGAGCAGGCGCGCCCGCCCTGCGGCGAAGGCGGTCACCGGGTCCGCCGCCCGGTCCGACGGCGGCGCCGGCGCCTCGACGCCCAGCAACGCGGCGAGCCGGACGACCGCCTCCGCGTCCCGCCTCTCCATCCGCTCGACGACGGCCGTCGCCTGGTCGCTCGAGTTGCCGGCCAGCGAGCGAAGCCGATCGGGGGTGTCGGCCAGGGCCGAGCGCCAGACCATGAACTCGGTGACCTCGGACACCGGTCCGGTCAGCCTTCCGAGCTGCCGCCGCCTTCGCCGGAGCTGCCGCTCGTGCCCTCGGGTGGGCGCCGGCGACGGCGCCGCCGCTTGGGCTTCGGCGGAGCACCTTCGGGGGCCGCCTCGCGGCCGCCCTCGGCGGTCGCCGCGCCGGTGTCAACCGCGCGGCCCCGGGGACGCCGGCCGTGGACGACGCGGGAGCGGGACGGGCGTTCGCCGTACGGCACCACGCGCGCGAACAGGTCATCCGTCGCGAACTCGACCGGGATCTCGTAACCGACGAACTTGTGCACCGCATCGAGCGAGTAGACGTAGTCCTCACAGGCGAGGGTGATGGCCATGCCCTCGGCGCCGGCGCGCGCGGTCCGGCCGATCCGGTGGACGTAGTCCTCCGCGTCCTGGGGCAGGTCGTAGTTGATGACGTGGGTGACGCCTTCGATGTGCAGCCCGCGGCTCGCCACGTCGGTCGCAACCAGGATCGGAAGGCGGCCTTCGCGGAAGTCGTCGAGCACTCGCAGGCGCTTGGTCTGCATCACGTTGCCGGTCAGCGCGCGGGCCTGGTAGCCGTGCCGCTGGAGGTCCTCGACCAGCCGGCGCGCACCGTGGCGGGTGTTGACGAAGACCATCGTGCGGGTGGTCGCCTCGCGCTCGAGCAGGCCCAACAGCAGGGAGAGCTTCTCCCGCGAGGAGACATGGAACAGGCGCTGGCGGATGGTGTCGGGCGTGATCAGCTCACGGCCGATCACGACCTCCTGGGGGTTGTTCATGTGCCGCCAGCCGATGGTCGCCACCCGGGTCGACAGGGTGGCGGTGTACATCATCGACTGCCGCTTCTCCGGCGGCGGCAGTCGCCGCAGCAGCCACCGGAGGTCGTCCGCAAACCCCATGTCGAACAGCCGGTCGCACTCGTCCACGACCACGATCTCGGTCGACCCCAGCGAGTACGCACCCTGCTTGTGGTAGTCGATGAGGCGACCCGGGGTGCCGATCAGCAGGTCGGTCCCGGCGGACAGGATGTCGCGCTGCTTCTTGTAGTCGAGTCCGCCAAAGACAACGTGGACCTTGACGCCGACGTAGTGACCCAGGGTCTCGGCATCGCCGCGGATCTGGACCGCCAACTCACGGGTCGGCGCGATGATGAGGGCCCGCGGGACCTCGGGCGGCGTGGTGCGGGGGACCCGCAGCATGTGGCTGAAGATGGTGAGCAGGTAGGTCGCCGTCTTGCCCGACCCGGTCTGGGCCTGCACGACGACGTCCCGACCCGCGAGAGCGACCGGCAGCACCTCGTGCTGGACCCGGGTCATGCGGGTCCAGCCCTGCTCGTCGACGGCAGTGCGAACCTGTTCGGGCAGCTCGAGCGTGTCGAAGGTGGCGTCTGCGAACAGTTGATCCGAGCCGGTATCCGTATCCATCGGCGCAGGATTGTAGCAGGGACCCGCCGCAGAGGCGGTACACTGTGGACCCGGACGCGCCGCGCAGAGACACGATCACGCACCGCGCCGTCCTCTGGGAGACGATCGGTGACCATGAAATCCTGGTTTGCGCGCGTCGCCCTCGCGATCGTCGCGCTCGCTCTCACCGCCCCGCCGACCACGGTCCTCGCCGTCCAGGCGACGGCCGAGACCCCGTCGGCGCCCGCCGGGTTGGAGACGTTCCTCGAGGCGCGCCTGCTCGAGTCGCAGGGACGCTACCGCGAGGCCCTTGAAGCCTATGCCACGGCCCTCCAGGAGGCACCCGACTCGATCGAGGTCAGGGTGACCTACGCGGCGCTGCTGGGAGACCTCGGCCTGCCCGACAAGGCGGTCGATCTGCTTTCGGGCCGCGAGGACCTCGACTGGTACGGCCTACGGACTCGAGCTCTCGCCCTCGCTCAGCTCGCGACCCGGCAGCCCGATGAGCTCTCTCGCGCCGAAACAGCGCTGCGCACCACGCTCGCCGAGCGCGACGACGACCCCCAGGTCCAGCTCGCCTACGCCCAGGTGCTCGAGCGACAGGGGAAGATCGCAGAGGCCGAGGCGGCGGTGGCCGAGATGCGGAGCGGTCGTGGCAGCCACCCCCAGCTCGCCGCCTACGACGGCTCGCTGCTGCAGCGCCTCGGCCGACTCCGCGAAGCGGCAGACGCCTACCGCGTGTGCGTCGACAGCGGACCGCAGGCGGGGTCCTGTCGCCAGGGCCTGGTCGATTCCCTGGTCGCACTGGGACGCTCCGCTGAGGCGGGCGAGGCGATGCTCGGCTGGCTCCAGGACGACGACCTCGACGGCCTGCTGCAGGCGTCGAGCCTGCTCTCCGACGGCGGCCGCTCCGAAGCGGCGCTGCGCACGGTGCGTCGCGTGCTCGCGGTCCAGCCCGACTCGGTGCGGGCGCGGACCCTCGAGGCCCTGCTGTTGTCGGCCACGGGCCGCTCCCAGGAGGCCGTGTCCCGGCTCGAGGCGGTGAAGAAGAAGAACCCGAACGACCTCGACATCCTGCTCCCGCTCGCGTGGGCGGAGGCGCGCGCAGGCCAGCTCGACGCGGCCCGCGCCGATCTCGAGCACGCATGGGAGCTGTCGCGCGACGACGTCAGCTCGCGAGCTTCGGCACGGACCGCGGTCACCGCTGCGCGGATCGAGCTCGCCACCGACCATCCGCTGGTGGCCCGCGAGTGGCTCGAGCGGCTCGCCGACCCCGACCAGGGAGGCGCCGAGCTGGTCCAGCTCCTCGCGCTGACCTACCGGCGCACCGAGCAGTGGCGAGAGGGCGTTGCCGGCATGCTGCGACTGCAGCCGCGGCTGACGGGCCCGGCGCGAATCCAGGCGACGGCGTTCGAAGCCGAGTGCCGCCTACGCCTGGGCGAGGCCAAGGGGATGGAGCGCCTGCGGCCGCTGCTCGGCTCCGCCAATCTCGATGCCGTGTTCGCCGCCCTCGGCGTACTCCAGACTCTAGAGCGCTGGAGGGACGTCGAACGCGAAACGGTGACCGTGCTCGAACGCTTTCCCGACAACCGCCAGCTCCGGTTCGCCCGGGCCGCCGCGCTCGAGCGCCTCGGTCGCAGCGACGACGCCGCGGCGATCTTCCGGGGGCTCCTCGAGCAAGAGCCGGACGACGCCGAAGCGGCCAACTACCTCGGCTACATGTGGGCCGACCTCGGGATCCACCTCGACGAGGCGCTGCCGCTGATCCGCCATGCCGTCGAGCTCGAGCCGGACAATCCCGCCTACCTCGACTCCCTCGGGTGGGTACACTTCCGCCTCGGCCACCTCGACGAGGCCGAGCGCTGGCTCCGCCAGGCCGTCGACGGCTCGCCGTCCGATGGGACCGTCCTCGCCCACCTCGGCGAGGTTCTGGCTGCACTCAGCAAGACCGCGGAGGCCCGCAAGTCGCTCGAGCGAGCCCTCACCCTGTCTCCCGAGAACCCCGACCACGTTCGCCAGCTGCTGGCCGACCTCCCCGATGCGCCTCACTAGCGTCGCGGGCGCAGTTGTCCTCGCCGTCGGCTGCCGTAGCGCAGCGCCCCCGCCGGTGATCATCCCAGCCGACCGCCTGACCGAGGGGATCGCCAGCCTGTCGCGTCCACTGACCGCCGACCTCGGCGCGCTGTACCGCCTGCGCGTCGGAAGCACCGGCGGCCTCCGGCTGTCGGTCCTCACCGCAGGTGGTGCGGGGCGGTTGACCGTCAGCGACCCGTTCGGCTCGTCCGTCTCGCTCGCTGCCTGGTCACCGACCGAGCCGGCGATGCTGTACGACCTCCGCGCCGGCTGCCGCCTGGCGGTGACCGACGTGTCGGCGGTGCTCGGGCTCGGCAGGCTGCCCCTGCCGCAGGCGGTTCGCCTGCTGGCGGGACGGCTCCCGACGCTGCCGGACGACACCGTCACCCCGATCCCGGGCGCCAATCAGGTCTTGGTCTCGGGCGTCGGCTGGAGCTGCCGCGTCGGCCTGGCCGAGGATCCGTGGCGGGTGGTCAGCGTCGCCGGCGGGAGCTGGGCCATCGAGCTCGACCGCCACACCGGCGCTCTCCCCGGGCGGCTGGAGCTCCACCACGTCGACGGACGCAGCGCCGAGCTCAACCTGGTGCGGGTCGAGTGGGTGACTAACCGCCAGCTCCCGGCTGAGCCCGACCTGCCCGCCTGCCCCGAGCACGTCCCGGACCCGGCATGAGCCGCCTCACCGTCCGCGTTCCGGCGAAGATCAACCTTCACCTCGAGGTCCTCGGGCGGCGTCCGGACGGCTTCCACGAGCTGCGAACGCTGTTGCAGAGCATCGACCTCGCGGACGAGCTCACCGCCGAGCCGGCACCGGACGGCGAGCTCATGCTCCAGGTGCGACCGCAGGAGGCCGCTCCGGCAGGTGACGACAACCTGGTCACGGCGACCGCGCGAGCGCTGTGGGCAGCATCCGGGCGACAGCCCGGGGCGAGCCTCTCGTTGGTGAAGCGTATTCCAGCCGGCGCAGGGCTCGGCGGCGGCTCGGCGGACGCGGCCGCCGCGCTGGTCCTGCTCGACCGGCTGTGGCGGCTCGAGCTCGGGCTCGAGCGCCTGCTCGAGCTGGCCGCCGGGATTGGCTCCGACGTCCCGTTCTTCCTCGTCGGCGGGCTCGCGCTCGGGGTCGGCCGCGGCTCGGAGGTCTACCCGCTGCCCGACCCGGCCACGCTCGGGTTGGTGCTGCTGACGCCGCGCCTTGTCGTCCCGACACCAGAGGTCTACCGGCGGCTCGACGCCCCGAGCGAGTGGCGCCCGGCCGACCCGACCGTCTATGCTTATCTTGCCGGGCTCATCGGCGGGCCGCCGTGGTCCCGGCTGCGAAACGACCTCGAGCCGGTCGTGGTGGAGGGTTGGCCGGTGGTGGGCGAGGCTCTTGACAGGCTCAGCAGCCTCGGTGGCACGGTGCGCTGCGCCGTCACCGGCTCAGGATCGGCCGTCTACGCGCTGTTCGAGCGGCCCGGCTCGGCCACCGCGGCGGCCGAGTCGCTGGCTGGCGGCTGGCGCGTCCACGTCGGCCGCACCCTTGGACGGGACCGGGCACGGCTCGCGGTCGAGGAAATCCCATCGTAGGGAGGCAGAGTATGGAAGTCACCGAGGTTCGCTTCAGCCCGTCAAAGGGCGGCAAGGTCCGGGCCTTCGCCAGCATCGTGTTGGACGACTGCTTCATGGTCAACGACCTGCGCGTGATGGAAGGGCGGGAAGGCCAGCTCTACGTGACCATGCCCGCACGTAAGGGCCGTAACGGACAGCTCCGCGACATCGCCCATCCGCTCAACGCCGACATCCGCAAGGTCATCGAAGACCGCGTGCTGGATGAGTTCTCCACCGCCGAGGCGAGCTTGGCAGTGCCCACACGCGACGATCGAGAGGGGGGCCGCAAGGACCGCCAATCGCCGGTCTCGCGCCTCACCACGAGGCTCTTCTCCGAGGAGTACTGGACCGCCGAACCGTCCTCGAACGACCACGACATCGACTGAAGTTCTTCCGGCTCCTGGCCGGACCGGGCAGCTACTTCGCAGAAAGCCGCGGAGGGGCAGTTGACGAGCCACCGCACGCTCTGCGAGCATGAGCCGAGTGGTTGTCGAACAGAGCGGGACGTCCCCAGTCGCCCGAGGCGCGGCTCACAGCCGTGGTCGACGCGGTGACCGAGGGTCCCGCGCCGTGACAGCAAAGGAGATCGCCATGCGTCGTTCGACCCTCTGCGCTGCGTGCTGCCTCGTCCTGGCCGGTCTCGTCGCGCTGCCTTCGGCAGCCGCGGCCGGCGAGTCGTTCTGGCGGGTCCGCGCCATCTACATCTCGCCCAACGACAGCTCGACCCTGATCGGCGACACCGGCAGCCAGGTCTCCGTGGACTCCGCGGTGGCGCCGGAGATCGACTTCACCTGGATGCTCGAACGTCACTGGGGCATCGAGCTCGTGCTCGCCACCGCCCGCCACGACCTCGCGGCCAAGGGCGGCGCCCTGGACGGAGCCGACCTCGGCAGCGTCTGGCTGCTCCCGCCGACGGTGACGGTGCAGTATCACTTCCTGCCCGGCGGAGCCGCCCGCCCCTACCTCGGGGTCGGCGTGACGCTCGCCACGTTCTACAAGTATGAAACCAGCCAGACCCTGCGCGACCTCGGGGTCTCGAATCTCGACTTCAGCGACGGGCTCAACGTCGCTGCCCAGCTCGGGATCGACATCGACGTGAGCCCCAACTGGTTCCTCAACCTCGACCTCAAGTACATCAAGGCGTCCACCAACGTCGAGATCAAGCTCGCAGGCGCCCCCGGCGGCACCCTCGACACGGTCGGGGTCGACATCGACCCCTGGATCGCCGGGATCGGCATCGGCCACCGCTTCTGAGGCCGGCCGGCCAGACGCTCGGCGGCGGCGCGAGCGGTCGCTGACGTGGAGGACCGCCCCCGCGCCGCCGCGCTGATGCTCGCCTCGTCCGCGTCGTTCGCGGCGATGGCCGCCTTCGTCAAGCTGGCACCCGCCGTGCCGTTGTTCGAGAAGGTCCTGTTCCGCAACCTCGTCACCTTGTTCGTGGCCGGCGCGCTCGTGCGCCGCAACCGTCGGCCGCTGCTCGGCCGGCCGGGCAACCTCAGGTGGCTGCTGCTGCGCTCGGTGCTCGGCATCGGCGGCGTCGCATGCTACTTCTACGCCGTCGACCACCTCCTCCTCGCCGACGCCTCCATGCTCACCAAGCTCTCGCCATTCGTGACCACGGTGATCGCCGCGGCCGCGCTCGGCGAGGCGATCACGGCCCGCACCGCGGTCGCGCTCGCGGCGGGCTTCGCCGGCGGGCTGCTGGTGATCAAGCCTCGCTTCGACCTCGAGGTGCTGCCGGCGCTGGTCGGGGCGGGCTCCGCCCTGTTCGCGGGCGGCGCCTACGCGGTGGTCCGCTTCCTGCGCGACCGGGAGCCGCCGGAGACTATCGTGTTCGTGTTCTCTCTCGTCTCCGTGGTCGGGCTGTTCCCGGTGGTGGTGCCGAACTTCACGCTGCCCTCGGCGGTTGACGCGGCCTGGTTGGTCGGCATCGGGCTCGCCGCCGCGGGCGGTCAGTTCGGGCTCACCGCCGCTTTTCGCCACGCCCCGGCGGCCGAGGTTTCGCTGATCAGCTACAGCCTGATTGTGTTCTCGGCGCTGATCGGGTGGCTGTTCTGGCGCGAGGTGCCGGATGCGGCGAGCCTGCTCGGTGGCGCGATGATCATCATCTCGGGCGCCGTGGTGGTGCTGCGCGGACGGACGCCTGTGGCGCCTACCGGAGGCACCCCGGGCGGTGGGTAGAGGCCGAGGGGGACGCCCGCCGAAGGCCCGGCGCACGGCTGCCGATCGATGAGCCCTTTGACACGACGAGCGCAGCTCGTCGAAAGCAGCCTGCGGTGCAGAGGCCCGGCAAGACGTTCCACCATCCTGACCGCCATGACGGGCCTCTGCGCCGCAGGGTGCTAGCGGTGGCGGCGCTTGCGCGTCGCCTCGCGCTTGCGGACGAGGTCCGCGACCTCGCGAACCCGCTTTCGCTCCCGCGCCTCGCGCATCTTCTCTGTTTTCGACTGAAAGCGCCTGAAGAGCTGACTGATGCGCAGCAGCAGCAGCCACTGCAGCTTGGCGGGTGGCAGCTTGGTCCTCCGGATGCGGGCGCCCCAGATCCGGGCCCCCTCCAGATTGGCCTTGGTGAAGTCGGCGTTGCGCAGATCCGCCCACCGGAGGTCGGCGCCTTCGAGGTCGATACCGACCCCGTCGGTGAAGCGGAAGTCGGCTCCGATCAGCTTCGCGGCGCGCGCGGTCACCAGGATCATGTTGGTGCCGGAGAGGTCGGCACCCTGAGCCTCGACCTCCGACAGGTCGGCCTGCTTGAGGCTCGCGTGGCGCAGCTTCGCGTCGGCCAGCTTCGCGTGGCTCAGGTTGGCACCCTCGAGGTTGGCGTGCTGGAAGTCCGCCTCCTCGAGGTTGGCCTCCCGGAAGTCCACACTGCGCAGCTCGCAGTTGGTGAACACGGCCTTGCGCAGGTCGGCGGTCGCGAACGACAGGCGGCCGAGGGTCGGCGACCGGAAGTCGACCTTGACGAGCAGCGCGCCGGCGAGCACACAGCCGTCGAGGACGGCGTGGAGCAGGCTGGCCTCGCGCAGGTCGGCTCGGGACAGGTTGGTCCGGACGAAGCGCGCCTTTTCGAGGTTGGCGTGGCCGAAGGTCGCCCCCTCGCACTGGGCCTCGTCGAAGACCGCTTCCACCAGCGAGCACTCGTAGAGGTTCGTGCCTCGCATGGAAGCGCCGGAGAAGTTGGCGTGGTCAAGCTTCGAGCCGCGCAGCTGGGCGTTGTCGGCGACGGCGCCCGAGAAGTCGGCGCTCTCCATCGCCAGCTGAACCAGCTCGACGCCCTCCAGCACCGCCGAGCTCGCCCTGACGCCGCGCATGACCGTGCCGGAGAACCGCGCACCCCGCAGCGACGCGCCCGAGAGGTCCGCCCCGGTCAGGTCGGCGTAGTCAAGCACGGCACTTTCGAGCTGCGACTGGCTGAGGTCCGCTCCCCGCAGCATCGCCCGCGTCAGGATCGCTCCACGAAAGCTCGCGCCACGCAGCGAGGCACGGGTGAGGTCGAGCAGGGACATGTCGAGGAAGTTGAGCTGCACCCAGTCCAGCCGGGCGCCCTTGAGCGAGGCACCGCCCAGCGAGCTGCCTTCGAGCACGGCCCGGGTGAGGTCCGCACCTTCGAGGTTCGCCCCCGAAAGGTCGGCGCCACGCATGTGGGCCTTGCTCAGGTCGAGGCCCGCGAGATCTGCGTCGGCGAGCGGTGCGTCGATGAGGTCGGGCGAGATCCCGGGGTGGGCGGCTCGCCACTCGTTCCACTGGCCCGCGCGCAGACGGGCAAGGTGGTCGGGGTTGGCCATGCCGGTATTATTCCAGAGTCGAGCGGAGAGGGGGAAACGCTGTGCGCGAGAAAGTCGTCGCCGTCATGCTGCTGGCCGCGTGCGGAGCGCCGGCGACGTCGGCCGCTCCGTCGACCTGTCTGCCGAGGCTCCTCGTCCCCGCCCCCGACCGGCCCGCGCCGGCCGCCGCGGCCGGACCACGGGTGGTGCGATTCGCGGGCCCGACCACAGCCGCCGCGGCCGCATCCATCGAGGCCCACGGCGGGCGTGTGCTCGCCGTCCTGGGCGACGGCGCCCTGTTGGTCGACGGGCCACCCGAGGCCATCCCGGGCACGGACCATGGGCTCGCGACGCTGGCCTGGACGGCCCGCCAGGCGGTGCTGCCGGCCCTCGCCTCGCTCGATCAGAGCGCTGCCACGCAGTTTCGCGGCGGGGTTCCCGTGGCGATGGCTGTGTCGCGACCCGAGCTCCTCGGCCCCGCCGTGGTCCAACTGCTGGGCGCGGGCGCGACGCTGGCCTGGACCCGCCCGAACGGCCGGCTCGCCGAGCTCGGCGTGCGCGTGCCGGCGGCGCGCCTCGCGGCGGCTCGCACTGCCCTGGCCGATGTCGCCGGCCTGGTCTGGGCGGACGTGCTGCCCGGGGCACGACTTGCCAACGACGCCTCGGCCTGGCAGTGCCAGAGCGGGCTGCCGAACGTCTTGCCGATGGACCTCGCGGGCCTCGACGGCTCGGGCCAGGTGATCGCGGTGATCGACACCGGCCTGGACGCCGACAACTGCTACTTCGCGGACCCCGAGCACGGTCTACCCGCGATCAACGGCCCTGACGGCACGGCCGTCTCCCCCGCACACCGCAAGGTTGTGGCGGTCGACTTCCTGTGGGACTTCGACTGGCCCGACCCGGGCCCTGGGCACTGGGACGACGCGGGCCACGGCACCCACGTCGCCGGCAGCGCCGCTGGTGACGGCGGAGTCTACGGTGTGCGCGACGGACTCGACGGCATGGCCCTGGCGGCGCGGCTGGTCATCCAGGACGGCGGCGCCCGCACCGACGACTGTGCCGACCTTCCCGGCCTCGGCTGCCCGCTGATCCCGCTCGGCCCGGTGCTCGAGCAGGCTCGCGCCCAGGGCGCCCGCCTCCACACCAACTCCTGGGGCGACGAGGAGAACATCACCCCCTACAACCGCTACACGGAGCGCACCGCGGACGTTGACCGCTTCGTGTGGGAGCACCGCGACGCGGTGGTCCTGTTCGCCGCCGGCAACGCGGGCGCCAGCGGCCCGGACACTGTCGGCTCGCCCGCCACCGGCAAGAATGTGATCGCGGTCGGCGCGACCGTCCACGGCGACGTCAATCCGCCCTGCGTCGCCTTTTTCTCCTCTCGGGGCTGGACCCACGACGGGCGCATCAAGCCGGATGTCGTCGCACCAGGCACCGACGTGCGCTCCGCGCGCTCGGATGCCAACGTGACCACCGGCAACTGCGACGTCCGATCCGCGAGCGGAACCTCGATGGCGACCCCGACCGCGGCCGGGCTGGTCGCCCTGGTGCGTCAGTTCTTCGTCGAGGGCCGCGCTCCCGACGGCAGCCCGCAATCCGATCGCGGCTTCGAGCCCTCCTCAGCGCTGGTGCGGGCGACGCTCGTCGCCTCGGCGATCGACCTCTCCGGGCTCGGATGCAGCGGCGTCGCGCCGGTCCCGTCGCGAGACCAGGGCTGGGGCCTGGTCCGACTCGACACCGCGCTGCCCGTCGCGAGCGCGACCTGGCGCCTCGTGGTTCGCGACGAGGGCCGGCTCTTTGCGGGAGCCGAGGACGCGGCGTTTGTCGAGCCCTTCGGCCTCGCAGCCCAGGGTCCCCTCAAGGTCGTACTCGCGTGGACCGACCCCCCGTCGAGCGCCGCCGCCGCGGTCAACCTGGTCAACGACCTCGACCTGACCGTCACCGGCCCCGACGGAACCTTCCTCGGCAACGTCTTCGCAAACGGCGTCTCGGTGACGGGAGGCGAGCCGGACCGGCTCAACAACCTCGAGGTGGTGTGGCTGCCGGCGGCGGGCCCGGGGACCTGGACCGTCCGGGTTGCGCCGCATGCGATCCTCTTCGGCCGCCAGCCCTTCGCGCTCGTGATCACTGGCGAGGTCGCCGGCGCCCCGCCCCGCCGCCCGAGCGGCCGGATCGACGCACGGGACAAACCACGGAGACTCAGCGCGGGCGCTGCCCGCAAGCCAAGAGCGCCACAGTAGGTCAGGCCGCAGAGCCGGTGTTTCCGTCGCTGGTCCGCGGGGATCGGGCGGCCGAATCCGGGATCGGGCGGCGGGCAGCCGGCGGCGGGGTCGGGTTCGGAGTTCGAGCCGGCAGCGCCCGGACGTCACGATTCCGGCTCCCCGCGCCCTGCCGCCAGCAGCCTGATCCTGGACCCGAACGCTGGGGCGGGAGCAGCTGGGCCGAACGCCAGGGGGTGGTGGGCCGAATCTGGGGTCGCGCAGCGGGCGGCGGGGAGCTGGCAGCGGGCGGCGGGATCGGGGTCCAGGTGCCCCATGTGGCCGGGCTGTCTGGACGGGGAGAGTGCTGGCTCAGCTGGAGTGAGTAGGCGGCCGGCTGGTCACCGGCGAGGTTGCCAGCGCCCCGCCCCGAAGGCCGAGCGCTCGCGTCGCGAGCGACGCTGGCGCCGTGAAGGGTCAAGAGAAAAGCGTTAAGCGATAGGAGACACGCTCTCCTGATCGCCCTGCCCTCTCCCCGTTCGCTTCACCCTTCACCCTTAACCCTTGACCCCTATCAGCGCCGGACGACCAGCAGCCGCTCCTCGGTCATCTCGCGATAGGTGAAGCGTGGGCCCTCGCGGCCGACCCCGGAGCCCTTGACGCCGCCATACGGCATCGGATCGGTCCGCCAGGTCGGCACGTCGTTGTGGATCAATCCGCCCACCTCGAGCTTCTCCCATGCCTCCTGGACCTTGCCGGTGTCCGAGGTGAAGATTCCGGCCTGGAGCCCGTAGCGCGAGTCGTTGACCATGTTGAGCGCCTGGGCCAAGTCCTCGTAGGGGTCGAGTACTGCGACCGGCCCGAAGACCTCGTCGCACGAGACCGACTGGTCGGGCGGCACCTCCTCGAGCAGCACCGGCCGGATGACGTTGCCCTCGCGCTCGCCGCCCGCGAGCAGCCGGCCCTTCGCCTCCCGCGCCTGGGCCACCCAGCTGTCGACCCGGTCGGCGTTGGCGCGGTCGATGAGTGGACCGCACACCGTCGCGTCCGCGGCCGGGTCGCCGGTCGCGACCGACTCGGCGGCCTCGACCAGTGCCCGACGCATGGCGACGTAGTGGTCCTCATGGACCAGGATCCGCTGCACCGAGATGCACGACTGGCCGGCGTAGCCGTACGCCGCGGACGCGATCCGTCGCGCGATGGCGTCGAGGTCTCGGGCGTCCGACTCCACGATCACAGCGGCGTTGCCGCCCATCTCGAGCGACACCCGCCGGCGCCAGGCGAGCTGCTTGAGCCGCCAGCCGACCTCCATCGAGCCGGTGAAGGTGAGCAGGCGGAAGCGCTCGTCCGCCGCCAGGGACTCGGCGTCGCCGCCGCGGCTCGGAATCACCGAAAGCGCGCCCGCGGGCAGCCCGGCCTGCTCGAGGATGGCGGCGAGCAGCAGCGCCGGCGACGGCGTCTGGCTGGCCGGCTTGAGCACCACCGGACACCCGGCCGCGACCGCCGGGGCGAGCTTGTGGGCGACCAGGTTGAGCGGGAAGTTGAACGGCGTGATCGCCAGCACAGGCCCCACCGGCACCCGTCGGATCAGTCCGAGACGCCCGGCGCCGGACGCGTACCCGCCGAGGTCGAGCGTCTCGAGCTCGGGGTGGCGGGCGACATGGGCGGCCTCGGCGAAGCTGTCGGCGCATCGGTCCGCCTCGCCGCGGGCGAGCCCGATCGGCTTGCCCGCCTCCTCGCTGATCGCGGCGGCGAGCTCCTCGCGGCGCTCGACGATCAGGGCGTTCGCGCGCTCGAGGATTGCGCCCCGTGCGGCCGGCGTCAGCGCCGCGACCACCGGCGCCTCGGCCTCGGCGGCGGCAGCGGCCTCCTCGAGCTCCTCGGGCCCGCCCCGCGCGACCGTACTCACCACGCGCCCGTCGAACGGCGAGCGCACCTCCAGCACATCACTGCCCTTGCGCCACTGCCCGGCCACAAACAGATCGAGGGTCCTCATCTCGGCCTCCCGGCTTCCATCGTACCCGCCCCTGCGTGCACTTCTCACCAGGTCACGTTGCGAGGGCGCCGAGATGCCCTCCAGCGTGGAGCCATCGAGTGGCGAGCCACACACGCTCGCGGTGGCGGGCGGCGCGCTTGCCGGAGCCGATGCGGGGACCGTCGGCGCCCTGCCACCTACGCTCACCCTCCAGTACCACTCCTCGAGCGGCGGGCCCCTCGACGTCTACTGCGGGATCGGCGTCAACTACACCCGTTTCTTCAACTACGACCTCTCGGCCGAACTCGCCGGTCTGGGGCTCGCGGACGTCAAGTTCAGCAGCTCGTTCGGCCTCGCGGGCCAGCTCGGGGTGGACTTCGCCATGAGGGGCGCCTGGGTGTTCAACGTCGACGTCAAGTACGTCAAGATCTCCACCGACGCGGAACTGAGGCTCGGAAACGGTCACGTGCTCGACACCGTCACCGTGGACATCGACCCCTGGGTCTTCGGCGTCGGCATCGGCTACCGCTTCTGACGTCACTTAGCACGAACGCTGATCCGGACGCAGTCCAGCTGAGGTACTCAAACACCCGGGGTACGGTTCTCGACCGTGCCCCAGTCTTGTATCTCCGGCGCATCCGGGCTTCAGACGCCGGTCGACCCGTCTGGTAGGATTCTAGGAGGGGCCGACACACCGTGAATCGAGGAACGGGATGCTTCGGGGGGTTCGGGCGCCAACTTCATCGTGCGGTGGGAGTCCGGTGTGCCCGTCAACCCGCCGATGGTGGAAGCCGTCATGATCGGCATCTACTCCGGCCAGGGGATTTCGTTCACGTCCGACGCGCGGGAGATCGTGGAGTAGGGGCGGCTTGACTCGGTCATGGAGCGGCAGGGGCAGAGAAGCGCTCCACCCACGTCGGGCGCCTCGCGTATCCCCGCAACTCTTCGCTCTTGGCTCTTCACCTCTGCCGCGTCTCGCGGCAGAGACGTCACCAGCCCGCAGCGAGCATCGCTCCACCGACGGCGAGGCCGAGCACGAGGTTGGCAGCCTTGGCGAGCACCGCGTCCCGCGGCGCGATCCCGAGCAGCGGCAGCAGCCCATGGCCGTCCTGGACGATGGAGTTGGCGACCAGGACCGAGAACGGCACCTGCCCGGTGGCGAAAAGGGCGAGCACGATCAGGTGCGGGCCCGACTGGGGGATGATCCCGAGCAGGCAGGCGCCGACCAGCACCCAACCGCTGTGCCCAACGGCGAACGCGCCGAGGTTGAGCCAGCTGCCGGCCAGCCGAACCAGGAGCAGCGTCCCCGCCGTCCACAGGAAGATCCTCGGAGCGTGGTGCTTCCCGACGTGCTCCCAGAGGTGCTCCTCGACGTAGTGACGCGGTGCGACGGCAACGATGCCGATGCCGAGCGCGAGCACCACACCGAAGATCCAGGCCTCGGCATCGTGCCCGTGCGGCGACGCCTCGCCGGCGGTTACTGCGAGCTCGTGGTGCTCGAACCCACCCGCGAGCAGGACCATCAAGAGCAGTGAGAAGGCCACGATCAGCACCAGGCGCGGGAGCACGGGCTCGAGGCGCAGCCGGAGGGGAATCCAGCGGTCGGCGGCGGCGGGCCGGACGAGGTCCTCCTCGTGGAGGCCGGACAGCGCACAGGGGTCGCGCCGGACCAGCCCGAACCGGGTCAGCACCTGGTCGGTCGCGGCGCCGCCGACCAGCGCCGTGGCAAACAGGATCGCCGCCAGCAGGGGGACCTTCTCGGGAATCATGGCCAGCATCACGAAGGACTCGTCGCCCGCGGTCGCGATCAGCGCCGCGGTGACCGCTCCGAGAGTGAGGCTGCCGTGGGAGTACATCGAGACCGCGAGATAGGTGCCCGCGCAGCCGGGAAGGAGCCCGAGCACGGAGGCCACAAGGTACTGTCGAAAGCGGCCGTTCGTCAGCCGTTGCGTCATGTGACCGTGGGTGGCGACCGTGGCGAGCTCAACCAGGGCCATCATCACGAACACGAGGCCGGTAATGAGTGCGGCGTGGAGAAGCTCCTCGGCGACGGCGAATGCGACCATGGCGCCGGGAGAATAGCAGAAATGCGAGCACCCGGCGCCCTGAAGACTCCTGGCTAAGTTGCTGTTATGATGATGTTTGCTCAACCATTTGCAGTGACGGCCGCCACCGGAGCGATGGTCCGCGCGCGCGCACCTGTGCTACCGTCCCCCAACGCCCGGTTCGGGCGGGGAGGTGCGCCCCATGCCGACTGGTCGAATCCGCTCATTGGTGGTCGGTGTGCTCGCTGTGCTGCCGGTTCTACTGGTCCCGGCGATCGCCGCGGCGAGCGAGGGCGAGGGCGTCGTCGACCTCGGTGCCGTCTTGCCACTGTGGTCGGTCATACCATTCGTCGGGATGCTCCTGTCGATCGCGGTCTTCCCGCTCGCGGCGCCCGAGTTCTGGCACCACCACTTCCCGAAGGTGTCGGCGTTCTGGGCGCTGCTGCTGGCGATCCCATTCACACTCGCCTACGGGCACGACGCGATCCACGCGATCGCCCACATCTACGTGATCGACTACATCCCGTTCATCATTCTGCTGTGGGCGCTGTTCACGGTCTCGGGCGGAATCCTGGTGCGAGGCTCATTCAACGGCACCCCTGGACTGAACACGGTCTTCCTGCTGATCGGCACTGTCATTGCGTCATGGGTCGGAACGACCGGCGCCGCGATGCTCCTCATCCGCCCGGTGCTGCGCGCCAACGCGCGTCGCCACCACAAGGTCCACACGGTCGTGTTCTTCATCTTTCTGGTCGCCAACGTCGGCGGCTCGCTGACGCCGCTCGGCGACCCGCCGCTGTTCCTCGGCTTCCTCCACGGGGTGCCGTTCTTCTGGACCCTCGGCCTGATCAAGGAAACCGGACTGGTGGTGGCGATCCTGCTCGCCGTCTTCTTCGCGATCGACACCCACTTCTGGCGCCGGGAGACCGATGCCGCCCGCCAGCCGATCGAGGGCGGCGAAACGCTCAAGATCGAGGGCCTCCACAACGTCCTGTTCCTCGGCGGAATCCTCGGCGGGGTCATCCTGTCGGGGACTTGGCATGCCGGCGAGGTGTCGATCCTGGGCATCCACCAGCACATCCAGAACCTCGCCAGGGATCTCATCCTGATCGTCATGGGCCTGCTCTCCCTGATCACGACCCCCAAGGAGGTCCGCGAGGGGAACAGCTTCACATGGTTCCCGATCCTCGAGGTGGCCTACCTGTTCGCCGGTATCTTTATGACCATCGTCCCGGCCCTCGCCATCCTCAAGGCCGGTGAGCACGGAGCAATGGCGCATCTCGTCGCCGCGGTCAAGGATCCCTGGCACTTCTTCTGGGCGACCGGTGCGCTGTCTTCGTTCCTCGACAATGCACCCACCTATCTGACCTTCCTCACGACCGCGGAGGGCCGGCTGTTCCCGGGCGTCCCGGAGCCGGCCGTGATCCACCAGATCATCGCCAACGAGGCCGAGTTCCTGGCATCGATCTCGCTCGGCGCAGTGTTCTTCGGAGCGATGACCTACATCGGCAACGCCCCGAACTTCATGGTCAAGTCGATCGCCGAGGAGACCGGGGTCGAGATGCCGAGCTTCTTCGGCTACATGCTGCGCTACTCGATTCCCGTCCTGATCCCGGTCTTCATCCTCGTCACCCTTCTGCTGATCTGAGGCGGAGGAAGCCATGGCCGACCACACCGTGTTCGTCGAGCTCGACCTGGAGGGAAACACCGAACTGGCGACGGGCTTCGTCGAGGGCTTCCGGCTCGGGGGCGAGGACCTTGGGCCGGCGTGGCTGGCGGAGCGCGAGCCAATCGAATCGGAAGGGCTGATGGACTCGATCCGTGAGCGGGTCGGCCGACGCACCCGGGTGATCCTGTCCAAGCGCCTCGCAGAGCGCATGGTCGCCGCCCTCGCCGAAGCGCCCCACCTCGAGCTCGTCGCCCAGGACCCACGAGAGATCGACTACGCC
Organism: uncultured Acidobacteriota bacterium; assembly: GCA_963814875.1. Lineage (GTDB taxonomy): Bacteria > Acidobacteriota > Thermoanaerobaculia > Thermoanaerobaculales > Sulfomarinibacteraceae > CAVSIS01. The sequence goes on from CAWFFJ010000011.1 coordinate 19,594, forward strand.
GAGCTCGCCTTCGAGTTCCGGGCCTTCGACCGCGAGGACGCCGGGCTGGTCCGCCACCTGATCGAAGCAGACCTGCCCGTGGGCGTCCGCCTCGAGGGCTACCACGTCGACGAGAAGATCGAGGAGGACGCAGAGGGCGTCGAGCTCTACTCGCCGGTCCACGACTACATTCTGAGCGGGAAAGGGACCTACGTGGGACCCGTCGACAGGATTCTCGAGATGGCCCACCGGCTCGACGAGCAGGACTTCGTCCACCCCAAGAAGGTCCACCTCCACTACAGCCGATGAGAGCGATCTGCCTCCTCTCCGACTTCGGGCTCGAGGACCACTACGTTGGCGCCATGCACGCGGTGTGCGAGCGCGACGCACCCGGCGCGCCTCGCCTCGACCTCGGCCACGCGGTGCCGGCGGGTGACGTCTGGACCGGCTGCTTCTTCGTCCGCTCCACGTGGCCCCACCTGCCGGAGGCGGCGGTGGTGCTGGCGGTGGTCGACCCAGGGGTGGGGACCGCACGACGGGCGGTCGCCGCCGCGATCGGCGGCCGCTGGCTGGTGGCGCCGGACAACGGGCTCGCAGCCGCGGTCGGTCCGGCCGAACGCGTCATCCAGCTCGACGCCGCCGCCATGGGTCTCGCGGTGCCCAGCGCGACCTTCCACGGACGCGACCTGTTCGCGCCGGCCGCCGCCCGGCTGGCGCGCGGCGACGACCCGTCGCGGCTCGGCAGCGACTGCCCCGCCGACGGGCTCGTCCCATGCCCGCTGCCCGAGCCGACCGCCGTGCGCGGCCGACTGCACGGCGTGGTCCTCCACGTCGACCGCTTCGGCAACGTCATCACCAACCTTCCGGCCGCGGCCGCGGGCCCGGGAACCGCCCTCGACTGCGGTTCGACCCGCGTGCGCTATCGAGCCGCCACGTACAGCGAGGCGCCGACCGCCCGGCCGGTCTTCCTGGCCGGCTCCTCGGGTCTGCTCGAGCTCGCAGTGAGAGACGGCTCGGCCGCCGAGCGGCTGACCCTCAAGCGAGGAGACGAGATCGTGCTCGCGCCCGCGGAGACCATGTGAGCTCTGCACCCCCAGCCATCGAGGAGATCCTCGAGGCGGCGCGGCGGATCGCACCCCACGTCCACCGCACGCCGGTCGCCACCTGCGCGACCCTCGACCGTATGGCCGGGGCGCGGCTCGTCTTCAAGTGCGAGAACCTCCAGAAGGCTGGCGCCTTCAAGGCGCGTGGCGCGACCAACGCCGTGTTCGCCCTCGACGAGGCGATCGCGGGTCGCGGTGTCTGTACCCATTCCTCCGGCAACCACGCCGCGGCGCTGGCCCGGGCCGCGGCGTTGCGCGGGATCCCGGCCCACATCGTGATGCCGTCGACGGCGCCGCGGGTCAAGGTCGCGGCGGTCGAGGGCTACGGCGGCCAGATCACGTTCTGCGAGCCCACCCTCGCCGCTCGCGAAACCACGCTCGAGACGATCGTCGCCGGGACCGGTGCGACCTTTGTCCACCCCTACGACGAGCCGCTGGTGGTCGCTGGGCAGGGCACCTGTGCTCTCGAGCTGCTCGAGCAGGCGCCGGACCTCGACGTTGTCATCACCCCGGTCGGCGGCGGCGGGCTCGCGAGCGGCACCTGCATCACTCTCGCCGCGCGCGCACCTGGGATTCACTTTGTCGGCGCCGAGCCGGCAGCGGCGGACGACGCCCGCCGTTCGCTCGAGCTCGGCCGGCTGCTGCCGTCCGAGGACCCCGTCACGGTCGCCGACGGCCTACGTACGGCTTTGAGCCCGCTCACCTTCAGCATTCTCTCGCGCCACGCCGAGGCGATCCTGACCGCGAGCGAGGACCAGATCGTCGCTGCGACACGACTGTTGTGGGAGCGCGCCAAGCTCGTCGTCGAGCCCTCCGGGGCGGTCCCCCTGGCCGTGGTCCTCGCCCACCGCGAGCGCTTCGCGGGGCTCAAAGTCGGCGTCGTGCTGTCCGGCGGCAACGTCGACCTCGACCGGCTGCCGTGGATGGCGCACTGACGCCCCGAGGCAGCGACCTCCCCCCGGCCATGCATCTCAAGGGAGGTTGACGGTGCTTCTGCGCAAGGTAGGATGGCGCCACATCGCTGCTTGCACGAGGTGCTCGTGACGAAGACTCCTGGCTGTCTGTTTCCATGAACGAAATGCTCAGCGACCAGACGACGCGACGCTGTGAAACCCGTGACGACCTCCCCTCGAGTGAGCAGGCAACAGGTCGCGACGGCGCGGGACCCGACCCGCTCGACGGCCATCCTCGGATCCATCGACCGGTTTGCGCGGTGCGGACCGGCTGGAGCCTCATGGCGTGCCTCCTGCTCGCGGTCACTGCGAACTCCCAGCACCTCACCACCGGCTCGATCGCCGGCCGGGTGCTCGGCGAGCAGGGGCGGCCGCTCAATGGCGCGACCGTGGTGGTGACCTCCCCGCAGGGCTCCACGACCCTGGCCACCGACGCCGGTGGCCACTTCCTCGCGCCCTATGTCGCCCCCGGAGCTTGCACAGTCCGTGCGGAGATGCCCGGGTACCGTGCGGCGGAGCGCCGCGACCTGGACGTTCGGCTCGGGCAGCGCATCGAGCTCGAGATCACCCTCGCGCCGGGCGCGTTCACCGAGACCGTCGACGTGACCGCGGCGGCGCCGACGCTCGACCTCGGCTCCGCCGCCGTCGGCCTCACCGTGAGTACCGACGACCTCGCCCGGGTGCCGGTCGGCCGCCAACTGGCCGACACGATCTACCTCGCGCCAGGCGTCTCCAACAGCGGCGGCGCGGGCCGCTCGAACCCGTCGATCTCCGGCGCGAGCGGGCTCGAGAACCAGTACCTGGTCGACGGGGTGAACATCACCAACGCCCGATACGGCGCGCTCGGCGTCTACACCAACCAGTACGGCTCCCTCGGCAACGGCGTCAGCTACGACTTCATCGACGAGGTCCAGGTGCAAACCGCCGGCGCCGGGGCCGAGACCCAGCAGTCAACCGGGGGCCTGGTCTCGGTGATCACCAAAAGCGGGTCGAACGAGCTCCACGGCAGCGTCTTCGCCTACGTCTCGCCCGCCTCGCTCGAGGGCAGCCGCCCGACGCTGACCCTCCTCAACGGCGCGGTGAACACCACCGGCGAGTCGTCGAGCGAGCTCGGCTTCACCCTCGGCGGCCCGCTCGCCCGCGACCGGGTGTTCTACTTCATCGCCGCCAGCCACCGCGACCAGACGACGACCTTGCTTGCCCCGGAGGGCTTTCCGCTGCGCGCGCTCGGCGAGGTCGACCGCGACCGCACCGGGTACTCCTACGCCGGCAAGCTCACCTGGCTTCCGCGCGCAGATCACCGTCTCGAGCTGTCCGCCTTCGGCGACCCAACCCATGGCGGCACCGGCCCCCAAACGGCCGACGCGATGCTGTTCGGCTCGCCGAGCGCCTTCAGCTCGCTCGACTACGGCGGCCACAACCAGGGTCTGCAGTACCAGGGCGTCCTGCGCCCGGAGTGGCTGGTCGAGGCAGCGCTCGCCCACGCAGCCAGCAGCTTCGAGGAGCGTCCCTTGGTCGACGAGTGGCAGGTCACCGACGATACGGTGACGCCGGTCGAGATCAGCGGCGGGAAGGGACGCTACGAGTCCCAGAACATCGGCGACAGCCTCCAGCTCCACGCCCGATCGACCCACCTGCTGGGACGTCACGAGCTGTCCTACGGCTTCGGAAGCGAACGCACGACAGCCGATGCGATAGCAACCAGTACGGGTCCTTCCTTCGTGCTCGTCGACGGGCGCACCACGACGAGCGGCGCCCTGGTTGACATCCTGCCGGACCCGGTCTTCGGGCGGGTCTACCGGGTGACCCGCGCAGAGCTGGGGGGCGAGCGCTCGAGCACTGCCCGCTATGCCAGCGCCTTCCTCCAGGACCGCGCCACCCTCGGTACCTCGCTCACGCTGTCCGTGGGCCTGCGCTGGGAGCGCCAGGAGCTCGCGGGCTCCGCCGCGAGCTTCACCTTCGGCGACGACTGGGCGCCGCGGCTGGGGCTGGTGTGGGATCCCTCAGGCACGGGACGCACCAAGCTCTCCGCCAGCTGGGGCGTCTACCCCGCGCGGATCCCGAACGCCATCGCCGTCACCCTGCTCGGCGGCGGCGGCCGGGTATCGCGCGCCGACTACTTCGACGCGGGACTCACCGACCCGATCCCCGAGGGCGTCGACGCCGGCGGCTCGACCCGACACTTGATCCTCCGCAACACCTCGCCGGCGCTCATCGACCCGAGCGCGAGGGTGACCACGTCCGGGGAGTCGACCGTCGGCTTCGAGTGGGTCGCCGCGTCCGATCTGGTCCTCGGCGTGCGCTACCTCCACAGCGACATGACCCGGGTGCTCGAGGACGTCACCACCGCCTCGCTGTGGCTCACCTACGTCGGCACTGACAACGTCGAGTACCTGGTCACCAACCCACGCGCGGACTACCCGCCGACGGTCGACGGCATCGGGCGCTTCGTCGACCCGGTCCGACGCTACGACGCGCTCGAGCTCACCGCAGACAAGCGTTTCTCCCACCACTGGTCGCTGCTCGCGTCCTACCGTTGGTCACGCCTGGTCGGGAACTACGAGGGCTTCTACCGCAACGACGCCCAGCAGTCCCTGCCCGCGCTCACCGGGATCTTCGACTTCCCGCCCGACGACCCGACCTATGCCGAGTTCGGCGTGCCGCAGGAGGGATTCCGCGGCGACATCCGCTACCTGGCCGAGGTCCGTCCGCTGCCCAACGACCGGCCCCACCAGGTCAAGCTGTACGGGACCTACCGCTTCGACTCCGGCATCAGCCTCGGCGCGGCGTTCCAGGGCAGCAGCGGACGCCCGCTCACCCCGATGGCCGCGAGCCCGGTGTACGGGCGGGCCGGTGAGATCCCCGAGGCCCCGCGAGGGTCAGGCATCGAAACCGAGGACGGCTTCCTCCGCCGCACCCCGAACGAATGGACCTTCGACCTCCACAGCGACTACGAGCTCCCGCTGCGCGGCGGACGGCTGGTCTTCCTCGCCGACGTCTTCAACCTCTTCGATCGGACGGGTGTCACCGACTACGACCAGAACACCGAGCGGAGCTTCGGCGTGCTCAACCCCGACTTCGGCCGCCGCATCGCCTACCAATCCCCGCGCCAGGTCCGGCTCGCGGTCCGCTTCGAGCTCTAGCAGCCAGCAGGGCATAGGCCCTTGACGGTGACTGGGAGGTCAAGACGCGGTCGCGGGCCTCTGCCCTGCTGGCTGCTTTGGATGCGCCGAGCGCATCCTGGTGCGCAACTGACCGCGCTAACGACGTAGCAAGGCCAGGGACTCCACTTGGCGGGTCTGGGGCATCATGTCGACGGCCTGGACCGTGACCAGCTCGAAACCGCCCTTGAGGAGCACGGCCAGATCACGGGCGAGCGTGGTGGGGTCACAGGAGAGGTAGGCCAGCCGCCGAGCCGGTGAGTCGACGATCGCCTCGAGGGCGCGCGGGTCGGCGCCGACCGTTGAGGGGTTGAGGATCACGGCCTCTGGCTTCTCTGAGCGCAGTCGGCGCAGGGCGCGGTGGATCGGGCTGGCGAGGATTTCGACGTTGTCCACCCGGCCCGCCGTGATTGACGCCCGCGCATCCGCCACCGAGCTCCTGACCCCCTCAACGCAGAGCACCCGGCGAAATCGCCGGCGCAGGGCGAGGCCGTGGGTGCCGACGCCGGCATAGAGGTCGACGAGCAGGCTGCCGTCACCGAGGAACGCCTCCATCAGAGCGTGGATCTCGGGCAGGATGCCGAGGTTGACCTGGAAGAAGGAGCCCGGGGAGACCCGCAGCGACAGGCCGGCCAGCTCGACGTGGACCTCGCGGTCCCCGGCCAGCGGATCGATGCGTCCCTTGACGACCTGTGGGCCGCTCCCGGGGTTGAGGTTGACGGCGATGCCGGCGACGTGGGGACAGGCGTCGGCGATGGCCTCGACCGGAAAGCGGGGAAGGGTCGCGGCCTTGACCACCAGGGTCAGGTGCTGCCGTCTCGGGTCGCTGCCGCAGCGCAGGTCGATGTGACGCAGCTCGAAGGGGAATCGAACCGACGAGTTGAGCAGTCGGCGCAGACCGCGGGTGGTCTCGAGCAGCTCCGGTACCAGGACCCCGCAGTGCGGCGCGTCCACGACCTGACGGCTGCGGCGCTGGAAGTAGCCGAGCGCGGTCACACGGGCGCGGTCGCTGGAGATCGTCATCTTGGCCCGGTTCCGGTAGCCCTCGACCTGCGGCGACGCAAGGGTCGGCAGAACCCGGCGGCGGTCGATGCGCACCTGCTCGTTGAGCGCCTCCATCAGCCAGCGCTGCTTGCGCTCGAGCTGCGCCCGATACGGTTGGCGCAGCAAGGAGCAGGCGCCACACTCGACGCGGTGGGGACAGTCGACGGTTCGGTCGTCCGTGGCGGTCATCATCGCTGCTCAGCCTAACCTACTTCTCACCGCGTCACGTCGCGAGGGCGCAGCTCGTTCGATCTCAGTCATCGCCACCCACGCGTGATGCGACGACGAACCGGCGGGTGAAGGGGAATGGCGTCCCCCACTCGCGTCGCGGGTACGCCTCACGCAGGAGAGCACCGAGCTGCTCCAGGAAAATCGGCCGTTCGGTGGGCTCGAGCGCCGCGAGCACGGGCCGCAGGGTGGTGCCCTCGAGCCAGCGCAGCACGGCGTCCTCGCCTTCCAGGACGTGGACGTAGGTCGTGTCCCAGGCGTCGACCGAGCACCCCCGCTCGGCGAGATGCTCCACATACCACGCCAGCGCCATCGCGCCCGGAGCCCGTGCCCCGGCCAGGCGATCGCGCCACGCCGGGCTCGTCACCAGCTCCGCGACCGCCCGGTGGGACGGCGCCTCGGCGTTGGCCGGCACCTGGAAGGCGAGCACGCCGTCCGGCGCGAGCATCGCCAGCAACGCCTCGAGCAGCGACCCGTGATCGGGCAGCCAGTGAAAGACCGCGTTGGAGACAATCACGTCAGGCGCCACGGCGGGAGCCCAGCTCCGCACATCCGCGAGCACGAAGCCAAGCCGCCCGGGCCGGGCCCGCTGCCGCGCTCGCTCGAGCATTGCCGGCGAGGCGTCGACACCGACCACGAACGCTCCCGGCCATCGCTCGAGCAGCGTCGCGGTGAGGGCACCCGGCCCGCAGCCGAGGTCGGCGACGACTCTGGGCGCCGAGTGTTCGACCCGCGCCACAAGGTCGCGGAACGGGCGCGCGCGCTCGGCCGTGTAGCGCAGGTAGCGCTCGGGCGACCAGTCGTCCGCCGCAATCGTCATTCCGCCAGGGCCCGGGCGAGCCGGCGGCAGCCCTCGACGATGGCCGCCGGGTCGGCGAAGGTGAAGGCGAGGCGGGCGTGCTCGGCGTCGACCACCCGCCCGCCCACCTGCTCGTCCAGCTCGGGGTAGAACGCGACCCCGGGGACGAAGGCGACACCGTGGGCGACGGCACTGCGGAACAGGGTGGTCGCGTCGCGACCCGGAAAGCGCAGCCAGTGGAAGAACCCGCCGTCAGGCTCGCGCCACGAGGCCGCTCCCTCGGGAAGCTCGGCCCGGAGCGCCCGCTGCATCGCCTCGGCGCGGACCTTGTAGGTTGCGATCACGTGCTCGAGGTGGCCCTCGAGGTGGCCGCGGCGGCAGTACTCCGCGACCAGCGCCTGGGTCACGCTTGGCGGGCACAGGTCGGAGCCCTGGCGCAGCATCACCATCGCCCGCACCAGCTCGGGCGGGCCGACCAGCCAGCCGAGACGCACGCCCGGCGCGAGCACCTTGGAGAACGAGCCCGCGTAGAGCACCCACGGCGAGCCGGCGGCGAGGGCCGTGACCGCGGGCAGGGTCTCGCCGCGGAAGCGCACCCGGCCGTAGGGGTCGTCCTCGAGCACCGGGATTCCCAAGGCGGCGGCGAGCCCAACCAGTCGGCGGCGGCGCGCGAGGGTGAGGCACGCACCGGTCGGGTTGGCGAAGTCGGGCACCACGTAGACCAGCCTCGGACGCTTCCCGGTCTCCCGCTCGACCGCCGCGACGACCTCGGGCAGGGCGTCGACGAGCATCCCGTCGCCGTCCGAGGGCACCGCGGCGAAGCGCGCGCCCACGTTGCGCAGGCTGTGGAGCGCGCCGGGGTAGGTCGGCGCCTCGACCACCACCGTGTCGCCGGGGTCGAGGACCGCGCGCGCGAGCAGGTCGAGGGCCTGCTGCGACCCGGTGGTCACGAGCAGCTCGTCGCCGGCGACCGGACGTCCGAGGTGGGCGGTCATGCGCTCGAGCAGCACCTCGCGCAGCTCCGGCCAGCCCTCGGAGGCGCCGTACTGGAGCACCTCGCGGCCGCGCGCCGCGAGCACGTCGGCGCACGCCGCGAAGGCCTCGACCGGAAAGGCGTCGGGTGCGGGCAGACCGCCGGCGAAGGAGATCATCCCCGGCCGCCGGATGAGCGGAAAGAGCTCGCGGATCGGCGACGGCCGCATCCCACGCGCAAGGGTGGACAGGGCAAACGGCAGGCTCATGCCCGACCTCCAGGACCCGCGGAGTGTAGCGCGGGTACTCACCACAGAGGCACAGAGGCTCAGCGCGGGCGGTGCCCGCAACCCAAGAGGGCGATACGCCAGAGGTGAGAAGGTAAGAAGGTGAGGAGGCGAGGAGGGGGCTCGTAGGGGCGGAGCTTGCCTCCGCCCGGTGGGATCGGAGGTGTTCCCGGCACGGGCGCACGCAAGGTGCGCCCCTACTCCAAACTGCTCACCTCTCAACCCTTCTCGGCTCAGCTGCCTGAGATCCTCAAAGAAATCTCACAGCCTCACCCGCTGATGCGATCGCTTGGTGTCTTTGTGTCTTGGTGGTTCAGTCCATGCCTCTCGCGCCGTGCGGATCGAGCGACTGCCGCGGACCACCGCGAACCTCAACGGCCGCGCCCGGTGCCTTCGTCCGGTTCAGTCCGACGCGGCGAGATCGTCAACCGTGCCGAGCACCAGGGGCCTCGGCTCGACCGGCTCGTCGCCGAGGGTGAAGGCCGCGCGTACGCGTGCCGCGATCGCCTCGAGATCGACCACGCGCTCGCCGACGAGCACGTCGGCGAGGGGCTGGCCCGCCTCGATCCGATCTCCGATCCGGACCCGGACCACGAGCCCGGAGCCGTGCGCGAGCTCCTCGTCCCGCGTGCGACGACCGGCGCCGAGGTCGACCGCGATCCATCCCAGTGCCTCGCCGTCGACCGCGGTGACAGTGCCGGCCTTGGCCGCCGCGACCTCGGCCGTGCGCACCGGAAGCGCGAGCCTGTCGGGGTCGGGGTCGCCACCGTGAGCGCGGACGATTGCCTCCCATGCCGCGAGCGCACGGCCGTCCGCGAGAACGCCTTCGAGCTGATGGCGGGCCTCGTCGCGGTCACGTCCGACCAGCACCGCCGCCTCCTCCGACAGCCGCAGCGAGAGCTCTCGCAGACGGACGTCGCCGCCTCCGGCGAGCACCTCGAGGGCGGCCCGCACCTCGCACGCCGTGCCGAGGGCCCGGCCGAGGGGCTCGCCCATGTCGGTGACCAGGGCCTCGCACGCTACGCCGCTGGCTCGCGCGGCGGCACGTAGCGACCTGCCCAAGCGGACCGCGTCCGTGGTGGTCTTCATGAACGCGCCGGCGCCGGCCTTGACGTCGAGAATCAGGGCGCCGGCCCCGAGGGCGAGCTTCTTGGACATGATCGAGCCGACGATCAAGGGCAGCGACGGCACCGTCCCGGTGACGTCGCGCAGTGCGTAGAGGGTGCGGTCGGCGGGGGCGATCTCGGCGGTCTGGGCGACAATCGCCGCGCCGCAGCGCTCGACCAGCTCGATGGTCTCGGACCGCGAGCGCTCGCAGTCGAAGCCCGGAATCGCGGCGAGCTTGTCGAGGGTCCCCTGGGAGTGGCCGAGGCCGCGACCGGCCATCATCGCGACCGGAACGCCGAGTCCGGCGAGCAGCGGTGCGAGCACGAGCGACACGGTGTCACCGACGCCGCCGGTCGAGTGCTTGTCCACGACCCCGGGCACCGACTCGGCGAGCCGCCAGGCCGCGCCCGAGTCGAGCATTTCGGCGACCAGGTCGCTGGTCTCGCCGTCGTCCATGCCGCGAATGCAGATCGCCATCAGCATCGCGGCGAGCTGCTCGGAGGGCAGGCCGCCGTCGGTGGCGCCGCGCACGAACCGCGCAATGGCGGCGCGGTTCAGACGGCCGCCGTCGCGTTTGGTGGCGATGTCCTCGACGAAGCTCATGGTGCGGTCAGCCGAGCTCCTTGAGGCGCTGCTGGGCCGGCTGGTTGTAGGGCGACTCCGGGAACTCCTGCGAGAGCTTGTTGAGCATCTCGCGCGCCTGGTCGGGCTTGTGCTCCTTGAGGTAGAGCATCCCGAGCTGGTAGAGGGCGGCGTCCCGCGGCAGTCCCTCCTTGCGACCCTGGATCATCGCTTCGAGCTCACCCGCGACCTCCGCACCCTGGCCGGACGCGATCCGCAGCCCGATCAGGTCGAAGGTGGCGAGCCGACCGATGAGGTCGCCGCCGCGCTTCTGGGACAGCCGCACGAGGGCATCACGAGCAGCGTCGACCTCGCCGCGGGAGAGCTCGATGCGGGCCAGGTACAGGCGGGCCATGTCGGCCTGCTCGGTGCGGCCGTAGCGGTCCACGACCTCCTGCAGCTTGGCCTCCGCCGGCTTGGTGTCGGCGCCGGCGCCCTTGCCCACCGCCTCGTCGTAGCTCGCCACCGCCTGCTGCAGCAGGTAGGACGCGCGGTCGGCCCGCCCCCCCGTCCACAGTGACGCGGCCCACCACAGCAAGGTCACGACGACGACCGCGCCGAGCGCGGCGGCGACCGGCCGCCAGTTGATCGTCAGCCAGTGGATGACGGTGTCGATGGTCGAGACGAACTCGTCCCCTTTGAGCTGCTTGCGGGTGATGCGTGCCATGTTTTCATCCTCCGGCCGCCCGGCCTCAGGGCGTGGGCGACGGGGCGGCCCCGGCCCGTCGCCGGCCGCGCTGTGCACGGACGGGGCTGCCGGGCGCTGGACGGCCAACTCTAGGTGTCAGGGGGGGACCTGTCAACACGAGCGCTCTCCCAACGACGACGCAGGGCCGGCAGACCGAGCAGCCACAGCGAGGCAATGTGTCCGACGAAGGCGCCGGCAACGACGTCGGAGGGGAAGTGCTGGTGGGTGACGACCCGATTCAGGCCAGCCCACGTGGCCACCGCGTAGGCGACCGGCGCGGCGGCGGGGTAGAACGTCGCCAGGCAGGTCGCAGTGGCAAAGGCGCTCGCGGTGTGGCCCGACGGGAAGGACTGGAAGGTCGAGTTGTGGAGGCCCATCCCCGGGCCGTGGAACGAGAGCACCCGCTCCTGACCGAGGGCCTGGTCGAGGTGGGAGGGGCGCTCGCGACCGATCAGCATCTTCAGGGTCGAGCTGGCGAGGCCCGAGGCCACCACCACAACCACGAGCACCAGGGCGCGGCGCCGCAAGCGACGATCGACCAGCGCCACAGAAACCGCGATCGCGAGTGTCCCGAGCCCGGATGCGAGGAACTTCGCGGCGGTCAGCGACTCGCGCATCTCGCCCCAGTGCTCCCAACGCAGCACGGCGCGCAGCACCTTCGTCGGATCGGCTCCGTCGACCAGGAAAGCGACGGCAACCAGAACCACGCCGATCAGGATCCGTTGGCCGAGCCTCACCCGCGTCGCGTCGCCACCATCGTCCATCGCTCACTGCTCCACAGGGCGGAAGACCACCGAGCGCACCCACCGGCCGCGCCCGAGATCCACGCCGTCGACCTCCGCCACCGTCCTGAGCCTCAGCTCCGGCCGGTCCGCACGGAGGCGGTCGAAGTCCTCCGCCCGGCTCACGACGACCACTGGGCGGCCGCTCGCGAGCAGCGCCTGAAGCTCCGCCTCGGAGCGGCAGTGGACCGTGTCCAGCGGGAGATTGAAAAAGAGGTCGTCGTCGCGCTCACGGTAGACGACAGGGGTGTCCCCTGGGGCCCGGGCCGCAATCAGTGCCTGGGCCGCACGCAGCCCGGAGAACGTCGGTCCGAGTGCGGGCAGCAGCAGCGTCGCCACCAGCAGCAGCCACAGCACCGAGCCGGCCGTGGCGGTCACCAGCCCGGGCAGCGGCCGGCGGTGCAGCCAGACCCCGGCGGCGATCGCCGCGGCCGCCGCGGGCACGGCGCAGGCGATCGCAGTCGGCAAGAGGCGACCGAGACCCAGGTGGACCACGATGGCCACCGGGGCGGCGGCGAGCACCAGCCCACCGAAGGCCGTGACCCACGACGCCCAGCGCCGCGGTTGCACCGGACCCGAGAGCAGCCAGGCGACCACCAGCAGCACTCCGGCAGCGTAGGACGGCATCCAGTAGTGGACCAGCTTGGTGCGCACCATCTCGAACACGATCAGCGGCCCGAGCAGCCACGCGAGCAGAAAGACCGTGCGTGCATCCCGCATCGCCCGCCGTGCGGCCCACGCGGCGGCGAGGGCGAGCGCGAACCACGGGAACGCAGCGACCGGCCCGGTCGCGAGGAAAAAGCCAGGAAAGCCACCGTGGCTCTCGAGCGGGCTCAGGCTGCGCTCGACCACGTGGTGGCCGACGCCGACCCGGTAGAAGGCGCCGTCGGTCGCCCGGTACGCCGCCAGGGCCCACGGCAGCGTGATCGCGAGCAGCAGGGGAACGCCCCACCCCGGACCGCAGTGCGGCGAGCCGCCCCCGCACTTCGGGTGAGCACAATGCGGCCACGGTCGCCGCGGCCAGGGGGACGACCAGCACCGCGGGGCCGAACCGCCACCACCCGGCGGCCGCGAGCACGACCGCCCCGACGATCTCGACCCGTGTCCAGCGCCGGGTCATCGCCCACGCGGCGAGCGCCGTTCCGACCAGCACGGCCGGCGCGACTGGACCCTTGGCGAGCACCGCCAGGCCGAGCCCGCCCCAGAACACGGCCGCGGCGCCACGGCCGCCCCGCTCAAGCCACAGGCGCTCGAGGGCGAACATCATCGCGGTCAGCGGCAGCAGCATCACGAGGTCGGCGGTGCACGCCTCGGACTCGAAGGCGAAGACCGGGGTCGCGGCGAGCAGCCCGCCCGCAAGCAGACCCGACCCCGGACCGTGACGGCGGCGGGCGACGAAGGCCACCAGGGCGACGACGGCTGCACCGGCGAGGTTCGAGGGCAGCCGCGCGGCGCGGGCGTCGACCTCGTCGAGCGCGTACGCCGCCATCGTGCACCAGTAGATCAGGATCGGCTTGTCATAACGGTCGGCGCCGGCGAAGGTCGGCACCACCAGGTCGCCGCGGGCGAGCATCTCCCGCGCCGCCTGGGCGAAACGGGACTCGTCGCGACCGATCACCGGCGCTCCGGCGCTGGAGACCAGAAACAGCGCCAGCGCCGCCAATCCGACCACCACCGCTTCCCGTAGCGCCGACGCGGTCACAGCGCGGCCGAAGCCGGTCCCGGGGAGGCTCGAGTCAGCCGTCATGCTCGGATTCCTTCGCGTCGTCCGCGTCGTCGAGGCGGCCCGCGCGGCGCAGCCGCACCTCGACGGCGTCGAGCCGGGTCTGGGCTGCGGCGAAGCGTAGCACGGCGTTGTGGAGGTGGCGGCCGACGGTGGCGAACTCCTCTCGGAATCGCTCGAGCTCGGTCTCCAGGGCGGCGAGCGAGCGCAGCACCTCGGTCGCGTCCGAGGAGACGTCGAGCCCCCGCAGCGCGATCGCCACGGTGGTCAGGTAGGCATAGAGAGTGGCCGGCGAGACCGCGACCACGCGGCGAGCGAGACCGTAGTCGACCAGCGACTCGGAGCCCTCGCCGGCGACCACCTCGCCCCACACCCCCTCGGCTGGGATGTACATCAAGGCGAGCGGCAGGGTGCCCTCGTCGGGCCGCAGGTAGCGCCCCGCGATCTCGTCGATCCGGCCCTTGACCGCCCGCTCGAGCTCACGGCGCGCAGTGCGGCGGGCGGGTTCGTCGGTCGCCTCCACCAGCCGGCGGTAGGCCTCGAGCGGGAACTTCGCGTCGATCGGCAGCAGGCGGTCGCCGAGCCGGACCACCGCGTCGACCACCCGGCCGTCGCTGAAACGATGCTGAGCCGCCCACAGCCGCGGCGGCAGCACCTCGCCGAGCAGGACCTCGAGCGAACGCTCGCCGAGCAGGCCGCGCAGCTTGGGCACCTTCAGGATGGAGCCGAGCTCGTCCACGCTCGCCGCCAGCCGCTCCATCCGGGTCGCGACCTCGGCGACCTGCCCGAGCTGCCCCTGGACGCGCCCGAAGACCTCGGTGGCTCCGGTGAGGCCGTCGCCAAGAGCCTTCTGTGAGGCGGCGAGCTGCCCGGCCACGGTCGCCGCAACGCCCTGGAGCTGCTCGCTGACCGTGCGCTGCAGGTCGGCTCCCGCAGCGCCGTGGTCCGCCGCCAGCCGGCGCTCCAGCTCGACCAGGTGGCCGTGGAAGCGGTCGACGGTCGCCGTGACCTGCTCGCCGGCCCAGCGCAGCGCCTCTGTCTGCTCGCGGGCGAGCGCCTCGCTGCGCGCCTCGAGCGCGCGCCGCAGGCCGAGCGTCGCGACCACCACCACGATCACTGCCGTCGCCGCGAGCCCGAGCGCGAGCGCGGCGACGGGGTCCGACGACATGCCTGTCCGGATCCAACCCGCGCTAGCGGGCCGCAGCCGCCGCCTCGGCCGGGAGCTCGGCCGGCGGCGCCAGGCTATTGAGGTCCTGCAGGGCTGGGATCGCCCGGAAGTCGGTCTGGTCGAGGCCGAGCGGCGCGATCGCGACCCAGCCCCGGACCAGGGCCTCGTTGTCGGTGCCCGGCTCGTCGTCGCGCGCCGGCGACCAGATCGCCTTCAAGTAGCGCACCGCGCCGTCGGTCCGGACGACCTCGAACCCCGCCACCAGGTCGACGGCGAGCCCCATCCTCGCGACCCGGTAGCCGCGGGTCGTGGCCGGGCTCTTGGGCAGGTTGACGTTGAGCAGGACGCCCTCAGGGAGCGGCGTCCGCCGCACGGCGTCGATCACCGGTTTGGCCCATCGGGCCGCGGCCGCGAAGTCGGGTTTGGGGTCAGTCCAGTCAAGCTGGAGCGACAGCGCGATCGCCGGCACCCCGGCGAGCACCGCCTCGCGCGCCGCGCCGACCGTACCCGAGTACCACGCGATCCGGCCGACGTTCTCGCCGCGGTTGATGCCCGACACCACCAGCTCGGGCGGATCGTCGGCGAGCACGAGGCTGATGCCGACGCGAGAGGTGGTCGCCGGAGTCGCGCCCACCGCCCACGCCGGAGCGCCGTGGATGGCCGCATGGGGGCTGACCGGAATCTCGCCGCGGAGGATCAGCGAGTGGCCCATGCCGCTCTGATGCTCGGCCGGCGCCACCACCGTGATGCGGTAGCCGGGATCGGCGGCGAGCACCGCGACCAGGGCCTCGAGCCCGGGCGCGTCAACGCCGTCGTCGTTGACCACCATCACGTGCATCGGCGCCCCGTCGTCCGCCCACGCCAGACCGCTCACCAGGATCGCCATCGCCAAGACCATCGTCGCTCGACGCATCGTGCCTCCCTGCTCGATCAGCGCGGAGTGTAGCTTGCGCGTCCCGCACCCGTCACGCCTCCGGGATTTCGGATGGCGTACGGTCGCCGCGGGTCGGCCCGGCGGCCGAGCGAGTGCAAAGACACGCCGGAGGTTGCGGCCTCCCTCGGTCCACAGCCGCTGTGCTGGCGAGAGATGCAGGTTAAGCTGGACGCACCCGCCCGGAGGAGCCATGCAGCCGTCCCACCTTTCGCTCGGCGCCCACCTGTTGCTGTGGGGCTTTCCGCTCGTCCTCACGACGGTCACCATCGTGCTGGCGCTGGTCCAGCGCCCGCCCCGGGAGGACGCGTCGTGACCCCGGTCGGGAGCGGCACCCTGAGCGTCGTCGCGACCGTCATGGTCGTATACATGGGCGCGCTGCTGGTCATCGCCTGGCGCGCGGCTCGCCACACCCACGGCGGCGACGACTTCCACCTCGCCGGACGCTCGCTGGGGGCCTGGGCGGCCGGGATCTCATCGACCGCGAGCTCGGAGTCGGGCTGGGTCACCCTCGGCGCGGTCGGCATGACCTACGTCCACGGGGTCTCCGGTCTGTGGTACGCGCCCGGCTGCCTGCTCGGCTACCTGGTCAACCTGTGGCTGGTCGCGCCGCGCCTGCGCCGGATGTCGCGCGAGCAGGGGTCGGTAACGTTGACCGACGTGCTCACCTCGCGCTGGGGCGACCCCCGGCAGGTCGTCCGGCTCACCGCCACGACCATCATTCTGGTCGCGATGATGGGCTACGTCGCGGCCCAGATGACGGCCGCCGGCAAGGCCTTCTCCTCAATCTTCCCGTTCGAGGGCAGGGCCGGGTACCTGCTGGGTGTGGTCATCGGGGCAGTGGTCATCACGTTGGTGACCTCACTCGGCGGCTTCCGCGCCGTCGCCTGGACCGACCTCTTCCAGGGCCTGCTCATGGCCGGCGCGCTGCTCGCCCTGCCGCTGTGGGCGATCCTTCACCTGATCGGCGGCTTCGGCGCCCTCATCGACGGCCTCGGCGCCGCCGACCCCTCTTTCCTGACCGCGACCGGCGACCGCATCGGCCCCGCCATGTGGGGCTTCGTCATCGGCGAGCTCGGCATCGGCCTCGGCTACCCGGGCATGCCCCACGTCGTCACCCGCTACATGGCGACCCGCAGCGAGAGCGCGATCCAGCGCCTGCGGGTCATCGCTCTGCTGTGGGGCGTGGCGGTGTTCTACGGCGCCGGGCTGGTCGGCCTCGCCGGACGCGTGCTGATGCCGGGACTTCAGGATGGCGAGCAGACCCTGATGGCGCTCGCCCTGCGCTTCACCCACCCGGTGATCGCCGGCCTCCTGCTGGCGGCGGTCATCTCCGCTATTCTCTCGACCGTTTCGTCGCAGCTCCTGGTCGCGGCATCGGCGGTGTCCTACGACCTGGTGGAGAAAATGCTCGGCCGCACCGCCGACGACCGCCGCAGCCTGGTGCTGGGACGCTGGACCGTGGCCGTGGTCGGCGCACTCGGCATCCTGGTCGCGCTGTCCGGGGTCCGGCTCGTGTTCTGGTTCGTGCTCTTCGCATGGTCGGCGCTGGGGGCGAGCTTCGGACCTCTCGTCCTGCTCGCCGTCACCGGCGACCGCGTCAACCGCCACGGTGCCCTCGCCGGGATGCTCACCGGCGCCGGAGTTACGGTGGCGTGGAAGCTCGGCCGCGACGTCTCCGCCAACCCGGACGCCTTCGCGGCGGTGCCGTGGGCCGCGCTCGGCCTCGCGGGAGTGTTGCTCGCGGCCGCGGCGCTCGCCCATCGCCTCGGCCGCGGCGAAGCGACCGCGATCGTGGTGGCCGCGGCCGTCACCCTCGCCTCGTGGTGGCTGGTCCAGCGCGGCGGCCTCGACAACCTCTACGAGCTGGTGCCGGCCTTCTTCCTCGCCGGCGCCGCCGCCCTCGCGGTGAGTCGGATCGCGCCTGCAACCGAGGAGAAGAAGAAACCACAGAGCACTAGAGGCGGGCGGCAGCCGGCTGTCAGGGGCGGCCAAAGGCCGTGAGCGAAGCGAGCTTGCCCTTGACA
>CAWFFJ010000012.1:0-33475 GCA_963814875.1 uncultured Acidobacteriota bacterium
GAACCGGGAGTTCGGCCTGCTGGGCTTTGCCGAGAACCAGGTCGAGCCCCGACACGAGCCACGGCGTCAGCCGCGAGTCCCGGCACACCGCCGCGGCACCGGGCGAGAATCGCGAAGCCGTCACGATCAGCACGGCGAGCAGGAGCGCGGCCGCGACTCCCGCGAGGGTCGCCCCGAGGAGACGGTTCAGCCATCCGAGGTGCAGCGCCTGGAGCGTGTTCTCGAATCCCCAGCCCGCAGCCCAGGCGAGCAGCGTGCAGAGCACGAGCGGGAGCAGGCGGCCAAGCACGGCGGCAAGCCAACCCGGGCCAATGATCGTGTCGAGCTGGGCCGCAATGTCCTCGCCGGCAACCACCGCGAGCCACAGCCCGGCCACCCCCCCGCCGATACCGAGCACGAGCCGTACCGCGCCACGCCAGAATCCAGCCAGGGTGACCCCGGCCCACACGACCACCAGAGCCCAGTCGAGGAGCGTCATGGCAGCAGCCGGACCGTAAGGCGCAAGAAGTCCGCCTCGGTGAGGATCCCGAGCAGCTCGCGCGAAGGACCGACCACCGGCAGGCACCCATACTTGTTCTTCATCAGAATGCGCGCTGCCTGTGGGATCGGGAAATCCGGCGTGACGGTGACCACGTCCCGGTGCATGAGCTCCTTGACCGTCACTGTCGCGAACACGCGGCGCTGCTCGCCGGGGTCGACCTCGGCGAAGATCGAGAACGAGGCAGCAAGAAGGTCGCGGTGAGTGAGCAAGCCGACCAGAACACCGTCGCAGACCACCGGGAGGTGTCGGATCCTGCCCCGCTCCATACAACGCTCGGCGTGGGCGAGGGTCTCGTCCTCCGTGAGGGTCACGAGCTCGGTCGACATCAACTCCCGCACCTTCATTCGGCGCGGCATCGCAATCCTCCGGCGCCCAGTGTAGCCTAACGACAGCATGAGCCTGCATTTCGTCTCCAGAGCCCGACCCGGAGCCGAGGCTCCTCCTCGACTGCCCGCGGACCCTACGTTCTGTGCGGTCGCAGCGATCGCAGCCGAGGTCCTGCTCGCGGGTCAGCTCGACGAGCCTGGGCCCATGGTCGCTGCCGTCCGCGGCGCCACTGCGGCAGTCATCGCCGAGCATGTCCCGGGCGGTCGAGTCGAGATCGAGCTGTTACGCACGGGAGCGACACTGACCGTCTCGACCTCGGTCCCGAGGGCCCGCGTCCGCGCCACTCGGGCCGCGCTCGGCGCCCTGGCGGACAACCTCACGGTCGTGGGTGATCGCTTCGAGCTGACCTGGAGTCTCTCTCAGAAGTGAAGACCGCGCACCGAGCGCGGGATTTACATATAAAGCCCGCCTGAGACGTTGACCACGGTGCCGGTGATGTAGGACGAACCGGGTCCGGCGAGAAACGCCACCGCCTCGGCGACGTCTGCGGGCTCTCCGAGGCGTGGAATGGCGAGGGCGCCGACCAGCGCCTCGCGCTGGGCATCGCTGAGACCGGCGGTCATCTCGGTCTTGATGTATCCAGGAGCCACCGCATTGGCCGTGACGCCGCGGCTGCCCAGCTCGCGCGCGAGGCTCTTCGTGAAGCCGACCAGTGCCGCCTTGGCGGCCGCGTAGTTCGACTGGCCGGGGTTGCCCATCAGGCCGACCACCGAGGTCACGGTGATGATCCGGCCCGAGCGCTGCCGCAGCATGATCTTGGCGACCGGTTGGGTGACGTGGAAGACGCCGTCGAGGTCCGCGTCCATCACCGCCCGCCAATCCTCTGGACGCATCCGCACGATGAGCTGGTCACGGGTGATTCCGGCATTGTTGACCAGAATGTCGAGCCGGCCGTGACGGGCGTGCAGCTCACGAACCGCGTCGCCGGCGCTCGCAGCGTCGGTGACGTCGAACACGATGGCCTCCGCTTGACCGCCCGCAGCCGCGATCTCGGCCACTGTTTCGTCGAGCGCGGCCCGATCGCGTCCGGCACAGGTCACCAGCGCGCCGTCCGCGGCCAGCCTGACAGCGATCGCACGGCCAATGCCTCGGCTCGCGCCGGTCACCAGAGCCACCTGGGCTTCGAGCACCGCCATGTCGGCTCCCTTCCTCACGCCAAGCGGGCGAGGGCCTCACGGACGTCGACCTCGGTGCCCGCCGCGTAGCAGACCGCGTCGCGCTGGATCCGTCGCACCAGCCCTCCGAGCACCGAGCCCGTCCCAACCTCGACGAAGGTGTCAAACCCGTCGGCCCACATCCGGCGGATGGTTCGGGACCACAGGACCGGCGCATCCACTTGGCGGATGAGACCTTCGCGCAGGGCCTCGGCGTCGGCGATCGGCTCGGCATCGACGTTGCGGTACAGGGGGACCGCGGGATCGGCGAGCGTGAGCGCACGCAGCGTCGGCTCGAGACCGGTCCGAGCCGGCGCCATCAGCGGAGAATGGAATGGTGCCGACACCGGCAGCAGCAGCACCCGACGGGCGCCGCGCTCGCGGCAGCGCGCACCAGCTCGCTCCACCGCACCGGCGCTCCCGGCAATCACCACCTGGCCCGGGGCGTTGAAGTTGGCGGCCACCACCGGCTCGCCGGAGACCGCGGTCTCCTCGGCGCAGGCGGTCGCCACCGCCTCGTCGTCAAGCCCGATCACCGCCGCCATCGCGCCCTCGCCGACCGGCACCGCCTGCTGCATGAGGCGGCCGCGCTGCCGCACGGTGCGAAAAGCGTCGCAGAGGTCCATCGCTCCCGCCGCGACCGCGGCCGAGTACTCGCCGAGGCTGTGTCCCGCGACCGCCCCCACCCGGAGACCGCCCGCCATCAGCACCCGCCATGCCGCGATCGAGTGCGCGAGCAAGGCCGGTTGGGTGTTTTCGGTCAGACGAAGGGTGTCCTCGGGGCCCTCCCAGCACAGCCGGGAAAGGTCGCTGCCGAGGGCGGCGTCGGCGGCGGCGAAGACCTCGCCCGCCGCTTGCCACGACTCCGCGAGATCGCACCCCATGCCGGCAGCCTGGCTGCCCTGTCCTGGAAACAGTGCCGCGATCCGAGCCATCTCGCCCCCCTCAGTAACGGAAGAGCATCGACGCGCAGGTCAGGCCACCACCGAACGCCGACGCGAGCACGAGGTCACCGCGCTTGAGCCGTCCCTCGTCCACCGCGTCGGCCATGGCGAGCGGAATCGAGGCCGCCGAGGTGTTTCCGGTGTGCTGCACGTTGACGAAGACCTTGTCCTCGCCGAGCCCCAGCCGGCTGCCCACCGCCTGCAGAATGCGGATGTTCGCCTGATGGGGAATGAAAAGGTCGAGGTCTTCGGGCGCCATCCCGGCGCTTTCGAGGACCGACAGGCTGAGCTCGGTGAGGGCGCGGACCGCGACCTTGAAGGTCTCGTTGCCGCGCATCTTGATGAACGGGAGCCGCTGGTCGATGGAATCGTGGCTCGACGGGGGGTAGCGGCAGCCGCCGCCGGGCATGCAGATCATGTCGGCGTAGGTTCCGTCGGTCCGCCAATCGACCTGGAGGATGCCTTCGCCGGCCGGTGCCGGCTCGAGCACGACCGCTCCGGCGCCGTCGCCGAACAGGACGCAGGTTGTCCGGTCGGTCCAGTCGGTGAACCGGGTCAGGCACTCTGCGCCAATGACCAGCACCCGGCGGGAGGTCCCGGTCGCAATGAACTGGCGGGCGACATTGACCGCGTACACGAACCCAGAGCAGGCCGCCGAGAGGTCGAAACAAGCCGCATTGACAACTCCCAGGCGCGGCTGGAGGATCGCCGACGAGGCTGGGATCGGCTGCTCGGGGGTCGCCGTCGCGAGGATCACCAGATCGACCGACTTCGGATCGACCCCCGCGTCAGCCATCGCCGCCTTTCCGGCGCGCTCGGCGAGGTCGACAACCCCTTCACCGTCGGCCACGACCCGCCGTTCCCTGATGCCGGTGCGGGTGGTGATCCACTCGTCGGAGGTGTCGACCATCGCCTCGAGGTCGTGGTTTGTCAGCACCTTTTCGGGCCGAAACGCCCCGATACCGGTCATCTTCGCCGTCTGCGCGAAGGCATCGTGCATGTCAGTCGCTCCCCGTGTCCTCGCTCTCCGTCAGCACCTCGAGGGCCTTCTCGCGGATGCGCTCGATGACCCCGCTGGAGGCGTAGGAGGCGGCGAACCTGATCGCATTGCGGATCGCCCGAGCCGATGAGCGGCCATGCCCGATCAGACACGCACCGTTCACGCCCAGCAGAGGCGCCCCCCCGTACTCCGTATAGTCTACCTTCTGACGAAGGTTGAGGAACGCGCCTTTGGCCATCAGAAGACCCGCCCCGTAGACCGGCGACTGCCGCGCCTCGTCCTTGAGCGCGCCGATGACCAGCTCCCCCAAGCCCTCTGCCGTCTTCAGAATGACATTGCCGGTGAACCCGTCGCAGACCACCACGTCGACGCCGCCGGCGAAAATGTCTCGCCCCTCCACGTTGCCGATGAAGTTGATGCCTGTCGCCGCGATGTGACGGTACTGCTCGCGGACGCGACGACCGCCCTTGCCCTCCTCCTCGCCGACCGACATCAACCCCACACGGGGTTCGGGCACGCCGAGAACGGCCTCGGCGTAGAACGAGCCCATCACTGCGAACTGGACCAGGTGAATCGGCTTGCACTCGATGTTGGCGCCGACGTCGAGGAGCAGGGTGTGACCGTTGACGCGCGGCAGCAGGGCTGCCAGCGCCGGCCGCTCGATGCCCTCGATCATCCCGAGAACCGAGCGCGCCGCTAGCCACGCCGCGCCCGTGTTGCCCGCGGTGACCATCGCCGAGGCCTGACCATCGCGCACCAGGCGGGCGCAGACCGTCAGCGACGACTGGCGCTTGGAGCGCAGCACGACGGATGGGGCCTCCGCCATGCCGACGACGTCGGGCGCATCGATCACTTCCAGCGTCTCGGGTAGAGTGCGGAACAGCCCCAGCACTCGGTGGATTCGCCGCGTCGGTCCGACCAGGCGCACGGCGATCCCGAGCTCCTTGACCGCACGGAGAGCGCCCTCGATGATCGCACGGGGTGCATGATCCCCGCCCATGGCATCGACAGCGATGACGGCCGAGGCTGGAGTGGTCACGCCTCAGCCTCTCGGCTCGAGCGACGGGACACGACCTGCATGGAGTCGGCGGCGCGGAGCCCTGGGAAGAGGGAGCGGGTCACGGCGACTCGGCGCACGCCGAGCCGCCCGGAGGCCGGCCCGAAGCCGGGCGCGACATGGACGCACGAGCTCGCCCCGCCGACACCCTCGCCGGCGGCGTCGCCTTGCCGCTGTGTCCGCGTCGCCCGCAGCTCATGCCGGGGGCGCCTCAGTCGAGGTCCTCGACCTCGACGACCTGACGGCCCTTGTAGCTCCCGCAGTGCGGGCAGACCTGGTGCGGCGGCTTGGGTTCGAAGCAGGAGGTGCACAGGCTCCAGCCTGCCGGCACCAGAGCGTGGTGGGACCGACGCTGCCTGCGGCGGGTCCTCGAGATACGGTTCTTCGGGTTCGGCATCGTCTCGCTCCGTTCGTCGTTGTACTCAGGAAGGGCGCTCCGAGAGATCGCGCAGGGCCGCCCAGCGCGGGTCAGGCTCCGGCGTGCACTGGCAGGCGCCCTCGAGATTCCGGTTTTCGCCGCAGGTGGGACACAGGCCTGCGCAGTCGTCGCGACACACCACCCGCATCGGCAGGGCGAGCAGGATCTGCTCGGCCGCGACCTCGCCAAGGTCGAGCTCGTCATCGACGAGCTGCACCCGGTCGAGGTCACCGTCGCCGAGCTCGACCTCGTCGACCCCGTCACTGGCGATCACTCGGCACAGCTCGAACGCGAAAGTCTCCCGAGCCTGCCAGGGGACCGCCGTGAGGCAGCGGACGCAGGTCAGGGAGCCGCTCGCCTCGAGTGTGCCGGCGACCGCGTACCCTCCGCCGACTGGGCGCACCTCACCCGACAGGCGAGCGTGCACCGGCGCCGCCACTTCGCTGGCGTCGAGCCGCTCCGGCGCAACCTCCAGCTCCTCGACGAAGCCCACGGGCTCCGTGGTAACTCGGGACAGATTGATCCTCACGCGCCCCTCCCGGGACGATTGGGAAGTATAGCATCGAGCCGGGGGCCGTCAACGACGCGCGGGGCCGCCGAGACGGAGGATGCCGAGCACCGGCTCCGAGGACACCGCGAGAGCGGCTGCGAAGGTCCCTGACCCCAGGGCGACGAGGGACACCGCGGTCCACGCCGCATCGCCGATCCAGGGCAGGAAACGCAGACACAGCAGCAGCGCGACGCCGATGAAGACCTCGAAGGAGGGCGGCAGGATCCGGCCCACCAGAGAGCGCAGGGCCCGAGCGCCGATCGCGGTGCCGAGGACGGCGAGCCCGATCGCCTTGCCGGCGAAAAAGACCAGCCACAGACCAGTGGCGAGCGGGACTCCGGCGGCGGGACCCAGGCCGAGGGCCGCGAGCAGGGCGGCGATCAGAGTCACGAAGGCCAGCGCTCCGAGCACCACAACTCGCAGGCCGAGCCGCGGCAGCAGGTCGCCGTTCGCCCGCACCCAGGTGGGAAACAGAAAGGCGAGCGCGGTCGTCACCAGCAACCAACCTCCGGCGGTGAGCGCCCGCACTGCGACGTCGATCCCGCGCGGCGCCCCTGCGCCGTCCGGGTGGACAGTGAGGCTGGCGAGCGAGCGGATCGCGATGATCCGGCCCTCGATCACGGCGCCGGGATCGGCAACGACGCGACCGAAGACTGCGATCACATGCCCATGTACGCGGGCATGCGGACCCAGGTGGACGTCGCCGCCGAGCGCGACCACATCACCGGCAACCTCTTCGTCGACTTGCAGATCGGACACGATGGCAGCGCGGCCCGGTGCGACCGAGGCGGCGGTCACCGGGGCCGATGCCCCGAGCAGGCAGAGGAGCAGGATCAGTCGTCGCGCCGCCATGCCACTCCCGGACGCCATCGCCTCACGGCGAGGACGACCGACGCGAGCCCGAGCACGGCAACGGCGGAGCCCGCCAGCGGCATGATGGCGGGCAGGGCGGAGCCGACCGTGCGGGTGACCGCGAGCAGGGCGACGCTCCAGTCAGAGGCCGCCCCGAGCAGGTGCAACCAGCCGTGGCCCGCGACCATCGGCACCTGGCCGAGCAGGCGGCCGCCCGGCAGCCCACCGGCGAGCACGCCGCCCGCCGTGATCACGGCAAGCGAGGCGGCAACCGGCACTGCCGCGAGCAACGACCGTCGGAGGCTGTGCGTCGGCAGATGGTCGAGGACGAGCTGCTCGAGATCCGGGTCGGTTGGTGGAAGTGCGGACTCGACAACCGACGCGAGCCGGCGTTCGAAGGCGGCCGTCTCAGCGCAGGCGGAGCAGGAGGCGACGTGGCGGCGAGCCTCGGGCGGCAGCTGGTCGAGGGTTCCTCGCGCCTCCACCAGAAGCTCTGCGACCTCATGACACGGACTCTCCACGGGGCGCCTCCTCTCCGTCAGCTTACAGGAAGCTGACCAGCGCTCTCCGTAATACGGTGTGAGCGCGGAAAAGTTTGTTCTTGACCGTACCGATCGGCATGCTCTTGAAGTCCGCGATCTCCTGGTAGCTCAGGCCCGCGAAGTGGCGCAGCAGGACCAGCTCGCGATACTCCGGCCGGAGCTCGTTGATTGCACCCCGCAGCTCCCGGGCGAGCTCGCGGTTTTCGAAGTGCTCGAGGGGATCCTTGCCGAGGTCCGCAACGGCCACCTCAATCTCCTCGCCGTCCGCGTCCTCGCGAACCAGCGGAACGGTCGAGATCCGACGGCGCCGGAGGTGGTCGATGCCGAGGTTATGCCCGATCCGGAACAGCCAGGTGGAGAACTTGTAGCGCGGGTCGAAGCGGTCGAGGGCTGACCAGGCGCGCAGGAAGGTCTCCTGGGCGAGCTCACGCGCGAGCTCGAGGTCACCGACGAGCTGGGCCAGAAAGGCCGTCAGCCGGCGCTGGTAGCGACGGACGAGACGCGTAAACGCCGCCTGGTCGCCCTCGACGGCCAGCGCCACGAGACTCTCGTCGCTCGGTCGAACCACCGCCCCTCCCGGTCGCGACATGTTAGCGCCATCGGGCCACCATGACGGCGGCCCGATGACACTCGGATCGACCGCCGACGCCGTGCTGTTCGGCGATCACCCAAGACGGTCGACGTCGTGCTCAGCCCTTCGCGTAGCCGAGCATCTCCTTCGCGACCGCGGCGTCCGGGTCATCGGGGGTGAGCTCGAGGAACCGCTGGAGGTGCTGCTTCGCACCCGCCATGTCGCCGGTGTTGAACAGCGCCAGCCCGAGAATGTAGTGGGCACGTGCATGGTCTGGCCGGACCTTGAGCACTTCCTCGAGGGCCGTGATCGCCTCGGCGGTCTGGTTCTTGTTGTACAGCTCGACCGCGTGCTGGTACAGGCCCGTCGCGGCCCACTCCGGGTCGGCCTGCACAAGGGTGTCGAGAGTCGCCTTCGCGGTCTCTTTGTCGCCGCCCAGGCGGGCCGCGTCGTAACGGATCTGCATCGCCTTGATATTGTCCGGCTCCCGCTGGAGAGCGGCCTCGGCCTCCTTCTGGGCGGCCGGATACTGGCGGTCGCGCAGGTAGAGCGCGGCGAGAGCAATGTGGGCCTGCGTCAGCTCGGGGTCGAGCACCACGACCTGCTCGAACTTGCTCTTGGCGACCGCGAGGTTGCCGCTGTTGTAGGCCTCGGCGGCCTCGTTGAACAACAACCGCGCCGCCGCTTCGCCGCCGCCGGCTTTCTTCAGGGCCTCGGCCGCCTCGGCGGTCTTGTCGGCGTCGCCGAGCTGCCGGTAGGCCTCGTAAAGCAGCTGCAGGGCACGGAAATCGCCCGGGTCGATCGCGATCGCCTGCTCGGCGAAGGAGGCCGCCTCCTGGTACTGCTCGCGCTGCATGGCGACTCCGGCGAGGCCGGTGAACGCCGCCGCCAAGGACGGGTCGAGCTGGGCGGCCTCGCGGAACCGGGTCGCGGCAAGGTCCAGATCACCCGCCGCCTGCGCGCTCACGGCCTCGTTGTAGGTCGTGACCGCGCGATCTCCACCGGTGGATGCCGCAGCGTTACTGCCGGTCGCGGACGGCGTCGGCGCAGCTGCCGGAGCGCCCACCTGGCCCGGCTTGAGCATCACGAACTCCTTGGTCGTAAAGCCGCCCGCCGGCGCCTTGACCTTCTCGACCAGCGGGACGTAGCCGTCCTTCTCGATCTTGATGTCGTAGGTCAGCGTCGCATCCGCCACCGCAACGGTGAACTTGCCGCGCTTGTCCGACGTCTTCACCTGCTTGAAGGTGGTGAGTTCCTGGCTGGTGACGGTCGCCGTGGCACCTTGGATCTTGTTGCCTTCCGTGTCAACGACGGTGCACGTCACACGGCCCATCGCCTGTGCGTGGGCGAGCGATGCGGAGCCGGCGGCGACACCGAGACCGAGGACGAGCGGAGCCATCTTCGTGAGTGAGCGCATGGTGACCTCCCAGTCCCGCGGCGGGATGGGTTCGCGCCGGGCGAACGGGGCGCCGCGCGCCTGCCGCGGGACCGCGTCATGGTAGCAGGGAACGCGGCATGTGGGAATCTTCACGAGGAGGCTGTCGGCCATCGGCCCGGACCCGGGGCATAAAAAAGGCCCCGGCGGCGACGCCGGGGCCGATCATCGATCGAAGTGGAGTCGACTAGAAACGAACGCCCAGCGACACCCGGAAGGTGCGCGGGGTCTGGTAGGCGAGCGCACTGGTAGCCTTGCCGAAGCTTGAACCGTAGTCCCAGTTCACACCCTGCACCGGCTTCTCGGTGAACGGGTCGAAGTCGGCGTAGCCGTTGTGGTAGTCGAGCACGGAGGTGTTGAAGGCCGACGTGCCCGGGTTGATCACGGCTTGCTCGTTGAAGATGTTGACGATCTCGGGCTGGATGAACAGCTCGACATCAGCGCCCGCGATCGGCACGAAGAACGAGTAGTTGAGCGACAGGTCGGTGGAGTGGATGCCGTCGGTCCGGAACGCACCGCGCGGCGTGAAGTAGTAGCTCACGTTCGACGGGCGGTTCAGGTAGCCGAACTTGTCAGGATGCAGGAGATCCACGGGCTTATAGCTACGCACGGTGCCGACCGCCTGGTACGGCGTCCCGGAGGAGTAGCTCTCAAGCCAGCTGAAGCTCAGGTTGTTGCGGCTGGTGGACACGATGTCCCAGGTCATCCACGCGCGAACCTTGTGACGCTGGTCGATGGAAAGGTCGCCGCTCGGGTTCGACCACGACACGTCCTGGTACTCGGGGTAGTAGTTCGGGGTGTTCGAGCTGGTGATAGGACCGGAGCCCGAGGTTTCACCGTCGAAGTTGCCGTAGGTGTGCGACCAGGTGTAGTTGCCGCCGAGGTTGAGCCGGTCGGTCAGACGGTACTGCGCCGACAGGGTCACGCCCTGGTAGCTGCGCTTGAGGTAGCTGGAGTTGACGACGTAGCCGAGGTCGACCTGGCCCCAGTTGACGCCGAGGGCGTCGAGCACGACCGAGCCGGTGGTGGTGTCGACGTGGTACTCGTAGAGGTCCTTGTACTGGCGGGAGGTGAAGTCCATACGTGCGATGCCGCGAGTGCCGAGGCGCTTGGTGGCGCCGATCGACCACTCGTCGGCGTACGGCGACGAGAGGTTGCCCTGGACGACACGGTTCTTGCCGGGGACACTGACTGCCGCAAGCAGGTCGAAGTTGTTGATGCCGCAGTTGCCGTCGGCATCGCAGTAGTCGGTGGTGAACCAGTCGAACACCTGCTGCAGGACCTGCTGCGCGTTGTACACGCAGGCCGACGGATCGGTCTCGCAGCCGGCGTTGATGTCCGGCCCGCCGTAGAGCCAGACGAAGGTGGCCGGCGAACCGCCCGGGGACTTGTTGGCGACGTTACCGGTGTTGGCGAGGGACATCACGTAGTTGGCATACGACAGGTTGAAGATCCAGTCGCCGTCACCTTTCGGGTCCCAGCTCGCGCCGACGCGCGGGCTGACCTTGGAGTCCTTCGAGACCTGTTCGCCGATCGAGTTCTTGCCGTCGTTCTTGTCGTAGCGGAAGCCGATGTTGAACGACCAGTTCTCGTTGTAGCGCCAGGTGTCGTTGACGAACAGCGAGTCGACCTTGAGCTTGGAGCCCTGGCTGAGCTGGAGGATCGGGTACCAGTCGATGTCGGCCGAGCCGTCGCCGTAGACGACGGGGTACCAGTCCGACCCGATGTAGTCGAACTCGCTCGCCGAGAACCACCAGTCGGATCCGGACTGGTGGTTGTTGGAGTCGAGGAAGTCGAGGTAGCTGTCAACCCCGGCGACGATGTCGTGGGAGCCGGCGGAGCCGGTAGTCAGGAAGTAGGACGCCTTGCCCATCCAGTCCCGGTTGTTGCGCTTCTCGTCCTCGCACACGCCGCAGAAGACCGCCGCGTTGCCGACGACGCCATTGGTGTTGTCGTAGACGGTGGTGCCCTGGTACTGGCCCGCAAGCGGGTTGTCGTTGAAGCGGCTGCCCGACCCGACGAAGGTCAGGGTGCGCTGGGAGAACTGCGCCTCGACCAGGAAGTTCTCGGTCATCACGCCGGAGTAGTTGCCCGCCCAGAGCCGCTCGGGGATCGAGCGGTCGTAGACCGAGTCGCCGGTGTCGACGATCGGCAGCGACGTGAAGTAGTAGTTGCTCCAGGTGCGGTCGCGCTTGATGTAGGAGCCGACCAGACGGTGGCTCGCGGTGGGCGAGAAGGTCAGCTTGCCCTCGTAGCGCTTCTCGGTGAGGCCGCTCGGGAAGTTGACGATGAAGGCCTGGTCCGGGTTGTAGGTCTGGCCGGTCCCGTTGATGGTGTTGTCGCGGCCGGCGGCGAAGAACCAGATCTTGTCGCGCCAGATGAAGCCGCCCAGGGTGGCCTCGTAGGTCTTGTCGAGGGTGTCGCTCTGGACGGTGGTCTTCGGCGTCTTGCCCTCCCACGTCTCCTTGTTCAGGTTGACGCGGAACGAGCCCGAGAACTCGTTGCCGCCCGACTTGGTGATCATGTTGACCACGCCGCCAGCGAAACGGCCGTACTCGGCCGACACGCCCGAGGTCGAGGTCGTGGTCTCCTGGATCGCGTCCTCGATGAACAGGTTGGTCGCCTGGCCGCGGATGTTCTCGTTGACCACCACGCCGTTAATCAGGAACAGGTTCTCGTACGACTGCGCGCCCGAGATGGTGATGTTGCTCGACGGACCGGTGGTGTGCACGCCGGGGGCGAGCGCGACGGCATTGTAGATGTCGCGCGGTATCGGCAGCTTCTCCATCATGTCCGAGTCGTAGGTGGTCGAGGCCTGGGTGTTGGAGCTGATCGTCTCGTACGAGCCCGTGACGACGATCTCCTCCTGCATGGCCTCGGGGTACATCACCGCGTCCACGGTCTTGGACTGCGCGGCCGAGACCTTGACCGGGATGTCCAGGGTCTTGAAGCCCGACAGCGTGAAGCTGACGGTGTAGTCACCGGGGGGGAGCGAGCGGAACAGGTAGTCGCCGTTCGCGGCGGTCACCGCGGAGCGGGTGCCCTGCAGCTCCGGCGACTCCAGGCTCACCATCACACCCGGGAGGGCCTTGCCCTCGTAGGCAACGGATCCGGTGACCGTACCGGTCGCCATCTGGGCGAGGGCCGGTCCGGCGATCAGCGCAACGCCGATCAGCACGATCAATACACGGAAGATCTGTCGCATCGTAAGTACCTCCTCTGATGCCTGTTAACTAACTGCCGCGAACTCTCGCGGCGGGAAACGCGACGACCGGGGCTGGCAGCAGCCTCCCTGATCAGATCCTCGACTCTCACGCTCGAGGAATGGACCCTGCGAACCCAGGCTCCTCGCCTCCTTCCCAAGGAGCTGCAGAGTGCTCGCGTCGCAAGACGTTCAAGACACGAGCATGTATTGTGCCAGGTTCAGCTCAAGTGTCAAGCAATGGGATTCCGGCACCCGCTTGCTTCGTCCGGGTTCCCGTCCGCGCTGTACGGGTTTCCGGACAGTTTCGTCCCTCAAGCGGCGCGTCTCGTCCCGCCGCGGGCGCAGCCCATCCCGGCTCGCCCTGCACGGGGGCAGGTGTCATCACTCGAGCTCGACCAGCACCGCGCCGGCTTCGACCGTGGCGCCCGGCTCGACGTGGACCGCCACGACCCGGCCCGCGCGCTCGGCAGCGAGCTCGTTCTCCATCTTCATCGCCTCGAGCACCACCAACGGCCTGCCGATCTCGACCTCGTCGCCGGGGGCCACCTTGACCGCCACCACCTTGCCCGGGATCGGAGCGGTGACCTGGCTGGCGCCGCGGCCCACGGTGCTGACCGACACCTCGAGCGCCTCCACCGGGGTCATCACGTCGAACGCGAACTCACGCTCGCCGATCGCGACCCGCATGCGGCGGCCAGGACCGTCGTGGGAGGTGATCTGAAAGCTGCGGCCGTCGTCCACGAAGCGCAGCGAGGCCAGGCTGCCGTCGAGGCGGATGAGGTCGACTCGGTGCCGGTGGCCGTCGAGGACCACATGGAGCTCCCCCGCGGAGCGTTCCACCTCCACCTGGTGCTCGCCCTGGCTCGTTCGCACAACCCACCTCATCGCGGATACCTCCCGTGCAGATCGCGCAGCCCCGCCTCCCACCACGCGCTCCCACAGGCATGGCCGAATGGGTCCGCGGGCAGCCGATCGGAGCGCAGGGTCGCCAGGCAGGCAGCCGCGACCACCGCAGCCTCCTCGGTCCCGGGGTCCTGCGCCCCGTGCAGGGCCTCCAATCGGTGGGATGCCAGCAGCTCGT
This sequence comes from uncultured Acidobacteriota bacterium, assembly GCA_963814875.1. Taxonomy (GTDB): domain Bacteria; phylum Acidobacteriota; class Thermoanaerobaculia; order Thermoanaerobaculales; family Sulfomarinibacteraceae; genus CAVSIS01. The sequence continues at coordinate 13,738 of CAWFFJ010000012.1, forward strand.
CGAGGAAGCCGGTGTGAACCTCCGCGCGGCGGAACTCGGGCATGTCGACCAAGGCGCGAAACAGGGTCAACGTGGTCGCGATCCCTCCGACGTGATACTCCTGAAGCGCCCGGCCGAGGCGCGCGATGGCCGCCGGTCGGTCGGCCGCCCACACCACCAGCTTGGCGAGCATGGGATCGTACTCGAGAGGAACCACACCACCCTCGAGGACCCCCGAGTCCACCCGCACGCCCGGACCCGCCGGTCGCTGGAGGTGGGTGATGGTGCCAGGGCTGGGGGCGAAGCTGCGCAGAGGGTCCTCGGCGTAGATCCGGCACTCGATGGCGTGGCCGCGCGGAACGAGGTCCTCCTGGCGCCACGACAGCGGCTCACCGAGGGCGATCCGGATCTGCTCGCGCACCAGGTCGACGCCGTAGACCTCCTCCGTGATCGGGTGCTCGACCTGCAGCCGGGTGTTCATCTCCAGGAAGTAGAAGCGACCGTCTGGGTCGAGCAGAAACTCGACCGTGCCCACCGAGCGGTAGCTCGCGGCGCGGGTCACCGCCAGGGCCGCCTCGCCGAGCCTGCGCCGCAGGTCAGGGCCCACCACCGGCGACGGGCACTCCTCGAGCACCTTCTGGTGGCGGCGCTGGATCGAGCACTCGCGCTCGCCCACGAACACGGCGCGGCCCGCGGCATCTGCGACCACCTGGACCTCGATGTGCCGGGGCCTGTCGATGAGCCGTTCGACGTACACCCGATCGTCGCCGAAGTAGGCGCCACCTTCCGAGCGGGCGCGGTCGAGGGAGGCCGCCAGCTCCTCGCGCCGATGGACCACGCGCATACCCTTGCCGCCGCCGCCGGCGACCGCCTTGATCAGCACCGGCAGACCGTGCTCGGCGACGAACGCCTCGAGCCCGCCGAGGTCGGTGAGGGGTTCCATGAGGCCCGGGATGACCGGTACGCCGACCGCGGCCGCGATCTTGCGTGACTCGGTCTTCGAGCCCATCAGCCGGATCGCCTCCGGCGGCGGACCGACCCAGGTCAGGCCGGCCGCCTCGACCCGCTCGGCGGCGTGAGCGTTCTCGGCCAGGAAGCCGTAGCCGGGGTGGACCATGTCGGCTCCGCTCGCCTGGGCGGCGGCCAGCACGCGGTCGAGGTCGAGGTAGCTGGAACGGGCCGGCGCGGGGCCGATCGGCAAGGCCTCGTCGGCCATCAGCACGTGCGGCGAGAGGCGGTCGACCGCCGAGTAGACGGCCACGGTTTCGATGCCCATCTCGCGGCAGGCGCGGATCACCCGCACCGCGATTTCGCCACGGTTCGCGATCAGGAGCTTCATCCCAGGTCTCTTTTCTGTGGGCGTTTGGGCGTCGCCGCCGCGCTGACGGCCCGCCCGTCGGCCGAGCGGCGGGGGTCGACGTTCTCCCGAAACGTCACGAACGCTCCGGCAGCCTCATAGCGGGATGTTGCCATGCTTCTTCGGCGGCATGGTGTCGCGCTTGGTCTCGAGCAGGGCGAACGCAGCCACCAGCTTGCGACGCAGCCGGCGCGGCACGATGACCTCGTCGATGTAGCCGAGCTCGGCGGCCACGAACGGGTTGGCGAACTTCTCCTGGTACTCGGCGACCAGCCGCGCGCGCTCCGCGTCCGCGTCCTCGGCGCCGTTGATCTCGCTTCGGTAGAGGATGTTGACGGCACCCTGGGCGCCCATGACCGCGATCTCCGCGGTCGGGAAGGCGAGGTTGACGTCGGTGCGGATGTGCTTGGAGCCCATCACGCAGTAGGCGCCTCCGTAGGCCTTGCGGGTGATCACGGTGACCTTCGGCACCGTCGCCTCGGCGAGCGCGTAGAGCAGCTTGGCGCCGTGACGGATGATCCCGCCCCACTCCTGGGCGGTTCCGGGAAGGAAGCCGGGCACGTCCTCGACGATCCACAGCGGAATGTTGAACGCGTCGCAAAAACGGACGAAGCGCGCACCTTTCACCGAGGCGTTGATGTCGAGCACGCCGGCGAGGTGGTTGGGTTGGTTGGCGATCACGCCCACCGAGTGGCCGCCCAGGCGAATGAAGCCGACCACCAGGTTCTTCGCGAAGTGCTGCTGGACCTCGAGGAAGCTGCCGTCGTCGGCCGCCCACCGGATCAGCTTCGTGATGTCGTACGGCCGGTTCGGATCGGTCGGGACGAAGTCGTCGAGCTCCGGAATCTCGCGGTCGACGGGATCGTCGGTCGGGATGGCCGGGGCGCGGCCGACGTTGTTCGAGGGCAGGAAGCCGAGCAGGCGCCGGACCATCGCCAGGCACTCGGTGTCGGAGCGAACCGCGAAGTGCGCCACCCCCGACAGAGAGTTGTGGGTCATGGCGCCGCCCAGGCGCTCCTTGGTGACCTCCTCGTGGGTCACCGTCTTGATCACCTCGGGGCCGGTGACGAACATGTACGAGGTTTCCTCGACCATGAACACGAAGTCGGTGATGGCCGGCGAGTAGACCGCGCCCCCGGCGCACGGGCCCATGATCGCCGAGATCTGCGGCACCACGCCCGAGGCCACGGTGTTGCGCAAGAAGATGTCGGCGTAGCCGGCCAACGACGCGACACCCTCCTGGATTCGGGCACCGCCGGAGTCGTTCAGTCCCACCACCGGCGCCCCGACATTCATCGCGAGGTCCATGATCTTGCAGATCTTGCGCGCGTTCGCAAGCGACAGCGAGCCGCCGAACACGGTGAAGTCCTGGGCGAAGACAAATACCGGGCGCCCGTCGACTCGACCATGCCCGCACACCACCCCGTCGCCCGGGACCTGCCGTCCCGCCATGCCGAAGTCAGTGCACCCGTGGACGACCAGGGCATCGACCTCCTCGAAGGTCCCCTCGTCAAGGAACAGCTCGACGCGCTCCCGCGCGGAGAGCTTGCCCTGCTCGTGCTGGCGGGCGATTCGCTCTTCACCGCCTCCCCGACGGTTGGCCGCGAGGCGCTCCTCGAGCTTTTCGACGACCCCTCGGCTCATGCCCTCCTCCTGTCCGGCCGGTTGCCCGGCGCCCGTCGCAGACGTAGGTCGCATTCTAGACGAGAATCGGGCTCGTGCCCGAACCGGTGTCGGGGTGTTCCGCTAGCGCGCCCTCGACCGGAGCGGCTACCATCCGCACGTGGTGTCCGGCTCCGCCTCCTCACCCCTCGACCCTCGCTGGCTCGACGCCCTCGCTGCCGCCTGCGCCGACCGCGATCGCCGTCCACCGGTCCTGATAGACCTCTACCTGGAGCGCCGGCTTGAGGTCCAGGTGCTGAGCGAGCGCGGCTCGGTTCGGGCCGAGGAGATTCACAGCGAGGGCACGGCGGTGCGCTGGCGCTTCCCCTCGCGCTCGCTGTGCCACGCCGCCGCGGGGGTTTCGCCGTCCGTGGTTGCTCGCCTGCTCGCTCGCTGGGGACCGTCGCGCATGCCCCTTCCGCAACGCGCAGTGCCGCCGACCGAGCTCGACCCGCCGCGCGGCTGGCGCGAGTGGGCTTCCGATCTCGTCGGCCGTCTCGGCGGCGGCCGGCGCTCCGTGCGATACCTGGCCCGCCATGCGGTCGTGGTTCGCGCCGACGGCTGGATCGCCGTCGATGCCCCACCGTTGGTCCGGGTCGCCAGCTCCGGGGAGGAGGACGTCGCATTGCTCGCGGTGTGGGGTCACCCGCGCCTGGCGGACTGGATCCGCCGGCTCGCAGAGCCGTCTCCGCCGCGGCGCTGGACGCCGGATGCGGGAGCCTCGCCAGCGGTGCTGTTCTGTGAGGGCACGGCCGGAGTCCTCCTCCACGAGCTGCTCGGGCACCTCGCGGAGTCCGACCTCGTGATCCAGGCCGCCTCCCCGCTCGCGAAGCTCTTGGGAGCGACGCTGACCGAGGCGGACCTCGAGCTCACCGACGACCCCACCCGGCGCGACCTCCCGGGCGCCTTCTCGGTCGATGACGAGGGCGTCCCCGCGCGCCCGGTCACGCTGGTTGCCGGCGGCCGCCTGGTCGGCTGGCTGTGCGACCGCGCCGGCGCCGGACGCGTCGGCGGCGCCCCCGGCCGCGGGCGCCGCGCCGCCTGGACCGCGACGCCGATCGCACGCATGTCGAACCTCGTCCTCGCGCCGGGCCGCACGCCCCGCGAGACCCTCGAGAACGGGCTCGGCAACGGGCTGGTGGTGACCCGCCTCGCCGGAGCGACGGTCGACCCCGCGTCGGGCCGCGCGGTGATCCGGGTCGAGCGTGGCTGGGAGGTGCGGCATGGCCGGCGGCGCCGTCCGCTGGCGGCATGCGCCCTGACCGGAAGCGTCACCGAGCTGCTTGCGGCGCTCGACCCCGCCCTCGGCGACGACCCCGAGCCCGACTGGCGCCTCGGCTGGTGCGTCAAGCACGGAGCCGCGCTGCCGACCGGCTCCGAGGCGCCCTCGGTCCTGATCCGGAGGATCGAGGTGCTCTAGAAAAACCCCTCGCGGCGAGCGGTTTTTCTTTGAGAGCCTTGCGGCTCTCCGAGGAGGGCAGAAGGCGCCTTCGGCGCGACCTGGGTTTCACTATGTCGGCCGATACCTGCGGGGGCGGCACTGGTTCGCATTCCAGATCGCCCCTCATCCAACCTGGTCGACCTTGCGTACACTGGTGGCGATGAGATCGACCTCGCGAGAGACCCGGCCGGAAGCCTCCTGCAAGAGCGGGGGCGTGGCCATGTGGTGCAGCGGAGAAGTCGGATGACGACCCCGGACCGCTTGACCGCGTCGGACGACGGCACTCCGCTGCTGCCGGACCACCTCGAACGCCTCCATCGCGCCGCGGCCGCGGCCCGTGACCAGCTCGCTCATGCCGGCGTCCCACGCTGGGAGGTCTTCGCCAAGGCCTCCGCGATCCGCGAGCTCTCGCTGCGTCCCGGCGAGCGCCTGGAAATCCTGCAGGTCGACGAGACCGGGGTCGCGGCCCGCACCCTTCGCGACGGCCGCGCCGGGTTCGCCGCCGCCTCGGGCTTCGAGCCGGGAGCGTCCCGTCGAGCCGCCGAGGGCGCGCTCGCGGCCGAGGTCGCGGTCCCGTTCGACCCGCTGCCCCCGTCCCGGCTGCTCGGCGCCACCCCCGTCCCCGAGGCCGCGCAGCCGCTGGCTCCCGGCTGGGCGGCCCACGTGGCTCACGAGGTGAGCGAGGCCTTCGCCGCCTCGAGCGGCGACCATCTACGGCTGGTCAGGCTGGTGATCCAGGAGGGCGCGTTCGCGTGGATCCTCACGACCGCCGAAGGCTTCGTCGCCAGCTTTGCCGGTCGCGCAGCGTCGCTGCTCGCCGAGCTGACGATCGGCGAGGCGGCCAGCGGCACCTGGCGGGAGTGGCTCCACCTCCCCGATCCCTTGCATTTCGACCCCGCGGCGGCGGCCGCCCAGATCGGCGACCGTGCACTGCTGAGCTCGGCTCCGACCACCGCCAACCCAGGCGTCCGCGACGTCCTCCTCCACCCCGAGGTCACAGCATCTCTGCTCGCCGCGATGGTCCCTCTCCTGCTCGGAGCACCGGAGGGCGGCGACCGCCTTCCGGCCCTCCTCGATCATGACGGCCGGCTGGCGTCCCCCGCGCTCACCCTCGTCGACGACCGTACCGACTCGAGCGGGCCACTGGTCGGGCCATGTGACGGCGAGGGCCTGCCTGCCCGCCGCACCTTGCTGCTCGACGGCGGCATCCCCCGCCACCGGCTGGCGTGCTACCAGGACGCGATCGCGTGCGGCGAGACACCTCGCGGCGGCGCGACGCGGGTGTCCTACCGGGACGCCCCGGCGAGCGGCGTGTCCAACCTCGAGGTCGTGACCGATGACGGCCTCACCCCTGCGGCCCTACTCGAACGGGCCGGTCGTGCGCTCTACCTGGTGCGGACCGTGGCGCCGGTCGCCGTCGACCTGCGCGCCGACCGCGTCCGTCTGCTCGCGGCCGGCGTGTGGATCGAGCACGGGCGACTGCGCGGCAGCCACCCGGTGATCGAGCTCGAGGGGACCCTGTCGCGGATGCTGCGCCGCATCGAGGCGGTCGGGACGGACCGGCGCTGGTTCCAGACCGAGGTCGGCTGCGTCGCGGCGCCCTCACTGCTCATGCGGCACAACCCGTTCGCTGACCTCCAAGGGTTCAAAGAAGCGAAGGGTACAGGGAAAAGAGATTGTGCGATCGGGTCACGAGGAAGGATCAGTTCACTGTCGTTTCGGAGGCCTCAGTCCCCCGGTGACTCAGTCCTTCTACGCCTCGCTCTGCGGCGCCGTCTGGCAGAGCCACCTGCACAGTACTACGCGCCTCTCCGAGCCTTGCCACGAAGGCGCATAGGATGGCGAGGAGTAGGCCGGCGTATCCGTCCACCGCGTAGTGCCAGCCCGTGGCCACCGATCCGACAAAGGTGAGTTCGGTGAGGACGAGGAACAGCCAGAACAGCGCCCGCTTGCGCCGCCACGCCCAGAATGCGAAGAACGCGTGCGCGCCCACATGGAGGCTGGGCATGGAAGCGATACCGTACCCGGGGTTGAACGGGGCCTTAATGGCACCGGACACCCGGGCGGCGAGAACCTGCTGGTAGTTCTGCCACAGCACCTGCTGAGCGTGCGTGCTGAGAGGAAGCTCACTGTAGTACGGGAGTAGCAGTTTTTGGGCGACGTAGCACGGGCCAAGCGCCGGTACCGCAAGGTAGAACCATGCCCCAGCGGACCACAGGAGGGAGTACCCGAACGCGAAGCAACGGCGTTGCGCGAGGTCTTCTGTGGTCGCGAACCACCCGAACGCCATCATGATCGAGGGTAAGAAGAAGCTGTAGTAGCGATCGATCCACCCCAGGACCCCGTACGACGACAGAATGTTGGGAATATCCAGCACTGGGTCGAGTCCGAAGTGGACAAAGCGGTCGGCGTTCCACAAAGCCTTGTCGTAGAGGACGTTCCGTGTCAGTGGGATGGTCAGCTTGAGCCAGAGGTAGGCGTAGCTTACTGCGGTGGCGACGACCAAGATCCGAATGAGGAGGATCAACGAGGGTGCGCTCAGGAGCCGGCGCGCACGTTCACGCTGCCCCCTCGCACGCAGCATGACAACCCGTAGCGCCAAGCCGCCGGCGAGCCAGGGCGCGACGTACAACAGGTTGTCGCGGAGTTCGGCTGTCGCGGTGCTCCAACTCATCGCGACCCCTCCCTGGTGCAGGTAGAAGAGGGCGATGACGAGGTTCACCAGTCCCAGCCACTCGAACGCGTGAATCGACCGGAGGGCGTGACGGAAACTGACGAGAAGATCTCCTGAACTCGACAACGGCGACTACCGGTGGCAGTCTACCACTCCGCCCGGGTCGCTGAGGCACCGGCTACAATGCCACGGGTGGCACCCTTACCTGCGGAGATTGCCATGATGGAGATCGGCATCCTGGGGCTGGCGGCGAGCGGCAAGACGACCCTGTTCAACCTCCTGACCGGGGCGCGCGGCGACGAGGCCGGCGCGCGCCGCGACGGTCCGACCATGGGTGTCGCACGGGTTCCCGATCCCCGCCTTGACCGGCTCAGCGCGATGTTCTCGCCGCGCAAGACCACGCCCGCGACTATCCGCTACGTCGACATCCCGGGTCTGCCGGAGGAGCACCGCACCGACTCCAGCCTTGACTTTCCCGAGCTGCGGACCATGGACGTCGTGATGATCGTGCTGCGGGCGTTTCGCAGCGACGCGGTACCCCACCCGCTCGGCAGCCTCGATCCGGTCCGCGACCTGCGCCGGATCGAGGAGGAGTTCCTGATCCAGGACCAGCTCGTGGTCGAGCGTCGGCTCGAGCGCCTGGCGCGCGACCTCGCCAAACGCAAGGCGCCCGAGCTCGCCGCGGAGCGCGACCTGCTCCAACGCTGCCTGGCCGCGCTCGAGGCGGAGCACCCCCTGCGCTCGGAGGAGCTCACCGAGGACGAGCTCAAGCGTCTGCGCGGATTCACCTTCTTGACCCTGAAGCCGCTCCTGGCGGTGGTCAACCTCGACGAGAGCGAGGTTGCCTCCGATCCCTTCACCGCCCCGGAATGGGCCGAGTGGCTCGGCCGGCCGCGAATCGCCGCCACCCGGGTCTCTGCGACCCTCGAAGGCGAGCTCGCCCAGCTCAATGGCGACGACGCCCGCGCGTTCATGGACGACCTCGGCCTGAGCGATCGCGCGTTGGACCGCATCATCCACGAGTCGTACCGGCTGCTCGGCCTGATCTCGTTCTTCACCGTCGGTGAGGACGAGTGCCGTGCATGGTCGATCCCACGCGGCACCCAGGCGGTCGACGCCGCCGGCGAGATCCACAGCGATATCCAGCGCGGCTTCATCCGCGCCGAGGTCGTTCCGGGTGCAGAGCTGCTCGATGCCGGGTCACTCGCGGCGTGCCGTCAGCGCGGCACCCTGCGGCTGGAGGGCAAGACCTACGTCGTCGACGACGGCGACGTGGTCCACTTCCGCTTCAATGTCTGAGCCTGGGCCACTCGCCCACGGTCAGCCGCCAGTCGGGCTCGGCGCGGTCCCGCCCGCGGGGGCGAGTGGTGTGATGCCCGGACGCCGAGGTCGGATGCCGATCGCGCCCGCTTCGTCGGAGACGGAGCGCACTCGCGGCGCCAGCTCGCGACGCTGCGGCTTGAGCTCGCTGCCGGGCGGGCGAGAGCCAGGCTGCATCGCCGGGCCGCTCGCTGCGGGCGGGACAGCCGACGAACGGAGTGGGATCGGTGTCGGAGGGGGTTTCGGTGGGGCGCCCTGTGAAGCCGAAGGCGTCGCCTCGGCCACAGGCGTCGGGGTCGGCTCGAACTGGGCCTGGACCGCCGCCACCCGCTCCGGTTGAAGATAGCCGAGTGGGAGGTTCTCGCCGAAGCGGTTTCGCGTGCTGTTCTGGATCAGTCCGGCGAGTTGAAGGTGTGAATACAGGACCTCTGGATTGACTGCTGGGTCGGCGAGCTCGGGAGCGAACTTGAACGCCCTTCGGTAGTGGTAGATCGCCTTCGACGGGTCCCCGCTCTGCTCCTCGAGCAGGCCGAGGTAGAAGTTGCACCAGCCGTGGCCGGTGAGGATCTTGAGGCACTTGTGATACGCCTTGCGCGCCGAGCGGAGGCTGCCCTCGCGGTGCTCGACGAGCCCGATCCGGAACCACGCCTCCGCCATCTCGGGATCGAGCTTCAGCGCACGCTCGTACATGCGGATCGCATCCTTCGGGAAGCCCTTGTCGAACAGCATCGTGGCAAGGTCGACGTAGCCGGCGGCGTCGAGCTCGCCGGCCTGGGCGTTACGCCAGTAGACCGCGATGGTCTCGTCGTGGGGGTTCCCCGACGCCAGCCAGTGCACGAAGATCGGCTGCTCGCGATCGCCTGCGCCAACAGCCACAGCTGCTGCGAGCGCACAGCACGCAAGCACAACAACCCATTTGATCCGAGTCTGTAACGCCATTCCGTCACTCCCGATCGCCGCCGGAGCCGGCCCGGCGAGCGGCGAGCCTCACCTTACCATCCTCGACGACGACGTCGAACCGGACCTGCCCTCCCAGCTTCTCCTCGAGCCGCTCGCGCTGTGCCTCGAGCTGCGCGAGGAAGGCGTCCCGATCGATCGTGGCACGCTGACCGAGGCTGGACTTGGCCTTGGTGAACCGTTCCCAGATCGCGTCCGCATCCTCCCCGTGTACGGAGCCCGAACCCGAAGCGTCGGGCCGGCTGCGGGCGGCAGGCCCGGCAGCCCCGCGCGAAACCACTGCCAACGGGAGATTACCCTCCTCGCGGGCGCGCAGGTGGCGCTCCCACATCATGTTGTAGCTCATGAAGCGGCTCTGGAGCTGCTCGATCCGGAACTGCTCCGCGGCACGGGAGGCGCTCTCGGCGAGCATCTGCAGCCGGCGCTGCAGGGCGACGCGCTGCGGTTGCGGGGGCGTCCTGCGCTCGCCCGCGAAGAAGCGTTCCCACTCCACGCTCAGGTCGCGCAAAGCCTGCTCGCTCTGGGCAATTGCAGCCTGCAGGTCCATCGCCACCCCCGACTCACAGTTCAACCGTCGGCAGGTCCGGGCTACAATGCCTGCCGTGCCGAACCCAGTCTACCGCCTTCTTCCCGCCGTCCATCAGCTGGCCGGCGACGAGCGCCTGCGGGCGGTCCGGGAGCGGTTCGGACGCGACACTGTGGTCGATGCCTGTCGCACGGCTCTCGCGGACCTCCGCCGAAGGATCACGGCCGAACGGCTCGGCTCCGAGGCGACAATGGAGGCTGCTGGACGGCTGGTGGAGGCGGTGCTCGCTGTGGTCGAACGGGCCCAACGTCCGGCCTACCCTCCCGTGGTCAACGCGACCGGCGTGCTCCTGCACACCAATCTCGGTCGAGCCCCGTTGCCCGACCCGCCCCCGTCCCTGCACCACGCCTACCTCGCCCTCGAGTACGACCTCGAGTCCGGAACCCGCGGCCAGCGGCTGACGCCGCTGGCGCGACGGCTGGCCGAGCTGTGCGGGGCCGAGTCGGGCCTCATGGTCAACAACAACGCGGCCGCCCTGCTCCTTCTCCTCGCCGACATCGCCCGCGACCGCGAGGTGATCGTCGCGCGCAGCCAGTTGATCGAGATCGGCGGCTCCTTCCGCCTGCCGGCGCTGATGGAAGCCTCGGGCGCACGCCTGGTCGAGGTCGGCTGCACCAACCGCGTCCACCTCCACGACTACGAGGCCGCCGTTTGTGAGGCGACCGCGGCGATCCTGGTCGCTCACCAGTCCAACTTCCGCATCGTCGGCTTCACCACCGAGCCGCCGCTGGCTGAGCTCGCGGGACTCGCGCACCGCTGGAACCTGCCTCTGCTCGTGGATCAGGGCTCCGGCTGCCTTCACGATCTCGCCCGCTGGGGTCTTCCCCACGAGCCGACCGTGACCGAGCTGTTGGCCGACGGTGCCGATGTCGTGTGCTTCTCCGGCGACAAGCTTCTTGGCGGACCTCAGGCGGGCCTGCTGGTCGGCGCCGCGCGCTGGGTCGAGCCGCTTGGCCGCCACCCGTTGTACCGCGCGCTGCGACCCGACAAGACTGCTCTCGCATGGATGGACCTGGTGCTCGCGGCGCACCGCGACGGCCGGCTCACCGACCTCCCCCTCTACGCCCTCCTCGACACACCCCTCGCAACGGTGAGGCGGCGCGCTCGTGCGCTCGCCCGCCGCCTGACGGCGGCCGGCGTCCCGGCAAACGCCCTCGCGGTGCGCTCGGTGCTCGGCGGCGGCACGACACCGGATGCGACTCTGGCCAGTTGGGGGGTCGGAGTGGCCGGCGGCCAGGCGCTGGCGGACGCCCTGCGGCGCGCCAACCCGCCGGTGGTTGCACGCCTCGAGGACGACGTGGTCGTGCTTGATCTCCGCACCGTACTGGCGGGCGAGGATCGCGCGCTTCAGGCGGCGGTCGCAGCCGCCTACCAGGGAGTGAACGACCTCCAGGCCGGCGGCAGGTAAAGCCACAGGAGCACTGCCGCCGACAGGAAGGTGCCGAACGGCAGCGCCGTGCGAGCACCGCCACGGCCGGCCGCGATCAGGCCGAGACCGACCACGGCGCCGAGCACCGCGCCGACCACCAGGACCCACAGACAGCCGTTGACCCCGATCACGGCCCCGATCGCCGCGAGGTACTTGACGTCGCCCCAGCCCATCCCCTCCTCGCCCCGAAGCAGACGGTAGACCAGGATCACCGCCGCGGGAATCGCGGCCCCCACCAGCGCGCCGATCACCGCCTCCACGAGCGTAGTCAGCCCGCCAAGCCACGCGCCGAGGAGCCCGAGACCGATCGATGGCAGCGTGATGACGTCGGGCAGGATCTGGTGGTCGAGGTCGATGAAGGCCAGCGCGAGTGCGATCCAGGCGAAGACAGTCGCCTCGACTCCGGCGACGGTCAGGCCCCAGCGTTGTACCGCAAGGGCCGCGGCGGCGGCGGCGGCGGCCTCGACCACCGGGTACCTCGGGGAGATCCGAGCGCGGCATGCGCGGCAGCGGCCGCCGAGCACGATCCACGACACGATCGGGAGGTTGTCGTACCAGCGGATCGCCGCCTCGCACCGCGGGCAGTGCGAGCCCGGGCTGACGATCGACTCCCCGCGCGGCACCCGGTGGATGACCACGTTGAGGAAGCTGCCGACCACGGCCCCGATGGCGAAGGCCTCGGCGATCACAAACGGCGCAGGCATCGGTAGAGCTCCTCGTGCTGTCGCACCATCCGATCGATGTCGAAGTCCTCGAGGCCGTCCGGCGCGGCCGCGGCACAGCGCGCGTGCAGGCCGTCGTCCATCAGCAGGTCCGCGACCCGCGCGGACAGCGTCGCGACGTCTCCAGCTGCTGCGAGGAACCCGTTTACACCATCGCGGACCACCTCGACCGTGCCGTCGACCGCGGTCGCCACCACCGGCACGCCCGCGGCCAGTGATTCGACCACCGCGCACGGCAGACCCTCGTGGCGAGAGGTCAGGACCGAGACCCGGGTCGCGGCGAGAACGGCGGGGACGTCGTCCCACCAGCCCGGAAAGACCATCCGTCCTGCGACACCGAGGCGGCTGGCGAGCTCCTCGGCGGCGCCCCGCAGCGGCCCATCGCCGAGGATGGCGAAGCGCGCCGCCGGTACCCGCCGGGCGACCTCCGCGGCAAGCCGAACGAAGTCGAGTGGCGCCTTCTGGGGCTTGAAGTTGCCGATCTGGGTCACCAGCGGGGCGTCGGCATCGATCCCGAGACGGGCGCGTGCCGCGGCCGCACCCCCCGGATTCCGGAAGCGGCCGAGCTCGACCCCCGCGCGGATCACCGAGGCGCGTTCCGGGTCGAGCAGACCGAGCTCCACGCCGCGCTCGAGGTTGCGCTTGGACACCACGACCATGTGGTCGGTCCAGCGCGACGACAGCCGCTCGGCGACAAAGAACGCGGCGCGCAGCGGCGCCGGCTGCAACGGCGTGAAGCCGAAACCGTGCACTGTGTGCACCACGGTCGGTACGCCTTCGAGGTGGGCCGCGAGCCGGCCAAGGATGCCCGCCTTCGACGAATGAGTGTGGACGACATCCGGCCGTAGGCGCCGTATCGCCTGCCGGAGGGTGGCCAGGGCGCGCAGATCGCGGCGCGGTGACGGCGCACGCACCAGGTCCGGCACCGGTACCCGCTCGAGGTCGGGGATGACCCCGGCCTCGGCGTCGAGGGGCTCCCCCGGGCCCCACGCGAGCCCGACAGCGAACTGCTCGCGATCGAGGTGGGCGGCGGTGTGGAGGACGACGCGCTGGGCGCCGCCGACCTCGAGACGGGTCACGACCAGCAGCACCCGGATCGGGCCCGCGGGCCGAGCCTGACCGCCGTGGGCGGGCTCAGCCACCCGCGGCGCCCTGCGGATCGTCGCGCCCAGCGAGAACGCGGGCGGCGGCCATACCGTCGAGCACCGCGTCCTCCATCGCGGAGTACTTCCACTCCGCCCAGCGGCCGGCGAGGCGCACGCCCGCCCCGGAGAACCAGCGGCGCAGCGTCGCGACCGAGTCCCGCCGGGCATGGTCGAAGACCACATAGGCAGGGTCGATCATGGTCACCTGGCGGACGCGCACACGCTCGGGATCGAGCCAGCCAAGCGCGACCAGCTCCCGTTCGGCGGCGGCGGCAAGCTCGTCCGGCTCGCCGGAGCCGGGATCGAGACTGACCTCGAGCGACACCGTGTGGCACCCCGCGGGCGCGACACGGCCGTGGTTGGACGGAAAACCGACCCGGTACGCTGCGAGGTGCTCGTCGGGGAGGTAGAGCCAGTGCTCCCCTCTCGGGGCCGGACCCTCGACCCCGAGCGCGAGGTTGAGCACGGCCACCCAGCGCAGGGCACCGCGAGCAACTGCGACGTCCTCGGGGAGGGCATCGACCACGAGGTCGACCAGGGCCGGCAATGACACCGTGGCAACCAGGCGGTCGAAGGGCACCCGCTCGCCGGCGGCGGTTTCCAGCCAGCGCTCGGCGAGGCAGAGCGACGTCGCGGCCACGCCCAGCCGCAGCCCGGGAAGGCGCTCGGCGACCGCGTCTGGAAGCATCCGGATGCCGCCCTGGCGGGGATAGCGGAAGACCGCGTTGTAGCCGACCCGGCCCTGGTGCAGGCCGAAGGCGCCGTCGAGCACCTCCTCGAGGCCGGGCTTGGGGACGTAGCGGCCGACCCAGTCGAGGCTGAGCTCCTCGGGCTCCGCGCGGTACAGCTTGCGGTTGTAGGGGAAGAAGAAGTGGCGCGCAAAACCTTCGCCGAAGCGCTCGAGCACCCACTCGCGGAAGCTCGCGGGCGCTCCCTCCGCCGTCGTCGCCGCCCAGGCGCGGACGAAGCCGAGCACGCAGTCCCGCCGGACCTCGGGCGCGAGCCCGTGGGTGTGGATCTGGATCGGGTACGGCGTGATTTCGGAACCGATCCGGATCGCTGCGCGGCGCTCGTGGACGGCGAGCCGCGACCACACCCCGAGCTCGTCGAGGTAGCCTTCAGTCTCCGGCCGAGCAACGTGGAGGAGGTGACCGGTGTGGTCGAAGACGAAACCGTCCCGGGCGAGGGAGCGACACGCCCCACCGGGTTCGTCGGCACGTTCGAGGACCATTGCCGGAACACCGGCGGCGGCGAGACGCTCACCGGCGACCAGCCCGGTCAGCCCTCCACCGAGGACGACCACCTTCACGGCGGGGTCTCCATCGGGACGCGGGCCAGCCACACCAGACCGGCGAGGACGGCCACGCCGACGACCGCCGTCACCACGACGGTGGTCGTCGGGTCGAGGAACATGATCGCGAGGCCGGTCCCGCCGAGGACCGTCGCGATCCCGTAGACCGTGACCACGGTGGCCACCGTCGACCCCCCGAGCCGGCGCCGCAGGCGGAGCGGGAAGTGGTCCGGGCTGCCGTGGTAGATCTTGCGCCCGGCGCGCAGTCGCAGCACGGTGACAAAGCCGGTGTCGATGATCGGTACCGCGAGGATGAACACCGGCGCCAGAAATCCGAGCGGGTTGGACCGGGTGTAGTCCATCGCCATCGCCAGCGCTCCCAGCGCGAGCCCGATGAACAGGCTGCCGCAGTCGCCGAGGTAGATCTTCGCAGGGTGGAAGTTGAACGGCAGGAAGCCGAGCAGCGCCCCGATCAGCGCCCCTGTGAAGGCGGCCACGACCCAGCGCCCGTCGAGCACGGCGACCGCGAGCAGGAAGGTCGCCGCGATCACCCCGACACCGCTCGCCAGCCCGTCCATGATGTCGACCAGGTTGAAGGCATTGGACAGACCGACCAGCCACACCACGGTGACCGCGAGCTTCGCCCACCAGGGCAGGAAGATGAGCTCGACCATGATCTCGGACTTGACGAGCACAAACACGGCCACCACCTGACCGAGCACCTTGGCGCGCGGCGTGAGCACGCCGAAATCGTCGATCAGGCCCAGCGTCGCGACGATGGTCGTGGCGAGCAGGAGCGCGAGCACGTCGTGGTCGAACTCGTAGGTCATGCCGAGCGAGAGCAGGAAGGCCATGAAGACGGCGAGCCCGCCGAGGTAGGCGACCGGCTCACGCTGCTCCTTGAGGGGGTTTGACGCGGCGTCCACGACCCCGAAGCGCAGCGCCGCTTCGCGCGCCATCGGCGTGCCGACGCGTGCCAGCAGATAGGCGAGGAAGAAGCCGAGAATCAGTCGTATCGTCATGGCAGCTCGCGGAGCCGTCGGCGCGGGAAGGCCCGCCGTCCCCGCCACTCGGCGACCACGAGCGGCCACCGCCGTCGCAGGCATCCGAGCAGGCGCGGCCGACGCAGCGCGCCGAGGGCGACCGCCGTGAGATCCCGCGCCAAGAGTAGGGGGAGCCGCTCGGCAAGATCAAGGGGGTGCAGGTGGCGCACCATCGTCATCCAGCGGTTGGACAGGATGCACGCCTCGAGCTCGACCGGCCGCCGCCAGCGCAGCGGCGCACGCCCGGGGCGCGCGCCGGCGCCGCGTCCGTGCTCTGCGACCGCATCGGGCAGAAGCTCGATGTGCCAACCTCGGTTGGTGAGTCGCCAGCCCAGCTCGAGGTCCTCCCAGAAGCAGAAGAAGTGCTCGGCCCACGCCCCCTCGGCGAGCGCCGCGGTCCGGAAGACCGCGAGCGCGCCGCACGCCGCCAGCACCTGGCGCCTGGCGGCATCAAAGCTCGCCAGCGGCTGCCCGTAGCCCCGGTCCCGGACCTCGAGGGTGAGCCGGTCGAGCGTCTGGCCGGCGCTGTCGACCGTGACACCGTCACGGCGCAGCAGCAGCGGCGCGAGGCCGCCGAGGGCGGGGTCGGCGGCAAGTGCATCGGCGGCCCGCGCCAGGCAGTCGGGCCGGACCTGCACGTCGGGGTTGAGGAATGCGACCGCGTCGAAGCCCTCACCGACCGCCTCGAGGCCCCGGTTGCAGCCCCCTGCGAAACCGATGTTCTCGGACAGCTCGAGCACCCGGACCCGGCCACCGGCACGGCGAGCGAGCTCGACCGAGGCATCCCCCGAGGCGTTGTCGACGACCACGACCTCGGTCAACCCGTCGGCGACAGCGAGCGCTGCGAGGCACGCCGGCAGGTCGGACTCGCAGCGGTACGAAACCACCACTGCAGCGATCTGCAGCCCGGTACTCACCTCGCCTCCCCGGTGGCAGCGGTCGCGGCGGGCGGTTCGAGCAGCAGCTCGGTGCCGAAACGACGGCGCACGGTGAAGCCGTCGCGCACCAGTGCCTGGGCGAGCGCCGGCTCCTCGGAGAGGTCGACCAGTGCCGCCGCCACCGGGTAGACCGCGAGGAAGCGGCCCATCCGCGTTCGGTCGAGCGCGGCCATCGGCGCTGCGCGGACGCCGACCACCCGCGCCCGCGGGTGCTGCGCCCAGTACTGGGTGCCCCGGTTCGCCTGCAGCATCACCGGACCATCCTCCCCTGCCGCCTCGACCAAGGCGGCCGCCGCCGCCGGCGAGTACGGTCGGAGCGAACCGAGCGAGGCGACGGTGTCACGGTAGCGCATCGCCGGAGGGAGGAGGCCGACCACCAGGACCGCACAGACCGCCCACGGGAGCCAGCCCCTGCAGTCGGACAGGGCGGTCGCGACGGCGGCGGCGCCGAGCGCCGCGGCGAGGCAGACCGGGACCAGCCAGTAACGCAGCTGAAGCGGCTCGGCGAGGTGGAGGATCCCGAGCCCCGCGATCGCTGCCGTGACGACCGCCATCATCGCCAGCAGCCGGTCGACGGTCTCACCCTGCGGTCCGCGGCGCAGCACCAGCACCGCCACGCCGACCAGCAGCCACGTGGTCGCGAGGTCGAGGAACGCGTAGCCGCTGAGGCGCAGGCCGAGGGAAACCCGAGCAGCGAGATCCGTAGCTCCCTGAGCCAACAGGCTGCCGCTGTGGACGTCGAGCTGGGGGAACAGAAAGTAAACGAAGTGCTCGCCGTCGAACACCCCGGGGACATTGCGCCCGACCATGCCGAGTCGGGCGGGCGTTGCCAACGGGACGCCGAGGTCGGCCAGGTTCCACGCCACCTTGATGGCGGCAACCGCGGCGAAGCCGAGCACGCACGCCGCGAGTGGGGCCACCAACGCCGCTGCGACGCGCCCGCGTCGATCGAGCAGGATGACTGACGCGATCAGGAGAGGACCGAGTCCTCCCCAGATCAGGGCGAGGTCCTTCATCCAGAAGGCCAAGCCGCACGCGGCCCCGATCGCCGCCGAGCGCCGCGGGGATGGCGGACCGCGGAGCAGCAGGAGCACCGCGAGCAACGCAAAGACCGCCGCCGGCGCATCGTCCATGAAGGCGCCCGTCATGACCTGCAGCCCGGGCCCGGACAGGAGGAGAAGGAGGAGGACCCCGGCCGCGAGCCCGGCCATCCGGGTCCGGGAGCGGGTCGCTTCCGGCGGCGCGAGCCGCCGCGCAAGAGCCGTCACAAGCAGCCACAAGGCCAGCACCCAGACCAGGTGGGGCAGACGCAGCATCGTGTCGTGCCCGGCGCCCGTCGCCTCCGCCACCCCCCGCAGCAGGACCAGCGCAGCGCTGCGGTGCCAGTCCTCCGGCCGGACCATTGGGTAGGGCTCAAAGTACCAGTGCACGTACGAGGTCTCGAGCAGCGGCCAGGGCGCAGCACCCGCGCTGCGGTGGACCAGGCCGAGGTTGTAGAGATTGTCTGTGTGGACGTTCGGCGTCCACAGGGCCAGACAGGCGACCTCCGCCACGAGCGCCAGCAGGACGAGACCGAGCACGGCGCGGGCGATGTGTCCGCCGGCCCGTCGGAGGGGCTCGCGGCTCACCCGCAACCTCCGAGAATGCTGGCGGCCGGCGCCGCTTCGCCTGAAGCCGCCATCGTCACCGTCGCCACTGCGCGGCGTAGCCGGACCGTCGCAGGAAGGCGCGCCGGCGGGCGGCGCCCACCAGCAGGTCCCAGAGGTCGTAGTACCGTCGCGCGCCCCAGCACAGGAGGCCGAACAGAGGGGAGTGGAAGGCGATCCGCTGCACCGCCGAGCGACGCAGCAGGAGCTCGAGCCACGAGACCGCGTTGTGTCGTGCCGGTGTGAACGGTCGCCGAGGGGGAGCGACCGGGTCGCCGAGGACGGCGAAGTCCCCGGGGAACGAGCCCAGCCCCTGCTCGGACGCACGCCTCAGGTGTGGCACCGCAAAAGGGTCGATCCCCATGATCTGGGCCGCGACCGCGTCGATCCCGACCAGGTTGGCCGACGCCAGCACGGTGTTCATCTCACGGGAGATGCCGGCCTTGGGCCCGTTGCCCTCGAGCCCAACGGTTCCGTCCATCACGGCAAAGCGCGGCTGGACCAGGAGGTTGACATCGGTGATCGCGTCGGTGAGCACGAGGTGATAGTGGTGGCGCAGCGATTCGAGGCATCCCCACTGGTTCTTCAAGGCGCCCGTCAGGACCGTCTTGTTGTGGGTCTTCAGCAGCGGCAGGGTGACCAGCTCGGTTCGGGTCAGCACCTCCGGGATGTTGACGTCCCGCAGCACTGCCAGGCCGGAGTCCCTCCGCCGCACGACGGGCTGGCGCGACATGTTGCACCACCGCACCCCGAGGCGTTGGCAGACCTCGAGCAGTCCGGTCAGGCGCACGCTGCGCTCGACGTCGAGCACGACCTGGTCGGACTCGACCAGGAACATCTCGCCAGCGTGCTCGCGCAGCGTGAGGATGACGCCTTCGACGACCCAGGGCGCGCTGATCGCGCCGGGGATGAGCTTGTCCCAGCCCAGGTTGGCCTTGAGCGAGATGTCGGCGCCGGGTGTGAGGAACCGTCGCCACTCGGCCAGCTCCATGGCGCGACGGGTGTCCGCGATCACCCGCTCGCGGTCGGGCGCGGTGCCGACTACCGCCACCGGCGCGCTTGCCCGAACATCGTGGCCGGGGGCAGATCCGGGGGCATCCGGTCGACCGCTCATTCCACACCTCCGAGACATTCACTCACGGGTGGAGCCCCCCTTGAAACGTCGGGTCGAATCGACCTGGCTGCAGCCGGCGGTAGAGGTCCTCGCGGGCGGCGGCGGCGACCACGGCGGAGCGGATGCGGTCGGAGCCGAGCGAGAACGTGTTCGAGTCTTCGTGGTGCACGGCGATCAGGAATCGTCCGCCCGCCAGGGCGTCACGAAGCACGGCGCGCGAGACCGCGGCGAACAGCGGGGTCGGTGTGCGGCCGACGGCACACGCCGTGACGAACGCGGCGGTGTCGGTCATGCCGAGCACGCCGAACGGCCGCGGATACAGCCAGATGTACGTCGCGGGGAGGTACCAGGGAACCGCAAGGAAGTGCGCGTAAGCCCGCTCTCTCCACACCCGCGTGTCGCCCTGCACGAAGACCACGACCGCGGCGGGGTCG
>CAWFFJ010000013.1:0-60839 GCA_963814875.1 uncultured Acidobacteriota bacterium
GTCGGTCGCCGGTCGCCTACTCACTCCAGCTGAGCCAGCACACTCCCCGTCCACACCGTCGAGTCGCGCTGGACGATCCCGGACCCGGCCGCGACGCCCGGCGCCGCCTCCATCCGGGGGGCAGGCTGCCGGCGGCGGGCTGCAGGAATCGGGTGCCGGGGTTCGGGCCAGCGACGTCTTCGCATTGGCGGCCGCGATCTCGCTCCCGATCCCGCCCCCCGCTGCCCGCGGCCCGCCGCCCGACCCCGGACCTGAACCGGAGCCCTGGTCGCGACGCCCGGCGCCGTCTCCATCCGGGGGGCAGGCTGCCGGCGGCGAGGTACAGGAGACGGTGACTGGGTTCGGGCCAGCGACGTCATCGCATTGGCGACCGCGATATCGGTCCCGATCCCGCCGCCCGCTGCCCGCTGCCCGACCCCCGGGGATGGCGATGGGCTCCGTACTCCTCCTCGCCTCCCCAGCTCCCCCTACATCCCGCGCGGCGGCGGGGTCATCCCGAACGACAGCCGCACGTATCGGCTCGCCTCGCGCTGGAAGTCCTGCAGGGCGGGGTCGTCGGCGTTGACCACGAGCCCGTGGCGGACCAGGTTCACGTTGCTGCAGAATCCCTCGAGCGGCACGCCGCCGATGCCGGTTTCGAAGTAGAAGGCGACCGTCGCCGAGACCTGGTTGGCCCTTGCGATCTCCAGACACCGGTCGGAGAGACGGAGGTCGGCGTACATCGAGCCCGGCCAGTCGAAGCCGACGGAGTCGGGGAGCAGCGGCTGCTCGGGATCGAGCAGGTCGCGGTGGTCGGCGAAGGCGCGCTCGAGGAACAGCCGGCGACGGCGCTGCAGGTGGCGCCCGATGCGCAGGGAGAGGCGGATCCGGCTCTCCATCAGCTCGTCGTCCCCGGTCACGAACGGCGCGAGCAGGGACAGCATCGCCGCCTGCATGACGTTGGACGGCCCGGCAACGACGTTCTGCGAGTAGCGCAACGCGCCGCGCGCGAAACGGGTCGCCGCGGTGAGCAAAGCTCCGGCGCGCAGCCCGGTCACACCGTGGGACTTCGACAGCGAGTCGACGAACAGGATCGCATCGCGGTAGAGCGGGCTGTCGTCGTACCAGGCGAGCAGGCGACGGTGGTCGGGGTGGAGGCGGACGTAGACCGAGTCGAGAATCACCCCGGCGTGGGGCCATCGGGCGAGCACGGCGTCGACCACCGCCTTGAGGCGCTCCGGCGGCAGTGTGCGACCGGTCGGGTTGTTGATCGGCATCAGGTAGGCGGCATCGACGTCGACACCCTCGGGTATCCCGCGCACGTCCTCCGGCGAGGGGTCCATTCCCGGATCACCGGGAGGTGCGAAGTAGACCCGCATGCCCTGCAGGGCCATCTGGTCGGTCGGGCACGAGAAGGTTGGAATCGGCACCAGCAACGTCGGTGGCGTGGCCGTACCGACCCGGTCGCGGTGCGCCTCCGAGACGCCGAGAAAGGCCGCCTGCAGAGCCTGGTTACCGCCGTGGAAGACAGAGACCTGAGGGAGCTTGCGGCGCTCGTTGACGAGCTCGATGCCGAGCTGGCGCCGCCACAGCCCGCTCCACGCCGCGGTCACCGCCTCGCTGCCCACCGAGTCGAGGTTGTAGCCCATGGAGTGGGCGCCGAGCTGGCCCATCCAGCCACCGATGTGCTCGACCGCCGCGGTGACCATGTCGCCCCAGTCGGACCTGAGGGCCGGGTCCTCGGGGTCGTCCGCCGGCACCGTGCGCCAGTCCATGTCGCCGATCGCCGAGGCCAGGTCCGGGTAGCCCCGCGCCCGCATCGCGCTCACCGCTCGGCTCATCAGCCGGATTGGGGCGGACGCAAACAGCTCCCGGTAGCTCTCGAAGATCTCCCGACGCAGCTCGCGCTCGCCGTCCTGCTGCGATCTGCTCATCAGCCCCCCTTTCGCATGACGACATCCTAGCCCGCACTCCCCACCAGGTCACGCTGCGGATGCCCGCCATCGTGGAGCCGTCAAGTGACGAGCCCCCGAGGTGTGTCTGCAGACACGTCACAGGTGGCGAGTTGCGAGAGGGCCCGCGATGGCTGGCATGTCGGTGCCCGCAGTCGGATCTGGTGAAAAGTGAGGGCCAGCCCGGAAGGACTCTCTGGTCACCGAACGACCGGAGCTCCCGACTGGAGCTGCTTGACACCGCGGAGCTGGAGGGCGAATATGAATGAGCATTCATTCAGCGGAGGTTGCATGCCGGAGAGCCAGACCGCCCGACCGCTGTCCCCGCGCGAGCAGAAGCGGCAACGGATACTGAGGGCCGCAATCGAGGTGTTCGCACGCAAGGGGTTCTTCTCGTCTCGGATGACCGACGTCGCCAAGGAGGCCTCGGTCGCCGACGGCACGCTCTACCTCTACTTCGAGGGTAAGGAGCACCTCCTGACGAGCATCTTCGACGACGTCCTCGGCCGATTCATCGAGCGAACCCAAAGCGAGATCGAGTCGATCGACGACCCCATCGACAAGCTGCGGGTCATGGTTCGGCTCCATCTGGAAACCCTTGGACGCGACCGTGATCTCGCCCAAGTACTTCAGATCGAGACCCGCCACTCACGGCGGTTCATGAGCCTGCTCATGCGTGGTAAGCTGGGTGAGTACCTCAGCCTACTGCGCGGCATCATCGAGGAGGGTCAGGACGTGGGTTCCTTTCGTCGCGATATCAGCCCCGGCCTCGCGACGAACCTGGTCTTTGGAGCAGTCGACGAGCTCGTCAACAGCTGGCTGCTGTCCGATGAGCCCGGGGACCTGCTCCGCCACTGCGTCCCACTGTGCCGACTCCTCGCCGAGGGACTGGTGCCCTGCCACTACCACGACGGAGCCTGACCATGACCGACAAGACCATTCTCGATCTCTATCGGCATGAGTTCGACGCCCCTCGCGAGGAGCACTACTTCCACTATTTCCCGGGCGGAAAGCGGGTGCAGTCAACGGCGGAGTTCTTCCGCCGCACGGCGGGCCTGGCCGCAGGACTCTCCCGGCTCGGCATCCGGCGAGGCGACCGCGTCATGCTGCTCTCCGACAACCGTCCGGAGTGGCACATGGCCGACCTTGCCACTGTCGATCTCGGAGGCATCGACGTGCCAGTCTACGGCACGCTGACGCCGCCCCAGGTCGCCTACCAGGCGAAGGACTCGGGCGCCGTCGCCGCCATCGCCGAGACCCCCGAACAGATGGCGAAGTTCCTCGAGATCCGGGACGACTGCCCCGACCTCCAGCACCTGATCCAGATCGAGGGCAACCCCGCTCCGGGCGTGCTCTCCTTCGACGAGGTGATCGACTCGGGCGACAGCCCGGACGCCGGCGACCTCTTCTGGCAGCGCGCGGCCGAGATCTCCGAGGACGACCTGCTCACCCTGATCTACACCTCCGGCACCACCGGTAACCCGAAGGGCGTCAGCCTCACCCACCGCAACCTGGTGCAAAACGTGGTGCCTTCCGCCACCCGGGCGCCGATCACGCGCAACGACTTCGGGCTCGAGTTCCTGCCCCTGTGCCACGTGTTCGAGCGCATGGTCGGCTACCTCTTCATGTCGGTCGCCGTCTCCAAGGCGTACTGCTCGGTGTACCACGTCGGCGACCTGGTGGCGATGATCAAGCCGACGGTGTTCGCGGGGGTGCCCCGGTTCTACGAGAAGGTCTACGACAAGATCCAGGCGAAGGTCGGCTCGGCGCCGGCGATCCGCCGCGCGCTGTTCTCCTGGGCACTCGGAGCGGGCAAGAAGGCCTACCCCGAGCGGCTCGCCGGCGGCAAGCCGGGTGGTCTCGGCTTCAAGCTCGCCGACAAGATCGTGCTCTCCAAGGTGCGCGACGGGCTCGGCGGCCGGGTTCGGTTCTGCATCTCCGGCGGCGCGCCGCTGCCGTTGTTCGTCAACGACTTCTTCCAGTCGATCGGTGTCTGGATCCTGGAGGGCTACGGCCTCACCGAGACCTCCCCGGTGATCGCGGTCAACGGCGCCGCCCCGAACATGACCCGGCTCGGTACGGTCGGCCTGCCGATCGACAACGTCGAGGTCAAGATCGCTCCCGACGGCGAGCTGCTGGTCAAGGGCCCGAGCGTGATGAAGGGCTACTGGAACCTGCCCGACAAGACCGCCGAGGTGTTTGACGCGGAGGGGTACTTCGCCACCGGCGACATTGCCGAGATCGACGCCGACGGCTTCGTCAGGATCACCGACCGCAAGAAGGACCTCATCGTCACTGCGGGCGGCAAGAATGTCGCGCCGCAGCCGATCGAGAACGAGCTCAAGCGCTCCCCCTTTATCGACAACGCGGTCCTGGTCGGCGACCAGCAGCCGTTCATCGTGGCCCTGATCTCCCCCAACACCGAGGAGCTGCTGCCATGGGCAAAGGCCCATGGGCTGACCTGGACCTCGGTCGAGGACCTCACTCGACAGCCCCCGGTGGCCGCTCTGTTCGACGCCGCCGTCAATGAGGTCAGCTCGAAGCTCGCGCGCTACGAGCAGATCAGGAAGTTCGCAGTGCTGCCGCTGATGCTGTCCATCGAGGGTGGCCATCTGACACCGACCCTCAAGGTCAAGCGACGGGTGGTCGCGAAGGAGTACGCCGACCTCATCGCGACGCTCTACAAGAGGTGAGCGGACGGCGCGCGGCGCCCCGCACACCCGGTTTCCAGGACACTGCCTTGGCGGCGCTCTCCTCCGTCCTCGCCCCCGTATCTGCCCGCCCATGACGGGTGTGCGCGCCTCCCGCTGGTTTCTCGCCGCGCTCGTGATCGTGGCACTGAGCCGGTTGCTGACCATACCCGGCGTACCGTGGGAGCAGGACGAAGCGCTGTTCGCGGCGGCCGCTTTCCGCGTCGACCTCGCGGCCCACCACCCCCACCCGCCCGGCTTCCCGCTCTGGGTCGGGGTCGGCAAGCTCGGCGTCGCCGTGCTCGGGGACCCGGTAGTCGCGCTTCAGCTGGCCTCCGCCATGGCCTCGGTGGCCACGATCTGGTGGCTGGCGACACTGTGGGCGGCCGGTCTCGGCCGCCGCGATCTCGGCGAGGCCGCCGCCGTGCTCTACGCCTTCCTGCCGGCGACCTGGTTCCACGCTCCGCGCGCGTTCTCCACCACCCCCGCCCTCGCCCTGGCGGTCGCCGCCGGAGTGGTGATGCTCAGACCGGGCCGGCGGTCGCTGGCCGCCGGTGCGGCCCTGCTCGGTGCCGCAGTCCTCATCCGCCCAGTGCTGGCGCCGCCGTTTGCGTTCGCCGCGCTGGCGGCCACCAGCCTGCGCCGCGACGGCGCTCGTGACCGGCTGGTGGCGGCACTGGCCGGGCTCGCGGTGGTGGTCGCGGGCTTCTTCCCCCTGGTCGTCGCGAGCGGCGGCCTCGGGCCTTTCCTGGCCGCTCTCGGCGAGCATGGCGCCACCCATGCCGGCGCACTCCACCTCGGTTCATGGCGTCCGGAGCGCCTGGGGATTGTGCGCGCCGTCGCCGGCCTGGGCCCTGCCGCGGTGGCGATCGCACTCGCCGCCATCGGTTGGCTGGGATGGCGACGCCTGCGTCCCCGCACGGCCGGATGGTGGCTCGCGGGAACTGTCGTCTCCCTCGCCTGGCTGCTGCTCGCCCACAACCGGACCTATACCCGCTACACCCTTCCCGTGCTCGTGCTGGCGGTCGGGCCCGTTGTCGCCGGGCTGTCCCGCCTGCTCGGAGGACCGCGCCGGGCCGTCGCAGCCGCCTCCGTTGCCGCGGTCGCCGGCGCCGCCTGGACCGTGCCGGCGATCTGGGTCCAGGCCACCGCGCCCTTCCCTCCGCTCGAGGCCCTGGCATCGGCCGACGCCGAACCGCAAGCGCGGGCGATCGTGGTCGACGGAGCGCTGAGCCCGTTCACCGACCTGCGCGCCCTGGCCGGCCGCGGCCGCCTGCCGGCCTACTGGCGACCCCTGCTCGCCGTCGGCAGAATCCCGCCGGAGCGCCTTCCGGGACCATGGGTCTTCGTCGGCTCGAGCGGCACGCCCCTCGGCTGGATTGCCCCGGCTTGGCCGCCGCCCGAGCGCTTCGAGCTGCGCTCGGCGCGGCTCGCGGATCTCGCCCAGGATCGCTTCCTCGACGCGTTCGTGGGGCGCGGCGGCGGCCTCGTGCTCGACCCGACCTGGCCCGCACTCGACCGCGACGGCGCCCTACCGCTGGGTCCGCGGGCCCGGCTGCTGCTCGAGCCGGCTCCCGCAGGAAGCACCGTCGTCGCCGAGATCGCGGCGACCGAGTCGGTCGTCGTCGAGCTCGAGCCTGACGGCGGCACGCCGCTGCTCCGGACCGTTGCGCCCGGCACCCAGCGGATGGATGCGCCTCTCTCCGGCTCCCGCTACCAACCCGCCCTGATCCGTATCGCCGCTGAGGGCCGCCCAGGTGCGGCTCGGCTGCTTCGGATCTGGGTCGAGCGGCCGGACCAGTCACCCGCCCCGACGAGTCTGACCCCGGAGATCCAGGCCGGCGAGCTCGGCGGTCTCGTCGTCAGCACCGGGTTCCACGGCGTCGAGCCCGCCCTCCCGCTGCCCGGGGGCGGGCGCTGGACCGGACCCGAGGCCCGGCTCAGCGTTCCCGCCGCGGCCTCTGCTCTCGAGGTCGACCTCGCCGCGCCCCGGCCGACGCCGGCGCGGGTCCTTCTCTCCTGTCCCGAGGCAAACCTGGAGCTCGAGCTGGAGATCGGTCCCGCCGTGAAGACCATCCGGCTGCCGCTGCCCCGGTCCGCGGCCCGCGTCCACCTCGATTTCGTGGTGGACAACCCGTTTGTTCCGGCGGACGCCGTCGCCGGATCGCAGGACCGACGCAGTCTCGGCGTCGTGGTCGGCGAGGTGCGGCGGATCGCAGCCCTCCCTGCTCGCTGACCCCGGAGTGACCGCCGTCACGCTGCGCTCCCCCCGCCGTCAACGCCAGACTCCCGCAATCGTCCTCCCGCGTGAGGCTGAACGCCGGCCCCGGAGCCGGCGTTCTCGTGCCCCCCGCGGACCTCACCACGGCGAGTGACCGCATGGCTCCCGGTCGGTGCCGGGAGCGGTTGTGGTCGAACGCCCCGGCGACGTGCCCTCCGGCAGCGTCGTCGTCGCGACGACCGAGGATGTGGGGCTGGACGAGGTACCAGCGGGGTGCCTTCTCGTGCTGCTCGGCGACGACGAGCCTGCTGTCCCCGTTTCCTCCACCTTCCAGCAGCAAGCCCAGCGAGCGCCGTGGCGCGCGCCGTCGCGGCGGCCCGCGCCAGCCTCGAGGCCGAGACCGCACGGGCGGCGCAGATTGAGCGCCAGCGTGAGCTGCTCGAGATCGGCGCCGCACTGTCCGCCGAGCGCGACGTCGGCCGCCTCTTGGAGCGCATCCTCACTGCCGCACGAGAGCTGGTCGCTGCCGACGCGGGCTCGCTGTACCTGGTCGAGGGCGGAGACGATGAGCTTCGTCTGCGTTTCGTGCTGGCGCAGAACGACTCGGTACAGGTGCCGTGGCGGGAGTCGCTACTGCCGGTCAATGAGAGCAGCCTCGCCGGCGTCGTGGCGGCTACCGGCGAGCCGCTGATGATAGACGACGCCTACGCCTGCCGAAGGATGCTCCGCACCACTTCAACCCGGCCTTCGACCGTGCCAGCGGATACCGGACTCGCAGCCTGCTGGTGGTTCCGATGACCACGCGCGCCGGCGAGCTGGTGGGCGTGCTGCAGCTGATCAACCGCAAACGCGACCCCGCATCCCGGCTCACCGACCTACGTACGGTGGAGCAGGAAGTGGTCGGCTTCACGCCGTCTGATCTCGAGCTGGTCCGCGCCCTCGCCTCACAGGCGGCCGTCGTGCTGGAGAGCTCTCGGCTCGCAGAGGAGGTCCGCAACCTGTTCGACTCGTTCGTGCACGCTTCGATCACCGCCATCGAGCAGCGCGACCCGCCGACCTCGGGTCACTCCTTCCGGGTCGCTGCCTACACCGTGGCGCTTGCCCGGGCGGCGCAGCACCGCCCGCCGCCGTCCTGGCCCGGGCTGAGCTTCTCCCCGGACCAGCTGCAGCAGCTCCGCTACGCCGCGTTGCTGCACGACGTCGGCAAGCTCGGCGTCCGCGAAGCAGTGCTGACCAAGCGGCGCAGGCTGTACCCGGACCAGGAGCGGCTGGTCCGCGAGCGCTTCGGCCACGCGCGACGTGCGCGCGAGGTCGAGCTCTCGGACCGAACCCTGCGCGAGCTCGCGCGCCGGGGCGTTCCACCGATGACCGCCGACCTCGCCCGCGTCGCTCGCGCCCGGGCCCGTATCGGCGACGAGCTCCGCTGGTGGCTCGCGCAGGTCCTCACCGCTGCCGACGCCGGGGCCGATCCGGTCGAGCCCGATCTCCTGGACGAGGTCGCCAGTCACTACTTCCCGAGGGCACGACGGGAACGACCGCGCTCCTCGGCACAACGGCGCCCCACGAATCGGTAGGATGGTGGTCAGGAGAATCCGTGGCCGAGATCGAGAGTGGTGCACTCGACGCGTTTCCTGACGACCCTCCCGTGGCCCCGACACCTCAGACGGATCCCGGAAATAGCGTCACACCACCACGAGAAGCTCCACGGCCACGGCTACCCTGCGCAGCTCTCGGCGGAGGAGATCCCTGTTGAGGTCCGGATGCTCACGATCTCCGACATCTCCGACGCGCTCACCTCGGGGGACAGGCCCTATCGCACCGCCCATGACCCGGTCACCGCGCTCAGCGTGCTCGAAGAGGAGGTCCGCGAAGGAGCCGTCGACCCGGACCTCGTACGGGTGTTCATTGAGGCCGAGGTATGGAAAGCAGCGCATCCCGAGTAGCCTCCTGGCGGGGGCTGCTCGGGACGCGCTGCTATGGACTCGCTGCGCGAGTTCCGGCTCAGATCACGGGATCGATGGTGGGTGGTTCGCCTCCGCCGGGCGGGAGGCGCTCGATGATGAGCAGCGTGGCATCGTCGTTCAGCGGCCGGCCGACGACGAAGTGCTCGACCGCCGCGAGCAGCCCTTCGCAGGCCGCGTCGGCCGTGGGCTGGGACAAACCGGCGAACACCTCCGCGACCCGCTCCACGCCGAACTCCTCCTCGCTCGCGTTCTCCGCCTCGGTCAACCCGTCGGTGTAGAGGGCGACGAGGTCACCGGGTCCGAGCGAAAGCGTGCTTTCGGTGTAACGGGCCGCGGGCAGGATGCCCAGCGGCAGGCCGCCGGAGTCGATCTGCTCGATCGAGCCGTCGGCGCGGCGGATGAGGATCGGGCAGTGGCCCGCGTTGACCGCAGTCAGGGTGCCGTCGGGCGCGAACCGGATCAGCGCCATGGTGGCGAAGCGGTTGTCGGCCGTGGCACCGGAGAGGTAGCGGTTGAGCCGGGTCGCAATCTCGGCGAGCGAGATCTTCTCCTCGGAGAGCAACCGGATCCCGCTGTGAACGCCGGAGGCGAGCATTCCCGCGCCGACACCCTTGCCGGACACGTCGGTGACGGTGACCAGCAGCGCACCGTCACGCACCAGTGCGTCGTAGGTGTCTCCCGCCACCTGGAGGCTCGGGCTCGAGCGACCCGCCAGCCGCCACCCTTCAAGCCGCGGGAAGCGCTGCGGGTAGAGGTGCGACTGGATGACCGCCGCGACCTCGAGCTCGCGGCGCATTCGCTCACGCTCGAGCGACTCGCTGGTGAGACGCACGTACTCGAGGGCGACGGTGACCTGCACGGCGAACAGCTCGATCAGGCGGACGTCGTTGGTCGCGAAGGGCTCGGTACCCGCGCGCGCCTCTTTGTGGGCGGCGACAACGACACCGAGCACGCTACCTTCGCTCTCCAACGGCACCGCCACGACGTCATCGCTGACCAGCTCCTTCAACCACACGCCATGCAGCTCGCGGTCGCTGATTGCGGGCGTCCCGAAGCTCGCAACACACTCCGCGGTCTCGGGCTCGGCGCCGAGGTAGAGCTGGGCCGAACGCACCCCGAGCAGGGCCACCAGGTGGGCGATGAGCTCCTCGGCGAGCCGACCACGATCCAGGATGCCGCCGATGGAGGTCACGATCGACCGCACCGCCTCGAGCTCCCACAGCCGGAAACGCTCGTCGAAGCGGGTACGCTTGAGCTCCTCGCGCAACGTGAAAGCACGCAGCGCGAGCCGAGCCGCGTCCATCACGGTGTCGTCGACCCGCTCCGGGCGCAGCAGCCGGAGCTCCCAGGCGTGCTCGTCGCCGCCAATGACGAGAGACGTCCAACCGTCGGTAGACTCCTCGAGGCTGCGGGAGGCGCTCCGCGGCCACCGCGCGGCCACCTGGCCACCGCGCCGCAGCACGCCGACCCCGGAGCCGGTCTCCTCCAGCACAGACCGAATCACCTCTTCGGGTGCCTGGGGGCTGGCGGGACCGCTCATCGCCTGATCGGCGATGCGCAGCAGGTCACGAAGGGACATCGACCCCGAGCTCGGACCGCGCGGTCCGGCGGTCAGGATAGATCGTGGCGTACTGGACGAGGCCCATGATCTCGAAGGTCTTCGCTATCGTCGGGGTGAGGTTGCAGAACGCCAACCGACCGTTGTCCTCGATCAGCTTCTCCATGATCTCGAGCAGGATCGAGACACCGATGGAGTTGATAATACGAGTTCCGTCGAGGTCGATCAGGAGCGTTCGAACACCACGTCCGAGCAGGTCCTGTGCGACGTCTGCAATCGCCTGCCCACCCTCGTTGTTGATGTAGCCTGCGGCCGAAATGACGCCCACCCCATCACTCACGACATCGGCCGAGAGCCTGATCGTCTCGTTGCTCATGGCGCATTCTCCACATACTTCGACATCCGTACCAGAGTTAGCCCTGGCTCCGATCGGATCTGCACCTCGTCCATGAGCTCGCGGATGAGGGTCAGCCCCCAGCCGCGCTTCGGAGTGCAACCGAACTTCCGTGAGGAGCCGTCGACTGGCGGGTCCTCCGGGTTGAAGCCGGCGCCATGATCCTCGACCTCGATGATGAGCCGAGGGCGAGCCCCGTCGTTGTGCCCGGCCAGCCTCACCACCATCGAGCCTCCCCCGTGCTCAATCGCGTTCAGACAGGCCTCGACAACGGCGACACTGACGGCCTCGACGCGGGTCTGATCCATGCCCAAGGCAGCTCCGACGGTCTCGACTGCCTTTGCAGCCACCAGCTCCACGTTCGGCACCACGGGAAGGTGCAGCTCGACCTCCATACCGTGCCCGACACCAAACGCTACAACTGTAGCAGAACCCTGGCGAGCGTCCAGGCAAGGTGAAGCTGCTGGGTGGGGATTGCGATGGGAAGTTGGAGGAGCTGGGCCGACGCAGTGCCGAGCACGACCGCGCCGAAAGCGCCGAGCGACAGTCGAAGGAGAGCCACGGACCTCATCGAACCACCTCCAGTGCATCCTGGCAGCACGAAGCGTGCCAGCGACAGCACCTGAGTGACGTTCGGAGAATGATGCAAATTGCGACATCAATCGGGAGGTACCAGGGCGCGTGTCGGCCTCACCGCTCCCGCCAACACCGGATGGTGAGACTGCCGGCGAGCCTTGAGGGCGCGGGCTCCGCGCTCCCTCCACCACCCATCAGATCTTCTCCTAATATTGGAAATAAATAATTTATGTCGCTTTCGTTCAAGCTTCTGCCGAGCGCCGTCACGATCCTCGGCGGTTGCCCGTCACCTCGGCACCGACCACAGAAGCGGCGTTCCGCGACGCATCTTCTGGCGCCACGTTGCGTTTAGCAACATGCGTTGTAGAATGCAACATTCTTCGATAGAGCGTGCTGCGATCAATGCCCAGGATCCTCGCCGCGGCGGCGCGGTTCCCGCCCACCGAGCGCAGAACTCTCTGGACGTGGCGTCGCTCGACTTCTTCGAGGCTGAGCTGCTCCAACTCGCCCGCGGGCTCCGGCTCGAGGCCGTCCAGCCCGAGGTCGTCTGCAGTGATGGTCTGGCCGGGAGCGAGCGCGACGGCCGCCTGGATCACGTTTTCGAGCTCGCGCACGTTGCCGTGCCACGGGTGTGCCAGGAGCGCGGCGAGGGCGTCCCTCTCGAGCTGGAGCTCGGGGCGCCCGAACCGCTCTCCATAGACCTCGAGGAAGTGGCGAGCCAGTAGGGCAATGTCCGTTCGACGCTCGCGCAGCGGAGGAATCGTCACCACCACCACACGCAGCCGGTAGTAGAGGTCACGACGGAACTCGCCCTCCTCGACCATCCGCTCGAGGTCACGGTTGGTGGCGGTCACCAGGCGGAGGTCGACCGGGATCCGCTCACGACCGCCCAGCCGCTCGAGCTCGCGCTCCTGGACGACCCGCAACAGCTTGGCCTGCAGGGTGAGCGTGAGATCGCCGACCTCGTCCAGGAACAGAGTGCCGCCATCGGCGAGCTCGATCTTGCCGAGCCGGCGCTGCACCCCGGTGGCGACTCCCTCCTCGATGCCGAACAGCTCGGACTCGAGCAGGCTCTCGGGCAGCGCGGCGCAGTTGAGCGGCACGAACGGCCCGCCGGAGCGCTGGGAGGAGCGGTGAATGAGCTGTGCCACGCGCTCCTTCCCGACCCCGGACTCGCCGCGCAGCATCACGTTGACATCGGTCGGCGCCACCCGACGCACCAGCTCGAGGACCTCCCGGATCGCAGGCGCCTCGCCGACGAAACCCTCGCGGCGGGCGGTGTCGCGCAGGGCACGGTTTTCATCCTCGAGCCGCTGACGGTCGCGTTCGATGGCCGCCACGGTGCGGGAGGTGGCGACCGAGGCGGCGACCAGGCTGGCAAGAGAAAGCAGGAATCGCGAGTCGGCCTCCGAGAACGGCGTGCGCCCCTCGCGGGTCTCCTTGTCGCCGAGCACGACCAGCCCGAGCGTCCGCTGCTGCCACACCATGGGCGCCGCAAGCAGCTCGAAAGGCCCCTCGTCGGCGTTCCGCTGGACCCGCACCACCTGGCCGGCAGCAAGGGCCTCGAGGCGGTCGGCGGGCAGCAGCGCCCGCACTCTCTCCACCGACGGCGGGAGCCCGATCGCCCGGACCGCGACCTCGCCGCCGCCTGGGTGGAGGGTGGCCACCAGCCCCACCCTTGCATCGAGGGTGCCGACCGCGCGCTGCAGCAGCTCCTCCGCCAACTCCTCCTCGCTGCGAACCCCTCCAAAGGTCAACGAGAAGTCGACCAGAGTCTCGAGCTGCAGCTCACGCCAGTTGCGGTCGAAGGTGCTCATAGCCCGTCCCCAGTGTAGAACGCAACTGCCCGGCGCAGGTTTTCGCAGCGCAGACACCGCCGGGTTCCCAGAGGCGCGAAGCCGAATCGCAGGTTTCGCCGCGACAGAATGGTGGCCATATGGTGATCCCGGATCTCTGGTCGCCGGTCGATGCGGATTCTCACCACCAAGACACCAAGCCACCAAGTGGGCGTTCAAGGCCAGGAGCCCGTTCCCAATCACGGTTCGCAGGGGGATCCACCGCGTGGGAACGCGATGGGGAAGAACTCAAGCCGCACCCGGAGCCCCGCCGCGCGCAGCGCGGCCCTGTCTCTGCGATGGCTTTGCGATGGCTTGGTGTCTGTGTGTCTTGGTGGTTCAATCTCCGGCTCACGCGCGTCACCGGTCTCGGGCGGGGTCAGCTAGGAGTGTGTAGCTCATAGCGTCCACAGCGTCTGTCGGGCGGCGTGAAGCCCTGTCTTCGTTGCATTCTCGGCCCGTACTCGGAGTACTGCTCCTCGACTGCGCCTCAACAGGCCCTTCCCGGCGCTCCGAAATCCACCATCCATCTGTGAGCTGCACACTCCTAGCCGGGACGAACTCGACCTCGAACAGCTTCGGCCACAGCTTGCCGGTGATCAGGAAGTGCCCGCTCGCGGGGTTCCAGGCGATGCCGTTCAAGACATCGACCCCCTCCCGCTCCGCCGTGGTGAGCAGGCCGGACGCATCGACGACGCCGGTCACCCTGCCGGTTGCGAGGTCGATGCGGAGGATTCTCTCCGAGCCCCAAACGTTGGCCCAGACCGATCCCTCGGCCCACTCGAGCTCATTGAGCGATCTCTGTGGCTCCCCGTCGAGAGTGACCGCGATCCGGCCCAGCGGGGCGAAGGTCTTGGGGTCACGCAGGGTCAAGATGTCGCTGCCGTCGCTCATGACCAGCCGGGCGCCGTCGAAGGTCAGCCCCCATCCCTCGCCCTGGTAGCTCAGCTCTCCCAGCTTGCGCAGGTCGGGAAGCGACCAGATCAGCGCCCGCTGCTCCTGCCACGTGAGCTGGATCAGCTGATCGCCCACCGGAGCGATGCCCTCGCCGAAGAGGTCGCCGGGCAGCCAGGCCTCGGTGCAGACGTCGCCGGTCCCGAGATCGATCCGCCGGACCCGCGACTCGCCGCGCTGGCCGGTGCTCTCGTAGAGCGCCCCGCCGACCACCACGAGGCCCTGGGTGAAGGCGTCGCGGTCGTGGGGCAGGACCCGCAGGACCTTGACACGGAGGTGCTCGACGGGAGGGCGCGGACCTGCCGCCGAGGCCACGCGCCACAGCCCGACAAGGCCGAGGGTCACCAGAACCACAACCAGATGCCGTCTGCGCACTGGGCGATTGTCGCACGGTGAGGAACCCGCCGCAGTTCCATGGCTACCAGGATCTCTCCATTGCAACCAACGACGCGCGCAGCGCGTCAGAGGAGCCCGCAGGGCAGGGGCCCTCGGGAGCGTCTCGACATCCCAACCACCGTCAACAGCCTCTGCCCTGCTGGCTCCCGGGGCGTGACGCCGGACCCGATGCAGGGTAGGCTCGCTCGCGAAGGGGAGGCGCATGCGGGTCCTCCTGGTCGACTTCAACCCCTTTGCCGCTGCCGTGACCCCGATCTCGCTGGGTCATCTCGGCGCGGTGCTCCGGCGGTCCGGTCACGAGGTGAAGGTCCTGAGCCTCGGGGCGACGAGCCGGTTCTCCCCGTCCGGTCTGGCGTCGTACCTCAGCGCATTCGCTCCCGCCCTGATCGGCTTCGGGGCCTACCAGCGCAACCTGCACCACGTCAGAGCCCTGGCCGGTCTGGCGAAACGGGTCCTCCCGGGCTGCCGGGTCGTGCTCGGTGGCCCCCAGGCGCTGTTCATGCCCGCCGAGGCGCTGGCGTCGATGCCGGAGGTCGACTTTCTCAGCCGCGGCGAGGGCGAGCTCACCATCGCGGCGATCGTCGAGGCCATTGCGGACGGCGATGACGGCACTCCGATTCCAGGCGTGACCTCGCGCCTGCCGGATGGGAGCACGGTGACGGCGCCGTTGCTCGAGGTGCCGCCAGACCTCGACGCGTACCCCTCGCCGTGGTTCGACGGCGTCCTCGACCCAGCGGACTGGGACGAAGCAGTGCTGCTGACCTCGCGCGGCTGCCCCCACACCTGCGCCTTCTGCATCACCCCGGCGGCGTGCGGGCGGCGCTACCGGGTCCACTCGGTGGAGCGCGTGCTCGACGAGATCGCGTTCATTGCCGCCCGCGGGGTTGAGCGGCTATGGTTCGCCGACCCGGACTTCTGCTGCCGGGAGTCCCGGGTCATGGCGCTGCTCGAGGGCGTGCTGCAGCGCGGCCTCAAGCTCGGGATGTGGCTCGAGACCCGGGCTGACATGGTCACATCGGAGCTGATCCGGCTGATGCAACGGGCTGGCGTGATGACCCTCGCGATGGGCCTCGAGAGCGCGTCGGACCGCGTCAGCCGCGGGCTCGACAAGCGGATCCGGCCGGATCAGGTCGCGGCGGCGGCGCGGTCCGCGCTCGCGGCGGGCCTCGACGTCGAGCTGTTCTCACAGTTTGCGCTGCCGGGCGAGGACTTCGACGACGCCATGGCGACGCTCGCGTTCGTCAGGGACTGCGGCGTGCCGGTGCGTGGTAACAGCAACGCCCAGCAGATGCAGCTCTACTTCGGCTCCGAGATCACCCGACGGCCTCGCGAGTACGGCGTGCGGCCGCTGCGGGAGTTCCCGCCGCACCTCTCTGTGGGCCCCGAGTTCGAGACCGAGTGGATGGACCGACGGGCGATCCGCGCGGTCAAGGCGGCATGGCAGGCCGCGTCCTCGGACGGCGGCAAGCGGGTGGTCTCGTGAGCGAGCCTGGTCTCCTCCACGGACCTGGGCCCCCGTCCGCCCTCTTCCTCAGGCTCGACCCACGCGCCGGTGAGGAACAGCGCGCCCGTCGTCTCGCCTGGCTCGCCGAGGTGCTCGAGGACTGCTGCTGGCGAACCCACGTGACGATCTCGGGGCTCGCAGGCTCGGCGGAGTGGGACCAACTCCAGGCGATCGCAGGGGTCGTCGCGGCCCACCTTGACCGGCATCCGTTCGCTGCCATCGTCCTCCACCCCGAGGTCGCGGTCGCCGCCTCGTGCCCTTCGGACGCCGTGGCGTGGTCCCGGATGCTCGCGGCGGCGCATCCGTTCCAGCTCGAGGCCTACCGCGAGCAGGGCGAGGCCCGCCTGCTCATCGCACCGATCGTGACAGAGATGAACGGTGCCGACCCGATCGACCTTTCCCGCGCGCTGCGCTACTTCCAGGAGCGCTCGGCGCCGCCGCTGCTCGCGGTGCGGGACGCCACCGGGCCGCCAGACGTTGCTGGCAGAAGCGCTGACCTCCGGGTGCTGGCGCGCCTCCCCTTAAGCGCCGGAGCCGACGGTCTCGTGGACCGGCTCGGCGTCCACCACGTCGTCGACGGCGCCCTGGCATGCGTCGCCGACGGAGATGGCGATCTGCTCTCGCCCTGTCCGCGCCACCTGGTTTTCGACGAGGTTCGCGATCAGGTCTTCCCTTGCGTCCAGGCGTGGCGGGACGGAACGATCGACAGCGCGGCCGACCCCTGGCCGCCAGAGGCCTGGCGACCGGTCTGCCGGCGGTGCATTGCGAGCTCGACCCTCGCTGCGGCTGCGGATCTCGTCGCCAGCCGCCGGACCGGAGAGGGCCGCGAGCTCGCCGTCCGGCTCGCGGTCGCGCTCGCACAGTGCGGGGAGCCGGCCATCGCGGCCGAGCTCGCCGGGATGGCCGCCGAGCTGAGCGAAACCGGCACAGAGCGCGCCGCCGCCCTCATCCACCGCGGCCTCAGCCTGCTCGAGTGCGGCCGCCTTCGCGAGGCCGACGAGGCCCTGCTGCGTGCCGACGAGTGCACCGATGATCACGGCCTGGTCGCCCTCCACCGCGGCCGGGTCCAGGTCGCCTGGAGGGACGACATCGAGGCGCTCGAGCGCTTCGAGCAGGCGCTCGCCCATGCCAGCCCTTCGGTTACCGCCGCCGACGTCCACTTCCTCATGGCCCAGTCCCACGTCCGCCTCGAGGAGTACGACGACGCGCGCTCACATCTGGGACCAGCGGCAGCGGCGGGGCGCGAGGTCCAGATCGCGTTCTTCCACGGCATCTGCGACCTCAACCAGGAGCGCCTCGAGGCCGCCCTGAACCACTTCGAGGTGGCGGCCCGGCTGGGACCCGGACCCGACGACCTCGGCCGGGTGCTGCTCTACCTCGGAACCTGCCTGTCGCGGCTCGAGCGCCACGAGGACGCCATCGAGGTGCTCCGGGAAGCGGCAACAGCCGATCCCGACGAGCTCGCGATCCTCAACCAGCTCGGATACTGCTGCTACCGCCTGAAGCGCCACGAGGAGGCGGTCTCGTGCTTCCGCCGCGCGGTCGAGATCGACCCCCGCTCGGCGATCGACTGGGCCAACCTCGGCTCGAACCTGCGCGATCTGGGCCGGGTCGAAGAGGCGGTCGAGATGTACCGCCGCGCACTCGCGATCGACCCGACGATCGGCTTCGCGCGGGAGAACCTGGCGCGCCTGTCGGCTGAGATCTCGAACCCGGCACGCTGAGCGCAGGCTGGCCTGCATGTCTCACCAGCTGGCGCAGCGAGGGCCGAGAGAGGCCGTGAGATGTGGCGATTTCGCAGGACGAGCGAGTGAGGCGTAGCCCAGCTACGTTGATCGAGCGAGTTCAAGAAAGCGCCGCAGATTGCGGTCTCTCTCGGCCCGCAGCCGTCACGCTGGTGAGACATGCAGGCTAGCTCCGGCGGCTGATCATCAGCAGCGGGCAGGTGGTGCTCTGGGCAATCTCGAGCACCATCTCGCCGAAGACCTTCCGCCGTCGGCCGAGACGCTGCATGCCGAGAATGAGCAGGTCACTGTCGGCGGCCCGCGTGACGACCTCCTCCACCACGTCGTCCTTGAGGGTGACGGCAGCGGTGCTGACTCCGGGCGCCTCGTCGCGCGCGAGCCTGCGCAGCTCGCGTCGCGCGCTGCGCTCGGCGGCGGGGTCGGTGGTCGAGGGCAGGACCCGCAGATAGGTGACTTCGCGCTGTGCGGTCCGGCAGAAGTTACCGATGAGACGGGCCCGGATCGGGCTCTGGTCGCGTCGGCCGCCGGCGGGGACGAGGATCCTGAGGGCCTCGTCGACGTTCCAGCCGGTGGGTGCGCGCAGGATCACGACGTCACCCTCGACCCGGCTCATGAGCTCCTCGAGGGGTCCGGTCATGAGCGACTTGCCCAGCGAACCGACGCCGAGCAGCAGACTGTCGCAGCGGTAGTGCTCGGCGACCCGGGTGATCTCGCGCCAGGGTTCCTTGCTGACCGTGATCAAGGCGTCCGGTCTGAGGTCGGCCTCGAACGCGGTCGACAGTGCCCCCCCGAGGATCGACTGCGCGTCCACGAGCTGCTGCGGCAGCTTCCCGCCGGTCCACGCCTCGGGCGGGCGGACCACCGACAGCAGCAGCACGCGAGCCACCGAGTGCGGGGAGATCGCGTCGGCCATCGCCACCAGGGTCCTCGCGCTGGCCGGGTTGGCAATCGGAACCAGCACCAACGGGCTGCGGCCGCGAAGGCGCAGGAGCTGGGGGTCCAGGGCCTCGGCGGAGGCATCCACGGTGCTGGCCCCGGAAGCGAGCTGGGTGACGTACAGGACCGCACCGAGGCTCAGCCACATCGCCGCCAGCGCACCGGCCGACGGGACCGCCACCGACTGGAACAGCGCCAGCGCGGTGCACGCCACCCCTCCGACCGCGGGCACCAGCGGGAAGGCCGAAGTCAGGAAGGGGCTTGCGCTGCCGGCGCGCCTACGGGCGAGATAGGCGATGCCGTGGGCGAGCGCGAAGCTGGCGAGGAAGACGAGGCTCGCCATGGCGCCGGCTGCGGCCACGTCGGGCACCGCCACCAGCACTAATGCGACTGTGGCGGCTGTCAGCTGAATCGCCGGAATCGGCGTACCGCTCCCGCGACCGAGGCGATCGAAGCGGCGCGGCAGGGTGCGGTCGATGGCCATGGTCCTGGCAAACCGCGAGGCCGCGAGCAGGTTCGCCTGCAACGCCGACAGCATTGACAGCAACCCGGCGACGACCACCAGCCAGTACCCCGTGGGACCGAGGAAGTTCCGCGCCGCCACCGCAATCAGGGTCTCAGGGTCGCGCACTGCGGCCTCGACGACCGACTCTCCCGGTGCCCCCACGGCGACGACCAGGAAGAGCAGCGGCAGGTAGATGACCAGCGCCGCGACCAGCGACAGGATCATCGCCCGCGGGATGTTGCGCTCGGGCCGCTTGACCTCGCCGCCGACCGCCGCGATCAGGTCGAACCCCTGCAGGGCGATGAAGGTGTAGCCCATCGCCTGCACCAGTCCCTGGCCGCCTCGGTGCAGGAACGGTCGGAACTCCCTGCTCAGCTCCTCGAGGCCGGGGGGGTGAACCATCAGCACCCAGAACCCGCCGGCGATGACGATCGTGAACATGACCAGCTTGCCGACCGTCTCCCACCGCCCGCCGCCTGCGGTCGACCGCATCAGCCGCCAGGTGTAGAAGCCGACGGCGGCAAGTGCATAGAGCAGCATGGCAAAGCGCGCGCCGAGCCACCCCGGCGGCGTGCCGCCGGCGGCGAGCACCACCTGTTTCAGGACCGGAACCAGGAAGACCGCGAACCCGAGGGCGTACAGGACCGCCGCCACCACCGAGGCGAACCACACCACCCAGCCGACCGCGAACGCCGCCTCGACCGTGAGCACCTTGCGCGCGTAGGTGTAGGTCCCGCCGGACTCGGGGAAGCGGGAGGCGAGCTCGGCGAAGGACAGCGCTGTGAGCAGGGCGATGCAGCCGTTGAGCGCGAACGCGACGATCGCACTCGGGCCGGTGGTGGCGAAGGCGACGCCGGCGAGCGCCAGCACGCCGCCGCCGACGATCGCCCCGACGCCGACGCCGGTCGCGTCGAGCAGCCCCATGGTCCGCCGGTCGGATGCGCTCGCGGTGGGCATGGGCCATTGTCACATCGATCCAGGCGCGTGGCGCCTTGATCGAAGATGTAGGTACCAGCCTGGAGCAGGGGAATGGTGCCGCTCGGGGACCTGAGTCACTGACTGGTCCCCGCACTCGTGCTCGGCGTCGTGATTGGGCCGTTCGGGGTTGGCTCAGGGCCGATCGAGGAGCAGTTCGTCGCGGCCTACTCGCAGACCGAGGCGGATCCGGGGACGCTCCCGCGGTGCCTCCCCGAGATGAGCGGGCGGCCGTACGGCAGCCACCCACCCTCTTCGACCCCCATGCCGACGGCCGAAATCCGCTCCCTTCGGTGAGTAGCGGCCCCGCCACGATCAACCGAAAGAGTCGCCCTTTGGGCGGCTCTTGAAGGTGGAGAGTGGCGCCACGCGTACGACCCCGAAGCGCCACGACAAGGGACTTGCTCGCCGCGGGAGCGAGCGATCTGCGGATGTGGCCGTGGGGGTCGAAAGGGCGGCGAAGCCGTCCTGGAGAGGGCGGTGGGCGGCCTACAGCCGCTCGCTCGATCCGCGGCGCGAGTCCCTCGGCCCACGCACTCGTACCCGGAGCGCCACGACAAGGGACTTGCTCGCCGCGAGAGCAAGCGATCTGCGGCTGTGGCCGTGGGGGTCGAAAGGGCGGCGTAGCCGGCCTGGAGAGGGCGGTGGGCGGCCTACAGCCGCTCGCTCGATCCGCGGCGCGAGTCCCTTCGGCCCCGCCACGAAACACCGAAAAAGCCGCCCAAGGGCGGCTTATTTCGGTGGAGAGTGGCGGGGCCGAAGGGACTCGAACCCTCGACCTCCGGCGTGACAGGCCGGCGTTCTAACCAGCTGAACTACGACCCCGCATCAGGTCGCCAGCGGTTGGTGGGAGGTGGGGGATTTGAACCCACGACCCCCTGCGTGTAAGGCAGGTGCTCTACCACTGAGCTAACCTCCCAAACGGCTCGCCGTCGGGAGCGTTATCGTATGTGTGGCGACTTCGGTTGTCAAGCCGCCGACCGCTCCGCTTCCCTTTACAAGCTCGCGATGGATGGAATATCGTGAGATATGAACGATCCGCAGGTCACCTGGCGGTTGGGCAGGTGGGTTGCGCGCCGCGCGAGCGGCACGCTCACGTTGACCTGGTCGTCGGGCTCAATGACGCTCGGCGTGGTCACGGGTAAAGTTGTCGCGGCCCACGGCATCGACCCGACCGAGGTCGCCCTCGAGCTCGGCTTCGGTCCGATCGGTTACACCGAGCTGCTCGCCGAGGCGCGGGCGGTGGCGCGCCACGAGGGCAGCGGAGAGACGCAGGCGGTCGGAGCCGCCAAGACCGTGCTCCAGCGACGCCTCCGAACCTGGATCGAGGACCCGCAGCGCGCCCTCGAGATCGACGACGCGGAGCCCGAGGTGGGCGACGGACCGACGGTTTCGCTCGCCCACGCCCTGGTCGAGCTCATCCTCGCCGACGACGACCCGGCCTTTCCGCGCCACGTCCTTCCCGACCTCGGGGTCCTGCTGCGGCGCAGCCCGAGCTTCCTCGAACTTTATGCCCCGCTGCGACTGTCCGAAGAGGCCGATCTGATCGTTGCCAAGATCACCGGCCAGCGCACGGCCGTCGAGGTCGCCTCACGCTCGCCCCAAGGGCAGGAAGAGGTCATCCGGTTGCTCGCGGCACTGGTCGTCACCGGCATGCTGGAGCCGGTTCCGGTGGCGTCGTCCACCGAAGAGGTCGACCTGCTCGAGCGCACGCCGATGCTCGAGGAGGTCACTCGGCGCCGGCTGCCGGTCCGCTGGATCCTGGTGGCTGCGGTGGTGCTCGCCGTCGCGCTCGCGCTCGGGACAATGTTCGTGCTGCGCGGACGCTCCGCGCCAGCGCCGGCCGCTGCCGGGCAGTGGACGATTGTCGTCGACATGGGGTGCGACCCTCAGGAGCTCAGGCGGGTCCTCCAAAAGGCCAATCAGTACCCGAAAGACCTCCAGGCGATGCGCGCATCGCTCGACGACAGCGACCCGTGCTGGCGCCTGGTATGGGGACGCTTCCCAAGCGAGGACGCGGCGCTTGCGGCGGTCGGGCGGCTGCCTGCCGGGTACACCCGCGACGGGTTTACGCCCCACCCGATCCTGATCTCCGGCCCGGCGGGCGGCGAAGCCGGCGGGAGCTGAGCCGATGCCGGGCGAAGATCGCCTGCGGCTCCGCCGCGTCCAACCGTTGCCGGAGCTCATGAGCACGCTCGCCCACAACCGGGCGACGGGAATCCTGCTCGCCTCGACAGCCGAGGCGCGACGGGAGATCATCTTTGTCGATGGCGAGGCGCGCGCGGCACGGTCCAATCTCGAGGAGGAAAAGCTCGGGATGTGGCTCGTGCAGCGCGGGCACATCAGTGAGAACGAGCGGGCACTCACACTCCTCGGCCAGGGCGGCAGTGACGCGCCACCCCTCGGTCACCTGCTGGTGGTTCGCGCCTGCCTCGACCAGTCGACCCTCGAGGCGGAGCTCGCCGAGCTCGCCCTGACGATCATCCGCCGCGCTGCATCCGGTCCGAGGACCTACAGCGAGTTTCTCGAGGGCCACAGCTCGGAGCAGCTCGACACGCTGCCCAATCTCACCACCACCGAGATCGTCCTGGTTGCGGCCCGCGCGTTCAACGACCCCTCAGCCATCGCGGCCGCCCTCGGATCGCACGATCAGCTGGTGTGGCCGTCCAGCGCGCTCGAGGCCCTCCTCGGCGAGCTCCGTCTGACACCTACCGAGGCCTTCATCCTGAGTCGACTCGACGGCCGACGGCGGCTCGCCAGCCTGTTCTCGCTGTCCTCCCTACCGCCGGAGCAGGCAGCCGCAACGCTGTACGGACTGAAGGTGGCCGGCCTGGTCTCGGTCGGTGCGGCACCACCGCCCGGTCCGGCCCCGCTGCCCGATCTCGGCGGGCGGCGATCGAGCCCCGAGGAGCAGTACCCCGCGGTCGACGAGTCCCGTCTGGACCCGACCCGACTGAGCGAGCGCCGAGCCATTAAGGAACGCGCCGAGCAGGTCGCCAGGGTCGACCACTACCGCGCTCTGGACGTCTCACCCGGCGCCTCGCGCGATGCCATCGAGGCGGCGTGGCTCGGCATCCAGCAGCGCTACTCCCCGGACCGTACGACCGAGGCCCACCTCCGCGACCTTCGAACCTACCTCACGGCGATCGTCGAGCGGGCTCACGAGGCATGGGAGGTGCTGTCCTCACCGTCTGCCCGCCGCCGCTACGACCCGATCTTGAAAGCCGTTGAGCAGGACCGGCGTCGGTTCCAGGAGGGCACCAAGCCCCGCACCGACCAGCGCGCACGATCGCAGATCGTCGAGGCAAACCTGAAGCGGGCCGACGAGCTGGTCAGGGATGGTGAGATCTACCTCGCCATCCAGCTCCTCGAGCAGGCCTGTGCTCTTGAGCCGAGGTCGATCGAGCTGGTCAAGCTTGCTCGTCTGCTGTTGCGCAACCCATTGTGGACGAACCGCGCCCTGACCTGCCTGCGGCGGGCGATCGAGATCGACCCCCGGTCGCTGGACGCGTGGGTCGAGCTCGCCGAGTTCTGGCGCCGGCGCAACGATGCCGAACGGCAGCGCAAGGCCCTCGAACGCGCCCTCGCCATCTCACCTGACGACGTCCGGGCGACCCAGATGTATGCTCGCCTGCGCGGTACGAAGGAGCTCGAACGCCTGCTCAAGCGCGCGAAGCAGGCGCGGTCGTGACCGCCGTCCTGTCCGCCCTGACCCTTGCATCTGCCGCCGGAATCAACGCCTACGCGACTCTGCTCGTGCTCGGGGTGCTGGTTCGGTACAACCTCGTCCCTCTGACTTCGTCGACCGCGCAGTTCTTCGCCCAGGACTGGGTGCTCGCGACTCTGGCACTGCTCTATCTGGTGGAGTTCGTCGCCGACAAGGTGCCGGTCGTGGACCACGCATGGGACGTCCTCCACACCTTCGTTCGTCCGGTCGCCGGCGCCGTAGCGGCGATCGCGGTGGTGAGCGGTCGCGGTGAGGCCGAGGGTTGGGTGGTGATCGCGGCGATCCTCGGCGGCGTGACCTCGCTGCTCTTCCACGGCGCCAAGGCGACGGGACGGCTCGCGTCCTCGGCTGCCACGGGGGGCACGATGAACCCCGTTCTGTCGGTCTTCGAGGACGTGTTCGCCTTTGTCGCCTCGGCCTTCGCCCTGCTCGCTCCGGTGGTTGCCTTGGGTCTCGGCGCCCTGGCCCTGCTCTGGCTGCTGCGCCGCCGTCGTCATGCCAGTCCTTGTTGACGGCTCGAACCTGCTCCACGCCCTCGGCCCGGAGCACTCACGACGAGAGGACGTGCGTCGGCTGGTGTTGGAACGCGTCCGTCACGAGCGGATGCGGGTCGTGGTGGTGTTCGACGGACCGCCGCCCCCGGGCGCACCGGCCCGCGAGTCTCTCGGC
Source organism: uncultured Acidobacteriota bacterium (assembly GCA_963814875.1). Taxonomy (GTDB): domain Bacteria; phylum Acidobacteriota; class Thermoanaerobaculia; order Thermoanaerobaculales; family Sulfomarinibacteraceae; genus CAVSIS01. The sequence goes on from CAWFFJ010000013.1 coordinate 24,581, forward strand.
CGCGTCACCATCCGCTACGCCGCGCCGGCAAACGCCGACGACGTCATCGTCGGGCTCTTGCCCTCCGGACCCGAGGCGCGTGACTGGAGCGTCGTCACCGACGATCGCGGTCTCGCCAGCCGGGTCCGCCAGCGTGGGGCGGCCGTGCGCTCCCTGGCGGAGTGGCGGCGCGGCCTGGAAACGCCCCGAAAGCAGCCCAGCCGGGAGGGTCTGACGCCCTCCGAGATCGCCGAGTGGGAGGCCTACTTCTCCCGCAGGGAGCCTCCGGACAAGGGCTGAGAAGCTCTCCGACAGCACCTTGTGCCCGATGGTACAATCTCGCCGGCTCGCTCTTGAGGAGGGACCCCATGACCGACATCACCAGTACGCTCCAAGAGCTCGGCATCGCAGCGGAGAACCTAGGTGCCTCACACGGCGCCTGGATCCGTCCTGCCGCCGGGCGCACGCTCGTGTCCATCAACCCGACCGACGGAACACCGATCGCGTCGGTCATCCAGGCCGACGCCGAGGCTTATGAGCAGGTGGTCGCCGCCGCCGCAGAGGCGTTCCCGGCGTGGCGCATGGTCCCCGCGCCCAAGCGCGGCGAGATCGTTCGCGAGCTCGGCGAGGAGCTGCGCGGCCACAAGCAGGCGCTCGGCGAACTCGTCTCACTCGAGATGGGCAAGATCCTCTCCGAGGGCCTCGGCGAGGTTCAGGAGATGATCGACATGTGCGACTTCGCGGTCGGCCTGTCGCGCCAGCTCTACGGTCCGACCATGATGTCCGAGCGCGTCCGCCACCGCATGTACGAGCAGTGGCACCCGCTCGGAGTGGTCGGGATCATCACCGCCTTCAACTTCCCGGTCGCGGTGTGGGCCTGGAATGCAGCCCTCGCCGCGGTGTGCGGCGACACCATGGTGTGGAAGCCGTCGTCGCAGACGCCGCTGACCGCGATCGCGGTCCAGAACATCTGCCACCGGGTGATGAAGCGCCACGGCCTCGAGGGCGTGTTCGGCCTCGCCGTCGGGCCCGGCTCGGTGGTCGGTGAACGGATGCTCAACGACCCGCGGGTGCCCCTGGTCTCGTTCACCGGCTCGACCTCGATGGGGCGCCACGTCGCCGAGGCCACCGCGCGCCGCTTCGCGCGCTCGATCCTCGAGCTGGGTGGCAACAACGCGATCCTGGTCGAGGCCGACGCGGACCTCCGCCTTGCCCTGCGCGCGGTGCTGTTCGCCGCCGTCGGCACCGCCGGCCAGCGCTGCACCAGCCTGCGCCGCCTGTTCCTGCACACCTCGATCGCCGACGACTTCATCGCTCGCCTGAAAAAGGCCTACGGCTCGATCCCGATCGGCAACCCGCTCGAGCCTGGAACCTTGATGGGCCCGCTGGTCACCGAGGAGGCCATCGCGGACTACGAGGCCGCGCTCGTGAAGGTCCGCGAGCAGGGCGGCGAGATCGTGTGCGGCGGCCGTCGGCTCGACCGCCCCGGCTTCTTCGTCGAGCCGACCATCGTCCGGCTCAAGAAGCAGATCCCGATCGCCTGCGACGAGACCTTTGCGCCGATCCTCTACGTGCTCCCCTACTCGGACCTCGGCGAGGCGATCCAGGTCCACAACGCCGTTCCGCAGGGGCTGAGCTCCGCAATCTTCACCTCGAACCTCTACGCATCCGAGCGCTTCCTGTCGCACGAGGGCTCGGACTGCGGCATCGCCAACGTCAACATCGGCACCTCGGGGGCCGAGATCGGCGGCGCCTTCGGTGGCGAGAAGGAGACCGGCGGCGGCCGCGAGGCCGGCTCTGACGCGTGGAAGGCCTACATGCGCCGCCAGACCTGCACGATCAACTGGAGCCCGGACCTGCCACTGGCGCAGGGTGTCAGCTTCGACGTCTAGCCCGTCGGCTCTCGACCTCACGACGGCGGGCCGCACGGCCCGCCGTTTTTTTGATCCGGGCGCGGTACCATGGCGCCGTGGACGGAACCATCCTCGTAGTCGACGACGATGCCGGCGTGCGGACCGTGCTCGATCGCATCCTGACCGGCGCCGGCTACCAGGTCGCGCAGGTCGCCGACGCCTTCCAGGCGCTCGACCGGCTCGACGCGCAGCCGCCGGACGCGGTCCTCCTCGACCTCAAGATGCCGGGAATGGACGGCTTCGCACTGCTCGACAACCTGCGCCAACGCGGGCTCGAGGTCCCAGTGGTCGTGCTCACCGGGCACGGGGATGAGTTCACCTCGCGCGAGTGTCTCGAGGCCGGGGCGGCTGCGTACCTGACCAAGCCGCCCGACCGCGCCGACCTCCTGCTCGCAATGCGCGGCGCGGTCGCCCAGGGCCGCCTCGCCCGCCAGTCCGAGCGCGCGCCGGAACCGCCACCGATGCTCGGAACGAGCTCGCCGATGCGCCGCGTACGCGAGGAGGTCTCCCGCGTCGCCCCGTCCCGAGCTACGGTCCTGATCTCCGGCGAGTCGGGCACCGGCAAGGAGCTGGTCGCACGCCGCCTCCACCACCTCTCGCCCCGTGCCCGCGCGCCGTTCATCCGAGTCAACTGCGCGGCGATTCCCGAGGAGCTGATCGAGTCGGAGCTCTTCGGTCACGAGAAGGGCTCTTTCACCGGCGCCCACAAGCGCCAGCTCGGCAAGTTCGTGCAGGCCGACGGCGGCACCATCTTCCTCGACGAGGTCGGGGACATGTCGCTCAAGACCCAGGCCAAGGTCCTGCGCGTGCTGCAGGACGGCGAAGTCGAGCCGGTCGGCGCCGGCAAACCGTTCAAGGTCGACGTGCGCGTGATCGCCGCGACCAACAAGGACCTCGTCGCCGAGGTCGAGGCGGGCCGCTTCCGCGAGGACCTCTTTTACCGGCTCGCGGTGGTGCTGCTGCGGACCCCGGCGCTGCGCGAGAGGCTCGACGACATCCCCCTGCTTGTGGTGCACTTCTCGGACCACTTCTGCCAGGAGTACAACCGGCGCCCGAAGGTCTGGAGCCCGACTGCGCTCGCCCAGCTCGCGCGCCACTCCTGGCCGGGCAACGTCCGCGAGCTGAAGAACGTGATCGAGCGCGCGGTGATCATGGAGCTCGACGACACCATCGAAACGATCGGCCTGCCGACCGGTCCGGGCACCGCCGGCGGCCTCGAAGTGCTGCTCGAGGCCCCAACCCTGGCCGACCTCCAGCGCGAGGCGGAGCGCGCCTACATCGCCCACCACCTCGAACGCAACGGCTGGAACGTAGCCGCAACCGCACGCGCCATCGACACACCGCGCTCCAACCTGTACAAGAAGATCCAGGCCTACGACCTCCAACGGGAGGAGAGTTGACCGACCGCCTTGAGCTCTCCGAGCTCACCGCCTGTGGAGCCCACCAGCGCGGCCATTTCCGCCTCTCTTCTGGCCTCCACTCCGGCGACTACCTGCAGTGTGCGCTCTACCTCGCACACCCTCGGCGAGCGGTTCGTGCGGGCTCGCTGCTGGCGGCGGCGTTGCTCGAGACCGGACAGCAGCCGGACGTCGTGGTGGCACCGGCGCTGGGCGGGCTGATCATCGGGTACACGACGGCGGCGGCGCTCGACCGGCCGTTCCTGTTCACCGAAAGGAGCGACGGCCGCATGGCCCTGCGCCGCGGCTTCGGGTTCGCGCCAGGCCAGCAGGTGGTGATCGTCGAGGACGTGGTCACCACCGGGCGCTCAACCCGCGAGGTCGTCGGGGTCGTCGAGGCGGCAGGCGCCCGGGTGATCGCGATGGCGGCGCTGGTCAACCGATCGCTGCGGACAAACCCCTTCGACCCGTTGCCGTTCGTGCCACTGCTCGAGGTTGCCTTCCCGACCTGGGACCCTGCCGACTGCCCCCTGTGCCGCGCCGGCGAGACCATCGTCAAGCCCGGCTCCCGCCCGGCGTAAGAGCAGGCCCGCGAGAGACACCGGGAGCTCGAGGCTCGCAAGGCGGCGCCCTCCAGACGAACCGGGACCGTTGTGGTCATCAACCGCAATCGCCCGAGGCCGGTGTCCGGTTCCGAACAGCGACGTCCCGCGAGCGAACACCCTCGGCCTGCAACCACCTCCAGATCGTCTCCGTAAGATGCTCATGATGTTCAGCTTGGAAACAGACCGACCGCTGGCACGAATCCCGCTTCCGTCGAGGACGGGAGAACGTGAATGGACATCGCGAGAGTCGGGGTCGCACAGCAGAAGAGACGCAGGCTGCAGTTGGTGGCGGGAGGCGCCGCCGTGCTGCTGGTCCTGCTGACCGTCGGGCTGGCGCGCCTGAAGCCGGCGGCTCCCTCTGTCGACCGCTCCACGGTCTGGATCGGCCGGGTCGAACGGGGTGAGATGCTCCGTCAGGTCCGCGGTAGCGGGACCCTGGTGCCCGAGGAGATTCGCTGGATCCCTGCCGCCACCTCCGGTCGAGTCGAGCGCCGCCTGCTCGAGCCGGGCGCGGTGGTGGATGCCGACTCCGTGATTCTGACCCTCTCCAACCCCCAGGTGGAGCAGGAGACGGTCGATGCCGAGAGCCAGCTCCACATCGCGGAGGCGGGGCTCGCCAACCTCCGTGCCCAGCTCGAGAACCAGCTCATCAGCTTCAAGGTAGAGGTCGCCAGGATCGAGTCCGAGGCCGAACAGGCTGAGCTGCAGGCAGAGGCCAACGAGGAGCTGTCCAAGAAGGGCCTGATCTCGTCGGTCGAGCTCAAGCTGACCCGGGCGCGGGCGTCGTCGCTGGCGACCCGTGCGGAGCTCGAGCGGCAGCGTGTCGAGGTCTTCGCTCGCTCGATCACGGCTCAGGGCGCCGCTCAGCAGGCCGAGGTGGAGCAACGCCGTGCGATGCACGGGCTGCGGCGTCGGATGCTGGACTCGCTGACGGTGCGCGCCGGTTCCGCGGGCGTGCTGCAGGACGTGACCGTGGAGGTCGGCCAGCAGGTGACCCCGGGGATGAACCTGGCGCGTGTCGCCGAGCCGTCCCACCTGATGGCTCGGGTACGGGTGCCGGCGACCCAGGCGCGCGATGTCACCATCGGACTGGACGCCACCGTCGACGTGCGCAGCGGGGTGATCCCCGCGAGGGTCGCGCGGATCGACCCGGCGGTGCGGGAGGGGACCGTGACGGTTGACCTGAGCCTGGCCGGAGAGCTTCCGCGCGGCGCGCGTCCGGATCTCAACGTCGACGGTACGATCGAGCTCGAACGCCTCGAGGACGTGGTGTTCGTCGGGAGGCCGGCGTTCGGTCAGGAGGGGGCCACGGTCGGCCTGTTCCGGATCGAACCGGACGGCAGCCATGCCTCACGCGTCCAGGTGATGCTCGGCCGCACTTCGGTCAACACCATCGAGGTGGTCAAGGGGTTGGAGCCGGGCGACGACGTGATCCTGTCCGACACTTCGCGCTTCGACGACTACGACCGGATTCGTCTGAACTAGCAGGGTAATGGAGGAACCTGATGAACGACGACCGCGGACCGCTGATTCGCATGGAGACCGTGGGCAAGGTCTTCCTCACCGACGAGGTCGAGACTCACGCCCTTGCCGACATCCACCTGGAGATCCGCCGCGGCGAGTACGTCGCAATCGCCGGTCCGTCGGGGTGCGGCAAGTCGACTCTGCTCTCGATCATGGGTCTGCTGGACACTCCCTCGAGCGGTCAATACATCCTCGGCGACACTCCGGTAGAGAGCCTCACGGTCTCGGAGCGGGCCCGCCTGCGCAACATGGCGATCGGCTTCATTTTTCAGAACTTCAACTTGATCGGCGATCTGACGGTGTACGAGAACGTCGAGCTCCCCCTGGTCTACCGCGACATGCCCGCGGCCGAACGCAAGACCAGGGTGCGTGAAGCGCTTGAGAAGGTCGGGATGGAGCACCGGGTCAACCACTACCCGGCGCAGCTGTCCGGGGGTCAACAGCAGCGGGTGGCGGTCGCTCGGGCCCTGGTCGGGCGCCCCCTGATCCTGCTTGCCGACGAGCCCACGGGGAACCTCGACTCCCGCAACAGCGACGCGGTGATGCAGTTGCTCGGCGACCTCCACGATACCGGCTCGACCATCTGCATGGTCACCCACGACCCGCGTTATGCCGAGCATGCCGAGCGAACGATCCATCTGTTCGACGGCCGCGTGGTGGACGAGAGCCGAGTCGGCGAACTGGCGTCCGCCGCCGGCTTTCCAGTCTCGTGAGAGAGTTGCGCTACGCCGTCCGCAGCCTGAGGCGGAGACCGGGGTTCACCCTCGCCGCAGTGGTGACGCTGGCGCTTGGGATCGGGGCCAACACTGCGGTGTTCTCGGTCATCCGTGCGGTGATCTTGCGCCCGCTTCCGCTGCCGCGGCCCGACCGCCTTGTGGTGATCTGGGGGACCACGCCGCGCATCCCTCGCGAGACCGCGTCGCTGCCGGACTTCGCGGACTGGCGGGAGCAGACGAGGTCGTTCTCGGCGATGGGCGCCTTTTCCCGCCGAGTGATGAACCTCTCGGGCGACGGCGATCCGCAGCGCGTCGTCGTCGACCGCGTCACGGGCGACCTGTTCGGGGTCCTCGCGGTGGTTCCGGTAGTGGGGCGTCTGCTGGCGCCGGGAGACGACCGGCCGGACGGCGCCAAGGTCGCCGTTCTCGCCGAGTCCCTGTGGCGGACTCGGTTCGGGGCCGACCCCGGCGTCGTGGGCCGCACGGTCCGACTCGACGGTGGCGACTACACGGTGGTCGGTGTCGCCCCGGCCGCCGCCCATACCCTGGGAGGCCCGCCGGGCGCGTTCGTCCCGCTCGGGCTCGGCCCGGCCGCGGCTGACCGACGCGCCGACTTCCTGGTGGTCATCGCACGCCTCGCACCCCAGGTGACACTGACCGCCGCCCGGTCCGAAATGACCGCTCTCGCCGCCCGGCTGGAGCGGACGTACCCGGAGACCAACACCGACTGGACCGTGCGGCTGGTCCCGTTGCACGAGCAGATGATCGAGGCGCTGCGTTCGCCGCTCATGGTCCTGTGGGGGGCGGTCGCCCTGGTGCTCCTGATCGCCTGCACCAACGTCGCCAACCTGGTGCTGGTCGGCGCGGTGGCCCGGTGTCGGGAGCTGGCCGTCCGCACCGCGCTCGGTGCGGGACGGCGCCAGTTGGTGCAGCAGCTGCTCGCGGAGCATCTCCTGCTCGGCCTCGGCGGGGCCGCGCTGGGGGTGGCGCTCGCCAAACCGGCGACGCGAGCGATCATCGCCGCCAGCCCGGTGGGCGTCCCTCTGGCGGGCAGGGTCGGGGTCGACCTGCCGGTGCTGGTGTTCTCGGCCTTGCTCGCGGTGGCGGTCGCGGCGGCGCTGTCACTCGTGCCGCTTGTGGCGGGTCGCGGGCGCGGGCTCGCGCTCGACCTCCGCGAGGGCGGCAGGGGTGCGCTCGAGGGCAGGTCGCACGGGAGGTTGCGCCGCGCATTCGTCGTGGTGGAAGTGACTCTCGCCGTCGCGCTGCTGGTCGCCGCCGGGCTCCTGCTGCGCACGGTCGGGGGTCTGGCGCAGGCGGACCCCGGGCTGTCGGCGCGTGGAGTTGTGGTGGCAAGCCTGGACCTGACGCGGCGGCAGGCGGAGACCCCGGGGTCGCTCGAGGCGTTCGCCGCGAGCGCCGTCGAAGCTGCTGGGGCCCTGCCGGGAGTGACCGGGGCCGCGATCATGGCCGGCGCCTACTTCGCCGGCGGCGCACCGTACCTCTCGTTCGACATCGCCGGCCGCCCGGCGCCTCCGCTCGGACAGGAGTCGGACGCCGAGGTCCGGGCGACGTCCGCGGGCACCGAGGCGCTGCTCGGGATCCAGTTGCGGCGCGGACGCCTGTTCGACCGCGATGACGGAGCGCACACAGCCCTGGTGGCGGTGGTCAACGAGACCTTCGTGCGTCGGTACCTGGGGACCGAGGACCCTCTCGGGCAGGGGATCGCCTTCGACTCCGTGGACGGACAGCCGCGCTGGCGGGAGATCGTCGGCGTGATCGGCGACGTCCACCAGGACGGGGTCGACCAGCCGGTCAACCCGGAGATCCACGTTCCCCTGACCCAGGGCCGTGCGAGGTCGGTGACGCTGCTGCTCGCCACTGAGAGAAGCCCGGCCTCGCTCTCGGGCGAGGTCACGGCGCTGGTGCGACGCCTCGACCCCGAGCTCCCGGTGTCGCCGCCCCGTGCGCTGTCGGAGCTGGTCGGTCTCTCGGCGGCGCGGCAGCGATTCACCGCCGTGCTGCTCAGCGCGTTCGCCGGGCTCGCCCTGTTCCTTGCCACCCTCGGGATCTCTGCCGTGGTCGCCACCACCGTCTCCAGCCGGAGGCGGGACATCGGGCTGCGCATGGCGCTCGGCGCCGGCCCTGGGCGCGTCCTCACGGCCGTCGTCGTCGACGGGATGAAGCCGGTCCTGATCGGGCTCGCTGCCGGGCTGGTGGCGGCGATCGCGGTGACACGAGGCCTCGCCGGCCTGCTGTTCGGTGTCGGCCCGCTCGACCCGTCCACCTACGCTGCAGTGACCGCGCTGCTCGTCGTCGTCGCGCTGCTCGCCGCGCTCGTCCCGGGTCTCCGCGCCGCCCGCGTCGATCCCTCCGTGGCGCTTCGCACGGAGTAGGGGGGACCATGCTGCAGGACCTTCGCCTGGCGCTCCGCTCGCTGTCTCGCCAACCCGGGTTCACCGCCCTCGCCCTCATGACCGTCGCGCTCGGCATCGGCGCCAACGCGGCGGTGTTCTCGGTCGTCGACGCGGTGCTGCTGCGGCCTCTGCCCTACCCGCACCCCGACCGTCTGGTCGCGTTGCGCAGCAACCAGTCGGTGCCCGAGATCGAGGACATCCGCTCCGCCGCTCGCTCGATCACGTCGGTCGGCGGGGTCACGCTGATGGGGCTCGACATGATCGCAGGCGACGAGCCACGTCGCATCACCGCGGGTCTCGTCGATGCCGGGCTGTTCGACGTGCTCGGTGCGGTTCCGGCCGCCGGACGACTGATCAGTCGCGACGAGGACGTGGTCGGAGGTCCGGCGCAGGTGGTGCTCTCGCATGCCTTCTGGCACCAGGAGCTGGGCGGATCGTCGGATGTCGTCGGCTCGAAGCTCACCCTGTCGGGCCGCGCCTACACCGTGGTCGGCGTGCTTCCGCCAGGGTTCACGGCGCCGGGCCAGGCCCCGGACGTGTGGGCGTCGGTCCGGGTGGTCTACCCCGTGGGCGCGATCCGCGGCGTCCACTTCCTGCGCACCTACGCCCGCCTGCGCGACGGGGCCACCCTGGCCGAGCTGCAGGCCGAGATGGCAGCGCTCGATGCCCGTCTGGCGAAGGACTACCCGGCCGAGAGCCGCCAGCGCCGCACCGTCGTGCTGCCGCTCCTCGAGCGCATGGTCAGCTGGGTCCGCCCGACCCTGGCGACGCTGTTCGTCGCGGTCACGCTGGTGCTGCTGGTGGCGGCGGCCAACCTCGCCAACCTGCTGCTGGCACGAGCGCTGCGTCGGCTGCCGGAGACCCGCGTGCGTGCCGCGCTCGGCGCCGGCAGGTGGCGCCTGATGCGCCCGTTGCTCACCGAGGGGCTCCTCGTCTCGCTCGCTGGTGCAGCGGTGGGCCTTGCTCTGGCGAGGTGGAGCGTCCGGGCCCTGCTGGCGCTCGCGCCGGCGTCCCTGCCCCGCGCGGGAACGGTCTCGGTCGACGGCGGCGTGGTCGCCTATGGGCTGGTCGTCGCCGTGCTCACTTCACTGGTGTTCGCGGTGCTGCCGGCGTGGACGACGACCAGGGTGGATCTCGCCGCGGCCCTGCGCGAGCGGGCCCGCGGCGCCGTCTCCGGTCGAGGCCGGCTGGCAGAGTGGCTGGTTGCGGCCGAGGTGGCGCTCTCGGTCGTGCTGCTGGTCGGCGCGGCGCTGCTCCTGCGCAGCCTCCACGAGCTGGGTCGGGTCGACCTCGGGTTCCAACCGCAGGGCGTCCTGACGGCCCGCATCGATCTGCCGGAGCTCCGCTACCGTGAGCTCGCCGACGAGGCCGCCTTCCGCAACCAGCTCCTCGCCGCCATGGCCGCGAGTCCCGGGGTCGAGGCGGCTCTGATCAGCGAGGCGCCCCTCTCGGGGCAGTGGCTGACCCATAACATGGCGATCGACGGCTCCCCGGTCGCCGAGGGTGACGAGCCCGAGGTCGTGACCCGGAGCGTGGCCGGGAACTACCTGCGGGTGATGGGCATTCCGCTCCTCCAGGGGCGCTGGTTCACCGGTGGCGACCGCGAGGGCGGCGAGCTCGTCGCTGTGGTCAACCAGGCGTTCGTGAACGCCTACCTCTCCGGTCGGCCTGAGCTTGGCCGGCGCGTCGCCTGGGCGCGGAACAACCCAAGGCGGTGGATGACGATCGTCGGAGTGGTCGGTGACGTGCGCTACTTCGGTCCGGCCCTAACCGACGAGCCTGCCGTCTACACCACTTACGCCCAGTCCGGGATCGCCTGGAAGCGATGGCAGTACGTGGTCGCCCGCGGCGGCGGCGACGAGCTCGCGGAGGCCGTCAAGCAGGCTCTCCGGACGGTCGATCCCTCGATCCCTCTCACCGACGTCCTGGACTACCGCCAGCTCGCCGCGTCGGCGGTCTCGGCGCCACGTTTCCAGGCGGTCTTGCTCGCCGTCTTCGGGGCCCTGGCCGTGCTGCTCGCGGCTGCTGGGATCTTCGGGGTCACCGCACAGGCGGTCACCGCCCGGACGGCCGAGGTCGGAGTCCGAATGGCCCTCGGCGCCCGCCCATCCGGCGCGGCGCTGCTGCTCGTGCGTCGGGCGCTCGCGCTGTGCGCGGTCGGCGCATGTGTCGGGCTGATGGCATCCCTCGCCGCGGGCAGGCTGCTGTCGTCGATGCTCTACGGCGTCGCGGCCTGGGACCCGCTGATTCTGACCGCCGCCGCCGTCGTCGTCCTCGCAGTCGCAGCGATGGCGAGCGCGGTCCCGGCCTGGCGCGCCGCTCGCGTCGATCCCGCGGCGGCTCTGAGGGCGGAGTAAGGACTCAGATGATCACCCTGTCGAACGTCGAGAAGGTCTACGAGACGCGCGCCGGAAAGACCTGGGTGCTGCGGCGGATCGACCTCGAGATACGGGCTGGCGAGTTCGTCACCGTGATGGGTCCGTCGGGGGCGGGGAAGTCGACGCTGCTCGCCATCCTCGGCATGCTCGACGGCGCCTGGGGGGGCGAGTACCGGTTTCTCGAGCACCAGGTTCACCGGCTCGACAACCGCCGCCGGCTCGCGCTGCACAAGCAGTACTTCGGCTTCGTCTTCCAGCAGTACCACCTGATCGACGACCTGACCGTGGCGGAGAACCTCGACCTGCCGCTGTCCTACCGCGACATCAAGCGCCCCGAGCGCCAGACGATGGTTGCGGACAGCCTCGACCGTTTCCAGATTGTCGCCAAGAAGGACCTCTTCCCGTCCCAGCTCTCGGGGGGACAGCAGCAGCTCGTCGCGGTGGCTCGGGCGGTGATCGGAGGACCCCAGGTGATCCTGGCCGACGAGCCGGTGGGTAGCCTGCACACCGACCAGGGGCGGATGATCATGGATCTTCTGGCGCGGCTCAACCGACAGGGCACCACCATCGTGCAGGTGACCCACAACGCGGAGTGGGCCGGGTACGGCAGCCGCGTCATCGACCTCAAGGACGGGTGGCTGGTCGACCCGGACGTCGTTGCCAGTGCGCGGCGCTGAGTCCCCAACCCGCGCTACCATGAGTGCAGAACCGAAATGAGCAAGCCCTCCGATGCCCCGCACATCTTGATCGTGGACGATCAGCAGGACGTCCTGCAGTCGCTGCGTCTGCTGCTCAAACCCGAGGGCTTCCTGGTCGAAACGGTGGTGACCCCGCACGAGGCGGTCGCCGCGGCGCGGGCGCGCGAGCTCGATGTCGTGCTCGCGGACCTCAACTACTCCCGCGACACGACCTCCGGCGAGGAGGGCATGGAGCTCCTGGCCCAGCTTCAGGCGATCGATCCGACCCTGCCGGTGGTGGTGATGACCGCGTGGGGAAGCGTCGACCTCGCCGTCGAGGCCATGCGCCGGGGCGCTCGCGACTTCGTCCAGAAGCCGTGGGAGAACGCGCGGCTTGTCACCATCCTGCGCACCCAGGTGGAGCTCGCCCGCGCGCTGCGCCGCGGCAGGTGTCTCGAGCAGGAGAACCGACTGCTCCGCGGTGACGGCGATGCCCCGGAGATGATCGCCACCGCCCCGGCGATGCGCCCGGTGCTCGACCTCATCGCACGCGTCGGTCCATCGCAAGCCAACCTCCTGCTCACCGGCGAGCACGGAACCGGCAAGGAGGTCGCCGCACGGGCCCTGCACCGTGCCTCGCACCGCGCCGATCAGCCTCTGGTCACGGTCAATGTCGGCGGGCTCTCCGAGGGCGTGTTTGCCTCCGAGCTGTTCGGACACGTCAGGGGCGCGTTCACCGACGCCCGCAGCGACCGCATCGGGCGTTTCGAGATGGCTGACGGCGGCACCCTGTTCCTCGACGAGATCGCCAACGTCCCGTTGCCGCAGCAGGCCAAGCTGCTGCGCGTGCTTGAAACCGGTGAGCTCGAGCCGGTCGGCTCGTCGCGCACCCGCCGCGTCGACGTGCGCATCATCTCGGCCACCAACGCAGACCTCACCGAGGAGGTCCGCGCGGGCCGCTTCCGCGAGGACCTGCTGTTCCGCCTCAACACGGTGGAGATCCGGCTTCCTCCCCTGCGCGAGCGGCCGGAGGACATCCCGGTCCTTGCGATGCACTTCCTCGGTCGCTTCGCCGCCCGGAACCGGAAGAGCATCAGTAGTTTCGATGGTGCTGCCATGGACGCCCTGCGCGCCCATCCCTGGCCGGGCAACGTGCGTGAGCTCGCCCATGTCGTCGAACGGGCGGTGCTGATGGCCTCCGCCGACCCGGTCAAGGTCGGCGACCTCGGTCTCCAGGGCGGGGCCGACGGTTCGTCCACGAGTCTGGAGGCGATGAGCCTCGACGAGGTGGAGCGCCTCCTCGTCACCAAGGCCATGCGGCGCTTCGACGGCAACGTCAGTCGCGCCGCCGACGCGCTGGGCCTCTCGCGCAGCGCCCTGTATCGGCGTCTGGAGAAGCACGGCCTGTGATGGTAAGGGACAGAAGGCAGAGGACCGGAGCGCCGTCCGTCGCCCACTCCCGGTGGCGCGAGCCTCCGGGCGCGGCGTACGGATGAGGTTGCGCCCGGTCCGTCGCCTGGTGCTGGTGACGCTCGCCGGGGGCGCTCCGGCGGTGGTCGTGGCGGTGGCGCTGGTCGCTTCGTCGGATCTCGAAGCTGCGGTCGCCTGGGCGCTCGGGATCGCAGTCGTCGCGAGCTGGCTGGGCGGAGCGCTGGTGCTCCGCAACACCGCGAAGTTCCGGCTGCGAACGGTCTCCAACCTGCTCGCGGCCCTCCGCGAGGAGGACTACTCCTTCCGCGTGCGCGGCGGCCGCAGGGACGATGCCTTCGGCGAGTTGATCCTGGAGCTCAACCTGCTCGCTCAGAGGCTGCGCACCGAGCGCTTCGGTGACGTCGAGTCGACCGCGCTCCTGGCCAAGGTGATGGCCGAGATCGACGTCGTGGTCCTGGCGTTCGACCCGGAGCGCCGCCTTCGGCTTGCCAATCGGGTCGGACTCGACCTCCTCGGCGGCAGCGAGCGCGAGTTGATCGGACGCAGTGCCGACGAGCTCGGCCTCGCCCCCTCTCTCGACGGTCCGCCGGCGCGCACGATCGAGCTCCCGTTCCAGACCGCTTCAGACCGCTGGGAGCTGCGGCGCGGCACCTTCCGACAGGGCGGCCGGCCACACAGCCTGCTGGTGCTCTCCAACGTCAGCAGAGCGCTGCGCGCCGAGGAGGTCACCGCCTGGCAACGGCTGATCCGGGTCTTGGGCCACGAGCTCAACAACTCCCTGGCGCCGATCAAGTCCATCGCCGGCAGCCTCGACGCCCTCGTCGAGCGCGAGCCGCTGCCATCCGACTGGCGCGACGACGTGCGCACGGGCCTCGGCATCATTGCCGCTCGCGCCGAGTCGCTCAACCGGCTGATGACCGCCTACGCCCAGCTCGCCCGGCTGCCGGAGCCCAAGCTCGCAGCGGTCGAGGTCGGGCGCTGGGTGGATCGCGTTGCCGGGCTCGAAACCCGGCTCCACGTGAACGTGGCCGGCGGGCCGGCGAGCACTGTCCGGGGCGACGGCGACCAGCTGGACCAGCTGCTGATCAACCTGGTCAGAAACGCGGCGGACGCGGCGCTCGAGACCGGCGGGGCCGTGACGATCTCGTGGCGGATCGTCGAGCGATCCCTCGAGCTGCGGGTCGATGACGAGGGTGCGGGCCTTTCCAACAGCGCCAACGTGTTCGTCCCGTTCTTCACCACCAAGCCGGGCGGCACCGGCATCGGCCTGGCGCTCGCCCGCCAGATCGCCGAGGTCCACGGCGGAACGGTGGAGCTCGCGAACCGCCCCGACGCCCCTGGCTGCCGCGCGGTCCTCCGGCTGCCACTGCGCAAGGCACTGGACACGGGCTAACCTGCACCCCGAGCGGCGGCGGGCTGCGTTCCTCCAGCCGCCCACCTCCTCACCTTCTTACGTTCTTACCCTCTCACCTCCACGCCCCGAGCGGGGTGACGAGGGTCGGGTCGAGGTTGGCTGCCACCACCGCGAGCTTGGCGACGGTGCAGCCGAGCAGCGGGTGGACCCAGTCGGGTGCGACCTCGGCGGCGGGAGCGAGGGCGAAATGGCGTTCGTGGAGGCGGGGGTGGGGCAGGATCAGTGCCGGTCCCCGGCACACGAGGTCCGGCACTAGGAGCAGATCGAGGTCGAGGGTCCTCGGTCCCCAGCGCTCGCCGTCCCGCACCCGGCCGGCCGCTGCTTCCAGCGCAAGGCACCAAGCGAGTAAACGGGACAGCGAATCGCCGACCTCGAACACTGCCGCGGCGTTGAGGTAGTCCGGCTGCGGCGGCCCCACGGCCCGGCTCGTGAACAGCCCCGACACAGCCACCACCCGACTCCTTTCCGCCAGGCCAGTCAGGGCGTGGGTGAACGCGTGTCGGGTGTCGCCGAGGTTCCCGCCGAAGCCGATCAGCACGCGCATTGCAGGCCATCGTAGCAGGGGGGTGCTCTGCTACCCTGTGCCGGTGAAGGCCAGCCTCGTCCGCCTGCTCACGCGGCTCGTCTGGGGGATCGTCATCGGCTGCGTGGTCGGTGCACTGGCGGGCTGGATCGTGGCCCAGACGCTTCATCTGCCGCAGGTCGACGCACTCGACAGCTTTCAGCCCGCCTCGTCGACCCAGCTCTACGGAGACGATGACAGCCCCGTCGCGTCCTTCGCCCTCGAGCGCCGGGTCGTGCTCCGCCCCGAGGAGATCCCCGACCAGCTCAAGCTGGCGATCGTCGCCATCGAGGACGCGGACTTCTATCGCCACGGCGGCATCGATCCTCAGGCGGTCCTTCGAGCTACCTTCTACAGCCTCACCGAGGGCCGTCTCGGCGCCCGCGGAGGTGCCTCGACCCTGACCCAGCAGCTTGCCCTCAACCTGTTCCTCGAGCGCGAACGGACGCTCACCCGCAAGCTCAAAGAGGCCCTGCTCGCGATCGACATCGAGAAGCGGTTCTCCAAGGACCAGATTTTGACCATGTACGCCAACCAGATCTTCTTCGGTCACGGCGCCTATGGCGTCGAGGCGGCGGCGAGGCTTTACTTCGGGCTGGCGGCGAGCCAGCTCGACCTCGCTCAGTGCGCTCTGCTGGCGGGCATGATCCCGAGCCCGAACAACCGCTACGACCCGATCCGCAGGCCGGACGCGGCGCTGGCAAGGCGGGACAAGGTGCTCGACCGGATGGCCGAGCTCGGGTTCATCAATACCGGCCAGCGCGACCAGGCGAAAGCCGAGCCGATCGGCGTCTCACTGCACCGCGACCGCGCGACCACGGGCGCCTACTTCATCGAGATGGTCCGCCAGGACATCGACTCCCGCTACGGTGCCGATGCGCTCTACAAGGGCGGTCTCGAGGTCCGCCTGACGATGGACCCGCCGTTGCAGCAAGCGGCCGAGGAGGCCGTGCGCAACGGGCTGGTGGAGCTGGAACAGCGGCTTGGATGGCGCGATCCGCCGAATGTGGTCACCGACGGCCGTGCCGCCGACGCCGCATCGTGGTCCGATCCGACCTGGCGTCAGCTCGAGCTCGCGCCGGGCGGCATGGTCCACGCCGTGGTCACCGAGGTCGGCAACGAGCGGGCGCGATTGCGGATCGACCAGCGCACGGCGGTCCTGTCACTGGCCGGCGCGGCGTGGACCAAGACCAACTCGCTCAAGCGTCTGTTGACTCCCGGCGACCTGGTCCTGGTGCGACTCCCCGACCCGCTGCCGGAGGATCCTTCGGCCGAGCTCGAGGTCTCGCTGCTGCAGGAGCCCGAGGTCGAGGGCGCGCTGCTCGCGATGGACAGTCGAACCGGCGCGATCCTAGCCGTCGTCGGCGGCTTCGACTTCGCCCGCTCGGAGTTCAACCGGGCCGTCCAGTCCCGTCTGCAGTGTGGCTCGGCGTTCAAGCCCTTCGTGTGGCTGACCGCCTTCCAGCAGGGCTTTACTCCGGCCGACACGCTCTTCGACGCGCCCTTCCTCCTTCCCGACGCCACCGGCGCGCTCACCTACTGCCCGCGCAACTACTACCCCAAGTACTACGGGATCGTGACCCTCCGCGAGGCCCTCGAGGACAGCTACAACGCCACCGCAGTCAAGCTCCAGCAATTGGTCGGCGGCGATGCGGTGGTCGACACCGCGAAGCGCTTGGGCATCTCGACTCCTCTGCACCCCTACGCCTCGCTCGCCCTGGGGTCGCTCGAGGTCAAGCTGATCGACCTGGTGCGCGCCTACGGCGGGATCGCCAACCTCGGCGAGCTGCCGCAGCCGTACTTCATCCGCGAGGTCACCGACGCCGAAGGCCGACTGCGCGAGCGCAACTTTCCGCACGTCCAGAGGGTCATGCCGTCAGCCCCGACCTATCTGATGCTGCATGTGATGCGCGGCGTCGTCGAGCGCGGTACCGCCCGCTCCGCCCGCCATCTCGACGCCCACCTGGCGGGCAAGACGGGAACCACCGATAACCACACCGACGCCTGGTTCATCGGCTTCTCGCCCCGGATCACGGTCGGCGTCTGGGTCGGACGCAACCTCAAGGAGTCGATCGGCCGAGGGATGACCGGCGCCGAGGCGGCGCTCCCGATCTGGAGCCACTTCATGGAGTCGTACCTCAACGGCCTCACCGATGCCCAGCGCGCCGAGGACTTCCCGGTCCCGGCGGGGGTGGTGTTCGCAGCGGTCGACGCCCGCACCGGAAAGCGTGCGATCCCGAGCTGCAACCCGGTGGTGCTCGAGGCCTTCCTCGACGGGACCGAACCGGCCGACTCGTGCAGCGACGAGGAGCATCGGATCATCGAGCTGCCGTGGCCGTTCCAGGAGCCCTACTACACGCCCAGGCCGGGCGAGCCGATGCCGACCCCGGAGGCGATCGCGGCTGCCGACGAGCGGCTCAACCCGAAGTCGGACGACGCCGACGCGCACTGACGGCCGTCCGGGAACGGCTCTCTTTCAACACAGAGACACAGAGGCGGGCTGCGCCCGCCTCGCGGACGCAAGACGCAAGACGCAAGAGGTAAGACGCTCAGCTGAGGGCGTTTCGCGCCCAGACTTTCCGTGTCTCTCTGCGCCAGAGCCCGTCAGAAGTTGTTCCGGCTTGACCACGCTTTGTGAGGCGATAACTCGGAAGTACTTGAGCGCGCTAGGAGATACGGAGGAAACCCCGATGACGTAATCACCATCCCGACGTCTGGCGACTTCCGTCCTGACTTCCTTACCTTCTCACCTTCTTACGTCTCGCGTCTTGCGTCTCGCGGAGTGGGCGGAGGACTACGACCGTGTGCTGGGAGGCAGCATGCCGGCCACCGCGTCGAAGAAGGCACCGGGCGGCATGTAGCCCGGGATACGGCCGATCTCGGACCCGTCGCTTGACAGCAGGAGCAGCGTCGGAAGCCCGTCGACGTTGAACCTCGACGCCGCGTCACGTCCCGCCTTGTCGACGTTGAGCTTGAGCGGGATCACGTCGGCCACCAGCATCTCTGCAACCTTCGGGTCGCGGAAGGTCGTGGTGTCGAGCCGCTTGCACCACACGCACCAGTCGGCGTAGAAGTCCACCAACACCGGTTTGCCCTCGTTCTTTGCACGCGCCAGCGCGGTGTCCCAGCTGGTCTCCCAGTCGATCGTTCGGGCGCCGTGTGAGCTGATGGCAGGCGCCTGCACGTCCGACGACTGCTCCGCCTGCCGTCCGCAGCCCACCACCCCCGCCACGGCCACGGCAGCGAGCGCGATCCACCGAGTTGTCCGTCGCACTCTCATCTCGTCCTCCACGCCTCAGCAGCGCATTGTACCGGCTTCCCGAACGGGACCGCTCTGGCTTGCACGATTCGGCCAGCCATGCCAATATTCCGCCATGCCCCGTCGGTCCGTCTCCCTGTTCCGTCGGATCGAGCGGGGGCTCGAGACGACCGCCCAAGGCTCGACTCCCCTCGAAACCACCCAAGAGACCGCGAACTTCCTGGTCGCGCGCAGGACCTCGCCCGCTCAGGAGGAGGAACCGTGACTCGTTTCGTTCCCGCCGACTTCTTCGACATCGACCTTTTCGACCACGCGTCGCTGCTCGCGGCCGACGCGCCGGTGTGGAGAGCCCTCGGCGACGGTCTGAAGGCCTACCTGGCCGCGTGGACCGACTGGACGATCGAAGTCGAGCTGCACGCCGGCGTCCACCTGCTCGGCGACCGGATCCGGATCGCACGCGGCTGCCGCATCGAGCCAGGCGCCGTGATCGTCGGTCCGGCGGTCCTCGACGAAGGAGTCACCGTGCGCACCGGCGCCTACGTTCGCGAGCACGTCGTGCTCGGCCGCGACTCCCTGGTCGGCGCGCACAGTGAGATCAAGGGATCGATCCTCCTCCCCGGCGCGAAGGCACCGCACCAGGCCTACGTCGGGGACTCTATCCTCGGCCGCCGGGTCAACCTCGGCGCCGGGACGATCCTGTCGAACGTCAAGAACATCGGCGAGGAGGTCAGCTTCCGAGCCGACGGCGAGGTTGTACATACCGGGCTGCGCAAGCTCGGGGCGGTGCTTGGCGACGACTGCAAGACCGGATGCAACACCGTGCTCAACCCCGGCGTGCTGATGGGGCGCGGATGCGTGACCTATCCCAACGCGACGCTGCGCTCCGGCTTCTACCCGCCCGGCACCCTGGTCAAGGTCCGCCAAACCCAGCAGATCCTCGAGATGAGCCGGCTGCGGGGATAGAGCATTTCACCCCAGAGGCATGGAGACACAGAGAATCACAGAGCCACCCGCCCACCCGGGGCGCCGGGGCAGGGCTCGCGTTCCACACAAGCCCTGCCCCGGCGCTCGGTCGGGAGCGGTTCTCTGTGACTCTGTGCTTCTGTGGTTCGATTTCTGTTCCCCGGCACGGAGCTTGCTTACTCCAAGACCGGATGTGGAGGTGGACTATGAAGCGAAGCACGATCGCCGCAGCGATCCTGGCCCTGGCAGTCGTCTCGGTGGCCTCCGCCGAGGACGCCATGACCTCGCTGAGCTACATCGCCTACCTGGAGCGGTACGCGACGCTGCAGCCCGCGAACCAGGAGGACAGCCTCGAGGCGGTGATCAACATGCCGGTCGTTCCGGGCGATCGGGTCGACACTGCACGGCTGGCTCGGGTCGAGCTTCACCTCAGTGACGG
Source organism: uncultured Acidobacteriota bacterium (assembly GCA_963814875.1). GTDB lineage: Bacteria > Acidobacteriota > Thermoanaerobaculia > Thermoanaerobaculales > Sulfomarinibacteraceae > CAVSIS01. Next base: position 44,252 of record CAWFFJ010000013.1, read on the forward strand.
CAGCACGCTCTGGCTCGACCAGTACACCTCGGTCTCGTTCGACGCCATTGCCCTCAGCCGCGACACCGACGGCGATCGCACCGTGCTGTTCCTCGCCGAGGGCGGACTGTTCATCGAGATTCCGCCGGACGCCCCCGCGAGCAAGCCGCTGCGGATCGACGGCGCCGCCTCGACGATTCACCTCACCTCCGCCGGCCTGTACCGGGTGGAGGCGCTGCCCGATGGAGGTCTCCACTTCGAGGTTTGGGACGGGCTGGCCGAGGCCTCGAGCACCGCGGGCGCCATCCTGATGCGCACCGGCTCGGTCGCCGAGGCGGCCGCCGGCACCGTGACCTCGGTCGATGCCCGCCTGACCCAGGGCGACGACTTCGCACGCTGGGTCGACGAACGTCGCCGGGTCTTTCCGAGCGACAGCTCGCGGTACGTCGACGAACGCTACGGTCGCCAGGCCAATCTGCTCGACAACTACGGATCGTGGCTCTACAGCGACAGTCGCGACAGCTGGGTGTGGCAGCCCTCAGTCGGCTCCGAATGGCGGCCGTACACATCCGGTCGCTGGTACTGGACCTCAACCGGCTGGACCTGGATCTCGTACGAGCCGTGGGGATGGCTGCCCTACCACTACGGCAGCTGGAACCTCGACGTTTCCCTCGGCTGGGTGTGGTCGTGGGGGCCGGTGTGGGGGCCGGCCTGGGTCAACTGGATGTGGTGGCCGGGTTACGTGGCGTGGTGCCCCAGTGGCTACTACGACTCGTGGTACTGGAACCACGGCGGAGGTCATCACCCCTATCCGCCTGGTGGTGGTCACGGTGGCCCGCGGCCGCCCCGCGGCGACGTTCTTCCGCCGCGATCGGTGTCTTCCCGGCTGGCCCCTGCGGCTCTGCGCGACCCGGTCGATCCGAGCCGTTTCGCCCTCGACCTGCACGGCCAGGTTCCTCTCGATCAGGTCGACCCTCGCGCCTGGAACGCGGTGCCGACCCGTGACTTCGCGAGCCCCAACCTGTCGCGCTTCGTCGAGCCGGGCGAGGACGCACTGCGCGGCCGTCCCGGCGAGCGCGGTGTGGTGATCTCGGGCCCGCTGGTCACCGACAACCCGGTCCGCCAGTCGCCGTCGACCGCAGTCGAGCGCGTCTTCCAGCGGGAGATGCCGACCGCAACCGACGACCTCGCGCCAATCCTCGCGCGCGATGACAACCTCGACCCCCGGCGCGCCTCACAGCTGGCCCGTCCAACGACGACCCGCGAGCTCGCCGACCGCTCCCCGGTGGTGACCGCCCCGGAGCGCGCTACGCGCCGCGTCGTCACCGGCGGATCGCCGTCGACCGAGGCCCGGCCGCAGCCGAACATCTACCGCTCGACCCTCGGCCCGACGGATCGGCGGTCACCGGCCGAGTGGCGGCCGTCCGACAGCGGCAGTCGCACCGCGCCGCGCCAGGCCCCGAGCAACCTGCCGCGGGCGCGACCGACGTATCGCACGTCTCCCGACGGGCGGGTCTCGCCGGGCACCGTCGTCAGGCCTGCACCTTCCGCTGCCGGGCGAACGACGGGCGGATCCACTCCGACGTGGCGGGTGCCGACAATCGGGAGCTCGCGCCCGGTGATCGTCCCGCGGTCGTCGTCGCCGTCGGGCGGCAGCCGATCGCCCACGGTCCGCAGCCCGTCGCCGCGACGGGTTGCGCCTTCGAGCGGCTCGCGCGTGAGCCCATCCAGCCCGTCGGCGGCCCCTCGATCGACGGGCAGCTCGGCACGTCCGTCGGGTGGATCTGCACGTCCGTCCGGCGGATCCGCGGCGAGGACCCGCCGTCACTGACCGGAGGGGACGCACGGGAACCGGTACGGGACGATATAGTGGCAGCATGGTCGAGCTTTCAGTGTCCGATGTCACCCGACTGGTAGCGGCCGCCGCCGAGGTCAGGTCGCGAGCGTGGGCGCCGTACTCCGGTTTCAAGGTCGGTGCAGCCGTTCTCGCCGAGGACGGACGGATCTTCTCGGGTTGCAATGTCGAGAACGCCTCCTACGGTCTGAGCATCTGCGCCGAACGGAACGCCGTGGCGGCCGCGGTCGCCGCTGGCATCGACCGCCTGGCCGGGGTGGCTGTGGTGACCGACGTCTCACCACCCGTCGCTCCGTGTGGGGCGTGCCGCCAAGTGCTCGCCGAGTTCGGCGACTACCCGGTGGTGCTCGCCAACCTCGCCGGCGACCGGCGCCTGTCCAGCGTCGGAGAGCTGCTCCCGCTGGCGTTTTCGGCAGCCGACCTGACCACGGAACGCCGCCCTTGACACCCCGCGGGCACCGCCACATATTGGAAATGTCCCTTGGGACCGCGGGCGCGATACGGACCCGGCAGCCGCGAGACCCACTGCACATGGTCCGGGCGGGCACACCCGCCGCGACGAAATCCCGCACCCGCGGGATTTCGTTATTTTCACCGGCACCACGTCGTTTCGGAGGGTTCACGTGTCGTCCGACGCCCACGCTCGCTGGTCCGAGGCCCGGCGCACCGCGCGGCGGTCGGTCAAGCTCGCCCGCTATCGCTCGGGCTTGCGACCGTTCGCCCTGGCGGTCTGGGAGATCACCAAGGAGCACAACGTCGGCTCCCTGGTCCGCACCGCCCATGCGGTCGCCGCGAGCGAGGTCATCTTGGTCGGGGAGCGTGGCTGGAACACCTACGCGGCGTGCACCTCGGAGAACTTCACCCCCATCGTCTACTTGCCCGACGCAGGGGCGCTGCTCGAGTACCTCAGCCGCCAGCGCTGGAGCCTGGTCGCTGTCGAGCTGGATCCGCGCTCGGTCGGACTGTTCGACGCGGTCTACCCCGAGCGGCCGTGCTTCCTGCTCGGTGCCGAGCGCGGCGGGGTGCCGCAGGACCTGCTCGACGCCGCCGAGATGGTGGTCCAGATCCCGCAGTGGGGCCTCGTGCCGTCCCTCAACCTCGCGGTGGCCGGATCGATCGTCGCCTACGACCACCTCGCCAAGCTGCACCGCAGAGGTGTACTCGACCGCCCGGGAGGGGGTCTGCCGGATGCGGACTGACCTGGGTCACACCCCCCTGATCGGCAGCCTCCTCCTTGCTTGTCAACCACTTGCCAGACTGCTAGAGTTGTCCGTCCAAGGAGGCGTCTGATGACAACGATGTCCCGCACCGTCCTCTTGACCGTCCTGCTCGTCGGCCTGATGGTGGTGGGTGGTTGCGCATCCTCCAAGAAGCCGTCCGCGACAGCGGCCCAGCCGGAGGGACAGACCACCGCCACCGCCCCGACCCCGATTCCGACCCCGGTCGAGGAGCAGGTCGTGCGCGAGCCGTCGACCGGCAGCATTCCGTCTGTTGAGGTCCAGGAGGAGCTCCCGGACGACCTTCAGGAGCTCAACCGCCGCGGCTACCTGCGTGACGTGTTCTTCGACACCGACCAGTTCGAGCTCACGGCGGAGGCGCGCGAGATCCTCGCCACCAATTCCCAGTGGCTTCTCCAGCACCCGGACGTACGGATCCTGGTGGAGGGTCACTGCGACGACCGCAACACCAGGGAGTACAACCTCGCCCTCGGCGAACGCCGGGCGAATGCCGTGCGCGACTACCTGACCTTCCTCGGCGTCGCCGGCAGCCGCATCGAGACCATCAGCTACGGCGAGGAGCGTCCATTCGCTCTCGGGAACGATGAGTCGGCCTGGAAGCTCAACCGCCGAGCGCACTTCGTCATCATCGCCCGCTAGGAGGAACCCATGCGTCGACTCGCGATTGCCGGACTGGTGGTGCTCTCGGTCGCCTGCACCTCGCAGGAGGACATGGCCCTGCTGCACCGTGAGATCACCGACGTCCAGCGCCAGGTTCAGCAGCTGCAGGGCTCGACTCTCGACAAGCGCGACCTGGCCGCCATGGAGTCGCGGATGCAGGAGCTCACCGGCAAGACCATGAAGTCCAGCGCCGACCTCACAGTGAGGGTGGAGCGCCTGCAGGAGCAGATCGAGGCGCTGGTCGCGAGCCTCGAGCTGACGACCCGCAAGCTCCAGGTCATCTCCGAGCAGCTCGCCGCCGTCCGTGCTCAGGGCAGCGATCGACCGATGCTACCGCCGGTGGTTGCGGCGCCCGATGCTGCGAACGCCGGCCCCTCCGAGACGGCACCAAACGACACCGGCGACCATTCGACGCCGCCCGGCTCCGGCGCGGCGGGCGGCGCCGCCGCGGGCCCGTCGGCGGCGGCTGCCTCGACCCCCGAGTCGCTCTACCGGTCGGCGTACGAGGACTACATGCGCGGGAACTACGACCTTGCCGCCGAAGGCTTCCGCGAGTACCTCCGTCGCTGGGGCGGCACCGACCTTGCGGACAACGCCCAGTACTGGATCGGAGAGTGCTATGATGCCGAAGAGCGCTCCCAGGAGGCGCTTGACGCCTTCTCGGAGGTGCTCGAAAAGTACCCCACCAGCGACAAGGCTGCTGCGGCCCAGCTGAAGAAGGGGCTGATCTACCTCAAGCTGGGCGACCAGGGGCAGGCCGTGGTCAACCTCCAGTACGTGGTGTATGAGCACCCCGGCACCAAGGAGGCCGACCTCGCCCGCGAGCGTCTGCGATCGCTGGGGCTGACGATCCGCTGACCTGAACGGCGCCCGGAGCGCGCCGCGCGAGAGAAGGAGACAGGACAGAGATGGCAACGATCAAGGGAACCAAGAGGCAGGCGCGCAAGCGCCACCGCCAGTCACTCGAGCGGCGGATGCGAAACAAGTCAGTCCGGACCCGCGTCCGCCGGCAGATGCGGAAGATGCGGGCTGCGCTCACTGAGGGCAACGCCGACCAGGTCCGCGAGATGCTGCCGGAGACGATCTCCGTCATCGACCGTGGATTCCGCCGCGGCGTCCTGCACCGGCGGACTGCCGCCCGCTACAAGTCGCGTATGGCGCGGCAGGCCCAGGCTCTGATCAGCAAGGACGCGTGAGAATGGGCCCCGCGCTGCTCACCACCTCCATTCCGGGGGGTCAGCTGGTGAGCCGCGGAAAGGTCCGGGACATCTACGCGACCGAAGGCTCTCTGGTGCTGGTCGCCACCGACCGGATCAGCGCCTTCGACTGCGTGCTCGCGCCGGGAGTCCCGGGTCGCGGCATCATTCTGACCCAGCTCTCGAGCTTCTGGTTTCGCCGCTCCGCCAGCGTGGTGCCGAACCACCTCCTCGCGACCTCCCTCGATGGCTTTCCGGAGCCCTTCCGGAACCACACCGAGCTCGACGGCCGCAGCGTGCTGGTCCGGCGCCTCGAACCGATCCCGGTCGAGTGTGTCGCCCGTGGCTACCTTTCCGGCTCAGGTTGGAAGGAGTATCGGGAGAGCGGCCGGGTGTGCGGCATTCCACTGCCCGCCGGCCTCGTCGAGTCGGACCGTCTGCCCGAGCCGATCTTCACTCCGGCCACCAAGGAGACCTCCGGACACGACGAGAACATCAGCTTCGACCGTATGGTCGAACTGGTCGGCGCAACGACCGCCGAGGCCCTGCGCGACCTCACTCTGCGGCTCTATCGCGACGCGGCACAGCTCGCTCTCGAGCGCGGTCTGATCATCGCTGACACCAAGTTCGAGTTCGGGTTCGACACCGACGGCACCATCGTATGGATGGACGAGGCGCTGACACCGGACTCGTCCCGTTTCTGGCCGGCCGACGACTACGCGCCCGGCCGCGGCCAGGCGTCCTTCGACAAGCAGTTCGTCCGCGACTGGCTGACCGCCTCGGGCTGGAACAAGGAGCCGCCGGCCCCGGAGCTGCCACCGCAGGTGGTCTCCGGGACCCTGGAGCGGTACCGCGAGGCCTATCGCCGGATCACCGGACACACCATCGACCCTGACGCCTTCAGCCGCCCCGAGTCCCCACGCCCATAGAGGAGAGCCCATGAGCGCCCAGATCTTCCCGACCGACAAGATCCGGAATGTCGCTGTCGTCGGCCATTCCGACACCGGCAAGACCACCCTCGTCTCCGCACTGCTCTTCGCCAGCGGCACTGTGAACCGCTTCGGCAAGGTCGACGACGGGCACGCCGTCACTGACTTCGACGACGACGAGATCGAGCGTAAGATCACCATCAACACCGCAGTCGCTCACTTCGCCCACCGCGGCGTCAAGGTCAACCTGATCGACACCCCCGGCTATGCCATCTACACCACTGACGCACTGCAGGGTCTGCGCATCGCCGACGCCGCCTTGATGATGATCTCGGCGGTGGCGGGCATTGAGGTGCAGACCGAGAAGCTGTGGAAGGCCGCCGCGGCGCGCGAGCTCCCGGTGCTGCTCGCGGTCAACCTCATGGACCGAGAGCGCGCGTCCTTCCAGCGCACGATCGAGGCGCTGCAGAGGAAGTTCGGACGCGAGGTCGTTCCGGTTCAGCTCCCGATCGGTGAGGAGACCTCCTTCACCGGTGTCGTCGACCTCGTGAGCGGGGTCGCCACCACCTGGGACAAGGACGAGAGCGGGAACCACCGCACGGTCGATGTCCCGGCGGCGATGGAAGACGACGTCGCGGCTGCGCGCGAGGCCCTGATGGAGATGGTCGCCGAGCAGGACGAATCCCTGATGGAGACCTACCTCGAGTCCGGCGAGCTCGACGAGGCGTCCCTCCGCTCTGGCCTCGCGCAGGCGATCCGCACACGAGCCGTCTTCCCGGTGTTCACGATGGCCGTCGGCAAGAACCTCGCCGCCCACCCGATGATGGACGCGCTGGTCGACCTGGTGCCGGCCCCGAACTGGCGTCCGGTCCCAGTCTCGGAAGACGGTGGTGTAGCGGCGGAGCTCTCCGCGACCGCCGACCAGCCATTCTCGGCGTACGTGTTCAAGACCATCTCGGACCCCTACGCCGGTCGGATCTCGCTCATGCGCGTGTTCACCGGCGCGATCACCAGTGACGCCACGGTCAAGAACGCCACCAACGACGGCAGCGAGCGTCTCGGCGCCCTGTCGGTTCTTCAGGGCAAGGACGTCGAGCACGTCACCGAGCTCGCCACCGGCGACATCGGCGCGGTGCCGAAGCTCAAGGAGACCCATACCGGCGACACCCTGTGCGACCCCAAACGCACCCTCGTGCATGCACCGGTCCTGATTCCCGAGCCTGCCATCAGCTTCGCCCTCGAGCCGAAGTCGAAAGGGGACGAGGACAAGATCGCTTCAGCCCTGGCTCGTATCCGCGAGGAGGACCCGACGATCAAGGTCGGTCGTGACCCACAGACCAAGGAGATGCTGATCTCCGGCGCCGGGCAGCTTCACGTCGAGGTGGTCGTCGCGCGGTTGAAGAAGCGCTACAAGGTCGACGTCCTGCTCCACCCGCCGAAGGTACCGTACCGAGAGACCATCACTGCCTCCGCCGAGGTCACCATGCGGCACAAGAAGCAGACTGGCGGCTCGGGCCAGTTCGCCGAGTGCAGGATCGGCATGGAACCCAACAAGGGCGGAGGCTACGAGTTCGTCGACAAGATCTTCGGCGGATCGATCTCCCAGGGCTACCGGCCCGCGGTCGACAAGGGCATCCAGGAGGCGGCAGACCGCGGCGTGCTCGCCGGCTACCCGATGGTCGACTTCCGGGTAAAGCTCCTCGACGGTAAGGAGCACTCGGTCGACTCCTCCGAAATGGCGTTCAAGATCGCCGGACGGAAGGCATTCAAGGAGTGCGCCGCGCACTGCAAGCCGACCCTGCTCGAACCGATCATGCGGATCGAGGTCTACACCCCCGAGGACCATATGGGCGACGTCATGGGCGACCTCAACTCGCGCCGTGGCCGGGTCCAGGGCATGGAGAGCGCAGACGGAATGACCACCGTCAAGGCGCTGGTCCCGTTCGCCGAGATGCTGACCTACGCGCCGACTCTTCGCTCGATCACCGGCGGCCGGGGCGACTTCCACATGGAGTTTTCCTCCTACGAAGAGGTTCCCAAACAGTTCCAGGAGAAGATCATCGCCGCCGCCGGCCACGCCGAGGAAGAGGACGAGGAGTAGCAGCGCGCGCCGCATAGCCCCTTGGGGGGCTCTGCGACACTCGCTGCTTTGGATTCGCTGCGCGAATCCTACCGGTCGATCTAGTCCCGAAACCCCGCCTCAGCGGGGTTTCACGTCTTGAGGATCTGCTGGCGGCGGAGCTCCTTGACCCGGTCCCGGAGCCGGGCGGCCTCCTCGAACTCGAGCCGCTTGGCCGCCTCCCGCATGCGCTTCTCGAGCTCGGCGATGAGCTGGTGGAGCGAGCCCGCATCCGCCGGGTCCCAGGTCTCGCGCTCGGCCACCCGCTGGCGCGACGCCCGTGGCGTCATGTAGTCGAGCTCGCTCATCGCGACCAGTGGGTTGCTCACGTCCTTGATGATCGAACGCGGCTCGATGCCGTGGCGGGCGTTGTACTCCGCCTGCTTGGCACGGCGCCGTTCGGTCTCCCCGAGCGCGCGCTCGATCGATCCGGTCCGCCGGTCGGCGTAGAGGATCGCGCGCCCGTTGAGATGGCGCGCCGCGCGCCCGATGGTCTGGATGAGCGAGGTCTCGGAGCGCAGAAAACCCTCCTGGTCGGCGTCGAGGACTGCGACCAGCGACACCTCGGGCAGGTCGAGGCCTTCGCGCAGCAGGTTGATCCCGACCAGGACGTCGAACTCGCCACGGCGCAGGTCAGCGAGAATCGCCATCCGTTCGAGAGTGGCAACCTCGGAGTGCAGGTAGCGGACCCGGACCGCCATCTCGGCGAGGTAGGCGGTCAGGTCCTCCGCCATCCGCTTTGTCAACACCGTCACCAGAACACGCTCACCACGGGCGGTAACGGCGCGGATTTCCGCGAGCAGGTCGTCGACCTGGTGGGCCGCCGGTCGGACCTGGACCGCCGGGTCGAGCAGCCCGGTCGGTCGGATGAGCTGCTCGATCACCTCGCCCTGGGACTGGCGCAGCTCGTAAGGACCGGGCGTCGCCGACACGAACATGACCTGGTGCAACCGCGCCTCGAACTCCTCGAAGGTCAAAGGACGATTGTCGAGCGCCGAGGGCAGACGGAAGCCGAACTCGACCAGGGTCTGCTTGCGCGAGCGGTCACCGTGGAACATCCCCTGGACCTGGGGCACGGTGACGTGCGACTCGTCGACGATACACAGGAAGTCGCGGGGAAAGTAGTCGAGCAGGGTGGGCGGCGGTTCACCCGGGGCGCGGCCGGTGAGGTGGCGCGAGTAGTTCTCGATACCCTGGCAGTAGCCGAGCTCGGTCAGCATCTCGAGGTCGAACAGGGTCCGCTGGGCGAGGCGCTGCGCCTCGAGCAGCCGCTCCTCGGCGCGCAGGACAGTGAGCCGATCGTCGAGCTCGGCGCGAATCCCGTCGATCGCGGCCAGCAGTCGCTCGCGCGGGGTCACGTAGTGGGTGCGAGGGTAGAGCGGCAGGCGATCGAGAGACTCCACGATCGCACCGCGAATCGGATCGATGCGGTCGATGGACTCGACCTCGTCGCCCCAGAACGAGATCCGAACCGCGCCGTCGTCGTAGGGCGGCCACACCTCGAGCACGTCGCCGCGGAGCCTGAAGCTGCCCGGAGCCAGGTCGAGGTTGGTGCGCTGGTACTGCATCTTGGCGAGCTGGCGCAGGACCTCCTCGAGCGGCGCGTCGCCGCCGACCTCGAACAGCTGCAACATGCCGAAGTAGGCCTCCGGCGATCCGAGACCGTAGATGCAGCTCACCGAGGCCACGATGATCACGTCGCGGCGCTCGAACAGCGACCGGGTCGCGGCCAGCCGCATGCGGTCGATCTCCTCGTTGATCGAGGTCTCCTTCTCGATGTAGGTGTCGCTGGTGGGGACGTAGGCTTCAGGCTGATAGTAGTCGTAGTACGAGACGAAGTACTCGACCGCGTTGTCGGGAAAGAACGCCTTGAACTCCTGGTAGAGCTGCGCCGCGAGCGTCTTGTTGTGCGACAGCACCAGGGTCGGACGTCCGCTGCCCTCGATCAGCTTGGCCATGGTGAAGGTCTTGCCCGAGCCGGTGACCCCGAGCAGCGTCTGGAAGGCGAGGCCGTCGCTCAACCCCTGGGCCAGGCGAACGATCGCCTCGACCTGGTCGCCGGCGGGCTCGAATGGGGCGCGGAGGACGAAGGCGCGGCTCACGGTCGGCTCACCGGGCTTCGGGCGCAGGAGATCGGACGACGCGCTCTCCACGCCATCCGGCGCAGGTCGCCTCGAGGAAGTCCGCCAGCTCGCCGGCCTCGGCAGCGGTCAGCCGCCGGTCCTCCAGCGCCGCACCGACCCGCGCAAGGAAGGCGCCGGTCGCCGCATCGCGGTCCGGCGCGTCGGGCAGGCCGTTCACGAAGGCCTCGAGACCGGCCTGCAGGCGACGCCGCGTCGCACCATCGAGATCAGCGGGCAGGCTCTCCTCGACCCGTTCGCTCGCGCGCACCACGAGCCAGTCCACTCCGCGGTCGAGGACCACGAAGCCCCCGACCAGAATTGCCGCCATCACGGCAACTGCCGCCCCGCAACCTGCCTTGGACACCCCGCCGAGGGATCTGCCGCCGGACGCTCCGGCTCTCGGCACGCGGTCACCCCTCCTCGAGGTAGGTGTAGCCGTCGAGGCCGTGCTGGTAGAAGCGCTGCAGCTGGCGACCCTCCTTGACCGTCAGCCGCTTGCGTCGGACAGCCTCCTCGACGTCGAGCCGCAGCGCCTCGGTGAGCCGCTCGGGATCGTACTGAACGTAGGTCAGGACCTCGCGCACCGTGTCGCCGGGAACCAGTTCCTCGATCGTCCACTCGCCGTCCTCGTCGAAGCCGATGTGGACCGCGTGGGTGTCGCCGAAGAGGTTGTGCAGGTCGCCCAGGATCTCCTGGTAGGCGCCGACGAGGAACGCGCCCAGGTAGTACGGCTCATCAGGGCGCAGTGCGTGCACGTCGAGGGCTGACCGGGTCTCGCCGGGTCCGACGAAACGGTCGATCTTGCCCTCGGAGTCGCAGGTGATGTCGGCCAGGATCGCCCGTCGCTCCGGTCTCTGGTCGAGGCGGTGGATCGGCAGGACCGGAAACAGCTGTTCGATCGCCCAGCTGTCCGGCATTGACTGGAACACCGACAGGTTGCAGAAGTAGATGTCCGACATCTGCCGGACCAGGATCTCGAACTCCTCGGGAACGTCGCCGTCGGCGCGCAGGCGCTTGAGGATTTCCGAGCACACCGCCCAGTAGAGCCGCTCCGCAAGACCCCGGTCGACCAGATCCAGGTAGCCGAGCCGGAACAGGTTCATCGCCTCGTCATGGGCCTGCACGGAGTCGTGGAACGCCTCTTCGAGGCGGCCGTCATTGACCAGGTCGTAGGCTCCGTAGAGGTCCCAGAGCGGCTGCGCCAGCTCCTCCGGCTTGCGCCCGCCGGCGGCCTCCTGGATGGTCGCTGGCACCTTGAACCCATCGAAGCTGGTCGAACCGAGCACGTCGAAGACGAGCACCGAGTGGTAGGCGGTGATGGCGCGGCCCGACTCGGACACGATCGTCGGGTGCGGAACGCCTGCAGTGTCGCAGACCTCGCCGATCCGGTACACGACGTCGGCGGCGTACTCTTCGAGGGTGTAGTTGATTGAAGACTCCTGGGTCGACTGCGTGCCGTCGTAGTCGACGCCGAGCCCGCCGCCGATGTCGATGTAGCGCATCCCGGCGCCGAGCCGGTGCAGCTCGGTGTAGACGAAGGCGAGCTCGGTGATCGCGTTCTTGACGCTGCGAATGTCGAACACCTGGCTGCCGACGTGACAGTGCAGAAGCTGCAGGCAGTCGGCCATGTTGCGGTCCTTGAGGTACTGCAGGGCGTCTAGGATCTCCGCGACGTGGAGCCCGAACTTCGAACGCAGCCCTCCCGAGTCTTCCCAGCGGCCGCTGCCGCGCGCGGACAGCTTGACCCGCATGCCGATCGTCGGGCGTACGTCGTAGCGCTCGGCGTGGCGGACGATCAGCTCGAGCTCGGAGAACTTCTCTACCACTGGGATGATCGTTCGCCCGAGCTTCGCGGCGAGCACGACCGTCTCGATGAACTCGCTGTCCTTGAAACCGTTGCACACGATCGGCATCGCGCTTCGGGAGTCGGTGATACCGAGCACGGCGAGCAGCTCCGGCTTCGAGCCCGCCTCGAGACCGAAGCCGTAGCGGCTGCCGAAGGTACGGATCTGCTCGACAACGTGACGCTGCTGATTGACCTTGATCGGGTACACGCAGACGTAGCTGCCGCGATACTCGTGCTCTTCGATCGCCGCAGCGAAGGCGTCGTGCAGCGCCCGCAGGCGGCTCCCCAGGAGGTCGCGAAAGCGGAGCAGGACCGGCGTCCCGATGCCGCGCTCCGTAAGCCCCTCGACGACATCGAAGAGGTCGATGGTCCGCCCGGGGCGGCGGTCGGGCCGCACCGTCAGGTGGCCCTTCTTGTTGACCGAGAAGTAGCCCTGACCCCAGGCCTCCACACTGTAGAGCTGGCTGGAGTCCTGGACCGACCAGTCGGGCTTGCGTTCCGCACGGCGCGAGGGAGCATCCTTCGTCATTCGCGCATTGTACGCAGAACCGGGTCGAAGAGAAGCGGTCGCAGAGGTCGTCAGACGATCTCGTCGGCGCCGGCTGAGTCGCCTTCCTCGGTCATCCTACGGAACTCCACCCACAGCTCGGGGTCGAGCCAGCCCTTGGCGGTCTCCTCGGCCATGACATCGAGTGCACCCTCGACGGTCATCGCCGCCCGATAGCAGCGGTCGCTGGTCAGGGCGTCGAAGATGTCCACCAGCTGGAACACCCGCGCGAGCAAAGGAATCTCCTGCCCGTTCAGGCCGTCAGGGTACCCGGTGCCGTTCCAGCGCTCGTGGTGGTGGCGAATGATCGGCAGGACGCTGCGCAGCGAGCGCAGCGGCGAGCAGATCGCGACCCCGATCTCGACGTGACGGTGCATGATCGCGAACTCCTCGTCGGTGAGGCGGCCGGGCTTGAGCAGGATCGCGTCGGGAATGCCCACCTTGCCGAGGTCGTGCAGATAACCGCCCCGTTTGAGAGCGCGCAGGTCGTCCGCGCCGAGGCCCAGTCGGCTTCCGAAACGCACCGCCTGACGCGCCAGTCGCTCGCAGTGGTCGCCGGTGCCCTCGTCGCGAGCCTCGATCGTCCTCGCGATGGAGAAGAGAATCTGCTCGGCCGACTCGAGCTCCTCGATCAGGCGGCGGAAGTTGACCAGGTTGCGGACCCGGACCTCGAGCTCGGTGAGCTCGCAGGGCTTGTTCAAGAAGTCGGTAGCCCCCGCGTCGAGAGCGGCGATGCGGGCATCGCGGCCGCCCTGGCCGGTGAGGAAGACCACCGGGATGAGCTGAGTTTCGGGGCGGCTCTTCAGCTGCTGGCAGACCTCGAAACCGTCCATGCCGGGCATGTTGACGTCGAGCAGGATGACGTCCGGCTGCTGCTCGTCGGCCAAGATGAGCGCGGACGGACCGTCCACGGCCTGCCACACATCGTATCCGAGCGTTCCGAGCGCACCCGAAATGGCTTCGAGTGCCCCGGCATCGATGAACGAGCGTACGGGCGAAAAGGTCGGGCAGATCCGAGAGCTTGCGCTCGAGCTGGACGCTCCGGTCATTGCCTGCTCGCAGCTATCCCGCGAGAGCGAGAAGGAGAAGCGCGCTCCGAGGTTGTCAGACCTCCGCGAGTCGGGCGAACTTGAGCAGGATGCGCATGCCGTGATCTTCCTGCACAGGCCAAACGCGGACAACCCGCGAGCCATCGTCGCCCTCGTCGAGAAGAACCGGGACGGCCCATGTGGAGTTGTTCCAATGCTTTTCGACGGGCCAAGGTTTGCGTTTTCGGCGGTGGATGAGAGGGGTGCGTGGTGAGCAAAACTGAGACCCTCAACGTTCTGGAGACGAACCTGACGTGGCTCGTCCGGGAACGTTCAAACGTCACAATCCGGTTGCTCGAAGTTGAGGAGTACATCATCGCGGTCAAACGGAAGATGGCTGAGTTGGAGCGAGAGGAAGGCGAGGACGATGAATGACGACCTCCGCAAGTGGACCGCTGCGGCGCGCTACCTCGTGGCGGCGCTCGAGCGGCAGGGGATCTCGCGGGAGAGGGCGCGCGAGATGGTACGGGATGCGTGGAAGTGCGCGGGGTTGCCGGTGCTGAGGAAGGGAACGGACTATGACTGAGAAGCTCACCATCGCGGAGGCCCGCGAGCGCGGCATGCTCGACGGCAAGCGCCTCCAGCCGACGACGCCGACGGAGTCCGCGCGGGTGCGACAGGTCCAGGCAGAGCTTGACCGCATGACCGCGTGGCTGCGGTTCCTTGCGAAACTAGGCGAGCCTGTCTTGCTCGAGCATCGCTTCCATGAGACGCGGAAGTGGCGGCTCGATGCCTACTGGCCAGGACCGCGGGTGGCGCTCGAAGTGGACGGCGGGGGGTGGGTCGGCGGTGCGCATCACCGGGAGGCCGGCCGGCGCCGGGACAACAAGAAGGAGCTCGAGGCCGAGCTCGCTGGAATCTTCGTGGTCCGGTGTAGCTGGGACCACGTGAAGAACGGGCGAGGCTCAAGCGATGCTCGAACGGGTGTTTCGAGAGAGGAGGTGATGAGGTGAAACAGACACGAGTATTAACGTTCTATCCAATCGCTTTTATGTGGCTAGCCTTCGCTATCTGGTGTGCCGCAACTGGGAAGGTGAACCCATGGCTCGTCGCGTTGCTTGCTACGATGGACTGGGGGGAGAGGTGATGAGGTGAAAGACGTCAAGGTGATTCTTGGGAAATTCGACGGTTGTATTCATGGATGGAATGCAAGGCTATACAGTGATGGTGAGTTAGTTGACAATTGCGTGAAGGTGGAAATAACCATCGATGTGAACAATGTCGTGACTGTCAACGGCTTCATGGTCAACTCGCTCACTGTGTTGATGGAGGATGAGGACGAACGCATCAAGGGACTTGAGGACAGAATCCGAGATGACTACGGAGTGGGAGGGACACTGTGATCACGCACTGGTTCATCGCTGCTGTGTTCTGGTGGGGAGGTACCACTCGCGGCCCATCCTGCCCCCGGTCTACATACCACCAAGCGCAGAGCGGCCGATCGAGAAGGAACACGTTCGGCCGGTGGACATCCCGCCAGGCATCTCCGCCGTGGCGAGATCAGTGGTAGGTTGACAGTGGGGCTTCTGAGCGATACCTTGAGTCAAGATGGCACAGACCATCGCACGTTCAGACTCCTCCTTTCGTACGGGCCGGGTTGTCCGGCCCACTTTGTAATATGAGCACGGCAATTGTTTTGGGCTCAAGCGTTGGCATGCTTGAGGACATTGCGCCCTTGAGGGCTCGCCACCTCCCCGTGGTTGCTGTCAATGAGGCGTCCATCGTCTACCTCGACCCGATAGCGTACTGTGTCTCGCTACACGGCGAGTTCGTCCCTTACTGGCAGCACATACGTGCGAAGCGTCATGCGAGTGTGACTGAGGCGCGGTGGCTGTCATGGTGGAAGGACGATGCCTCGATGCAGGACACGCTCGGGATGATCAGAGATAAGCGCATGGCGGCGTGTGTCGAGCGCCGGACGCTTGTCAACCGTGGCGGGTCGTCTGCACTATGGGCGACTGAGCTTGCACTTACCGAGCTGGGCTTCTCCCATGTGATCCTCTGTGGCTGTCCGCTCGAGGGGGCGGACAAGCTCTGTGCATCTGGTGAGGGCGCGCTGCGTGGCGAGGTGCATCCTGACGGGTACAATGTCTATAGGCGCCCGTGGGAGATCATGGCGCCTGAGCTGTTGGGTCGAGTATCATCAATGTCAGGATGGACGCGCGCCGTGTTCGGTGCGCCGACAAGGAGTAGCACATGTCGGGTCAGGCTGAAAACAGAGAGTTGGTGGACCTGAGTATCCCAGGGAGCGCGAGCGCGATGGCGACGGGAGCGAGCATTGGCGCGCACATGATGATCCTCGCACTCTGGGTGCAGGCGACGACGATGGAGGCGACGACGGTCTACGTGGGGTTCACGGGCGGCTTCACGGCGGACGGCAGCGAGCCAGCGAGCTATGACCCGGTGTTCGATGCGGACGGGGATAGGTTTGTCATCGCAGTCCCAACGACCGCGAGCAACCGTGTGGTCGGGATCGACCCGAAGGTTCTCGGCGGGCTGTCGCATGTGAAGACGGTAGCGCTCGCGACGGACAAGGACACGGCCGTTGTTCAGTCAGCCGGCAAAACAATCAAGGCGATCGCCACGGTCATCTGATGCCGGCCGCGCTACTCCGTCCGTGCTCACATGGCGGGTGTCGAGAGCTCGTCAGGAGCGCCACACGGTGTCCTCGGCATGAGGCAGAGCACAAAAAGCATATCGTGCGCGGGCGAGGCAGGCCAAGAAGCGACCACAGCCGCCGCCCGCGGATATGGGGCGCGGTGCAGAGACGTCAATCGGATTCCTGATACGGCATCCCGTCTGCGTGGTTTGTGGTGGGGTGGCTCAGGTAGTGGATCACATCATCCCGCATCGAGGAAACATGGATCTGTTCTGGACGCGGGAGAACTGGCAACCGCTCTGCCGACCGTGTCACTCGCGGAAGACGGCGCGAGAAGATGGCGGCTTCGGTCATGTGAGTCAACGGTGAGGGAGGGGCGGGTAAATTCCTCGCGGGTGTTGACGGGAAA
>CAWFFJ010000014.1:0-55604 GCA_963814875.1 uncultured Acidobacteriota bacterium
TCGGCGAGATGTCGCCCCAGCCGACTTCGGCGGGGCACGGATCCGCGCCGCCGAGCGCCATGATTCACCTTGGAAAAGGTTTCCTGAGGAAAAAGACATGTCGCAAAACCAGAACGTCAACAGGGGCGCCTCAGGCGCCCCTGTTGGTGGGTTTCTCGGCAGTGTCCGTCAGACCTTGGGAATAAAGGTCTCGAGGATGTCGCGGGTTGAAGGAGCGGGGTGGCCGTTCATCGCTCGCTGCTTGATGCTCTCGAGTCTGTCGACCAGCGATGGCGTCTCGACCTGGTAGAGCACGCCCTGGGTCAGCACGTCGGTCTCGCGGGTGTAGGCGAGCGCGTTCGCGCGGCGGGTCGGGTCGTAGTCCTCGGGCAGGGTGCGGAGCTTCTCCTTCATGGTCTTGAACTGGTTGTCCCCGCGCCATGTGACACAGGGCGACATCACGTTCAGGAACGCGAAGCCGTGGTGTCGCAGCGCACCCTCGACGAGGTCAACGAGGAACTTCAGGTCGCCCGAAAAGCCGCGCGCCACCCAGGTCGCGCCGCACGACATCGCGAGCTCACACGGGTCGACCGACGGCTCGGGGTTACCCCAAAAGGTCGACTTGGTCTTCTCGCCGGTGGGCGTGGTGGGTGCGACCTGGCCCTTGGTCAAGCCGTAGATCTCGTTGTCCATCAGGATGTAGGTCACGTCGAGGTTGCGCCGGCAGGCGTGCATCAGGTGGTTGCCGCCGATCGCGAGGCCGTCGCCGTCGCCCCCGACCGCGATCACGGTCAGCTCCGGACGTGCGACCTTGACCCCCATCGCGAGGGTCAGCCCGCGGCCGTGGACGCCGTTGAACCCGTAGGTGTTGACGTATCCAGGCAGGCGCGAGGAACAGCCGATGCCGGACAGCACCACGGTGTTCTCGGGAGCCACCCCAAGCTTGGCGAGAGCGCGGTAGAGCGCACTGAGCACCCCGAAGTCGCCGCAGCCCGGACACCAGACCGGCTTGAGGTCGCTCTTGTAGTCGCCGGGCTTGAACTGGATGTCCGTCACCGTTGTCGCGTTCATACCAACACCTCCCGCCGCAGGGCGCCCATCTCCAGGACCTTCTGGATCTTGTCTTCGATCTCTCCGACGGTGAGGTTCTTGCCGCCCGAGCGTTTGTAGACGAAGGTGTGACCCTCGGGGAGCTCGAGGAAGGTCCGCAGGTACTTGTAGAACTGGGCCGAGTAGCTGAGCTCGACCACGATGACCTCGCTCACGGTCGCCAGGAACTCCTTGAACTCGTGGTAGGGGAACGGGTACAGCAGCTGCGGTACGAAGGCGGCCACCCGCTCGCCGCGCCCGTTGGCCCGCAGCACGGCCTCCTTGACCGGACCCTTGGACGAGCCCCAACAGATCACGCCGACGTCGGCCCGCTCGGAGCCATAGCGGCGGAAGAAGCTGTAGTCGTCGCGCACGGCGCGCAGCTTGCGGTAGCGCTTGGCGTTCATCTTCTCGTGGGTGAGGAACATCGAGGACGGTTGGCCGAACTCGTCGTGCTCGAGCCCATTGGTCTGGTACTCGCCGCCCTTCATTCCCGGCCAGGTCATCGGCGAAACCCCGGTCTTGGTGTCGCGGTAGCGGCGGTAGCCCTCGAGCTCGCCGATGGTCGGCACGCGCCGGCTCTTGACCTCGTGGTCCAGGGTCAGCATCGACAGCGTCTCGCGGCGCTGGGCGACGAACTGGTCCGAGAGCACGATCACCGGCATCTGCGATTCCTCGGCGATGTTGAACGCGGCCACGGTCGCGTGGAAGCAGTCCTCGACGTCGGACGGCGCCAGCACCACCCGCGGCGC
The DNA here is from genome assembly GCA_963814875.1 of uncultured Acidobacteriota bacterium. Taxonomy (GTDB): domain Bacteria; phylum Acidobacteriota; class Thermoanaerobaculia; order Thermoanaerobaculales; family Sulfomarinibacteraceae; genus CAVSIS01. The sequence goes on from CAWFFJ010000014.1 coordinate 1,821, forward strand.
GTCGCCGTGGGAGCCCCACAGGGCCTGCCACAGGTCCGACTGCTCACTCTTGGTCGGCAGACCTGTTGACGGACCGCCGCGCTGGACGTCGATGATCACCACCGGCACCTCGGCCATCGAGGCCAGGCCGAGCATCTCGGTCATCAGAGCGAGGCCGGGACCCGAGGTCGCGGTCATCGACTTGACGCCGGCGAAGGAGCCGCCGATCACGGCACCGATCGCGGCCAGCTCGTCCTCGGTCTGGACCAGGTAGCCGCCCATCTTGGGCATCCACTCGGAGAGAAAGTGCAGGATCTCGGACGACGGCGTGATCGGGTACCCGGCGAAGAACCGGCAGCCCGCATGGAGCGCACCGACCGCGCACGCCTCGTTGCCCGACATCAGCAGCATCGGCTCCTTCGGCTGGAACTGGAAGCGCTTGCCCGCGGCCTGGTCGCTGATCGTGGCGGCGAAGTCGATTCCGGCTTGGAAGCCCCGCAGGTTGGCTTCCAGCACCTCGGCCTTCTTCTTCTTGAACTTGCCTTCGACCGCCCGACGCAGTGTCGCCTCGGGGAGCCTGAACATGCCGCTCAGAAGACCGAGGGTCACGATGTTCTTGGCCAGAGTCGTGCCGGCGGTGTCCTTCGCAAGCTGGATGAACGGGACCGGGACCCAGCGGACGGTATCCTCGACTCCGAGATCGATCTGGTCGTGCGGCTTCTCGTCGGTCGCCTCGAAGATCACGATCGCGTCGGAGGCGCACACGAGCTCACCGCGGAAACGGGCGAAGTCCGCCCAGTTGAACACCACCAGGACGTCGATCTCATCGCCCTGGGAGTAGATCGGGTCGGAACTGATACGGACGGTGCACGACGACTCGCCACCCCGGATCTGCGGGCCGTATGCCTCGACCTTCATCACGTTGAGGCCCTCGCGGGCCGCACCCTGGGCGATCATGTCGCCCATGGTGACCACGCCGTCGCCGCCCGAGCCCACCATGGCGATCGTCAGGTCCCGTACAGGCATCCTCGCGCTCCTCCCTTCGCGGCCTCGCGCCGCATCGGCAGATTGTGAACTCCACGCCGGCAAATGTCCATGCTGCTGGGGCGGTTTGACTTGAGACCCAGTTCCAGCCCTTTCAACCGCCGAGGCCCGTCAACGGGTACTCGGGATCGACGTCCACCGGGATATCGGAGAGACCGTCGAGAATCGTCTGCATCGCCGGCGGCACGGTCCCGTACTTCGCGACGAGCGCTTTGGCGCCACTGTAATCGCCTCGCGCCTGCACCATGAGGAGCACGTGAGCGAGCTCGCGGATCGCCTCCGGGAAGCGCTCGGGCACCGGTCGCAGGCGTCCCTGGGCAGTGACCTCGAGCGCACCCTTTTCGAGCAAGAAGCTGGCCTGCATCACGACCCCGAGTCCATGCGCCTCGGTGGTGCCGAAGCGGGCGCTGCGGAACAGCCCGGCAGTGTAGGTCCAGGGCAGGGACTGGAGGATCGCCGCGTCCATCACACCCTTGTTGGCGAGGGCGTAGATGTCGTAGACCCCGAGCACGTCCGCCTTCGCCTCCTCGAGCGCCGAGTACAGGTCCTTGAGCTCGAGCCGGACCTCGGTGACGCGGCCGTCGACGGTGATCCGTCCCGGGCCGAGACCGTGCGAGAGCTCGTGGTGGAGCGTGAACTGGTAGTAGGCCTCGAAGCCGAGCCGGTCGAGCTCGTCCGCGGGCAGAACGCGGGCCGCGATCGGCGTCAGGATGGCGTCGAACTTGGCGCGCATCATGTTCTTGAGCAGGACCTTCTTGGAGCCTTTGGCCTCGCGGACGCGCTCGTCGTTGGGCAGGTTGAAGGCCAGGGTCTGGACTCCGGCGCGGGCGTCGCCGGCGGTCAGCACCTCGTCGGCGACGTGGATCGGCGACTCGGTGCCACGCTCGAAGTTCTTGTCCTCGTCCGGGATCGGCAGGTTGCGCTCGAGGAATGGCAGCTCACTCTTGAACAGCGCCAGGCGCGCGGAGTCCTCCGGCTGGGTGACACAGAGAAACGCCTCGAACGCCGCCTTGTACCCGTACAGCCGGTCCTCGTAGGTCTCATACGGGCCGATCACGACCTCGATGTCGGAGTCAAGGTCCATCCAGGCGACGTCCGACTCGTAGGAGTCGTCGCTTGAAAACGCGTCCGCGCGCAGCTCGAGGAAGTGCTTGAGGCTCGCGTTGTCGGTAGCGGCCGCGGCCGCTCGAAGGTGGCCTGCGGCCTGCTCGAGCTGCTCCCGGTAGGCCTCGCGATAGGGTACCGCGACGAGGCCGGACGGAGCCCGGCGAATGACCGTGGTGAGCGAGGTGAAGGCTGGCCGGTCATCGGGGTGTGCGGTCAACCAGGCGTCGAACTCGGCCGCGGTCATGTCTTCTGGGTAGAAGCCCGCACCCTCCGGGTGCGGCTGATGACCCAGGAAGGGCTCGAACGCGGCGAGACGATCCCACGGTCCGTACATGATCCGGTAGTAGTCCTTCGCCGCCTGCGCATCGGCCCCGGTCAGCGCCGCGACCTTCGGCGCAAAGGCGGGATTGCCGGCCCATGCCTGGCGGAGGAAGATCTGGTCGACGACGCGGGCCGCATCGACCAGGTGACGCATCGCCTCGAGGTCGCCGGGGGCGAGCCGGGACAGGTCGGCGTCCAGGGTCATCGGGACAAACTGCGCGCGGCGGGCGACGATATCGTCGGCCACCACGAGCGGCGGGGTTGGGGTGGCCCGCTCGCTGCAGGCGACGGTGAGCGCGGCGACGGCGAGGGTCAGGGCTGCCTCACGCCACATGGGTCCTCCTCTCGGATCAGGGTACGGCCTCGGGTCCCGCCGAAGCCTCAGGCTCGGACGGCGAGCACGCGACGATGACGAAGTCCCGCGGCCCGTTGAGCAGCTCGTCGAGGCGGGCCAGGGCGCGATCCAATTCCAAGGCCAGGGCCTCCACCTCGGGAGACGCCTCGGGACGCGGGGGACGATCGGCGGGCAAAAGCTGCTGCTCAGCCGGGAACGGATGCAGCCAGCCCCGTCGGGAGACCTCGAGGCCGCTCGCGGTCAGGAAGAGCTCGAGGGTCTCAGGCATCAGTGGTCGCTGGTGGGTGGGGTCGAGCCAGTAGAGGCTGGCGCCGACCCGCAACGAGTGCGGGTTGGGGGACTCGACGACGAGCACGCCGCCAGGCGCGAGCACCCGGCGGATCTCGCCGAGCGTGGCCAGCAGCTCCGGTGCCGGCAGGTGCTCCAAGACGTGGATCGCGCTCACCGCGCCCCGCGACCGCGCAGGCTGTTCGCGCAGGAAGGCGAGCAGATCGCCCTCGTGGACCGCGAGCCCGCGCCGTCTCGCCGCCCCGGCCAGGGCCGGGTCGGCCTCGACGCCTTGCGCGGGCACACCGGCCTCGCGGAGGAGATCGAGCAGCTCGCCGCGCCCGCAGCCAAGGTCGAGGACCGGGGGATGCGCGGTGAGCTCGGTCAGGTGATACTCGAGGCGGTGGCGGATCTCGCCCTCGCTGCCTCGTAACGCAGCCACCAGGTGTGGCTGGATCTCGGCAAGTGCCTGGGCGAGGTCCTCCTCGTCGGGTGACGCGACGGGCAGCGGTAGCGGCTCGCGCCGTAGGCTGCGCTCAAGGAGGGAAGCGGTCTCGTCGATCTCACCGGCAAGCCTCTCCACCAGGACGTCGACCTTGCCAGCAAGAGCTGGAAGCTGGCGATCGCGCAGACGCTCGAGCTCCGCGACGAGTTCTCCCTGGGTTACAGCGACCCAGTCCAGCCGACTCTCGAGCACTGCCTCCCAGTTGGGCCGCAGACGCTCGATGTCCCCCTGCAGAACCCGCAGCTCTCGCTCGAGTGCGTCCGCTCGCAGCGCGAGGGCGTGATCGCGCTCACGGGTTTCGCGCACCACGCTCGAGAGTCCGGCGGCGAGCGCGTCGTGTGCGGCCGCGGCATCTTCCGCGGTAGCACGAACGCGCTCATCGACCTGACGGACAGTGGCGACCAGCCACCGGATCCGCGCCGCCAGCGCACGCGGGTGGAGCAACCAACCAAACCAGCTGTGCGTCCACTCCGGGTCAGGGGCCGCCCCGGCGCCCGGCGGCACCCCTTCCGGGGACTCGGCGCCGCGCCCGGATTCCACGTCGCGACTAAGCCTCCGCAGTTGCGTCGGCTTCGCTCTCGGCGGCCTGAGCGGTGGGCTCCGCGGCAACCGGGCTCACCGGCTTCTCACCCGGACGCACGACGTCGAAAGGAACCGTCACCTTGATGGCGCGGTGGATGTGGACCTGGACCTCGAATCGCCCGAGGACCTTGATCGGATCGTCGAGCAGCACCCTGCGACGGTCGATCTCGTAGCCTTTGTCGGCCAGCGCTTTTGCAATGTCGGCCGAGGTCACCGAGCCGAACAAGACGTCCCGCTCGCCGGCACGACGTTCGAACATGAGCTCGACGCCGTCGAGCTCATGAGCCGCCTTCTCGGCGGCGCTGCGGCGCTTGAGGTCGAGCGCCTCCCAGTGGGTCTGCTCCTGCTCGAAGCGGCGCCGGTTGCCGGCGCTGTCGAGATAGGCAAGACCCTTTGGAATCAGGTAGTTGCGAGCATAGCCCGACTTGACCTCGACGGTGTCTCCGCGCTCACCGACGTGCTCGACGTAGTCGTTCAGAATGACCTTCATACGTTCCTCCCGTCGGGGTTTGCCCGCGGTCTGAGATTGGCAAAGCTGTCCGCGACGCCGAGCGCCGCCACCATAAAGACCAGCGGCACCTGAAGACAGAGCAGGACAACCGCCCAGCGTACCAGCCACCCGCGGCCGACGAGCCTCGCGAGGTGGGCTCGGATCATAGCCAAGCCTTGGGTGAAATACAAGATGAGCACCGCGACCAAGAGGTTCACTGCAACCCAGCGCCAGGTCCCCGCCAGCACCAGCGTCCCTGCTCCAGTGACGACGAACGCCGCTGCCAGCCACTCGTCGTTGCGCCAGCGCTCGAACGGTTCGACCGGCAGCGGAAATCCGAGCAGGGGCAGTCGCGAGCGCAGCCAGAACAGGACCGCCACCAGGTAGGCGACGATCATCGACGGCAGGCCCCAGGCGACCGCCCGTTCGAACACGGCGACGGTCTGGGCGGCCTGGCTGCGCGAGATGTTCATGCCCTCGTAGAAGGCCTCGAGATGGGCACTCGCCTGGCGCAGGCCCGCAGTCACACCTGCGACCGGCCCCTGGGGCCAGACGGATGCGATCACCACCGTCATCGAGAGCACGGCGACCGAGGCGGTGGCGACCGCCATCCAGCGGCCATCGCTCGCCCCGCTCCATCGCCACGCCTCAATCGAGACCGCGGGCAGAACGACCACCAGCAGGTACCCCACGAGCACTGCGAACGCGTTGACGGCATCCCCGCTGATCGAGGTCGCGACGACGGCTCCGGCGAGGAGGGCGACCACCCAACCCCACGCGGCGACCGATCGTCTTCCGGACGCCGCCAGCTGGACCACGGGGATCGCGCCGAGGGGGGCGATCAGCAGGCCGAAGAACGGCAGGAAGACCAGGCTGCCGGCGAGCAGCAGCGAGACCGCACCCGCGGCGACCGCACCGAGACGGGGGGGGCGAGACATCGCCCCGGCCGCTCGACCGGGGGCGGGATCGGACACGCGCAGCTCCAGGCAGGGACCCGGGTCAGTCGCCGACGTAGCGCATCAGCGCCATGAAGCGCGCGCGCTTGATGGCTCGGCCGAGTTTGTGCTGGAACGCCGGATTGGTCCCGGTCACGCGCCGCGGCAGAATCTTGCCGTTGGTCGGCGTGTACTCGCGCAGCAGATCGACATCCTTGTAGTCGATGTAGCCGATCTTGTCGACGGTGAAACGGCAGATCTTCGCGCGACGGCGGAAGCGCCTCTTGCGCCCGGTCATGGGGGCGGATCCTCTCACTGGTCAACCTCCGAAGTGTCGCGCTCGGCCGCAGCAGCCGCCTTGGCGGCCTTGTGTTCAGCCTTGGCCTGTTGCTGACGATCCATCTTGTGCTTGCGCTTGAGCTCGCGATCCAGGTTGAGGATCAGCGAACGCATCACCAAGTCGTTGGTCCGCAGCTCGAAGTTGAGCTTGGAGATGACCTCCCCACCCACGTTGAACTTCCAGAACTGATAGGTTCCGTAGTTCTTCTTGCGGATCGGGTAGGCAAGTTGACGGCGGCCCCAGACATCCTTGTCGACCACCTCGCCGCCGGCTGAGGTGATGATGGTTTCGAGGCGCTCGAGGGCCTGTGTCTCTTCCTCGGTCGTCGCCTCGGGGTCGAGAATGACACCGAGCTCGAACAGCGGCATATCGCTCCTCCTGGCCTTCGGCCCCGGATCGCCCGCCCGGGGCGAGGAGTGGTGAGTCCCGGTTCGACCGGGCCGACGCAGTGTAGCGATTTCTCGTCGAAATGCAAGCCCCAGGAGATCGTACCGCCCGGGCGGTCAGTGGGGCTCCTGCTCTTCGAGGTCCTGATGGAGACGCCGCTGCAGGTCGTGGTCGAGCACCGCCGTCGACATCCGGCGCTCGGTCACGGCCGCCGCCTGGGCCGCGGCGCACGCCGACTCGCCGAGCCGCTCCCGGTCGGCGATGGACCAGCACGCGCCCTCGTCGATGTCACCTCCCCCAGGCAGAAACAGGAGTCTCCCGTCCGACCACGCGCCGTGCTCGCCGAGCACTGGAGCGGACCCCGGCTCGCCGAGCAGGTTGCGCCCGACGAAGGCATAGCTCGAGGGATCGATGCCGAGCAGGGCGAGAACGGTCGGCGCGACGTCGACGTGGCCCGCCGGCCGGTCGAGCACCCGTCCGCCAAGGCCGGGGACGCGGATCATCAGCGGCACCGCGTCGGCGAGCTCCCAGCCGACGGTGTCAGGCCGGATCCCTGCCAACTCGGCGAGCTGGGGGTCGTAGCCGAAGCCGGCGTCGTGGTCGCCCCACAGCACGACCACCGTCTCGCCGCCGAGCTTGCCCGCGTCGAGCGTGTCGACGAACGAGCCGATGGCATGGTCGAGCAGCCGCATGGTGTGCAGGTAGTTGCCCAGAGGCGTCCCATCGAGACCGCCGAGGCGCAGCACCTTGCGATCGTCGGGGAAGTCGGCAAACGGGTGGTGGAGCGAAAGGGTGATGAGGTACGCGCACACGGGGGGCTTGAACCGCGCCAGGCGGTCGGCCATCTGGGCCAGAAAGTCGACGTCGTTCAGCCCCCAGCCGATCCGCTCGCCGGGCCCAAACTCGGGCGCGAAGAGGCTGGTGGCATAGCCGTAGGCGTGGTGCATCCGACGTCGGTTCCAGAACGAACCGTCGAACGCCACCGCCGACACAGTGGTGTAGCCGGCACCCGCGAGAACACCCGCGAGGCCGGTGAAGTGGTCGCCCGAGTAAAGGAACGCAGCAGCACCCGCGGTCGACGGAAGCAACGAGGTCTGGGTGGCGAGCTCGGCGTCCGAGCTACGCCCCTGAGCGGTCTGGTCGGTCATTCGCGGGACCTCGATCCAGTCCGCCCGGTGGGAATCCAGCCACGGCGTCACCGGCTGGCCGTCGACCTCGAGCCCGACCACAAAGGCTTGCATCGACTCAACCTGGACCATGACCAGGTTGGCCCCGCGCGCGAGGGAGAACAGTGGACCGACGCCGGCACGACGGGGGGCCGTCGAGCGGAACCACTCGACCACCTCGTGGTACTGCTGATCCGACAGGTGACCGGCGCGCAGCATGCGCCCGATGGTGCGTGCCGAGTCGCCCAGGTGGTAGCCGAGCACGCCGAGGTGGCGCGCGCTGGCGAGCGAGGAAAAGACCTGCGAGGCGTATCCGTAGCAACTCTCCATCGAGCCGACCACGGCGCGCGCGCCGGGAACGATGGCGAGCATCAGCACCGCAGCCGCTACCAGAACCGGCCGACCTCCACTCCGCTTTGCCAGTCGAGCGACGGCTGCAACCAGAACCAGTCCCGGGAGCAGGGGGACCAGCAGCCAGGCGTCGTGGGGCCGGACCAGCGCGGCGACGCTGTCCAGCACCTGACCCGTCTGGCCCGCGCCGGCCGCCGCGGCGAGCGAGAGCAGGTCACCGAAGTAGCGCAGGTAGATCACGTCGGCGGCGAGCAGGAGGCTCACGGCCAGGCCTACACCCCACGCCACCCACGGCCGCACGCGGCGCGGCAGCAGGACCAGCGGGAGCACGAGGGTTGCGACCGCCGCACCAGCGAGCAGCCAGGCGCCCGGCTCGAGGGTGCGCCGGGCCTCGCCGAGCACCGCGTGCTGAGCCGCAGTGAGCATTGCGACCAGCCACAGTAGGTCGGCGACCGACAGCACCGCTATCAACCACGTTGGCGGACGGCGCGCCACGGCGGCTGAGACCGCGATCAGTGCGAGCAGGACCGTGACCACAGCGAGGACCCGGAGGTCGGCCGGTTCGGGGAGCACCGTGACCGAGAGCTCGAGGCCGGACCGGGGGTCGACCTCGGAGAACCAGCACACGCCCTCGTCGACCATGTCCCACTCGAGACGCCATCGCCCCAACCCGACCGGAACCTGGAGCCTCGCCGCAACCTCCACCACACCGCCCGGCGGTACCCGCGTGAGGATTCGAGTCCGCAGCCCCTCCCTGACTGCGACCGAGCCGTCGGGCCGCAGCCAGTGCGGCGCAACCCGGACCGAACCGTCCCCCGGCCAGGCCGTGCGGCCGGTGTTGCGGATCTTGAGCGGCACTTCGAGCCGCCGGCCGGCCATCAGCCATCTCGGCGTGTGCTCTTCCACCACCTCGAAGCCGGTGGTGATGGCGACCTTTCGGACGATCACCTTGCGCCGGGGCTCCGGCGTCGGGTCCTGCTCGGCAAACCAGCACACGAGCTCGTGGACCATGTCCCACTGCAGCGTGTAGATCCCCGGCTTCACCGGCGCCCGGACCCTCGCCACGAGCGCGACCGTTTCGCCCGGCGGGACATCGCCGGGCAGCACGCTGCGGTCACCGTCCCAGACCGCCACCGCGCCGCGGTCGTCGCGCCAGTGGTAGGCGAGGTGAATGCGATCCGACGGTCGCCAGGTGAGGCTGCCGTCGTTGCGCAGCTCGACCGGAACCTCGACCACGGCCCCGGCGTCGAGCACTTGCGGAAGGCGCTCCGATACCACGGTAAAGGCATGGGCGGGCGGATTGCCGCGAGAGGCAACAGTGGCGGTCGCCACCAGGAGGATCGCCCCGGTGACCCGCAGCACAGTCTGCCGCCTCATGTCCCGCAGAATAGCAGCCGACCCCTGCGGCGCGCGGGGTTAGCCTGCATGTCTCACCAGGTTACGTAGCGAGGGTGCCGAGATGCCCGCCACCGTGGAGCCACCGAGTGACGAGCCACCGAGGCGTGTCCGTCGACACGTCGCAGGTGGCGAGCCGCGAGAGGGCCCGCGATGGCTGGCAGATCGGTGCCCGCAGTAGGAACCTGATGAGACATGTAGGCTAGCGCAGGCCGCTCGGGTAGCCAGCGGGAGGGTGGTCGTAGGTCACGCCGCGCACGCCCTTGACCACGTTGCCCATCGGGAAACCCGGGCAACCCGCCTCGCGGAGCTCAGCGAGCACCGCCCCGAGCTCCTCGGGCGGCACCACCAGAACCATGCCGACACCCATGTTGAAGGTCCGCCAGAGGTCGTCCTCCGGCACCTCACCGGCGGTGGCGAGGAGGCTGAAGACGGGCGGGACGTCCCATGCGCCGACCTTGATCACTGCACCGAGCCGCCCGGGCAGGACCCTCGGGAGGTTGTCGGTGAGCCCGCCGCCGGTGATGTGGGCGAGGGCGTGCACCCGGTCCCGCTCGAGCAGCGGCCAGACCGGTCCCAGGTAGCAACGGTGCACCTTGAGCAGCTCGTCGGCGACGGTTGCGCCGAGCTCAGTGAGGCGGTCGTCGACGCCGCAGCCGAGGACCTCGAAGAACACCCTGCGGGCCAGCGAGTAGCCGTTGGTGTGGAGGCCGTTCGAGGGCAGCCCGACGAGCACGTCGCCCGCCTGCACCGCCTGACCGTCGAGGATCCGGCGACGGTCGACGACGCCGACGATGAAACCGGCAAGATCGTACTCGCCGTCGGCGTAGAACCCCGGCATCTCCGCGGTCTCGCCGCCGAGCAACGCGAGACCGTGGTCGGAGCAGGCGGCGGCGACGCCGCCGATGACTGCGGCCGCGACCTCGGTGTCGAGCCGCCCGGTAGCCAGGTAATCGAGGAAGAACAGGGGTCGAGCGCCCTGCACCAGGATGTCGTTGATGCAGTGGTGGACGAGGTCGCGCCCGACGGTGCCGTGGCGACCCGAGAGGAAGGCGACGCGCAGCTTGGTGCCGACGCCGTCCGCCGAGGCCACCAGCACCGGCTCGTCGAAGCCCTTGAGCGGGACCTTGAACATGCCGCCGAACGAGCCCTGATCCGAGAGCACGCCGTCGGTGTAGGTCGCGTGCACCATCGCCTTGATCCGCGCGAGCGCGCGGTCCTGGGCGTCAATGTCGACTCCTGCGTCGCGGTAGGTGGTCATCGTCCGCGCCTCCCGGAGGCCGACATTATCGCCCACCCCCACCCGGAGGTCATACCACAGAGCCACAGAGGGCACAGAGAGACACAGAGCCCACCCTCCCGCCCGAGCCGACACTGCGGGTGAGCGGGGGCTTCGTGCTCCTCCGTGGCTCTCTGCCTCCGTGGCTCAGCCCCCTGTCCTCCTCACCTGCTGACCTCCTTACCTTCTTACCTCCTTGCCTCCCCACCTCCTTACCGTCTTCCTTCTCGCGTCTCACGTCTTGCCTCTTGCGTCTCGCGTCTTGCTTCTTGCGCCTCCCGCCTGCTACAACCTCGCCATGCAGGTACTCCATCTTTTCCGGTCCCCGGGGCTGCCCCCGGCCCGCCGAGCCGCCCTCCTCGAGCTGGCCCGAGCCCGCGTCTCGACCGCGGTCTCGGCGCTCGACACCGAGGTCTGCTTCAACGTCGAGCTGACCGGAGATCTCGACGCGCGGCATGCGGAGGTCCTCGCGTGGCTGCTCGCCGAGACCTTTGAGCCCGAGCGCTTCGGCACCGCGAGCTTCCTCGACCCGTGCCGCGGTCCGGTTCTCGAGGTCGGACCGCGGTTGAGCTTCACCACCGCGTGGTCGACCAACGCAGTCGCCGTGTGCCGCGCCTGCGGCCTCGGCGCGGTCCGCCGGATCGAGCGCTCGCGGCGCCTGCAGCTCGTCGCCGACCGTCCGCTTGACCCCGCGCTCTGCGACGCCCTGCTCGCCGAGGTGCACGACCGCATGACCGAGTGCCCGTACCCGCAGCCCCTGTCCAGCTTTGACCCCGGTGTCGAGCCGGAACCGGTGTTCGAAGTGCCGGTGCTCGAGCACGGCCGCGCAGCGCTCGAGCGCATCAACCGCGAGCTCGGGCTCGCCTTCGACGATTGGGATCTGGACACCTACACCCGGCTGTTCCGCGATCGTATCGGACGCAACCCGACCAGCGTCGAGTGCTTCGACATCGCGCAGTCGAACAGCGAGCACTCCCGGCACTGGTTCTTCCGAGGTCGACTGGTCGTCGACGGCGAGCCCCTGCCGCGCCACCTCCTCGCGATGGTGCGTGAGCCGCTCGAGGCCAACCCCAACAACTCGGTGATTGCGTTTCGCGACAACTCGAGCTCGATCCGCGGCGGTCGCGCCCGCACGCTGGTCCCGGCCGACCCCGGCCGACCCGGCCCGCTGGTCGCGCGCGAGCTCGACCTCGACGTGATCTTCACCGCCGAGACCCACAACTTCCCGTCCGGTGTGGCGCCGTTCCCGGGCGCCGAGACCGGCACCGGGGGGCGCATCCGCGACGTCCAGGCCACCGGCCGCGGCGCCCACGTTGTCGCCGGCACCGCGGCCTACTGCGTCGGCAACTTGCGCATCCCGGGCTACCCGCTGCCCTGGGAGGACCCCGAGTTCGCCTACCCGGCCAACCTCGCGCCGCCGCTCGAGATCGAGATCCAGGCCTCCAACGGCGCCTCCGACTACGGCAACAAGTTCGGCGAGCCGGTGATCCAAGGCTTCACCCGCTCCTTCGGGCTCCGGCTGCCCTCGGGCGAGCGCCGCGAGTGGCTCAAGCCAATCATGTTCTCCGGTGGCATCGGCCAGATGGACGCCCGCCACGCAGTCAAGGGCGATCCCGAGCCCGCCATGCTGGTGGTCAAGGTCGGCGGACCCGCGTATCGGATCGGCATGGGCGGCGGCGCCGCCTCCAGCATGGTCCAGGGCGAGAACGTCTCCGAGCTCGACTTCAACGCCGTCCAGCGCGGCGACGCCGAGATGGAGCAGAAGCTCAACCGCGTCATCCGCGCCTGCGTAGAGCTCGGCGAGGCCAACCCGATCGTCTCGATCCACGACCAGGGTGCAGGAGGCAACTGCAACGTCTTGAAGGAGATCGTCGAACCATCCGGAGCGCGGATCGAGATCCGGGCGGTCCCGCTCGGCGACGAGACCCTGTCGGTGCTCGAGATCTGGGGTGCGGAGTACCAGGAGAACAACGCGCTCCTGATCTGGCCCGACCACGAGCCCCTCTTCCGCGCCCTGTGCGAGCGGGAGAAGGTACCGTGGGCGGTGGTCGGCCGGATCACCGGCGACCGGCGGATCGTCGTTCATGATGCGCTGGACGGCTCGACCCCTGTCGACCTCGCGCTCGACGACGTGCTCGGTGACATGCCGCAGAAGCACTTCGAGCTCCTCCGGGCCCAGCCGCGTCTCGCGCCACTCGAGCTGCCCCGCGACCTCGACGTACGCACCGCCCTCGAGCGCGTGCTGCGCCTGCTCTCGGTCGGCTCCAAGCGCTTCCTGACGACCAAGGTCGACCGCGCCGTCTCCGGTCTGGTGGCGCGCCAGCCGTGTGCCGGCCCGCTCCAGCTACCGGTCGCCGACGTCGCGGTGATCGCCCGCAGTCACCTCGCGACCACCGGTGGCGCCACCGCGATCGGCGAGCAGCCGGTCAAGGGCCTGCTCGACCCGGCGGCGATGGCGCGCCTCGCAGTCGGCGAGGCGCTGACCAACCTGGTGTGGGCGCGGGTCACCGCGCTGCCCGACGTGCGCTGCTCGGCCAACTGGATGTGGGCCGCCAAGCTGCCCGGCGAGGGCTCCGCGTTGGTCGACGCCCTGGTCGCGATGAAGGACCTCATGATCGCGCTCGGGATCGCGGTCGACGGCGGCAAGGACAGCCTCTCCATGGCGGCCATCGCGCCGGTCGGAGACCACGGCGAGGAGACGGTCAAGGCCCCCGGCAGCCTCGTCGTCTCGGCGTACGTAACGTGCCCGGACATCACCGCCACGGTGACGCCGGAGCTCAAGCTGCCCGGACGAGGCCGACTGCTCCTGGTCGATCTCGGCGGCGGCCGCCACCGCCTCGGCGGATCGGCCCTCGCCCACGCCTGGGGGCAGATCGGAGACGTTCCGCCGGACGTGGACGATCCTTCGCTGCTCGCGCACGGGTTCACGGCGGTCCAGGAGCTGCTCGCCGCGGGCACGGTTGCCGCCGGCCACGACCGCTCCGACGGCGGGCTGATCACGACCCTGCTCGAGATGGCGTTCGCCGGCAACACCGGGATCGACATCGACATCCCTGCGCCTGACGGCGCCGACCCGCTTGCGGTGCTGTTCGCCGAGGAGCTCGGCCTGGTCCTCGAGGTCGCCCCGGAGAACCTCACCGCCGCGCTCGAGGCCTTTCAGGCCGCCGATGTTCCGTGCGCCGAGATCGGCGGCACCCTCGCCGGGCCCGAGGTCCACGTCCGGGTCGCCGGCCGCCGCGTGCTCTGTGACGACGTGCGCGACCTCCGCGACCTCTGGGAGGCGACCTCGTTCCACCTCGACCGCCTCCAGGCCGACCCGGCGCGGGTTGCCGAGGAGGAGGCGGGCCTACGCCACCGCACAGCACCGCCTTACAGGCTCGCCTTCACCCCAGCGGTGACCTCACCCGCGGTCCTCGCCCGCGCCGACCGTGTCGCGGTGGCCGTGCTGCGCGAAGAGGGCTCGAACTCCGACCGCGAGATGGCGTCGGCCCTGTGGCTCGCAGGCCTCGAGCCATGGGACGTCTCGATGTCGGACCTGCTTGCGGGCCGGGTCGGGCTCGAGCGCTTCCGCGGCCTGGTCGCGGTCGGCGGCTTCAGCTACGCCGACGTGCTCGACTCGGCCAAGGGCTGGGCCGGAACGATCCGGTTCAACGACCGTCTGCGCGAGCAGTTCGAGGCCTTCGTCACCCGCGAGGACACCTTCACCCTCGGGGTCTGTAACGGCTGTCAGCTGTTCGCCCTGCTCGGCTGGGTGCCCTGGCGCGGGCTCGCCGACACCGACCAGCCGCGCTTCGTCGGCAACGCGTCGGGCCGATTCGAGTCACGCTTCGCGACCGTGCGCATCCTCCCGAGCCCCGCAGTGCTGCTCGACGGCATGGCGGACTCCGTGCTCGGGATCTGGCTCCAGCACGGCGAGGGCCGTGCCCACTTCCCCAACCCGGCCGTGCTCGACCGCATCGAGGCCGAGCACCTCGCCCCGGTGCGCTACGTCGACGACGCCGGCTCGCCTACCGAGGCCTACCCCTTCAACCCCAACGGCTCACCCCGGGGCATTGCCGCCCTGACCACTCCCGACGGGCGCCACCTCGCGATCATGCCCCACCCCGAACGCACCTTCCTGACCTGGCAGTGGGGCTGGATGCCGGAGGGCTGGAGCCGGGAGCTCGCCGCCTCGCCGTGGCTGCGCCTGTTCCAGAACGCACACAGGTGGTGCGAGGGGGGCTGACGGGTCGTCCGCACCCCGCTCACCCGTATACTGGCAGGGCCGCAACAGGGTGACAGAGCACCGGGTCGTCCGGTGAGGAGGAGTCGTGATGCGCTCGCGAGCGCTTGAGGGGATGGAGCTGGCGGCGACGCTGACCGGCGACGTGGCGCCGTTCAACGCGGTCGCGTGCCTGGAGCTGGCCGCCCCGCCTCCGCTCGAACGGCTCCCGGCCGCGCTCGCCACGGTCCAGCGCCGCCACCCGATGCTCCGGGCGTCGATCGTCGGCGAGGGGCGGCGGCTCCGGTTCGAGCTCCACGAGCCGTCGCCGCCGATCCCGCTCACGTTCGACGCTCCAGGGTCGGCCGATCGCTGGCTCGAGCTCACCGAAGAGGAGCTCAACCGGCGCTTCGACCGCACGGTTGGGCCGCTGGTTCGCTGCAGCGCCCTCCCGGACTCGACCGGCGCCGGCTGCCGGCTGGTGCTCGCCGCCCACCACGCGATCCTCGACGCGCCCTCGATGACCGCGCTGCTCGACGAGCTCGTCGCCGCCTGGTGCGGGACCGACAACGATTCCGAGCCGCTCGTCGAGCCCGGTCCGCCGAGCGGGGCGCTGGCGCCGCCCGGGCAGCACGGCGTCGTGGGCGCGCTGCGGTCGCTCGGCTTCCTCGGACGCCAGCTCCGTGACGAGGCCGTCTTCCGCCTGCGCCGCCGCGGCCGGCCCGACCCGGGGATCCCCGGCTCCCACCGCAACCGCATCGCCGTCGAGACCCTCGACCCCGAGAGTACGCGGCGGCTGTCGCGCTGGTGCCGGAAACGGCGCCTCCCCCTCAACACGATCATCCTGGCGGCCATGGCGCGCGCGGTCGACGAGCTCGTGCACGGCGGCGCGACCCCAGCGGTGCGCTGCATCGTGTTTCCGGACCTGAGGCCGTACCTGCGGCCGCCGCCGCCGTCGGAGCGGCTCGGCGCCCACATCGCGATGCTCCGGGTGACGGTCCCAGGGGCCGGCGACCTGGCCACCCTCGCCACGGCCCTGACGTTCGCCCTCCGCGCGGCGGGCCGGCGGGGCGACCGCTTCTGCGCCGAGCGGGCGAGCCCGCGGATGATGGCCATGATGCTGCGCCACCGGCCGGGCCGGATGGCGACGGCGGCGCTCAGCTACACCGGGCCGCCCGCGATCGCTGCGCACTCCGGCGACACCCGCGTGGTCTCCCTGCGGGCGTGGGTGTCGGCGATCGACCAGGCGCCGCCGCTGGTCGCCCAGGCCCGCCTGCTGGGAGGGCGACTTCTGCTGGACTTCGCGTGGCTCGCCGCAGAGCTCGACGACGCGACCGGGACGCGGCTGGTGCAGCGGGTCCTCGCCCTGCTTCGCGGCTGCGCCGACGAGGAGAAAGAGGGGCCGCGGGATGGTGATCGTTCCTGAGGACGTGCTGCGGCTGGTGCGGCTCCAGCTCGGGGTGCGCAAGGTGCGGCTCGAAACGCTTCTGGTCGAGGAGCTCGGCATCGAGTCCGCCGACCTCCTCAACCTCGTCGCCGCCGCCGAGGAACGCTGGGGAGTGGAGATCGAGGAGGAGGAGCTGGCCGCGATCCGCACGCCGGCCGACCTCTTCCGCCTGGTGAGCTCCCGTGCCGCCTGAGCCCGGGCGGCCTCCGGCGGGCGGACCTGCCCCCGCCTACCCGACCCTGGCGGAGATGCTGCGCGACCGCGGCACCCGCCATCCAGACGGCGTCGCCTTCAGCTTCGGTGGACGCGGGTTCACCTATGGCGACCTGTGGCGCGGTGCGTGCGGCGCCGCCGGCGCGCTCGCGCGGATCGGGGTCGAGCGCGGCCGTCCGGTGGTGATGGTGCTGCCCAACGGCCCCAAGTTCTTCATCGCCTTCTACGGCGCTGTGCGGATTGGTGCGGTCCCGATCCCGCTCGGGGAGGGCTCGGGCGCCGCGCGGGTACGCGACATCGTCCGGCGCCACGACGCCGCGGCCGTGATCGTCCCGGACGGCTGGGGCGAGGACGCGCACCCTCTCAGGGTGCCGTTTCTGGGCTCGAGCGACCTCGAGCACGCCCGCCCGATCGACGCCGAGAGCCGCGGCCCGGCACCGGAGGACCCCGCCTTCATCCAGATCACATCGGGCAGCACCGGCGAGCCGAAAGGTGTGGAGCTCACCCACACCGCGGTCCTGACCAACGTCGAGCAGATGATCGCCGGCATGGAGATCACAGCGGACGACGTCTTCCTGAGCTGGCTCCCGGTCTCCCACGACATGGGCCTGGTGCTCAAGACCATGGTCCCGTTCCGGCTCGCGGCGCGGCTCGAGCTGCTCCCGACCCGTCTGTCAGGGGTCGCCCAATGGCTGGGTGCGATCCAGCGCACCCGGGCGACCTTCGTCGCCGCCCCCGACTTCGCCTGGCGCATGTGCCTGCGCGCCGTGCGCGAGCCCGGACGCTGGGACCTGTCGAGCCTGAGGGTCGCCCTCAATGCCGCCGAGATGGTCCGCCCGACGACCCTGGCGGCCTTTGCCAGGACCTTCGCGCTGCCGCGGGTGATGGTGCCGGGTTACGGCCTCGCCGAGGCCACCGTCGGCGTCTCGATGCAGCCCCCGGGGACCACGCCGCCGGTCGACGAGCGCGGCTTCGTGGCCATCGGCCGTCCCTTCGCCGGGGTCCGCCTGGCGGTGCTGGACGGCGCCCGGGAGCTCGCCGACGGCGAGGTCGGGGAGCTCGCGGTGGCGAGCCCGGCCGTCACCACCGGCTACCGCGACGACCCCGAGGCGACCGCCGCGCTGTTCTGGCGCCCCGGCTGGATCCGGACCGGGGACCTCGCCTACCGACGGCCCGACGGCGCGGTGTTCCTGGTCGGCCGGGCCAAGAACCTCATCATCCAGGGCGGCCGCTCCCTCGCCCCGGCCGAGGTCGAAGCCGCGGTCGAGGAGCTCGGGTTCGTCCGCCGTGCGGCCGCGATCGGCGTCGACCGCGGACGGCTCGAGGGCGAGCAGGCGGAGGTCCTGGTCGAGCTGCGCAGGGCGGCGCCGCCCGACCCGTCCGCGGCCGAGGAGATGGTGGTCTCGGTCGTCGAGGCGGTCGCGGCGCGCCTCGGCATGCGTCCCGCGCGCGTCGATCTGCTGCGCCCGAAGAGCCTTCCCCTCACCGACACCGGCAAGGTCCGCCACGGCGAGCTGCGCCGGCGGCTGCTCTCCGGGGAGCTCGCCGCCGACGGTGCGATCCTCTACCCGGAGACATGAGGTGGGGTCGGCTCGACTGGGCGGGAGCGCCGTCGCCGCCGCGACGAAGCCCGAGCGGGGGCGGCGGTGATCGCGGACGTCCTGCGCACGCTCGCGGTCGCGGCCACCGCCGCGCGCCACCTCGCGGCGCATCGGTTGTGGCGCGTGCTCGGCCGCGAGCCGATCCCGGGGCCCCAGCGGCTGCGCCTGGCGCTCGAAGGGATCGGCGGCACCTACCTCAAGTTCGGCCAGGTGCTGTCGCTGCAGCCCGACGTCCTGCCCCCCGCCTACTGCACCGCCCTGTTCGACCTCCTCGACCGCGTGCCGCCCTTCGCCTTCGCGGAGGTGGCCCGGACCTTCAGCGAGGACTTCGGAGTGGCGCCGGCCGAGGTCTTCGACAGCTTCGACGAGCAGCCGATCGCTTCGGCCTCGGTGGCGCAGGTCCACGCCGCCACTCGCGGCGGTCGTCGCCTCGCAGTCAAGGTCCGCCGTCCCGACGTCGCCCGCCGCTTCTTGAGCGACCTGCGCGTGATGGGGGCCGGCGCCCGGCTCGTCCGGCGGCTCCGGATCCGCTCCCTGACCTGGCTCGCGCGCGCGGTCGAGGAGTTCGCGACCTGGACCCTGGAGGAGCTCGACTTCCGCTCGGAGGCCCGGTACATGGCGGCAATGGCTCACCACTGCCGCGACCGGGCATGGGAACGCGTGCCGGAGCTCGTCCCCGAGCTCTCGGGCGCCCGCATCCTGACCGCCGAGCTGCTCGAGGGCCCGATGGTCCTGGACTACATCCGCAGCCTTCAGGCCGGCGACGAGAGCCTCGGCGACCGGCTCCGGGCGACCGGCTTCGACCCCGACACCTTCGCCAAGCACCTGATCGAGAACTTCGTCTCCGACGCCTTCCAGCACGGCCTGTTCCACGCCGACCTCCATCCGGCGAACCTGATCATCCTGCCCGACAACGTGGTCGGCTACGTCGACTTCGGCATCACCGGCTCGCTCTCCCACTACTCCCGGCGCCACATCGTCGCGATGACTCTGGCTCTGACCCGGGGCGACGCCGACGACCTCGCCCACTGCTTTTTTCGCATCGCCACCGCCGAGCCCGGATCTGAGCCCGAGGACTTCCGGCGCGAGCTGCGCCGTCTCACCCGGCAGTGGTTCCGATGGGAGGGCGACCGGGTCGAGCTGCGGGTGAGCTACACCCGGGTGATGCTCGACTTCCTGCGCGCTTCGCGCCGCACCGGCATCTGGGCGATGCCGGACGCGCTGCGCTACCTGCGCTCGGTGATCACCGCCGATGGGCTGATCGCGCGGTTCGCCGGCGAGGTCGACGTCAGCCGCGACCTGGAGGTGCTGTGCGAACGGTACCTGGAGCGCGAGATGTGGCGGCGCTGGCTGCGCCCGGAGAGCGTCGCTGACCTCGTCGGCGCAGCTGCCGGGTTCGCCGCGGCGCTGCCCGAGATGGTCGAACGCGCGGTCCGGCGCGGCGGATCGGTCAGTCCGCCGGCTCCCGAGGAGCCCTCGGGAAGGGGGCGGGACGCGGCGCGCCGCGCGCGGCGACGTGCCGCACGGTGGGCGGCGCTGACTGCGATCGCGGCGGTGGGCCACTCGCCCTGCCCTCCCCTTCCGGCGCCGGCCTGGACGCCGCCTCGACCGCCGCCGCGGTCGCGGCATTCGTTGCTATCATCGTTGTCGGCTATCTGTTGCGAGTCGGCATGACGGACCGGGGACCACAACCCCGGAAGCAGCCCACGATGCGTGAGCTGACCAAATCGATGTTCCGCCTGTCGTGGGCGATGTCGGCGTTCGGCCTCGAGCAGATGCGCCAGATGGTGAGATCCTCGGACGACGACGAGAGGACCCGAGAGCAGCGCGGAGCGGCTCGTGCGACGAGGTCTCCGCGGCGGTGGACGCTCGCCTCCCCGACCGGATGCGCTCGTTGTACGAGGCCGGCGACCGCCTCCAGGGCGAGCTCGTCGACGTCTTCTTGACGTCGTGTCGCTCGACGACTGGTCGCCGCGTGCGTTCATGGACCGCGCTGCCGAAGTTGCCGAGCGCTCGGCCGACGCGCTGCGGCGGGCCGCCTCGAAGAAGGAGCAGGAGGGCCCGAAGAAGGCGACGCCGAGCCCGAGCCGGCCTGCTGATCCGTGGCGATGGCTCGAGGCGCTTCGGCCGCTCCCGGGCAGCCGCGCTGCGTCCCGGCTTGGTACGCCGGGTTGCTCGCCTCGTCGCGGCGCGCCGCGACCGAGCCGGGCTGCGACCTTGCAGCGACGGCGTGCCACACGCTGCGCTCGCTCGGGCCTCTGTTCGCCGCCTTCGCCGGCTATCTTGGCACGCGCATCGACCTGGTGCCGCTGCGCGATGCCCTCGCGCTCGCCCACGCACCGGACGGCCTCCCGCCGAGCCCGCCGGACATCGTCCGGCGGCTCTTTCGGCTGCGGGCTGGAGTTCCGACGGCGCTCCGGCGCTCGAGCCCGAGCCTCTCCGGGCGACCGCGGTCCACCAGTGGCACTGGGCCTGGGACTCCGAGGGACGCCAGCTCTGGGTCCAGCTCGTCCGGCCGGAGCTCGAGCGCCAGCTCGATCAGGAGTGGGACCTGCTCGGCGAGGTCGCTTCGCGAAGGCTGTTGCAGGCCCCGGGCGCCCTGCCGATGCCGAGCAGCCCCATCGGCTTCGCCGGCTGGCTCGAGGCCGAGCTCGATCTCGAGGCCGCAGCGGCCACGCTCGAACGGTCCGCGAGGCCGCCGCCGCCCACGGCGAGCTCGACGTCGCGACGCGGGAGCCGGACTGGAGCTTCCGTCGGTCGCGGTCTCCCGGCTCGACGATGCCGAGCCCGTCTCCGGCCGGCTCTCCGGCGACACTGACCTTGCCCGTCGGCTCGCCTTCGCCTGGCTGCACCTCGCCCTGCTCGGCGGCATGTGCGGCCACGACCTCGACCCGTGGAGTGGGTCGTCCGCCCCGGCTCGAGGCTCGGGCTTCACGGTGGCCGTTTCCTCAGCTCGACTCGCGACCTGGAGCACTCTGCTCGGGGCATTGGTTGCCGCGGCCCAGCACGAGCCCGACCGCTCGAGGGACCTGCTGCGCCGCCTCAGCGAGTCGTCGATGACGACGCGACCCGCGACCGGCTCCGGGTCAGCCTCCGTCAGGCCGAGCCCTTCCGATCCGCGGGTTGCGGCGATCGCTACGCCGGCGAGTGCCTCGCCGACGTACTGTTCGCGCACTGGCGTACGGCGCACAGTTCGCTATTGGCCCCGGCCGCGGCTGTAGGCATTTCAGCGCGGTTCGCCCAGCTCTACCGTATGACCCGCGCCGTCGCCCCCGAGCGGGACGCGCTCGAGCAGGCGATGGCCGACCTGCGGGTGGTCGCCGCCGCCGTCGAGGTGCGCCGTCATCTCGCGCCCAGCCGTGCCCCGCACCTGGCGCCCGGCTGCTCGCAGCGGTGGAGGACGTCGCCCACCACGGACACGACCTCTTAAGCTGGGCGGATGCGGAGCCCGAGGAGCCGCGCGACAGGCACCCGCACGCCGCTGGCTCTTCCCGCTCGCGCTGGTGCTGCCTTCACCGCTGCCGGAGCGGTGCTCGAGACCGTCGTCGCGCGCCTCAGGCATCGCGACAGCCGTCGCCGTCGCTGCCGCCGTGGCCTGGTTCGCGGCTGCGGTCGACCGCATCTCTCTCACCGACCTGTGCGCTAGCCCCGGCCTGGGCGGCCTGCGGCGACGGGCGGAGGCGGACCGTGACCGCGCCCGCCGACGCCCGCGAGCTGCTCGCCCGGGTACCGCTCTTCGCCGACCTTTCGACACGGAGCCTGCGCCGCCTGGTGAAGCTGTGCGTGGTGCGCCGGTACCCGGCGGCTCGGTGCTGATCGAGCAGGGCAGCACCGGCCTCGGGCTTTACGTCCTCACCGCCGGCACGGTCGACGTCACCTACGAAGGGCGCGATGGCCGCCGCCACCTCGCCACCCTCGGCTCCGGCGAGGTCGTCGGCAAGCTCGCCCTGATCGACGATCGGCCGCGCTCGGCAAGCGTGGTCGCGACCGCAGCACCGAGTGCCTGCTGATCACCCGCAACGGGTTTCGCGAGCTGGTCCAGCGCGACCCCGAGATCGCCTGGGTGTTCGTGCCGGTGCTCGCCGAGCGACTGCGGGAGCTGCAGGAGATGCTCGACGCCGGCGGCGGTTCCGCTCCGGCGCCGCCGCCCCCCGAAGGCGTCACCGAGAGTCCCGACGGCGCCGCTGCAGCCGCCCCGCCGGCCGCATCTTCAGGCTCGCTGCGAGACGGCGACGGACGAGGCCGCGGACCGCCGCCAGGACTCGGGCCTGCGCGACCTCCTCCAGGCCCAGCACGCCCTCGCCCGCGCCGGCGTTTGCAGCGCCGATGCCGCGGTCGCCGTGGCCCGAGAGTTCCTCGACACCTTGCTCGAGGAGACCGGTCTCGACGGCGAGGGTCCGACCCGCGAGGTCGTGCGCTCACTGCCCTCGGGTCTCGCCAAGGCGACCACCGCAGCCCTCAAGCGGGGCGAACGCGCCCCCGAGACCGTGCTCGCGACCCTGCGGCACCACCTCCGCCGCCGCGACCGATGAGACGGCGGCTTCAGGTCACGCGCTCACTTGGCCGCCATCGGCTACCCTGCAATCGGCGCTCGCCGACCTCGCCGACGTTGCCCGTCGCGTCCCCGGCGTTCGCGGAGCACGGGTGCTGGCACGCGAGGTCGACGTGGAGGTCGTCGAACTCGAGCTCGCCGGCGGTGAAGCCACGGTCGTGCTCGAGGTGGTGCGGCTCGGCGACGACGAGCTGCGCTTCGCCCAGGTCGACCGCTTCGGAGGCCGCGCCGTCGACGGCCGCGTGGCCGTCGCCGAGGCCGCGACCGGATGCGGCTGTGAGGTCACGGTCGAGCTCCTCTACCCCACGCCCCTGCTCGGAGGGAAGCGACGCCGCGCACTGCGACGGGCGCTCGAGAGCGCGATCGACAACCTCGCCGCGTCGGCCGCACCCTCCGACGGGGCCGTGGTGGTGCGGCTCGAGGCGGACGCCGCGGGGCTCCGGGTGACCATCGACGGCCGCCGCTACCGCCTGCTGCCGGTGGAGGCACCGTGATCCGCCGGTTCATGCACCTCGACACCCCGCCGGCGGAGTCGCCGCGCTGTTCCACGACCTCGAGCGCTGGCCGGAGTGGGTCGCGGGGGTGCGTTCGCTGCGGGTCCTGGAGCGCGACCGGGACCGCCTCCAGGTCGAGATGGTCCAGGCCCAGATGGGCCGCACATTCCGCCAGGTCCTGGACTGCCGGCTCTCGCCCGGTGGCCTCGCCCAGCGCCAGGTCACGGGCTCGTTCCGGCGCTGGGACCTGAGCTGGCGCTTCCAGCCGCCGCCGGACGGCCACGGAACCACCGTCGTCATGGAGCTCGAGCTGGACCTCGGTGCGCTCGGAATGATGGTGCCGACCCGCTTGGTACAGGGGGCGATCAACCAGATGTGCTCCCGCTCGGTGGCCGCCGCGCGGCAGCGCCTGCACCGGCCGGCAGCCGCCGAACACGCCGCGGCCATCGCAGGGGACGAGGCCGCGCGAGTGCTCGCCGCCGTGCGCTCGGGGCGTCAGGTGTTCCTCGAGGTCGCGGGCCGGCGCTACCGGCTTGAGCCCGAGAGTCAGTAGCACCTCTGTGGCATACTCTATGGAAAGAACCAGAGAAGAGCTGGTCTGGGGGGTGGACATGACGTCATCGGCAGTGCGTCCGATGGTGCTGACGTGTGCTGTTCTCGCCGCGGCTGCGAGCAGCTACGGCGCCGGCTTCGCGCTCTTCGAGCACGGCAACAAGGCGATGGCGATGGGCGGCGCCTTCACCGCGGTCGCGGACGACCCGTCGGCGGTGTTCTGGAACCCGGCCGGCCTGGTTCGGCAGGAGGATCGGGGCGTCCAGCTCCAGGGTGGCTTCACCCTGATCCACCCGGTCCAGGACTTCGCCGGCGCCAGCCCCTACCCGGGCGACGGCTACACCGCGTCACAGGTGAGCCAGGTCTTCCCACCGATCCACCTGTACGCGGTGGTTCCCCTCGCGGACGGTGTCGTCGGTGCGGTCGGGCTCATCTCGCCGTTCGGCCTCGGCTCGTGGTGGGATGACACCTACGCCGGACGCTTCGTCTCCAAGCGGGCCGACATGCGCACCTGGGAGCTCAACCCGGTGATCTCCGCCAGGCTCGGTGAGCGTCTGTCGGTCGCCTTCGGAGTCCGCTACATGGCGGTGCAGGTCGACCTCACCCGCGACATCCCGGTGATCGACCCCTACCGGCAGGCGGCGGTCGCCGCAGGTCAGGTCCACCTCGCCACCGACGGCCTCAGCAACGGCGCGTGGGGCTGGAATGCGGGCATCATGGTCGACGCTGGCGGCGGCTTCAGCCTCGGCGCGTGCTATCGCTCCGGGATCGACGTCCGGATCGACGACGCCGAGGCCTCATTCACCCAGTACTCCACCGGCCATCCCGACTTCGACACCCTGCTCGCCTCGCTGCTGCCGTTCGGCGACAACATCCCGGGCGAGTCCCGGATCGACTATCCCGACCTGCTCAGCCTCGGGGTCGCATGGCGCGGCGAGACCTGGACGGTTTCGGCGCAGTGGGGGCGGATGGGGTGGTCGAGCTTCCAGGAGCTGCCGCTCAACTTCCCGACCCGCCCCGAGCTCAGCTCGGCGGTGCCCGAGCAGTACCACGACTCCGATCAGGTCCGTCTCGGCGTCGAGTACCGGATCAGCTCGACCTGGGCGGTGCGCGGAGGCCTGGTCCGGGACGAGACCCCGCAGCCGGCGCGCTCGATGTCGCCGCTGCTCGGAGATGGCACCCGCACCGGGGCGTCCGCCGGGGTCGGCTGGAGCGGTGAGCACGTGTTCGTCGACGCGGCGCTGTTCTACCTCAAGCTCGACGAGCGCTTCACCGGCCTCGACCAGTTCGACGGCTACGTCGGCACCTACTCCGGGAGCGCCCTGCTCGGCGGCGCCACCCTCGGCTACCGGTTCTGAAGCGGCGATGCGACGCGCGTTCGGGCTGTTCGTGGTCGTCGCGGCGGTCGCCGCGGTCGCGTGGTCCGGCTGGCGCTCCCGCGACCGAATGCTCGCCCTGCTGTCCGGTGAGCCGACGGTGCCGGCGCTGGTCGCGACCGCCGCAGCGAGGCCGTTCCCGCCGGCCCACCTCGTGACCGCCCTCGGCCGCATCCGACCCGGCAAGGGCGTGGTGCACATCGCCGGCCCGGCCCGGTTCGCGGTCGTGGTCGCCGAGCTAAGGTCGACGTCGGCAGCTGGGTGGAGGCCGGCGACGTCATCGCTGTGCTCGATACCGTCGGCCCGGAGCACGCCGACGCCTCGGCGCTTGAGGCCGAGCTCTCGCTCGCCGAGATCGAGCCGCACGGGGCCAGCGCATGGCACTGCAGAAGCTCACACACAAGCCGAGCTCGACCGACTGCGCGCCCACCGCGACACCATCTGCGCGCAGCTCGCCAGTGCCCAGGCCGAGCTCGCGCTCTCGTTCGTGCGCAGCCCGCAGGCGGGCGGGTTCTCGCGGTCCACGCCCGGGCCGGGGAGCGGGTCGGCGAGCACGGGATCGTCGAGGTCGCCGACACCCGGCACATGTACGCCGTCGCCGAGGTGTACGAGGACGACATCTCCCGGGTCGCACGGGGGACGCGCGCCCGGGTCACGAGCCCGGCGCTGCCCGACGCGCTCGAGGGCACGGTCGAGCGGCGGGGCTCAAGGTCGGGCGCAAGGCCGTGCTCGACAGCACCGGTCGCCGACGCGGACTCCCGGGTGGTCGAGGTCGAGGTCCTCCTGGATCGCCCCGAGGCCGCCGCCCGGCTCACCGACCTTCGCGTCGAGGTCGCCATCTCGACCCGGGAGCCGGTTTTTTGAGCCCGTCCCTGGCCTGGCGACAGCTCGCGTCGGACCCGCTGCGGCTGCTGGTCGCGCTCGCGGGGGTGGCGTTCGCGGTGGTGCTGATGCTGATGCAGCTCGGCTTCCGCAGCGCGATGCTGAGCTCGGCGGTGCGCTACCACCAACGCCTCGACTACGAGCTCGTGCTGGTCAGCCCGAAGACGATCTTCATCGGCCTCACCCACCCCTTTCCGCGGGTGCGGCTGTATCAGGCGCGGGCCTTCCCGGGGGTCGAGAGCGTCACCCCGGTCTACATGTGGCAGGAGCGGTGGGAGAACCCGTGGCGGCACTCGACCCGCAACGTGCTCGTGGTCGGGCTCGACCCGGACCGGGCGGTGCTCGACGCCCCCGGCGTGGCGAGCCAGCTCGAGCGGATCAGGGAGCGGGACACGGTGCTGTTCGACGTCGGGTCGCGCCCCGAGTGCGGGCCGGTCGGCGAGCGGTTCGCGGCCGGCGAGACGATCCGCGCCGAGATCGGCGACCACACCGTCACCGTGGTCGGCCTGTATGAGCTCGGCAGCTCCTTCGGGGTCGACGGCAACGTCCTGGCGAGCGAGGAGACGTTTCTGCGCATCTTCTCCGGACACCCCGCCGGGGCGATCGACCTGGGTCTGATCCACGTCGCCCCCGGGGTCGATCTCGAGGCGCTGCGGGACCGGATCGACGGCGTGCTCGAGAACGATGTCGAGGTGCTCACCAAGGACCAGTTCACCGCCCGCGAGGTCCGCTACTGGACCGGCAACACCCCGATCGGCTACGTGTTCGGATTCGGGCTCGTGATGGGGCTCGTGGTCGGCGCGATCATCGTCTACCAGATCCTGTTCGCCGATGTCTCCGATCACCTCGCCGAGTACGCGACGCTCAAGGCGATCGGGTACTCGGGCGCGTCGGTGTCGCTGATCGTGCTCCGCCAGGCTCTGGTGCTCTCGGTGCTCGGCTTCGTGCCCGGGGCCGCGGCGAGCCTCGCGCTCTACCGGGTCGCCTCGGCCGCCATCCGGATGCCGGTCACGATGACCCTCGAGCGGCTCGGCGGCGTGCTTCTGCTGACCACGGCGATGTGCGCCGCGGCGGCGCTGCTCGCACTGCGCAAGGTCCGCCAGGCCGATCCGGCGGAGGTCTTCTGATGCCCGACCCGACGGTCGTCCTCGGGGGCGTCAGCCATGCCTACGGACGCGGCCGGCTGCGACGCCAGGTGCTGTTCGACGTCGACGCCCGGGTCGAGGAGGGCGAGATCGTGCTCCTGACCGGACCCTCGGGGGGCGGAAAGACGACCCTCCTGACCCTGGTCGGGGCGCTGCGCTCCGCCCAGGAGGGCTCGGTCAGGGTGCTCGGCCGCGAGCTCCGCGACGCGACCGAGCGAGCCCTGGTCGCGACCCGCCGCCAGATCGGCTACATCTTCCAGTCGCACAACCTGATCGCCTCCGTGACCGCGGAGCAGAACGTGCTCCTCGGGCTGCGCCACCATGCCAGCCTCCGCGGTCGGTCGGCGCGACGCACGGCCCGCGAGATGCTGGCCGCGGTCGGCCTGGAGGCGCACCGCCACGCGCGTCCCCGAGCGCTTTCCGGCGGCCAGCGGCAGCGGGTCGCGGTGGCGCGCGCGCTCGCCGGCCGGCCCCGGCTGGTGCTCGCCGACGAACCCACGGCGTCCCTCGACCGGGAGACCGGGCGCGAGGTCATCGAGCTGCTGCGGACGCTCGCCCGCGAGCACGGCGCAAGCGTGCTGCTAGTGACCCACGACAACCGCATCCTCGACGTCGCGGACCGCATCCTCCACCTCGAGGACGGACGCCTCGAGTCGCTCACCATCGCGGTCACGGCGAGCACCGAGAACCTGATGGCGAGCCTCGCCACCACTGCGCGGGCGGGCGGCCTAGCGAGGGAGCTCGAAGGCCTGACGACCTCGGGGTTCCACGAGCTGCTCGAGCGGGTGACCGGTGAGACCCGACGCTTCCTCGAGGTCGTCCGCATGAGCCAGGGCGATGCCTTCGAGAGCCTGCTCGAGCAGGTCCTCGAGGCGTTCACGCGCAAGATCGGCGTTCTCCTCGACGCCGACCGGGCGACGCTCTACCTTGTCGACCCCGAGCGCGGCGAGATCTGGTCGAAGTTCGCTCCCGATGCCGGTGGACGGGCGTTGGAGATCCGGCTCCCGCTCGGCCGCGGCATCGCCGGCACCGTGGCCGCGACAGGAGCGACCCTCAACATCCCGGACGCCTACGCGGAGCCGCTCTTCGACCGCGCCACCGACGACCGCACCGGCTACCGGACCCGGAGCATCTTGTGCGCGCCGATCCACGATGCCGGGGGACGCGTCTTCGCCGTTGCCCAGATCCTCAACAAGCACGCCGGCCGGCCGTTCACCGAGGACGACGAGGCCGCTTTTGCAGAGTTCACGCAGGGGATCGGCGTCCTCCTCGACAGCTGGCGAACCATGCGCGCGCATCCGCCGAGCGTGACGGCCGCAGACAGTGAGTGACCTCGGGCTCACCACAACCCGGCGGCGCGCTGTGGGCGGGTCTGCCGTCGACGGCGGGGCGGCGCTCGAGGGACACACCGCTGCCGTTGAGCACCACCCGCACCAGCTCGGAGCGCGAGCCAACCTCGGTCGCGACCCCTGCGCCGACGGTCCGGGCCAGCTCGGCCAAGACCAGGCCAGGCAGGTTGTTGTGCTCCGACAGGTGCATGCCGACCACCGCGCGCAGGCCGGGGTGACGAAGGCGATCGAGGACCTCCGTCGCCTGGTGGTTGGCGAGGTGCCCCGAACGGGAGGCTATGCGCTGCTTGAGCGGCCACGGGTAGGGGCCGTGGCGGAGCATGTCGGCGTCGTGGTTCGCCTCGAGGCAGAGCAGATCGCAGGCGGCGAGCCGGGTTTCGAGCAGCGGCGTGACGATGCCGGTGTCGGTGCACAGTGCGACCCGGTGGCGGCCGTCGTCGATGACGAACGCGACCGGCTCGGCGGCGTCGTGGCTGGTCGCGACCGGGAGCACGCGAAGCGCGCCGAAGCGCATCTCGCGCCCCGACTCGAGCTCGCCGCCACCGTTGCAGCGGACCTTCAGCCCGGACCAGGTGCCGGAGGTCGCCCACAGGGGGAGCTGCCGCCGCTTGAGCAGAACCTCGAGGCCGCGCACGTGGTCGCTGTGCTCGTGGGAGACCAGGATCGCGTCGACCTCGGCGAGGTCGCGGCCGAGCTGGGCAACGCGACGGCTGAGCGACCGGGTGGAAATGCCGGCGTCGAGCAGGACTGTGGTCCCGCCAGACGAGACCAGAGTCGCGTTGCCCGACGAACCCGAGGCCAGGATCAGGACCTCCATGGTCATCGCCCGGTCGAACCGAAGCCGCCGGCACCGCGTCCGGTCGCCGACAGCCGGTTCTCCGCAACGAACTCGGCCCGGGTCACCGGCGCGACGACGAGCTGAGCGATGCGGTCGCCGCGGGCGATGGTGACCGCCTCGCTGCCGAGGTTGACGAGCACGACGTGGACCTCGCCGCGGTAGTCGGCATCGACCGTCCCCGGAGCGTTGGCGACGGTGATCCCATGGCGAAGGGCGAGGCCCGATCGCGGCCGGACCTGGCCCTCGTAACCCCCCGGCAGCTCGACCACCAGCCCCGTGGGGACGGCGCTGCGCTCGCCGGGCGCGAGCGTGAGGGGCTCCACGACCGCCGCCACCAGGTCGGCACCGGCGGCACCGTCGCTGGCATACGCGGGCAGGGGCAACCCCTCGCCGTGGGGCAGGCGCCGCACGCGCACGGTCACGGTGTCTGACATCGCCGGCATCATACCGCGCGACCGGAGATGATCACCACAGAGACACGGAGACAGAGAAGCACAGGGGAGATGCGGAGGGAGACCCAATGACGTAGCGAAGGCGGACGCCGAGCGACCGCCAGACCACCATCCGAGGGCCGAGAGGGTCCCGGCCGCGGTCGGAAGTGCGGTCTGCGGGGGGTTCATTGTCTCCATGATCCGCACGGCGCGAGAGCCGGAAGTTGAAACGCCAAGACGCCAAGACGCCAAGCCATCGCAAGGACGGGTGAGCGGTCTCGCAGGCCCCGGCGGCTGCCTCTGGCAGCCGCCCCTGACGGGAGGAGGGTCCAGGCGAGAGAGGAGCTCTCTTGTCCGGACCCTCCTCCCGTCAGGGCCGCGCGCCGAGCGCGCGGCGGGACCCCACACGGTCGATGCCAGTGCCTCGTGCCCGGCGTTCATCGCTGCACGAGACCGACGTGTGCCCGGAGCGCGGCCGCGCTGGAGCCCGCCACGGCCCTCTTGGCGCCTTGGCGTCTTGGCGTTCTTTCTTGATCCCCGACCGTCGGGATTCGCGCAGCGAATCCAGAGCAGCGCGATCTGCATGGCCCTGGGAACGCGAACAGGTGGGGAGACCGCGCTCACGGGGTCATGCGGTCGTGGTGCGAAAACTAGGCAACGCGAGTCGCGACGCCCTTCGGGCCGCACACCGCGGACGCCATCCGCTCGGGGGACAGGAGCTCGCGCGCGAGCGCCAGGACCTCGCCCCGGGTGACCGAGCGGATCTCAGCCAGGGTGTGCTCGAGCTCGAAGCGGCGGCCGCGGTCGAGCACCTCGCCGGCGTCGAGGCCGGCCAGCCCCGAGGGATCCTCGGCGTCCATGACCAGGCCGCGCTCGAGGCCCTCACGAGCGATCTCGACCTCGTCGTCGCCGAGGTCTGCGGCCAGCCGCGTGATCTCCTCGCGCACGACCCGGAAGACGTCCGGGAACACGCTCGGCGCGGACGCCCAGCCGACCTCGACGATGCCGCCGAGCGAGCGCAGCACCAGGCCCGACCAGATGTCGTAGGTCAGGCCTTCCTCTTCGCGCAGGCGCTGGAACAGGCGGCTCGAGGCGCCGACGCCGAGCAACCGATTGAGCACGGTCAACACCGGCAGGCGCGGATCGCCGGCGGCAATCGCCGGGAACGCCAGCCGCGCGTGGACCTGGTCGGATCCCTCACGGTGGACGGCGAGGTGGTCGCCGTGCCATGACAGGGGCGGAAGCGACCGTGCCGCGGGCGGCTCGCTCAGGGGCAGACGGGCAAGGCCGGCGGCGACCTCCGTCGCGTCGACGTCGCCGGCGACGGCGGCAAGCACGCCGCCGGGGCGGACGAGGTCGGCATGGTGGCGGCGCAGCGCCGCCGGGCTCAGCCGGCGCAGGCTGCGGGCGGTCCCGATCACCGGCCGCGCCAGCGGGTGGCGGCCCCAGGCGGCGCGCAGCACGGTCTCCTCGACCTGGTCTGCGGGATCGTCGCGAATCAGCTCGAGCTCGGCCAGCGTCACCCTGCGCTCGAGCTCGACGTCGTCGCGATCGAATGTCGGAGTCAGCACGGCGTCGACGAGCAGGGCAAGGGCCTCGCCGAGGGCGTCGCGTGTCGTCTCCACCGACAGGCACATGGCCTCGGCAGCGGTCCAGGCATCGACGTCGCCGCCGAGCCGGTCCACCAGGCGCGCCAGGGATGCCCGATCGTAGGCGCCACAGCGGCGCAGGGTAAGGTGCTCGACCAGGTGAGTCGCGCCAGCCAGCGACTCTGGATCGTGGGCGGATCCGTGCACCAGCCACACCGCCGCCGACACGGTGCGGCGGTTCGGCAAGGTTCGGACGAGGAGCGCGGGAGGGTGGCGGTCCATGGCGCGGCGGAGTGTACACCAGGCCGCACGAGGGTGGCCCGTGACGCCTGCCGGGAGGTCGCGGCGCCTGTCGGCGGCTGGCTACCTGACCTCGAGCGGCGGTGTCGGCACGCCGGGCCGTTGGTTGATCGGAACGCGGGAGCCCTGGCCACCCTGGTTCTCGCGGTACACGAACTTCCAGTCGCAGTACCGGGTTCGGCCCTCGTACACACGGATGCTGTCATCGCAGGAGGTCGAGCGGACGCCGATGATCGGGCCGACCTGCTGTCCGGGCCGGATTCCGGGCAGGTCGCCGACCGGTCCCGGGGGCGCTGTTGGCACCGGTGTCGGAGTTGGCTGGGGACCAGAGGTGGGGAGCCCACTGGGGCCCGTGGTGAGGGGCTGTCCCTCCTCGCCGAGGTGGATGATCCCCCACTCCTCGGAGCCGGTCATCGGGTCCTTCCAGCGCTGGCGTATCACCCGCGGCTTGGCCTCCCACATCTCCTTGAGCGTGACCGGAAAGCGCCCGAATCGGGCCTTGAAGATCCGGATCGCCTCGACGTACTGCTCGCCGCGAAACACCAGCTCGGCTTCCTTCTCGCGCTGGGCCTGGAACGAGACCGCCTGAACCGCCGCGCCCATCGCGATCGCCATCACGGCCACAATGAACATCAGCATCACCAGCGTGAACCCGGCCTCGCCCCGGACGGCGGCCGCCGCGGTCCGCCCTCGCACCGTCACCACTCCGCGTAGGAGCTGCCGTCGAGCGCGGTGCCCTCGGCGCCCGACTTGATGTCCATGATTCCGCCTGAGCTTTCGTCGAGCGGCTGGAGGTCCTTCTCGTCATCGGCCTCGGCGTAGACCGGCACCCAGGTGGCCGACGACTTGGTGATCGGGTCGACCGGAACGATGCGCATGTAGCCGAGGTTGACCAGCTCCTCGAGCGACGCCGGGTAGTGGCCGCGGTCGGCGAGGTACTGGTCGATGCACGAGCGCATGGTGAACAGATCCTCGCGCAGCACTGCTTCCCTGGCCTTCTGCGGGGCGTTGCGCATCGCCGGAACCGCGATGGTCGCGAGGATGCCGATGATCGCCACCACGACGATCAGCTCGATGAGGGTGAAGCCGCGCGCGCCGCGGGCGGGCGCCGACCGGTCACGTGCACGGTAGTCGCCTGCCATGACTCACCAATCCTTGTACTTGGTACCGTCCAACGCGGTGGCGTCGGACTTCGAGTAGACGTCGTAGACGTTCTCGCCCCCCCAGCTGTCGCTGTCCCAGTCGTCCTGGTAGCTGCGCAGCCCCCATTCAGTGTCTCCGGTCATCGGGTCGACCGGAATGCGGCGAAGGAACTTGCGCTTGGTGTCCTGGCCGACCAGCTGGACGCCCTCGACCAGGGTCTCGAGGTCGGGCGGGTAGCCCTCCGAGCCGAGCTTGATCGGGATCATGCCCTGGTCGGAGAGGCGCTTGAAGTCGTCGATGGCGGTCCGCATCTGGCGCAGGGCAAGGTGCAGCTCGGCCTCTTTGCGCCGCTTGACCGTGAACTTCGCCACCGGAAGCACGATGGTGGCAAGCAGCGCGATGAGAGCCGCCACCATCACCAGCTCGGCGAGAGTGAAGCCGGCCTCACGGCGGCGGGCGAGGTCGCGGATCATGGTGAGGTCGATCCTCCGGTGCTGTCGTCGACCACAAACAGCGCACCGTCGCGCACCGCCACCGGCAGGCGGGAGCCGTCGGCCGCAATCGCGCCGTCGACGGTGAAGACCAGCGGCACCGGCCCGGCGGTCTCGCCGCGGAGATGGACCAGGGCCACCACTTGGGGCACCTCCTGGACCTGATCGAGGCCGAGGTCGAAGGAGACCCACCCATCTTTGGCGTTCGCGTCGCGTGAGTTCAAACGCACCCCGGGAACGGCGTCCGCGCCAAGCAGGGTCGCCCGTGCCGGGTCGTAGGACAGCACCAGCGGCAGCCGGACGCCGCCCGCCTTGCCCGAAACCACGACCTGGACCACCGTCTCCTGGCCCGGGTGGACCGACACCACCGACGGCTCGATGCCGAGAATCACCGGCAGCGTCGTTGCCTTGCCGATCTGGCTCTGGTCCGTCGCGGAGCCGTCCGGCTCCTCGCTCGGGGAAATTTCCTCTTCCGGTGTCGAGCCCTCCTCGGTTCCCTGGAGGGGCTCGGCGGAGGCGCCCGAGACGCCGCCCGACGGCACCAACGATTTGCCCTCCTCGCCGGGCTCAGGAGTGGGTTCCGCACCCGGCCGCACGAGCTGCGGCCGCACCGGGCCGCGTGGACGGGTGGGAGCGTTCTGGTCGGTCGTGCCCTGGTCGGACTGATCGGACTGGTCAGTGCGATCGCGCGGATCGAACGGCCCGCGGTCCGCGCGCCCGGAGTGGACGCGGGCGGTCGAACCGGAGTACGAGATCCGGCTCTCGGTGCCGACCCACAGCGGCGCAAGGTCCTGCTCGGAGATGTCGGGGAAGCGCACGATGTGCGGGGTCAGGGTCAGCACCAGGTCGACCGTCTGGCGGTCCTTCGCCTTCGAGGTGAACAGCCGGCCGAGCAAGGGAATGTCGGAGAGCAGGGGGACGCGGCTCTCGGACTCGTTTTCGTCGCGCTGGTAGAGGCCGGCGAGCAGGTTGGTTTCGCCGTCCTTGAGGCGGATCACGGTATTGATCTTGCGGGTGCCGATGATCGGCTGAGCTTGACCGTTTGGGCCCGTGACGTCGCCCGTCTTGCGCGAGACCTCGACCGTGACCTTGAGCGTGATCTCACGGTTGTGGTGGACCCGCGGCTCGACCTCGATCGTGATGCCGACGTCCTGGTACTGGTACGACGTGATCGGCACCACCGAGGACCCGACGGTGTTCGAGGTGTTGAAGCTCGTCACCGGGATCGGCAGCCGGTCGCCGATCACCAGCGACGCCTTCTCGCCCTCGGTCGAGCGCAGCTGCGGCTGGGCCAGAGTCTGGGCCTCGCTGGTCGACTTGATGAGCTTGAGCAGGATGTTCGGCACCGTGATCGACCACGCGCTGCGAGTGATCGAGCTGAGCTCGTTGAGGAAGATCGTATCGCTGCCGTCGCCGACCTTGCTCGGGTCGAGCGCGAGGCTGGTCTGGTAGGCCGAGAGCAGTGCGCCGATGTCGGTCTTCTTGGTCGCGCTGATCTGGATCAGCTCGACGTCGATCATGACCTCTGCCTTGGCCTTGTCGTTCATGTCGATCAGGCGCTCGGCGATCGCGACCTTGTCGGCGGTGTCGCGCAGGGTGATGGCGTTGAGCTGCTCGTTGGTCGCGAGGCGCCGCGCCTCGATCAGCGAGCGCAGTAGCTTGTCGACGTCCTTGACGTCGGCGTTGGAGAGGAAGAAGGTCTTGATGACCAGGTCCTCGTACTCGCGGCGGTTCTGCGGGTTGTCCTCGGCGATCAGGATGGTGTGCTCGTCCTGGACCTTGTAGAAGTGCCCCGCCGCCTGCATGACGATCTCGAGCGCCTGCTGGGCGGTGACGTCGCTGAGCTCGATCGACAGCTTGTCGTCCTTCAGCTTCGGGTCGAAGAGCACGTTGAAGCCGTAGGCCTTCGCCATTGCCTGGTAGATCTCCTTGACCGGCTTCGGCTTGGGAAAGGTCAGCGTGATCGGCTCCTTGGACCGCGGGTTGAGGATCGGGGGCTGAACCTTGGCCTGGCGGGCCTTCGCCTTCATCTCCTCGAGAGTCTGCTCGCCATTGGGTCGAGCCAGGATGTCGAGCTCCTTGTCGACCCGCTCAAGCTCCTGCTCCGCAAACTGGTGGGTAGGGTCGAGCTGGATCGCGAGCTGGAACTCGTCGTGCGCCTGCGGCAGCCTGCCGAGCTCCTTGAACGCGAGACCGCGTTGGAAGTGGTCCTGGCCGGCCTTCAGCCGGGCCCGGGTCAGCGCCATGCGGTACTCGAGGCTGTCCGGCTCCCTGGCCAGCGCCTCGAGGTAGTAGTAGACGGCCGCGTCCCAGTTCAGCTCGTGGGCGGCCTCCTGGCCCTGACGCCCCGGCCGTTCGGCCGTTGAGCAGCCAGCGGCGACAACGAGGCCGAGGGCCACGAGGACGCCGGTGGCGCGTCTCAAGCTAGTTTGTTTCCAGGGGTACACGCACATCCTCCGATTCGGGGTAGCCGACGAACCCGATGGTCACCGACTCGTAACCAACCTGACGCACGATGAAGGTGTTGTCGAGGACCATTCCGGGGATCGCGACATCGACCTGGTCGTCCCTGCGGAAAACCGCGACGGTCAGGCGTTCGGGCCCGAAGGCACCGATGAACTGGCGGTTGAAAGGTGGCGGCGGTGGCAGGCGTCCGCCGTTGGGACCTTCGACCCATCGCGGGGTCGGGGTCGGCCGCGGCGGCAGGGTCGGCCTCGGCGATGGCGGCGGCAGGGTCGGCGCCGGGGTCGGGGTCGGCGGCACGCCAAAGCCGAACGGGTTGCGCCCGATCCCGCCGGCAGGCTCGGGCGGAGGGGTCATGCGGGCGGTCTCGAGCACTGGGATGTCCCGCCCCTGGTAGGCGAGCACGTCGCCTTTCGTCCCGCCGCCGGCGCCGCTCCCGGAGCCGGCCCGGTGGGTCAACAGCCATGCCGCCAGCACGGCGAGCGCGCCAACCAGCAACAGCGTGCGGGTCCGGTTAGCGGGAGCTGCGGCCACGATCGCCTCCGGTCGGAGCCTGACCCGAGGTCAGGCGGTCGAGCAGCTCCTTGTCGGCCCGCGCCAGGTAGGTGGACACCGCCAGCGAGATACGGAGATCCTGGCTGCGCGCATCCTCGTCGCCCGTAAACGAGATCCGGTCGACGATCAGGAACTGGGGGCTCTCGGCCAGCGCGTCGAGCAGCCGACGGACCTGACGGTACTGTGCTTCGAAGGCGAAGCTGATCTGAAACCTCCACAGGCCGAGGTCTTTATTTTCGGTTGCGCTGTACGAGAAAGTGGCCGGTCGAACTCCCGCCTCACGGGTCGCGTCGCCCACCGCGCGCAGGATCGCGGTGAGACGATCGTCGAGGCTGGCGAACACCTCATCGTACATCCGGTCGACGTCGACTTGGAGGGCCTCGACGGCCCGGCGGTCGTCAGCTGCGCGATCCCGAGCCCTCTCGAGCCGCGCGATGGTCTGCTGGAGGGTGTCGACGCTCGCCTCGAGAGCTGCCTTGCGACCGATCGTCTCCGAGCTCAGCCACACGTAGACGGCAAGGTTGGCCACGGCGAACAGGACCACCGGCAACCACACCGCCAGCAGCCGCCGCCACGCGAGCCAGCCGCGCCCGGTCATCGGCCCCCCGCGGACGTTGGTCCCGCGCCGTCGCTGCCGCCCGGTCCAGGTGTCGCCTGCGCTGCCGCGGCGGCCACCTCCTCCGGCGGAAGGTAGGTCACCTTGAGCTGGAACGTGTAGCCTGGCACGGAGCTGTCTTCCGGGCTCTTTTCCGCGCTCGGCAAGGGGTCGGCAAAGCTGGGGTCGGTAATCAGCGCGTCGAGCAACTCAAGCATTGCGTCGCGGGTGCGGGAGATTCCCTGCAGCCCGAGCGAGATGCCGTCCTTGGTCACCGAGGGCGCGATCTGCACCAGGCGAACGTCGTACGGCAGCACCCGCTCGAGGTCGTTGAGCATCTCCGACCACGAGAACCCGCGTTCGCGCAGCACTACGTTGATGCCGTCGGTGCGGGCCGTGATCTGCTTCCACGGCACCCGGTCGAGACGGGTGACATCCTGGCGGAGCTCGGTCTCGACTGTCCGCTGGGTCGCCGCGAGCCCGCTCTCCCGCGTGACCAGCGCTTCGGTCGCGTCGTTACTCGCCAGGTACAGGTGAATGTTGGCTGCGAGCAGCGCGAGTGCGATGACGCCGGTCACCGCGGTGAGCAGCCACACCGGACGCGTGTTGATGAAAGGGCGGGTCGCGAGGTTCGGCGCGATCATGCCGGCCACCCACCCAGGGTCGCGAGCAGCGGGGCGAGGCGGCTCGGGCCGAGGCGTCCCGCGAGCAGCGGGTCGTCCACCAGGTCTGGCCGCGGCTGCGATACGTTCACGCCCTCCTGGTGCTGCCACCACTCGGTGAGCGCCACTGCCAGCTCGGGCTCGTCGGCGACCACGTCAACTGCCAGCGGGCCGGCCAGCTCCAGGGTCGAGCGGATGAACGACAGCCCGAGGCGCATCTCGAGCACCGCCACGACATCGGCGGCCTCCCCGGCCGCGAGCGGCTTGGTCCGCACCAGGCGGGCAACGCCGCCCTCGAGCACCAGCAGCGAGAGAAAGCCGGCCTCCTGCTGCACGACCACCCGGACCGGCACGTCCGACGGCTGCAGCCCGAGGGCGTACAGGCGCGAGGTCACCAACCCGGGTACCACCTCGGCCCGGCCGAAGGCTCGCTCGAGGTCGGCGAAGGCCCGCTCGAGACCGACCATGACCATCAGCGAGTGGGGCCCCGGTCCGCGCACACCCTGCAGCACCACGGCGATCCGGAGCTCGGCCGGTCGCACAGGGAGCAGCTTCTTCAGCCGCCAACGCACCACCTCGTCGACCTCCTCCGCCCGCCGCGGCAGGGTGTCGAACTCGAGCAGGTGGGTCCGCACCCACGAGGTCGGCACGACCACGGCCGCGCGCGCCGAGCTTTCCAGGTTCGTGCGCAGCGCCACGGCAACCTCGCCGACCCGGTCGACATCGACCGAGTGGAGCCCGACCGGTCCAATCTCGATCGCCCCGTCAGCGAGCGCCGTCACCGCCCCCTGGGTGTGGCCCTTGCGGTCCCGGACGACGACTGCGAGCGACCCCTGCTCGAGCAGCCAGCCGCTGGTGGGCGGAGGCGACGTCAAGAGACTGCGCCAGCTCATTCGACGAAGGTCACCTTGTTGATCTCGCGCAGAGTGGTCTGACCGGCGAACACTCTCTGCAAGGCCGACTCGCGCAGAAAGCGCATCCCCTCTGCCTTGGCGGCCCGCTTGATCTCGGCCGCCGAGCGGCGGTCGATGATGAGCTCCCGGATGTTGTCGGACAGGTTGAGCAGCTCGGCGATCGCCATCCGGCCGCGGAACCCAGTCCCGCCGCACTCCATGCACCCGGTTCCTTCGGCAAAGGTGAAGTCAGTATAGCGATCGGACTCGAGCCCGGAGTCCTCGAGCAGGCTCGGCGACACCTTCGCCGGCCGCTTACAGTGCTCGCAGATCCGGCGCACGAGACGCTGCGCGAGGACGCAGTTGAGCGCCGACACGAAGTTGTAGAGGTCGACCTTCATGTTGAGGAAGCGGCCGAGGACGTCGACCACGTTGTTGGCGTGCACGGTGGTGAAAACGAGATGGCCGGTGAGCGCCGACTGGACCGCGATCGCGGCGGTCTCCTCGTCGCGGATCTCGCCAACCATGACCTTGTCCGGGTCGTGACGCAGGATCGAGCGCAGCCCGCGCGCGAACGTCAGACCCTTCTTCTCGTTGACCGGGATCTGCGTAATCCCCTTGAGCTGGTACTCGACCGGGTCCTCGATGGTGATGATCTTGTCCTCGGTCGAGGCAATCTCGGCCAGGCAAGCGTACAGGGTGGTGGTCTTGCCCGAACCGGTCGGTCCGGTCACCAGCACCATCCCATAGGGCTCGTTGATGAACTTGCGGAGCTGGCGCTTCATGTCGTCCTCGAAGCCGAGGACGTCGAGGTTCAGGGTGCGGAACTCCGCGTTGGCCGCCTCCTTGTCGAGAATGCGGATGACCACGTCCTCGCCGTGCACCGTGGGCATGATCGAGACGCGGAAGTCGATCGTCCGGCCCGACAGGCGGACCTTGAAACGCCCGTCCTGGGGAATCCGCTTCTCGGCGATGTCCAGCTCGGACATGACCTTGACGCGGCTGACGATGGTCGAGTGGTGACGCTTGTCGATCGGCTCCATGGCCTGATACAGGACGCCGTCGATGCGGTACTTGACCACCACCTCGCGGTCCTGGGTCTCGATGTGGATGTCCGACGCCCGCCGTTGGATGGCGTTGAACAGCACCGAGTCCACCAGGCGGATGATCGGTGAGGCATCGGCGGTGATGCGGTCGATCGACAGCACCTCCTCGCCGTCCTCGGCCTCCTGCACCAATTGCATACGGAAGCCTTCGGTGGCCTCGTCGAGGACCCGCTGAGTCGACTCGGACTTTTCGAGCAGCTCGTTGATCCTGCGCGCCGGTCCCACCACCAGCTCGAGCGAGCGGGCGAGGGCGAGCTCGAGCTCGTTGACGTCGACCACGTTCGATGGATCGGCCATGACCACCCGCAGGGCGCCGTCGTGCTCGCCCAGGGGCAGGAACTGGTAACGCAGCATGACCTCGACCGGGATCGCGCGGAACAGGTCCGCTTCCATGTGGAACTCGGTCAGCGGGTCGAACGGAAGCCCGAGCCGATCAGCCAACGCGCGCGCCCGCTCGAGGTCCTCCTGCTCCTGGCGGGTCGCCCCGCCGGCCAGCATGACCAGGGTCTGATCGAGGTTTGCGTCGGTCGCCATCACGCCCTCTCTAGTTCATCCGCGAGACCAGGGTGAGAAGTGGATAGTAGACCGCCAGCAGGAGACCGGCAATCACGAGTCCCATGAACACCAGGATCGCCGGCTCGATCAGGGTGACGATCCGGGCGAGCGAGAAGTCGATCTCCTCGTCGAAGAACTGCGAGGTATGCGTCAGCATCTCGGGCAGCGCGCCGGTCGACTCGCCGACCCGCATCATGGCCAGTGCAAGGTCCGGGGCGAGGCCGGTAGCGGCAACGGTGTCCGACAGCGCCTGGCCCTCCTGGACCCGGGGAACGCAGGCCAACAGGGCCTCCGAAACGTGGGCGTTGGACACCGAGGTGGAGGCCGTCTCCAGCGCCGGAATCATTGGCGTGCCGCCCCCGAGCAGCACCGCCAGCGAGCGGGTGAACTGCGACATCGCGAACAGGTGGGCGAGCGGACCGAGGATCGGCAGCCTCAGCTTGACCCGGTCGAGCACCCGCCGACCGCGGGAGGTCCGTGACCACGCACGCACCCCCCAGACCGTGACCACCAACCCTATGATCAGCGCGATCACATTGTCGCTCATGAAGTTGGCGAGCGCGATCACGATCCTGGTCGGCAACGGCAGCTCGGCCCCGAACTGGGCGTAGAAGCTCGAGAAGTTGGGGATGACGTAGGTCATGAGGACGACGACGAGCCCGGCCGCGAGCAGGATCAGGATCGCCGGGTAGGTCAGCGCACCGACGATCTTCTTGCGCACGCTGTCGACCAGGCGCTGGTACTCGACGTAGCGGGCGAGCACGGTCTCGAGGTCGCCGGAGCGCTCGCCCGCGCGCAACGAGTTGGCGTACAGCCGCGGAAAGGTGTCGCCGAGCGAGAGAAAGGCGTCGGACAGCGCCACGCCGGTGGTGATCTGCTGGTGGACCTTGTCGAGTAGAGCGCGGAAGTGCGCGTTGCTCTGCTGGGTCCGGAGCAGGTCGAGGGACTGCGCGAGGGGCAGGCCGGCGTGCAGCAGGGTCTTGAGCTGGGTGTTGAACAGCAGAAAATCCTGGCTGGGGACCCGTTCACCGCGTCCTGGCAGGCGCAGCTTCAGGCCACCGCCGGCTGAGGTCACCGAGAAGACATGGAAGCCCTCGTCCTCGAGCTCGCGGCGCAACGCCTCGGCCGAGACCGCCAGCCGTCGCTGCTCGAGCAGCGAGCCATCGGGCGCGCCGAGCCGGCAGGCGAACTCCGGCACCTAGCGTGCCTCGACCGGCTCGGCCCGCAGCACGAGGACCAGTGCCTTGCGCGCCGACTCGGAGGCGCTCGCGCCGAGCACGACTCGCTGCCCGGCGGCGAGCAGCGCGCTCGAACGCAGCACCTCCTGCGGCCGCAGCCCGCCAGGTGCGCCAATACGCGCAAGGACGAGCTTGTCCAAACGAACCTGACGGTTTGCGGGCTCGCCGCCCGGCTCGCTCGCGTGCCCCGCCGTCCACCGTCCGGACGCGGGCGGGCGCACCAGGGGCGAGGACGCCTCTGGCACGACGAAGCCCTCGGGGCTCTCCCCCGGCAACACGGTGAACCTCACCAGGTAGCCGTCGCCGAGATCGGCGCGAGCGGTCGCTCCGACGTCGCCCTCGAGGATCGCCTGGCCGATGCGACGGAAGGAGGTGTAGCGGAAGACCTCGCTGAGCTTGAGGTCGGCGACCGCCGCGTCGTTCCCGGCCCCGGGCTCGCTCGACGCCTCATAGAGCTCGGCCCGGATCCGGAAGCGCTCCGGGGGCCGGTCGAAGGCCTCCAGCGTCCGCGCGATCCGGTCGACCACCTCGGGCCGGTCCTGGACGGTGAGCCGGGCGTGACGGGGCTCGAGGGTCAGCGAGCCGTCCTCCGACAGCAGCGGCTGGACCACCAGCGCGGCCTCGGCGAGCAAACGGTAGTGGATCTCGAACACACGGGCCACGGTCAGGGCGTCCGCAGCCGCCGACAACGCAAACCAAGCGGCCAGGAGCACGGATACAAGAAGTGGCGCCGGGCGCACGGTCACAGCTCCAGTGCCGGGTTGACGACCAGCGCGACGACGGTGTTGGGCGCATCGTCGATCGCGAGATGGTAGACGCGCACCCCAGCCTCCCGCATGTCCACCTCGACCTCGGGCGCCGGCCGCACCGGGGCCTCGATCGCGGCGGTGCCGATGCCCGTCGGTGCGGTCGTGGCGGGCCCGCCGCCGCTCAGCCGCCACGCGGTCCCTGCCGCGAGCGCGATGATGAGCACGGCGGCAGCAGCAAGCAGGCGCCGTCGCGGCCGGTGCAGGCGGCTGGCCAGGCGCTGCTGGCGGATCAGCGAGGTCACCGCCCCGACGCACCGTTCGACCTCGTCCGGCGAGGGATCGCGCGGCCGCGCGGCGACCAGCGCCATGCTCGGCTCGAGGGCAACGGCGCGGCGACGGCAGCTCGCACACTCGGCGAGATGCCGACGCACCGCATCGCGCTCGGCGGAGTCGAGCGCGTCGTCCAGGTACCGCGGAAGAGCGGCGAGAAGTCGATCGCAGTCCATGTCACTCCCTCGGGTCGCTCGGCAGGTACTCGGGATAGTGCAACTCGAGCTCCCGCCGCAGCACCCTGCGCGCCTGGAACACGTGATTGCGGACGGTCGTCGGGGTGCAGCCGATGGCCTCGGCGACTTCGGCAGACGGCAGGCCCTCGATCTCCCGCAGCACGAAGGCCGCCCTCTGCTGCGGCGTCAGGCGGGTCAGGAGACGGCCCATGATCCGTTCGAGCTCGCCCTCGTCGGCCGCCTGCGACGTCGGCTCGCCGTCGCCGACCAGGCGCAGGTGGTGCTCGCCACCGGCCTGCTGAGCTCGCTCGCGGCTCGAGCGGGCGCGCATCAGGTCGATGGCTAGGTTGGTTGCGATGCGGTACAGCCAGGTCGACACGCTCCATCGGCTGTCGTAGCGGTCAAGCCGCTGCCACGCCTTGAGGAACGTCATCTGGACCACATCCCACGCCTCGGTCTCTTCGCCGAGCATGCGGGCCACCGTCCGATGGAGACCCGAGGAGTAGCGTTGGACCAGTCCCGCAAACGCCTCCTCGTCGCCCCGACGAGCCGCGCGCACGAGCTCGCGTTCGTCCATCGTCCTCCCCGAGTCGCCCTCGCGGACCGTTGTCATCAGCCGCAGCCGCATCGCCATGCCGTCACTCTCCGCAGCTTCTACGGAGCTCGGCTCCGAAGCGTTGGGCGGTCGGCATCGTAGCAGGACGATCGACCGGCCTCCATGCGAGAATCCCGCATGCGAACGCCGTGTTGACGGGTAGGGAGGGGTCATGCAGATCACGATCGAGTACTGCGTCGTTTGAAACTACCTCCCGCGAGCCGCCGGTCTGGCGGACGTGCTGGAGCGCGAATTCGGCGCCCGAGCGGAGCTGGTCAAGGGTGCGGGCGGAGTGTTCGATGTCACCGTCAACGGACGGTTGGTGTACTCGAAGCACCGGACCGGACGTTTCCCCGACCCCGCCGAGGTGGTCGCCGCGATCCGCGCGCTCGACTGACATTTCGCGCCCCCCGTGGCTCACTCGTCCCGCGGGCGCGCGCTTGAGGTCGGTGCGACCCGGCGGTAGATGTGTCGCTCGAGGATGCGCGAGAAACCGGTCCAGGGCTCGTCGTCACCGGCGTCCGAGGTGATCGCTTCGAACATCCCGGCGATCTTGGAGTCGAGGTTGTCGGCGATGTGCACGACCATCGCCTCGGGAGTCTTCGGCCGTCGCGGGGAGCCGTACTCGTACTCGCCGTGGTGGGCGAGCAGGATGTGCAGCAGCTGTCGCCTGGTTTCGGCCGGGAATTCGGGCAGCTCGGCGATCCTTCGGTCGACGTACAGAACCTCCATCGGCAGATGGCCGAGGAGCCGTCCGTCGTCGGTGTACTCGATCGAAGCCCCGGACTCGAGCTCCCAGATCTTGCCGAGGTCGTGGAGCAGCGCACCGGCGATCACCAGGCCCTCATCGAGCCGGTAGTGGCGGGCGAGACCGCGCGCGGCCAGGGACATCGACAGCGTGTGCTCAAGCAGGCCGGAGCGGAAGGCGTGGTGGAGCGAGCGCGCGGCGGGCGCGATCCGGAACCGTTGGGCCACCTCGGGGTCGGAGAAGACCCGGTACAGCAGCTGTCGGAGGTGCGGGTCCGCGAGCTCGGCGATCAGCTCCTCGATCCCCCGCCAGAGAGCTTCCGGGTCCTGGCGGGAGGCTCGGATGAACTCGCTCTCGTTGACCTCCTCCGCAGGCACCGTCGTCGCTCGCCGGACGACGACCTGGAGGCGCTGGTTGTAACGCTGGACCTGGCCCCGGATCCGGGCCAGCCCGCCGACCACGAGGGCCGACCCGATCGCCTCGACGTTTTCCCATACGAGGGCCGACACTGACCCGGTGCGGTCCCCCAGGGTCAGTGCGAGAAAGGGACCTCCCGCCCTGCGCTGGCGCACCTCCTTGGAGT
Organism: uncultured Acidobacteriota bacterium; assembly: GCA_963814875.1. GTDB lineage: Bacteria > Acidobacteriota > Thermoanaerobaculia > Thermoanaerobaculales > Sulfomarinibacteraceae > CAVSIS01. The sequence continues at coordinate 46,176 of CAWFFJ010000014.1, forward strand.
GCACAGCGTAGACCTCATCGATCTCGGCGCCCGGCCGCAGCTCTCGGACCCACTCGCGGTTCTCAGCCATGGGCGAGGCCCGCGAGCGCGCGCGGCAGCAGGTCCTCGTGGACCTCGACCAGGTAGTTCTTCTTCAGCCGCTCGACCAAACCCTGCGTCTGCTCCTGGAACCGCTTCTGGGAGAGGTTACGCCGCAGCGTCTCCCGGACCTCCTCGAACGGCTGGTAGCCCGCCGGGATTCTCTGCACCAGGCGCAGCACCTGGAAGCCGCCGGGAACGGTCAAGGGGTCGGTGAGACCGCCCGCTGGCAGGTCAGCGATGGCGTCCCGCAGCTCCTCCCGAAGATCACCAATCGGGATCGCACCGAGCGACTGCAGCTCGACGCCGGCCAGTGTCGCCTCGGCCTTGAGGTCGGCACCGCTGCGGACGCGCTGGACCAGACCGCGAGCCCGGCCGAGCACCTCCTGGCGGTCCGAACCGTCGTCGGCCACCGCAAAGAAGAGCTGCTCGAGCTCGGTCTTCTCCGGCACCCGGAAGTCCTCGTGCTGCTTCTCGTAGAGGGCGTGGACCTCCTCCTCGGTGATCTCGGTCGGCTTGACCTCGCTCTGCACGGTGCGCTGGACGGTCATCGTCTGGCGGTAGCGCTCGCGCAGCCCTTCCACGGTCAGCCCGGCGCTCGCCAATGCCTGCTCGAACTGCTTGTCGTCGGTCAGGCCGTTCTCCTCTCGCAGCCCCTTGATCGACTGGTCGACCTGCGCGTCGTCGATCGTCACGTGCTTCTCGTTCGCGCGCTCGAGCAGCACCATCTCGTCGACCATCGACTGCAGATAGCCGTTCGCAAACTTCTCCAGGTCCTCCTGGGAGGCCGGTTGGGGGCGTTGGGCCAGCTCCTGCTCGAGCCGCTGGCGAAACTCCGAGATGGTCACGATCCGATCGTTCACCCGTACCAGGATCGCCTCGAGCACCTGGCGCTCTGCGCCAACCCTGGCGGCGACCGCCATGATGATCGCAATCCCAATCAGCCACGTCCTAGCCCGCATGTCGTGCCTCCGCATAGCGGCCATCGTACTGGAACCACAACCGACCTGGGCGCGTTGTCACCCCGGCCTCACGGGCCAGCCGGTCGATGCAGACACGGGTGAAGGCCCGCGCTGCAGTCTCGTCGAGCTCGCGCCGGACCTCCGCCTCGAGCTCGACGCGGTCGACGCCGCCCTCGGGCCGGGTCTCGAGCACCTGGAAGATGTGGAATCCGGACGGCCCCTGCACTGGCTCCGAGATCGCGCCCGGGGCGAGCGCGAAGATCGCGTCCTCGAGGGTCTCGGGCAGCCCGCCCCGCTGCACCCAACCGATCTCGCCGCCGCCGTCCGCATTGGGCGCCCTGCTGACGGCCCTGGAGAGCGAGCTCCAGTCCTCACCGGCGGCCAGGCGACGGCGGGCATCGACAGCAGCCTCTCGGGTGTCGAGCAGGAGCTGGCGCACGTGGGCGCCGGCAGGACGCACGATCTGCGACCGGCGCTCGACCTCCGCCTCGACCGTGGCGGCGTCGGCCGGGGGTGGCTGGCCGCAGGCGTCGGCGAGGCGCCGGCGGACGACGATCGCACGGCGCGAGGGAGTCGCGGCATCGGCGGCGCTGCTGCCACCGGTCGTTGCGAGGATGACCTCCTGGTCGAGATACTGGTCGAGCAACCGCGAGGCCACCCGGTCGTCAATCTGCTGCCATGCCTCACCCGTGATCGCCTCGAGATAGCTCTGGAACACCTCGAGACGAACCGGGTTGTTCCCGACCCGGGCGATCGAAAGGTCGTCGCTGCGACACGCCGACAGCGTGGCGAGCGCGAGAGCCAGGATCAGCAAGGGGCTCGGCAAACGGCACACGGGGGACAGCCTAGCACGATCCGTGCCGACCACCGGGCCGTCGCGGGCTCCGCTCGAGGCGGTCGACCAGGGGCTCAAGCGGGAGGGCGAGGAGGCTGCCCACCGGCCGCCCGCTGGCGGCGAGCCACAGCAGCCGGACTGCGCCCTCGACCACGAAGAAGAGGTCGAGCCACAGCAGGGGCGAGCCATCACCGCCGTGCCGAGCGACGTTGACCATGCCGCCGACGAGCTCCGCCCCCGCACCGAGGACCGTCAGCCAGGCAGCGCCGAGGCCGAGCTCCGCCGCCCAGCGTTCCTGGCGCTCGCGCCACGCCATGCTGGCATACGCGATGCGCACCGTGAGGACGACTATCGACGGCCCACGGACCGGACGGGTGCACCCGGGAGTCTCGCTCGAGCTCTGGCTCCTGCCTCGGTGACGCGTCAGGAGGGCCAGCGGCGCGGCGATCAGTGATCCCGCCGGTTGGTCGTGCGTCACCACCAGCGCCACCCGCAACGCCGCCTCGAGACACATCAGCGGGCCGGCGACGACCAGCCATCGCAGCCACGGCGGCAGCAGCCACTCTCCCGACCCCGCCGTGAGCACCATGGCCTGGAGCACCCCGATGGACCCGATCACCAGCTCGAGGAGTGCCGATACCAGCACGGCCGCCCCGGTCGGGTGACCCCAGTCGAGCCGCCACCGCTCCTGCATCTCACCTGGCGCGAGCCCGAGCACCGGCAATAGCGGCAATGTTGCAAGGCGTCGCAACCGCGCGCTACGCTCCTCGTCGGCGCGGTGCCGGGCGGCGCCGACCGCCTCCGCGTCGAGCCTCGCCACCAACCGCATCGCCTCACCCTCCGGCCACGGCCGCAGGATCCAGCGTGAACCGGTCTGGGTGGCCATCCGCGCCACCGCCTCGAAAGGCCGTTCGCGCCAGATCACCGCGGTGCCGGGTGCGGCTCCCCGCCGCGGCTGCCAGTCGGGCTCCACTCCGCGCCAGTCGACGACCATGCCGTCGGCCGACGGGACCACGCGCACGGCCTCGCCGACGATCTCGCTCACCGGTTCGCTCACGGTGGCGCCCCCTCCTCACCGAGCTTCTCGAGGAGGCCGACCAGGACGCCGAGCTCCGGGTCCACGGCCGGTATCGTCAGCTCTCCGGTCGGCGAGAGGCGCGCGCCGGGCCAGCCCGAGAGCACCAGTCCAAGCCGGGCCGACGGCGCCACGTCGGGGTCGAGGCGGAGTCTCCACTCCCCCGAGCGCCGCTGCACCATCGCCACCCCTGCGCACCGGGCGGCGAGCCGGATGCGCTGGGCGTCGGCCAGGGCGCCGAGCTGCGGCGGGGCGGCACCGTAGCGGTCGGCCACCTCCTCGACCAGCGCAGTCAGGGTCGCCTCGTCCGGGGCCGAAGCGAGCCGCTTGTAGAAGGCGAGCCGCAGCGCCGGCTCCGGAATGTAGGCCGGCGGCAGCTGGAGGTCGAGGCCGAGACGGAGCTCGACCTCCCGGCGCGACGGCAGCGGCCGGCCCTCGAGCTCGGCCACGGCCTCCTCGAGCAGCCGGCAGTAGGTCTCGAACCCGACCGCCTCCATGAAGCCGTGCTGCTCCGCTCCGAGCAGATTCCCCGCGCCGCGGATCTCGAGATCGCGGGCGGCGATGCGGAACCCAGCGCCAAGCTCGCAGAACTCCTGGATCGCGGCCAGCCGGGCGCGAGCGATCGGCGACAGCGCCTGGCCGGGAGGAATCAGAAAGTAGGCGAACGCGAGCCGGTCCGAACGGCCCACGCGGCCGCGCAACTGGTAGAGCTGTGCGAGCCCGAAGCGGTCGGCGCGGTTGACCAGGAGGGTGTTCGCATTGGGAATGTCGAGCCCGTTCTCGATGATCGCGGTGGCGAGCAGCACGTCGGCCTCACCGTCGAGGAAACGGCGCATCGCCCGCTCGAGGGTGCGCTCCGGCATTTGGCCGTGGGCGACCACCACCCGCGCCTCGGGCACGACTCGGCGCAGCCAGTCGGCGAAGGCGCCGATTGAACGTACCCGGTTGTGAACGAAGAAGACTTGGCCGGCGCGCTCGAGCTCGTACAGGACCGCCTCGCGAACCACCTCCTCCGAGAACTGGAGCACGGTGGTCTCGACCGCCTGGCGGTCGCGCGGCGGGGTCTCGATCAGGGACACGTCGCGCAGCCCGGACAGGGCCATGTTGAGCGTGCGCGGGATCGGTGTGGCCGACATCGAGAGCACGTCGACCTCGGCGCGCAGCCGCTTGAGGCGCTCCTTCTGCGCGACGCCGAAGCGCTGCTCCTCGTCGACCACGACCACGCCGAGGTCGCGGAAGCGCACCGAGGAGCCGAGCAGGCTGTGGGTACCGATCACGATGTCGACGCGTCCCTGTTCGATCCCTTCTCGGACCTCCTTGGCCTCGCGCGGGGGGACGAAGCGGGACAGCATCGCGAGCTCGACCGGAAAGCCGTCCATCCGGCGGCGGAAGGTCTCCAGGTGCTGCTCGACCAGGATTGTGGTCGGGGCCAGCACGGCGACCTGCTTGCCGTCGAGCACCGCCTTGAAGGCCGCTCGGATCGCCACCTCGGTCTTGCCGTAGCCGACGTCGCCTGCGAGCAGCCGGTCCATCGGCCGCTGAGACTCCATGTCCTGCTTGATGTCCGTGACCGCGCGCTCCTGGTCCTCAGTGAGGTCGTGCTCGAACGCGCCTTCGAACTCGCGCTGCCACGGCGAGTCGGGCGAGAACGCATGCCCGCGCGCCGCCCGCCGCATCGCGGCCAGGCGCAGCAGCTCGGCTGCCATCTCCTTGACCGCCTTCTTCACCCGTGCGGTCCGCCGCCGCCAGGTCGCGCCGCCGAGGCGGTCGAGCCGCGGCGCGGTTTCAACGTCGCCGGCGGCGTATTTCTGGATCAGGTCGGCCCGCTCGACCGGCACCAGCAGGATGTCGCCGGAGACGTACTCGAGCACCAGCATCTCGAGGATGCGGCCCTCGACCGGCACCCGCCGGAAGCCGGTGAAGCGGCCGATGCCGTGGTCGACGTGGACCACGTAGTCGCCCGGCCGCAGGTCGCGCAGATCGGAGACGAACGCGGCGAGGCCGGACCGCCGCCGCCGGGGCGGCGGCACCGCGGTGAGCTCGCGCCGGCCATAGACTGCGAGCCCGCCGTCCCACAGGAAGCCGTGCTCGAGCTCGCCCACCGCGATGGCGACCGTGCCCGGGGGAGGCGGCGGCGCCACCGGCGGCACCTCGCCGTCGGTCAGCAGGTGAGCGAAGCGGCGCTCCTCTCCCGGCGAGGCCACTACCAGGACCTGTGAGAGGTCGAGCGCCCGGCGCTGGCGCAGCGTGGGCACCAGATCGGGCAGCCGACGGACGAAGCTCTCCATCGGGTGGGTGGACAACCGCCACCAGTGGGTGCGTCCGTCAGTGACCTCGAGCTGCTCGACCCGGAGCCCCGGCGACTCGAGCCGCGGCGCGAGACTCCCGGTCGGCACCAGAGTGAGCTCAGGTCCCGGAAGCTGGACGGTACGCGTCGCCAGGGTGCGCCACTCGCGCTCCTGGACCTTGAACCACCGGCCGAGCTCGCCGAGGGTCTCGTCGCGGTCGCAGACCACCACCCCGTCGAGCGCGTCGAGCCACGACACCGCCTCGTCGGCGAGCGGCAGCGCGCCCCACCACAGGCGACGTTCGGCGCCCTCGCGCAGCAGCCCGGAAAGCTGGGGGAGATCCCGCCCGAGCGTCCCGGCGAGCCGCTCGCGCCGCTCGGCGTCGGCCGGGAACAGGTCCATCGGAGGCAGCTGTGCCCGCTCGAGCGGCTCGGCGGCGGTGCGCTGGGTCGCGGGGTCGAACGGCCGAATCGCCTCCAACCGGTCGTCGTCGAGCTCCAGACGCAGGCCGAGCTCGCCACCGGCGTGCACGTCCACGACCCAGCCGCGGACCGCGAAGTCGCCCGCTTCCTCGACCAGGTCGACCCGACGATAGCCGGCTTCAACCAGCCGCCGGGCGAGCTCCTCGGTATCGACGACGTCGCCGCGGATCAGGGTTGAAAACCGCGACAGCACCGACTCGGGCCGGGGCACCGGGGCGAGCAGAGCGCGCACCGGCACCACCACCAGGTCGAGCTCGCGGCGCGCGAGACCGGCGAGCAGCCGGACCAGGGCGAGCCGGGCGGCGAGCGCCGGCTCCGCGCCCTGGTAGGGCGCCGCGGTCTCTGCCGGAACCACCGCCACCTCGAGCTGGGGCGCGAGCAGTGTGAGCCCGGCGGCGAGCTCGCCGGCGTCGAGCAGGTGGGGCACGACCACCGCAGTCGGCGTCGCGGGCCACCCACGGACGGCGAGGGCGGCGAGCGGCAGCGCGCGGGCCGATGGCGTCACGCCGCCGACGGCGAGCTCGCGCTCGCCCCCCGCGAGCGCCTCGGCCAGCTCCGCGAGGTCGGGCAGGGGGTAGCTCATCGGCTGTCCTGGACCGGCGTCACACCAGCTTCAGGAGGTGGCCGAGCTTGAGCTTCTTGGTCTCCAGGTAGGCTCGGGTGTGCACGGTCGGCGGTACCTCGAGCTGCACCCGCTCGACGATCTCCAGACCGAAGCCGGCCAGCGCCGCGTACTTGCGCGGGTTGTTGGTCATCAGCCGCAGCCGCCTCACGCCGAGGTCGGCGAGGACCTGGGCGCCGGTCCCGTAGTCTCGGGGGTCGGCCGCGAAGCCGAGATGGAGGTTCGCCTCCACGGTGTCGGCGCCATCATCCTGGAGCTCGTAGGCGCGCAGCTTGTTGAACAGACCGATGCCCCGCCCCTCCTGGAGCAGGTACAGCAGCACGCCCGAGCCCTCGGCCGAGATCCGGCTCAGGGCCTCGTCAAGCTGGACGCCGCAGTCGCAGCGGCTCGAGGCGAAGACGTCGCCGGTCAGGCACTGCGAGTGGACACGGACCAGGACCGGCCGCTCCGGGTCGATCTCGCCCATCACCAGCGCGACGTGCTCCTCCCCGGTGACGGTGTTGCGGTAGGCGTAGATCCGGAAGCCGCCATACGCGGTGGGCAGCAGCGGGCCCGCGACCCGCTCGACCAGCTTCTCGGTCTGCAGCCGGTACGCGATCAGGTCGGCCACCGTGAGGATCCCGAGGTTGCCGTGCTCGCGTGCGAACTCGATCAGCCGCGGCAGGCGCGCCATACGCCCGTCCTCGTCCATCACCTCGCACAGCACCCCGGCCGGGGTCAGCCCGGCGATCCTCGCCAGGTCGACCGTGGCCTCGGTGTGGCCGGCGCGCTTCAGCACCCCGGCGCGCTTGGCCCGCAGCGGGAACATGTGCCCCGGCCGGCGCAGGTCGTCGGGGGTCGTGCGCGGGTCGATCAAGGCGCGCACGGTCGCGGCGCGATCGTGCGCCGAGATCCCGGTCGTGGTGCCCTCGCGGGCCTCCACCGAGACGCAGAACGCGGTCCCGTGGGAGGAGGTGTTCTTCTCGACCATGAGGGGCAGATCGAGGGTGTCGCAACGTTCCGGAGTGAGGGCGACACAGATGAGGCCGCGGCCGTGTCGGGCCATGAAGTTGATCGCCTCCGGGGTCACCCGGTCGGCGGCGAACACGAGGTCGCCCTCATTTTCGCGGTCCGCGTCGTCGACCACCACGATCAGCTCGCCACGCGCGAGCCGGGCCGCAGCCTCCGGAACCGTCAGTGTGATGTCGGCCGGAATCTCGGACAGCTCGCCGTTTCCCATGTCACCCCCGTTCAGGGCGCCTCGATGAGGACTCTCACGCGCGCCCCTCGCGCGGCCTGACCGCGCCGCAGCATGGTAGCCGGGGGCGCCGCAAGCCGCAAGCGCACCGAAGTTTGGTCGCCGCCGCCGGGCGTCCGAGCCGAGCGTCGGCTACAATGACGCCCCGTCCTCGCCGGGGACGCTCACCATGCAGACGCCCGTGTACCTCGACTGTAACGCCTCGACACCCTGCGACCCGCGGGTCGTCGAGCGGATGCTCCCGTTCCTGACTGCCCGCTTCGCCAACCCGAGCAGCGTCGGCCACCGCCCGGGACGTGACGCCGCCGAGGCGCTCGAAGCGGCCCGAAGCGCGGTTGCAGGGGCGATCGGCGCGGCGGGCGCCTCGGAGGTTGTCTTCACCTCCGGCGCCACTGAGGCCAACAACATCGCCGTGCACGGTCTGGTCGCGTCCGCCCCGCAGGGTCGGCGCCGGCTCGTCACGCAGGCAACCGAGCATCCCTCCGTGCTCGCGGTCGCACGCCTAATGGCAGACACGGGCTGCCCGGTCACGGTCGTCGGGGTCGATCCCGACGGCCGGGTCCGGCTCGATCAGCTCGCGAACGTCCTCGGTGGCGACGTCGCCGCGGTCAGCCTCATGCTCGCCAACAACGAGACCGGGGCGCTGCAGCCGGTGGCCGAGGCGGTGGCGCTCGCGCGGGCGGCCGGCGCCCGGATCCACTGCGACGCCGCGCAGGCGCCCGGCAAGCTCGCCCTGGACGTCGGCACGCTGGGTGTCGACGCGCTGTCCCTGTCGGCGCACAAGGCCTATGGACCAAAGGGCATCGGAGCCCTGTGGGTGCGCGATCTCGGACGTGGCGCCACCCTCCCTCCGCTGCTCGCGGGCGGCGGCCAGGAGGGCGGCGTACGTCCCGGAACCCCCAACCTGCCCGGCGCCGTCGGGCTCGCGGCCGCCCTCGAGCTCGCGGTCGTCGGGCTCGCCGAAGCCGCCGCCCTCCTCGCCGGGCTGCGGGACCGCCTCGAGCGCGCGATCCTGGGGGACCTCGACGGCGTCACCGTCAACGGCGCCGCGGCGCCTCGACTGCCCAACACCAGCAACCTGTCCTTCGCCGGTGTCGACGGCCCCGCACTGCTCGCCGCCCTCGACGACATCGCGGTCTCGACCGGTTCGGCATGCACCGCCGGCCGCGCCGAGCCGTCGCCGGTGCTGCGCGCGATGGGGGTTGCGCCGGCCTTGGCCGCGGCCTCGCTGCGAATCTCCCTTGGCCGCTTCACCACCGCCGAGGAGGTCGACTTCGCAGCCGCGCGGATCGTCGCCGAGGTCACCCGCCTGCGCGCCCTCAAACGCCGCAGGAGGTCTTGAACCACAGAGGCACCAAGCCATCACTTGGGGAGTGGCCCTCACCTGCTTGCATCCCGCAGCTCCGCGCGCAGCAGCCCGTAGATCAGACCGCCCAAGCGATCAGCGTGATGGAGGACCGCTGCGGGGATCTCGACCCCGCGAGCTCGCATCAGGACGAGATCGCTCTGCACTTCCTGGTTCTCTGCATAGGCGGCCTCGAGATGCTGGTACCGGTTGCCCAGCGTCCGCCCGCTCGCCTCTGACAGCCGCAGCGCGGTGTTGTCGGCTGCCCGTACGAGGTGGTCTCTCAGATGTGACAGCCCGCGAGGCAGTGACAGCTCGGCGAGGCTCGCGGCGAGCTCTACGGCGACTGAGAGCGCGAGCAGCTTGGCCCGGCCCCGAGGCAGGCTGCGGTGGGAGGTTCGTGGCTGTCTGGACGGGGGAGTGTGCTGGCTCATACCTGCCCCCAAGGCGGCCGGCAGCCGGCTGTCAAGGGCGGCCGCAGGCCGTGAGCGGAGCGAGCCTGCCC
>CAWFFJ010000015.1:0-474660 GCA_963814875.1 uncultured Acidobacteriota bacterium
CGCCGCTGAGAACGACGGCGACGTGCTCGCTCGCCGCGCGGGCGAGCAGGAAGGTCGGCAGGATCGCGGGGTCGGCGATCGGCACGGCGACGCGCGCTGTGACCTCGTCGAGTGCCAGCATGAGCTCGGGCTCGTCGCACGGGACATTGCTGTGCAGCGTGCCCGCAGAGGCGGCGCAGCGTTCGGCCCACGGGCTCTCGTCGAAGCTTCTCTGGGAGAACCACGCCGAGAACGACCGCACCTTCTGGGGCCCGATCATGCGCGCCGCGAGCACCGTCAGGATCGAGGAGTCGAGACCGCCGCTGGTGAACACGCCGACCGGTCGATCGGAGACGACCTGTTTGGCGACCGCGGTCTCGAGCAGCGTCGTAAGCCGGCGGGCACGGTCCTCGACGTGAAGATCGGAGGCGGCGAGTTCGAGCGGGAACCAGTACCGCCGCTCGTCGACCGTGTTGCGGCCAATGATCTTGCTCGTGCCCGCTGGCACGCAGCGAATCGCCGCGAACATCGTCCGCGGCTCGAGAACGTAGCCCAGGCTCAGATACTGGCCGACCGCGATCGGATCGAGCTCGCGGCTGACCTCCGGATGCTCGAGCAGCGCCGCAACCTCGGACGCGAACCAGATCTCGTCGCCGATCTGGGTGTAGAAGAGCGGCTTCTCGCCGGCCCTGTCGCGCGCCAAGACGAGCGTCCCGCGGCCCGCGTCCCACAGCGCCAGCGCGAACATGCCGTCGAGATCCGCAACTCCGTCCACGCCGCGCTCGCCGAACAGTGGCAGGATCGGCTCGACGTCCGAGCGGGTTCTGAACGGATAGTCCGGGTAGCGGCGACGCAGGTCGCCAGCGTTGTAGATCTCACCGTTGCACACCAACCACTGGGTCCGGTCGGGTCGGGTGTAGGGCTGGTCGGCGCGCGGGTCGACATCGATGATGCGCAGCCGCGTCGCGCCCAGGGCACAGGGACCGAGGTCGACCCAGCGGTTGCCGTCAGGGCCGCGGTGGTGAAGGGCGCGGGCGATCCGGTCGAGGATCTCGGGCCGCGCGATCGCCCCACCCGTTCGGGACACAACGCCGAAGATGCCGCACACCGCCGTCAGCTCCCCACCGGCGCCGTCATTGCTGCGTCCTCGCCGGACACCGGAGGGGCGCACGGCCCGTAGGCCGAGTAGCGGAGGCTACGGACGATCAGGGGCAGGCCCGAGTCAGTCAGCGCCGTGATGGCCTCGGTGTCCCGGTTCGAGGTCACGAAGATGTACGGTTCGGGACACTCCGTCAGCGCTGAACGCCACCAGTCGGCCGGCCGCAGCGGCGATCCGGGAACCTCGCGCAACCGGTCGATCGACTTGAGAACGTAGTTGCTGGTGAGCTCACCGCCGTCGGCCGTGGACACGAGAATCGGTCGTTCCAGATAGAACGCGAGGCTGTGGGGGAAGGCGTGAATGCCAACCACCTGCCCGTCCGGCGGCAGGCGTTGGGCGATCGCTGCGGCCAGGCTGCGGGTGGACCTGCCCTGTGCCACGTCAACGAGGAGCGGTCGCCCCGCGACCAGGAGCGCTACCAGGGGCAGACCGAACGCGACCACCACCGGCTCCCAGCGCACGCGGACTGATGCGCCGACGCCGGCCGCAACCAGGCAGGCCGACCCGAGCCCGAGCAGCGCCGCCGGCAGTGCCGGCTGGAGGTGGGCGTCGACCCGCGGCTCGAAGGCCGGGACCACTGTCGCCAGGAGCGCCGCACCACCGATCGCTGCCAGCACGACAGCGGTCAGCCGTGCCCCGAGCAGCGACCGGTTCGAGCCCTCCCGCCACAGGGACGCCAGGAGCAGCGCGACCGCAGGCACGAGCGGCAGAACGTAGTGCGGCTGCTTGGAGCGCGACAGGGAGAACATCACCAACGGGAGCACCAGCCACAGCAGGAGGAAGACCGTCCGGTGATCGGCGCCCGAGCGCAGGCGGCGCGCCCGCACCCAACCTGCGAGCGCCGTCAGGGACCACGGCAGCGAGCCCAGGAAGAGCACCGGCAGCAGGTACCACACCGGCTGCGTCCGGCGCAGCTCGTCGCTGGTCATCCGGCTCCATGTCTCGGTGACCAGTGCGTAGTGGAGGAAGCCGGGCACGGCGCGTTCCGTGGCCCACAGCCAGGGTGCCACCATGACGGTGAAGGCGAGCGGCCCGGCGGGGTGCCACACCGCGGCGCTTGCCCGCCGCACGAGCCCGTAGGGCACGGCCACTAGCAGCGGTACGACCAGTGCGACGGGTCCCTTGGTCATCACCCCGAGGGCCATGGCAGCCCACGCCGCGACGGTCCACAGCCATCGGCCCGCACCGGGGGGCCGGCGCTCGGCCCGGTGTTCGACCGCGCGGTAGAAGGCGACGATCGCCGTGACCATGAACAGGGTCATGGTGGCGTCGAAGATGACCGCACACGCGAGGACGAGGGTCACCGGCATGACCAGCGCGGCACCGGCCGCGATCCAGGCAGCATCGGAGCCGTACAGCCGCCGCGCAAACCAGCCCACCAGTGCGATCGTGAGCAGGGTTGCGAACAGTGACGGCAGGCGCACGACAAGCTCCGAGGGCCCGAACGCGCGGATGCCCGCAGCCACCACCGCAAAGTAGAGAAAGGGCTTGTCCATGTATGGCAGGCCGTCGAGATGGGGCACCAAGAGGTCGCCGGTCGCCGCCATTTCACGTGCAACTTCGGCGTTGCGGCCCTCGTCCGGGTCCATCAAAGGGTAGGAACCGATCAACCAGGCGAGCGTGGCGATCACGACGAGGATCCAGATCGCCGGGGCCAGTCGCTGGAGTCGCCCGGTCATTCACGCCCCCCGTCAGGTCCGTCGAAGCCGACCGCCACTCGACACCCCCTGTGCTGCCGGGATCGGCAGTGCGGACGCGCCGCCGCGCCGAGCGGGCGTCAGCCCGCGCTGCACCGGTGACTGCTCATGGTAGCCGATTCGCGTCCGATCACTTGTGCCGCCGGCTTGGCGGCCCGTTGCCCGTCACTTGCGTCGACGAGGTGGAGGTACGGCTTCAGGCGGGACCATCGGCAGTACGCCCGCTGCAACCTCTTCCAGCCCGGCGAGGTCCGCAGCTCCCGCCAGGCTCCGGGCGACCACGTCCGGCTCCAGGCCGAGCACGTCGAGCTCGAGCTCGCGCGCCGTCTGCCAGGACCTCTCGCCCGCCGCCAGGGCGGCACACGCCCCGGCCCGCCCCAGGGTCCCGCCTGAGTCGGCCGCGAGGCGGGCAGCCACGCGACGACGGATCGGTGCCAGCTCGGCCTCCTCCGGCCTCGCCACCAGCCGCGGCCACACCGAGGAGAGCTCGCGCTCGAGGTCGTCGACAGTCGCGTCGGCGCCGCTGACCAGCACCACGATCACGGCACGTCCAGGCACCAACGGCGTGAGGACCTCTGTCCGGCGCGTCGGCATCGTCGCCGCCAGGCGCGCGCTCAGCAGCTCGGCGATCACCGAGCGACGGCCGGGCCCGGAAGAGCTGTCGACCCCGAGCGCGACCGCGACGGTCGAGGTCCGTCCGGGGACGGCTTCCCGTTGGCGACCGACCACTCCGGGAACGCGGCTGATCCCGGCGCCGTTCTCGGGCTCGCCGACCAGGAACTTGGTGAGCGCCTCGCCGGCGGTCTCGGCATCCGGAACCACCGCCCCCAAGGCGAGGTTGGAGGGCCGCAGCAGGATCGCCGGGTTGAGCTCGGCGCCGCCCGACAGCCCGAGCCGATCGCCCATCAACGCGAGCGCCCGCCGGCGGGCATCCGCTTCTGACCCAGCCACCGGAAGGTCGTCCGCAACCACTTTGGAGAGCGCGCCGCGCAGCGCCTCGACCAGCTCGGCGAAACCGTCTGGCGGCGCGGCCAGCTCGAGTGAAGGTGGCGTCGCATGGACGCTCACCCAGCCCGGGGCGCCCTCGCCGGACCTCAGCTCCACCGCCACCCGTGCGAGCACTGTGGCCGACAGCGCGCCGTCGACGTCCGGTACCAGCACGGGACGCAGCACGAGCGCGGCGAGGGGGGTGGCACCCCTCTCGAGAACCACCGCGGCAAGGTCGTTGTCCAGCGCGACCCGCTCCGGCGGCGGCGCGAAACGAGGGTCGAACACCTGCGGCGGCAGCATCAGGACGGCCGCTCCGGGGTGCTTCGGCAGCCAGTCCAGAGCGGCGGCACGGACGCCGGCTGCGGTCACTCCCTCGGCACCAAAGAGAAGCTCCCGCACGCCGTCGTCGCCGGAGGCAATCCATCGCTCGAGCACCACCGCGGCCGCCTCGGGGTGACGCTCGAGCTGGGCGAGCCGACGCACGGCCACCCGTGTCCGAGCGCGCTCGACGAGGGACTCGTCGAGCCGGGGAGCCGACGCGAGCCGCGCCAGCGCCAGTCGCAGACGGGAGAGCCGGTGCTCGGCGAGGGCGGGGTCGATGCGCCCCTCGAGAACGCCTCGGTCACCCTCGATCCGACTCTGCAGGCCCTCCGCCTCGCGCCCGAGGACCTCCGGCAGCACCTCCCAGAGGACCTCGACCGCCGTCCTGCTCGGATCCACAGGCTGCGGCAGCGGGAGACTCAGACGCACGGTCGCCTCGCCACCCGCCGGACCCAGCCGACGCTCGGTGCCGCCCTCCGCCAGTACGGACCGCGCGGGGGTCGGCAGGGCCACCAACGGTCGGCCCGCAAGGAGGCGGTCGAGCAGGGCCCTCAGCTCGGCGGTGGTCGCACCACCGACCGCCACCACCACGGGCGGGGCCGGGTCGGCGGTCTCACCGAGAGCGGCCTCGAGAGCGGCCGAGAGGGTCATGGGTCCGCCGACCAGCGAGTGCACCGCGACCTGGCCTTGGGCGTCGAGACTCGGCCACGCAACCGAGGTCGCCTCGGCGAGGGGCAGCGCCACCTGGACCAGCTCGACGCCGCCTGCAACCCGATCGACCGCCAGCGCCTGCGCTCGGGCCGGGTTCGGAACTGCGGCAAGGCCGCTCATCAGAAGCACAAGTCCTGAGATAAGAGGGTTTTGTCGTCCCATGGCGGGACTCATGGTAGCATGCCGGCCGTGAACCGTTCGGTCGATGTCCTCGCCCCTCGCGCCGTGCTCGCGAGCTGGTTGCTCGCCGCGGTGGCACTCCCCCTCGGCCTCGTGCTCGCAGTGCTCGGCCAGGCCGTCGGCGCGATGCTCGGCGGCTGCCGCTGGATCGGGGTGAGCCTGCCACTCGATCACCCGGTCTGGGCGCTGGTGAACCAGCCCACCCTGGACTTCGCGGCGCGACCGGCAGCCGTCGGCTACTGGCTCGGATCGCTCGCCCTACCGTTCCTGGTCGCCCTGCTCACCGTCGGCTTCGTGCCACGATCCCGCACCCTAGGCGCCGAGCTCGCGGCCGTCCAGGTCGCCTGGGCGGCCGCCGTCGTCGGTGTCGCGTGGCTGCCACTGCTCGACCCCGCCGACGGCCACCTCACGCACTGGCTCGAGCTGCGCCGGCTCCCGAGCGGGCTGACCAGCCTCTCCCCGGCCGTGGCCGCGATCGCGACCGTGCCGGCGGTGCTGCGTCTGCTCGCGCTGCTGGGTGGCGCGCGGCGGAAGAGCGGGCGCGGCCAGCGTCTGGGCGTTGTAATGCTGCACCTCGTCGTGCCCGGCGCCGTCGGGCTCGGTGCAGCCGCATGGCTCCTCCACCCGACGCCGATCGCGGCCCTCATCGGCGCCGCGGCACCGTCCGTGGTCGCACTCGCCATCGCCTGGTACGGCTACCCCTCGCCCTTCGTGCATCCGCTCGAGGCGGTTCGCGCTCGCACCTTCGTGGTTGCAGCCATCACCGCAGTCGTGCTCTGGGCAACGGTCTGGACAACCGGCCGACCGCTCGGCAACGGTACCTCGGCCGGATTGCTGTGGGGCCGCGCAGAGGGCTTCAACAACATCCGATCTTGGATCCAGCCGACCTCGCTCCGCCCTCAGCCGTCGCCGTCCCTGCTCGACGACCCCGACGGCTCCTGATCCGCTCGGCTCAGCGGCGACCGCCGTTATACTGGTGGAAATGGCGTCGATCCCCGGCGCCGTCGACCCTCGCGGGCCACGTAAGGAGGACAACCATGTTGAGCGACTCCATCCAGAAGGCGATCAACGAGCAGATCCACGCAGAGTTCTACTCGTTCTACCTCTATCTCTCGGTTGCAGGCTGGTTCACCAACCTTCACCTCGACGGCTTCGCGCACTGGATGCAGGTCCAGGCGCAGGAGGAGTACGGCCACGCCATGAAGCTGTTCGGGTACGTCCACGACCGCGGGAACGCAGTGAAGCTGCAGACGATCGAGGCGCCGCAATCCGAGTGGGCCTCGCCGTCGGTCGCTATCGAGTCGGTGCTCGACCATGAGCGCCACATCAGCGAGCGCATCAACACGCTGGTCACCCTCGCCTCGAACGAGCGCGACCACGCCACCGCCGCGATGCTCCAGTGGTACGTCAACGAGCAGGTCGAGGAGGAGGCGACCGCGGACACCCTCTTCCATCAGGTCAAGATGCTCGAGTCGAGCCCGCAGGGCCTGTTCATGCTCGACCGCGAGCTCGCCGCACGACCGGCCCCCACCGCTCCGGCTGCCGCCGAGTAACCGTCACCGGCTGAACCACAGAGGCCCAGAGGCACAGAAAAGCCTCTTTGGTTCTCTGTGTCTCTGTGCCTCTGTGGTATTCCGGCCGCTACTCCTCGTCCAGCCAATCCGGGGTGGTCTTCGTGGCGAGGAAGGTGCGCACGCCGCGCACGCACTCGGGGTGCATCCTTTGGCGGGCGTTGCTCTCCGCCGCCCGCGCCAGGGCCTCCCGCCAACCGAGGCCGACAGTCTCGTTGAGCAGCCGCTTGGTTGCCGCCACCGCCGACGACGAAGCGGTGCGCGCGATCGCCTCCGCCCAGGCCAGTGCACGCTCGAGGGCGTGCCCGTCCGGTACGATGTCGTCGACCAGACCGAGGTCGAAGGCCCGCTCCGCCGTGATCATCGCGGGGTCGAGCAGCAGCCTGCGGGCGACCTGTCCGGTCACCCGACGGGTGAGGAAGGTCGAGACCAGGGCAGGAACGAAGCCGATCTTGACCTCGGTGTAGGCGAAGCGGGCACCGTGCTCGGCGATCACCAGGTCGCACGCGGTGGCGAGACCGCAGCCGCCGGCCACCGCCGCCCCCTGGACCGCGGCGAGGGTCATCTTGGGATGGTCGAGAAGGACCGCGAAGAGGCGCTCGAGCCTCTCCGAGTCGACGCGGTTGGCGGCGAGGTCGCCGCCCGCGGCCACCGCCTCGAGTACGGCAAGGTCGGCGCCGGCGGAGAAGTGCTTGCCGGCGCCCGCGAGCACCACCGCGCGCACGCCGTCCTCGGACGCCGCCGTTTCGAGGGCCGCGGTCAGGGCGTCGGTGAGGTCTGGGGAGAGAGCATTGGCGCGCCCCGGGTCGTTGAGGGTGAGGACACGGGACGGACCGCGGGTCTCGACGAGGAGAGGTGAGCTCATCTGATGAGTGTAGCGTCAGCGCGGCAGGTCGGGGCCGGGCGGGAGCGGGTGGCGCTCGAGGATCTCCGCGACACGGGAGCGGAGGATCTCGGCGACCGCCGCCCGGCCGCAAAAGGCGGTGATGTCGCGCTCGGCCCGGCGGCCGACCTCGGCGGCGCCCTCGGGGTCGTCGACCACCCGGCGGAGCTGCTCGACCGCGTGGTCGAGGTCGGGGTCGGCCCAGGTCCCGCCGGCGTCGTAGGGACCGACAGTGTGCTCGAGGGTGATCAGCCGGTAGCCCACCGGGAAGCTGTTCGAGGGGCTCATGAAGTCGGCGTTGCCCGACCACTGGGTCGCGACCACCGGCTTGCCCAGGCACATCGCCTCCGCCAAGGTGAGCCCGAAGCCTTCGGATCGGTGCAGCGAGGCGTAGCCGTCGCACACCGCCATCAGGTCGATCGTCTCCTGGCGTTCGAGGTAACGGTCGAGGGTGATGACACGCGCGCCCTCAGCCTCGGCGGCAAGCGCGGCCACGCCCTGGGAGTCGCGGTCGCCGTTGATCGACTTGAGCACCAGGGCAACGTCCTCGCGCCCGGCGAAGGCGCGGCGGAAGGCGCGCACCAGCCCGCGCGGGTTCTTGCGCTCGGCGAAGCTCATGTAGTCGAAGCAGAGCAGGAACAGGAAGGCGTCCTCGGGCAGGCCGAAGCGGACCCGGTCGGCGTCCGGGCTGGCCGCGACCTCGACCGCGTGCGGCACCCTCCGCACCGGGATCGGCGCCACCGCCCCGATGACGTCGGCGCAGAAGCGGCTCGGAGTCCAGATCTCCCGGAACGGCGCGAAGGATCCCAGCCATCGGCGGGGGAAGGGGTCGAGCTCCCACGCCCAGTAACCGATCACGTAGCGCCCGTCGAGGCGGTCGACGCCGATGTGGGGCAGCATCTCTGGCACCTGGTCGGCGTTGACCGCGAACACCGAGATCCCGTAGGGGTAGTCGTCACAGAACCGCGAGAAGCTCGCGTCGGCCATGCGCGAGGTGACGTTGAACTCGAGGTTGGTGAGCGCGTGCGGAATGCCCGCGTGCTCGAGGGCCCGGATCAGGGTGCGCACGCCCTCGCCGACCCCGCTCTCGGTTCGGATATAGCCGGCGACGTTGACCCCGACCCGGGACAGGTCGGGCCCGCCGGGCGGCGTGGCGGGCGCGGCCGCCCCGTCGGGCTCGGGCTCCCCGGGACCGACCACGCGGCGCTTGAGGGCGATCGCGCGCTCGGCGCCGATCACCGCCTTGAGGCCGTCCTTGGCCGCCGCCCTCGCGTGGGCCATCGCCTCGCGCGCATGTGCCCTTGCAGAGGCCGCGAGCGAGGCGCCGACGCTGCGGGTGGTGCGCTCCACGGAGGCGTGGGTGACGCGGCCGCCGATGACGGCGTCGAGCCAGCGCGCCTCGAAGCCGAAGTCGGCGCGGGCGTGGGCGGCGAGCCAGCGCGCGAACTCCGCGAGGTCGGCGCCGGAAGGATCGGGGAAGGCAGCCACCAGGTCGGGCCGGAAGCGCCGCGCGGCGGCCAGCAGCCGGCTGACGTAGGGCGGCTGGGCGGGACCGTGCTCGGGCGCGTCGAGCCAGGCGAAGAAGGACCCCTCGCGCTCGGCGTCGAAGGGGTCGGCGAAGGCGGCGCGCTCCGGACCGAGGTCGAAGTAGAGCCGCCGCGCCAGGGCCGGAATCCCGACCCCGTTCGAGAAGGTCCCGAAGGCGTACATCCAGCTCCGCTGCTCCCGCCAGCCCTCCGCCAGCACGCGCTCGCTGTAGTCGCGGAACAGGCTCCGGGCGTCGCCCAGGTCGCTCCACCGGAAACGGCTCTGGAACTTAGAGATCCGCTCTGGCGCCTCGGGGTCCAGCCCGGAGAAGTGGAAGAAGGCGAGCGGCCGGCCGTCGACCGTGGCACCCTCGGCGCCGAGCTTGACCCGGCGGCTGTGGAGGTTCCAGTAGGCGACGTCGTAGCCGGGATCGCGGTCGATGGCGACCCCGGGCCACAGGCCGGGCACCAGGTCGACCCACTTCTGGTCGACGAACAGCCCATCCTCGAGACGGACCACGCAGCGCTCGGTGATACGGTCGCCCCACCAGCGCAGGAACTCCCGGCCGACCGGCTCGTCGGCGACCCCGAGGAAACCGAGGTTGTAAGCCCCAGAACGCAGGATGGTGAGTTCGTCGGGCAAGCCGGGGGTGTCGATCGGCGCGGTCAGATGGGGCAGCAGGACGATGGCGTCGTCCGCCAGGCGGTCGAACAGCGGCGTCAGTGGAGCGAAGACCTGGATGTCCGGGTCGAGGTAGAGCAGCCGACGCACGCCATGAACGTCCATCAGGTGCTCGAGGAAGAACGGCTTGACCGCAGTGTTGGCCTCGAGAATCGTGTACTTGAAGAGGAACGAGGGCAGGTCCGGGATCGCCAGCCGCTCGACCTCGACCAGCTCGAAGGGCTCGTCCGCGGGGTCGAAGGCGCCGCCCACGCGGTCGACGAGGAGCACGAAAAAGCGCGCGCCGGGGTTGTGCTCGGCGAAGGAGCGCGCGAGCACGCGGGCGAAGGACAGGTAGTTCTTGGAGACGATGGTACAGGCTGCGAAGTCGCTCATTTCACTCCCCGGGAGAAGCGCGCCGACCGCGCGCCGGCGCTACGATACCGCGATTCGTCGCAGCAGGCCCAGCGTCTCCTCCGCCGTGCGTCGCCATGAGAACGCGTGCGCCCGCTCGAGCCCCCGCCGGGCGAGCTCGCTCCGCCGGCCTTGGTCGCCGAGCAGGCGGGCGAGGGCGACGCTGAGCGCCGCAGTGTCGCCGGGATCGACCAGCTCGGCCGCGTCGCCGGCAACCTCCGGCAGCGAGGTCACGTTCGAGGTCACCACCGCCGTTCCGCACGACATCGCCTCGAGCACCGGAAAGCCGAAGCCCTCCGCGAACGACGGGTAGGCGAAGGCACGCGCAGCGCCGTAGAGATCGACCAGGTCGGCGAGCTCGACCGCACCGGCGAACACCACCCGGCAGCTGCGGGCGAGCTCGGCGAGGCGGGCGTGGATGGCGTCGTTGAGCCAGCCCGCGGCGCCGACCACGACCAGGGCGTGGCCGTCACGCAGGCCCGCCGGGAGCGCCGCAAAGGCCTCGAGCAGCCCCGCGAGATTCTTGCGCGGCTCGATCGAGCCCACGGTCAGGAGGTAGGGCCGGTCGATGCCGAGCCGGTCGAGCGCCGGCGGCCGCCGACCGGGCACGTCCGGCGGCCGAAAGGCGGGATCCGCGGCCGAGTGGATGACGGTGATCCGTCCGGGATCGACGGCGAGCCAGCGTGCGGTCTCGTCGCGGGTGGCCGCCGACACCGCGAGCAGGTGGCCGCCGGCGGCGAGCGCAGCGGCGGTCTCGGTGAGCACCTCAACGCGGTTGCCGAGGGTGTGGTAGCTCGGGTGGGAGACGAAGGTCACGTCGTGGACGGTGAAGACGAGCGGGCCCCGCCATCCGGGCGGCGCCTTGAAGGCGGGCGAAAAAAAGACGTCGACCTCTCCCGAACCCGGCCCCCGTCCGTCGACCACCGTCGCACGCGCCTCGGCGCCGCGCAGCACCTCGGCGAGACGGCCGCGGTTGATCGCGGGTGCGCGCAGATCATACAGGTGGAAGTCGACCTCGGGCGCCGCCTCGAGCATGGCGGCGACGAGCAGCCGCGAGTAGTTGCCAATGCCGTCGGGCACTCCGACGGCCTTCGACAGGTCGATGCCGACACCCAGCGAGCGCTCCATCATGGATCTCACTCGTCCTCGCGCCCGACCGAGGGCGCGAGGTCGCGGGCGAGCTCATCGAGGTGGGCGAGGAGCGCATCGACGGTCGCACCCGGCAGCGTGCCGCGCCAGCCGGCGATGCGCACCGCCAGGCGCGCGCGTTCGACCCGGAGCAGGCGCCGCAGCCGCAGCCCAGGGCCGGAGCCCGGCCGCAACAGCTGGCGCCGGGCGCGGAGCCCCCCGGCCACGAGCACAACCCCGGCGGCGATCACGAACAGCAGGGCCACCGTTGCACTCACCGATCCTTCTCCGCGTTCTCGCCGATCGTCACGAGCCACTCGGCGACCGGCCCGGCCGGATACCGGCGTCGAAGATGTACGCGCAGCAGGCGCGCCTCCCAGGTCGGTCGATGGCGGCGATAGTACGCGAGCTGCGAGCGGCGGTAGAGGAGCTCGGTACCCTCCGGGGGTGTCGAGCCGCCGCGGACGTGGGCGACGCTCGCCGCGGGCTCGCGTACCGCCCGCCACCCCGCCCGACGCAGGCGCAGACCGAGGTCGGCGTCCTCGAAGTAGAGCACGAAGCGCTCGTCGAACCCGCCCACAGCCTCGAACGCGCGCCGCCGCACCAGTTGGCACGCGCCGGTGTACCAGCCGGGACCGAGCACGGCGCGCGCCGCCGCTTCGGCGATCCGCCCGGCCGCCGGCCTACCTTCGAGGCGGTTGAGCAGCTTCTGCGCCGCTTCGCCGAACACCCCGCGATCCGGGGCCCAACCGAGCTGCGGCCTCCCGTCGGGATACTCGAGGCGCGGCGCCACCACCGCCAGGCGGCGATCGCCTTCGAGCCGCGCCGCGAGCCGCTCGAGGGCGTCGTCGAGCAGCCAGGCGTCCGGGTTGAGGAGCAGCAGCGCGTCGCCGCGGGCGTAGGCGGCAGCGCGGTTGGCGGCGGCGGCAAAGCCGACGTTGGTGGTCAGGCGGACCAGACGCGCGAACGGGAACCCGGTCTCCACCAGCTCCGGCGAGCCGTCGCCGGAGGCGGTGTCGACCACGATCGCCTCGAGGTCGTCGCCGCCGAGAGGTCCCAGGCTCGCTAGGCAGCGCGCGAGGGTCGCCGCCGAGTCGTGGCTCACGACCAGCGCCGAGATCATTGCGCCGCCTCCCCGAGCTCGGCGACGAGGCGGCGGGCGACCGTGTTCGGGGCGAGCGAAGCGAATCGGGCGCAGGCCTCGGCGGCGAGGGCCTCCGGGTCTGGCCGTTCGGCCACCGCCCGCCGTGCGGCGGCGACCACCGCTTCCGGCTCGAGCGCGGCGGCCAGCCACGGGGAGTCGGGCCACAGCCCGTCGAGGGCCAGCCCCGGTGCAGTGACGGCAGGGGTGCCGCAGGCGAGCGACTCCAGAGGCGGGATGCCGAAGCCCTCGTAGCTGGACAGGTACAGCGAGGCCTCGGCGTGGCGATAGAGCGTCGGCAAGGCGGTCTCGGGCACCCAGCCCGGGCGGATCACCGCCTCGGCGAGTCCGGTCTCGGCGAGTCGGCGCTCGAGACGTCCGGGATCGGCGAGCCGGTTGGCGCCGGCGAGGACCAGGGCGAGGTCGGGCCGCTCGCCGCGAAGGGTGGCGAGCACCGCCAGCATGAGGTCGAGCCCGCGCCGCTCGAGCAGGCTGCCGAGGAAGAGCAGGTAGGGGGTCCGCACCCCAAGCCCGGCGAGAGCGTCGGGCCGCGAGGCGCGCGCGGCGGCGCGCCACCGGCCGGCGTCGAGGGGGACCGGCACCACCGCCACGCGGGCCGGCGCCACGCGATAGGCGGCCGTGACCTCGGCCGCGATCCCGGGCGAGACCACCAGCACCCGGGCCGCGCGGCGTGCCGCTGACCGCGCGAGCAGCCGCCGGCGCCAGCGCTCGCGCCATCGGAACTCCCCGGGCTGGTGCTCGTAGGCCAGATCATGGAGGGTCACGACCCCGGGCGCGGGAAGACGTGGCGGCAGGCTGTAGGCGGGCGCGAACACAACGTCGGGTCGGTCGGCGGCGAGCCGCGGCGGCAGCTCGAGCAGCTCCCACAAAGTGGCCCGACGCCGCGAGCGGTGGAAGCACGGCGTCACCTGAGGATCGGTCCACAGCGGGTGGTCGAAGGGCTCTCCCGGCAGGTGGAGGTGCCACTGCCAATCGAGCTCGAGGGCGCACACGCCGGCGAGGAGATCCTCGAGGTAGCGTCCCACGCCGGTGCGCGGGGGCGCGAGCTCGGCCGCCACCACGGCGATCCTCACCGGCGGCCTCCGGCGTCACAGCGGTCCGTACCGCCCCCTGAGCTACTATGTGAGCCGCACATGGGAGGGTCAGTGTACGTCACGGCGCGCTTCCTCACGGCGCTGCTGCGCGACCTCGCCGGGACCGTGCGCTCGCGCTGGCGGCGCTTTCACCGCCGGGTCGTCCTCGGGGAGGAGGTCGCGTCGGTCGCGGTCGACGTGTTCCCCTTCTTCTACCCCTTGACCGGAGTCGGCTGGTACGAGTGGCACCTGCTCGGCGAGCTCGACCGGCGCGACGATGGGCTCGAGTACCAGCTCTACGGCTACACCTTCCTCGACACCGGGGAGCACCTCCCGGTCGTGATTCCGGGCCGCGAGCGCATGCGCCTGAGGACCCACCACATGCCCCCGTGGCCCACGTGGGTACGGATCCCTGCTCTGCGCCTCCTGCGGGCGTGGGTCGAGCCCCTGCTGCGCACCCTGGAGGGCAACGCCGTCCTGTGGGCACCCAACTTCTTCGCCCACCGCACCCAGCTCCCCCATGCCAGAGCCTTGGTCGCGACCGTCCACGATCTCGCCTTCCACCTCATGCCCGAGACTGTGCGGCCCTCGACCCTTGCAGAGCTGCGCGAGAACCTGCCCGAGACGCTGTTCCACGCCGAGCGCCTGATCGCGGTCTCCGACGCGACCCGGCGCGACCTCGTCGAGCACCTCGGCGTGCTGCCGCGCCGGATCTTCACCGTGCACGAAGGGCTCGACCCGGAGCTCGTGAGCAACGACGACGACGAACCCCGCCCCGACGACCTTCCCGCGCGCTTCCTGCTCTTCGTCTCGACGCTGGAGCCGCGCAAGAACGTGCGCGGCGTGCTCGAGGCGTTCGAGCTCGCGGCGGTGTGGGGTTACTCCGGCGATCTCGTCCTGGTCGGCGGTTGGGGCTGGCACACTGAAGCGATCCGCACCGCCCTCGCCGGCTCCCCGATGGCGGACAGGATCGTCCACCTCGACTACGTCGAGCGCGAGCGTCTGCCCGGGATCTACCGCCACGCCGATGCGCTCCTGTTCCCGTCGTGGCTGGAGGGCTTCGGCCTGCCGATCCTCGAGGCGATGGCGTGCGGCACCCCGGTGATCACGTCGGGGCGCTCGTCGATGCCCGAGGTCGCCGGCCCAGCGGCGGTCTACGTCGACCCCGACAGCCCTCACGGCATCGCCTCGGCCATTGTCTCCCTGCTCTCCGACCCCGAGCACCGCGCCAGGCTCGTCGCCCGGGGCCGGGAGCGGGCGGCCCGGTTCACGTGGAGCGACGCCGCGGGCGCCACCGCCGAGGTCCTGCGCCGCGCGGCGGGCCTCCCCGCTCGTGGCGCCGACGAGTACCGCGCCACCTGACGGAAGCTCATCACGCGGTCGCGGAGCGGTGGTCTCGCCAGGCAACGCGCAACGTCATCCACAGGATCTTGAGGTCGAGCGCGAGGCTCCAGTTCTCGATGTAGTAGAGGTCGTGGGCGACGCGCTGCCGGATCGATGTGTCCCCGCGCAGTCCGTTGACCTGCGCCCAGCCGGTGACCCCCGACCGGACCCGGTGCCGGGCCATGTACTCCGGGTAACGCGAGCGGAAGCGCTCGACGAACTCGGGCCGCTCGGGCCGCGGTCCGACCAGCGACATGTCGCCCTTGAGGATGTTGAGCAGCTGCGGCAGCTCGTCGAGGTTGGTGCGGCGCAGGAACGCGCCGATCCTGGTCACCCGGGGGTCGCGGTTGCGCGACCAGTGCGGCTGGCCGTCGGCCTCGGCGTCGGGCCGCATCGAGCGGAACTTGTAGAGAGTGAAGGAGCGCCCGTCCAGGCCCATGCGCTGCTGGGTATAGAGCACTCGGCCGCCGTCCTCGCGCCGGATCAGCCACGCGATGAGCGGCAACAGCGGCGCGGTGACGAGCACGACCAGCACCGCGCCGACAATGTCACAGGCGCGCTTGACGAGCTGGTTCCAGCCCTGGAGCGGAATCTGCGTCAGGTTGATCACCGGCAGGCCGTCGAGGTCCTCGATCCCGGCCCGCAGGGCGTAGTACTGGAGCAGGTCAGGAACCACCTTGACCTCGACCAGGAGCTGGCCGGCGCGGCGCAGGAGCTGCACGGTGCGGTGGTGCGCGGCGAGCGGCAGGGCGAGTACGACTTGATCGACCTGTTGGGCCTCCACGACCTGCTCGAGGTCGTGGGTGGTGCCGAGCACCGGCACGCCGGCGAAGCGGCCGCCCTGCTTGCCGGGGTCGTCGTCGAGGAAGCCGACCACCCGGAATCCGTACTCACGGTGTGCAGAGAGACGCTCGACCACCTCGCGCCCGAGCTCGCCCGCTCCGACCAGGAGCACTCGCTGGAGGTTGCCGCCCGAGCGCCGGATGCGCGCCAGCATCGCGGCGATCGCCCACCGGGTCAGGACGACCAGCAGCACGTCGACCGCGGCGAACATGGCGAGCACGAGCCGGGAGTAGGAGAACTCGCGGTAGAAGGTGAGACCGGCGGTGAGCAGCACGGTGGCGAGGGCGACCCCGACCAGGACGCGGACCAGCTCGTCGGGACGCGAGCGCACTCGCCGGCGCTGGTAGAGGCCCTGGAAGTAAAACACCACCGGCCACAGCACCACCGCCACCGGAACGAGGTGCAGGTACGGCTCCAGCGGAGGTACGCCCTTGGTCACCTCCATCACCTCGACCTCGAAACGCAGCCAGTAGGCGAACGGCATCGCCAGTGCGGTGGCGACGACATCGCCGAAGAGCAGCAGCGCGGTTTGGATCTGGCGTCGGCGCTGGATCATGCTCCGATTCCACGGAACCCGAGCCGGTCAAGCAGGAACCGGAATCGGGTGAGGAAGCGATCGCGCGAGAAGACCTCGGCCCGGCAGCGCAGCTCGCCGCGGTCCCAACCCCGTTCGAGAGCGCGCGCGGTGGCGTCGGCGAGCGCCTCCACGGTCGGCTCGTCGGCGAGCTCACCCTCGCGTCCCGGGCGCACGATGTCGGCGGTGCCCGAGGAGGTCATCCCGACCGCCGGCGTGCCGCACGCCAGAGCCTCCACCGTCGCCATCCCGAAGTCCTCGACGTTGGGAACGATCAGCGCGGCGGCGCGGCGGTAGACGTCACGCAGCTCGGCCCGGTCGAGCCAGCCGAGGAAGCGGACCTCGCCGACCGCCTCGCGCCGCAGATGGGCGAGGCGGGGGCCGGTCCCGACCACGTCGAGCGGCCGACCGAGCCGTTTCGCGACCGCCATCGCCACCTCCACCCTCTTGTACGGAACCAGGGCCGCGACCGTCAGCAGTCGGTCGGAACGCTCCTCGCCCGGGGTGAAGTAGTCGGTGTCCACCGGCGGCGGGATGATCTCCGCCTGGCGGTTCCAGTAGTGCTTGATCCGCCACGCCACGAGGCGCGAGTTAGCGACCAGGCGGTCGACCCGCGCCGAGGACACCATGTCCCACTGACGCAGCCCGTTGAGCCACCACTCCGCGGCCGGGCTGAACAGCCGCGGCATGCGGTCGAGGTAGAGGCCGCGCTGGTCCCACGCATAGCGCATCGGCGTGTGGATGTAGCTCAAATGGTAGGCGCCTGGAGGTGGGATCACTCCCTTGGCGACGCAGTGGCTGGTCGAGATCACGAGGTCGACGCCGGGGAAGGTGAAGCTCTCGATCGCCGGCGGCATCAGCGGCAGCAGGTGGCGCCATCGACGGCCGCCGAACGACAGCCGCTGCAGCCACGAGGTCGAGATCGGGTGGGCATCGAGCTCGGGGGTCACGGTGCCACGCCGGTGCACCAAGGTGTAGATTCTGGCGTCCGGGAAGAGACGGGCAATCTCGTGCAGGACCCACTCGCCGCCCCGCATCCCGGTCATCCAGTCGTGGACCAGCGCGACTCTCACGGTGCCGTCTCCCCCAGGGCCTGGCGGTAGACCGCCAGTGTACCCTCGACCATTCGCTCCCAGGTCAGGCTCTCGGCGCGCCGGCGGCCGGCGTCGATCATCCGCCGTCGCAGGGGATCATCGACCAACACCTTCTCCAGCGCCGCCGCGATCTCGTCCACGTCGAGCGGGTTGACGAGGCGGGCCGCGCCCTCGCCGACCTCTCGCATCGCACCCAGGTTGGAGGTCACCACCGGCAACTCGGCCCGCATCGCCTCGAGCACCGGCAGCCCGAAGCCCTCGTACAGCGCCACGTGGAGCAGCAGCGCGGCAACGTGGTACAGCCCGTGGAGGTCCTCCGCCGGGACCCGGCCGAGGCAGCGCACACGGCCGTCGAGACCGAGCCGGGAGGCCCGGGTCGCGAGTCGCCCGCCGGGGCCGGAGCTGCCGACGAAGACCAGCTGCCCGGGCACCCGATGGCGCCGGGTCGCCAGGTGCCAGGCGCGCAGGACCACATCGAGGTTCTTGTGGGGCTTGTCGTTGGCGACGACCAGAACGAGCGGCGGCCGGAGCCCGTAGCGGTCCTTGAGCTCGTCGATCACGTCCGTGGCAGGCCGCATGGCGAGGGCGGGGTCGACGCCGTTGGGGACCACCACGAGCCGGCGGGGTTCGGCCTGGAAGAGCTGGACGAGGTCGTTGCGCGACGCTCGCGAGACCGTGATGACGCGCCGCGACCGCTTGAGCGCACGGCGCATCGTCGTGCGCAGGTAGAGCATCGCCAGGGTCCGCCGCTTCGCGGGCGGGTAGAAGAGCTGGATGACGTCGTGCACTGTCACCACCGCGGGCCCCCGGATCAGCACCGGGAGCACATAGTGGGGAAAGTGGACGAGATCAAAGCGCTCCCGCCACAGGGCGGCCGGCACCACGAGGTGCTCGGCGACCGTGTAGCCGCGCACGCCGACTGGAACCAAGCGGGCCTCGGGCGCGAGCATCGCCGCCCGCTCCTCGTGGCCCTCCCGAACCACCATCGTGAGCTGCACCTCGGAGCGGGCGGCCAGCCCGCGCACGAGCGCCGTCACGTAGGTGCCGATTCCGTAGTCGGTCAGCTTGCGGGCGTCGAGGGCGAGCCGCATCCGCACGCCCGCATTGTATGGGTTTTCCTGGGGAAAGCACGCCCTCGGCGGCTGAGCCTGCACTTCTCACCAGGTCACGTTGCGAGGGCGCCGAGATGCCCGTCAGCGTGGAGCCATCGAGTGACGAGGCGCCGAGGCGTGTCCGGAGACACGTCGCAGGCGGCGAGTTGCGAGAGGACCCGCGCTGGCTGGCATATCGGCGCCCGCAGTAGCGAACTGGTGAGAAATGCAGGCTAGGTCTTCGCGACTATACTGAGGCACCATGGCCACCGGTCGCCGCCTTGCCGCCGCGTGGGCCACGCCCGTGGCCTGGGCCGTGCTTGCCGCCATCGCCGCGCGCCTGGGCCGCGCCGGCCCTGACACCGCCGTCCTGGCCGCGGCGCTCGGCCTGATCGGGGTCGGCGCCGCCCGGGCCGTCGCCGGCAACCGCGGTGGCATCGCGGGCCGCGCCGCCGAGCTGGTGTTGGCCGGGGGAGGGCTC
The DNA here is from genome assembly GCA_963814875.1 of uncultured Acidobacteriota bacterium. GTDB lineage: Bacteria > Acidobacteriota > Thermoanaerobaculia > Thermoanaerobaculales > Sulfomarinibacteraceae > CAVSIS01. The sequence continues at coordinate 18,922 of CAWFFJ010000015.1, forward strand.
GCCTGGCTGCTCGCGGGCGGTACCTGGCTCGCCGATCTGCTCGCGGTCGCGACACCGCTCGCCGCCAGCGCCCTCGCCGTGGTTGGCGTGTGGACCTCGAGCACGCCCCTGGTGCGCCGCCGCCTTGCGGGGGTCGTCGGCGTCCTGATCGGCCTCGCACTCGTGCCCGGCCTCACCGGGACCCCGCACGCGGTGCTCAAGGCGGCGCTGGTGATCGCCGCGGCGGGCCTCACCGCGCGGCTGCTCGCCCTCGCCGCCCCGCCCGAGCTCGCCGCCGCCGCCATCCTCGCCCTCGGCGCCGGGATCGGCGCCGGCCACGTCGCGGCGTGGCTGTTGCCGCCGGTCGCCGCGGGCGCCCTGCTCGCGCTGCGCCGGGACCGTCCCGGGATCGCGGTCGGCATCGCGGTGCTCGCCGCCGCGCTGCCGCCAGCCGGGTTCGCGGTCACCACCGCCGTGGTGGCGGGTGCGGTCGTGCGCAGCCGATCCGCCCGGCCGCTCCTCGCCGTGTTGCCCGCCCTCGCGATCGCCTGGCTGCGCCTTCCGGCGGCGCTGCCGCACGCGGCCGGTTGGCCGGGCCTCGCCGCCGCGCTGCCGGTGACGCTTGCCGCACTGCCACTGCTGCTGCCTGCGGTCGTGCTCGGTCTCGGCGTGCCGAGCTCCGCTGCAGCGGTGCTCGCCGGACTGGCATGCTTGCCACTGGTCGGTTCCGGCCCGTGGCTGGCCGCGGCCGCCGGAGCGGTCTGGCTGCTCGGCCTGCCCGCCGGCCGCGTGACCGAGGGCGCCGCGCGGGCGTCGCTGCCCTTTTCCGTCGGCGCCGCCGGTGCGCTCGTCCTGCTGGCACCGTGGGACGCCGCCGGACTGGTTCCGGTCCACCCCGGGGTCCTGCTCCTCGCCTGGTTCCTCGCGGCGGCGCTCTCGCTCACCGGGCGACCGGGCGCGCGCCTGGCCTGGCTGCTGCCCCTCGCCGGTCTGGTCTGGACCCTGCCGGTGGAGGGCGTCGACCGCCACCTCGCGTCGGGCGACACTCTCCGTCTCGAGGCCCCTCGGGGCGGCGGCTGGGCGGTGCTGCTGGCGAACACGGCGGGCGGCGAGGCCGAGCCGGGGACCCCGCTGCTCACCGCGGCCGACCTGCCACCGCTGCGCTCGGGCGTCGACGCGCCCCTGCCGCAGCGGCCCTCCGCGCACCCGATGTGGATGGCCGCCGGGCGCGGCCGCACCGCCGCGACCGTCGCCCGGGGCGTCGCCCTGCGGCGCACCGGAAAACCGCTCGAGCTCGAGGCGGCCGCTTCCCTGGTCGTGCGCTTCGAGGACCTCGCAACCTGGCGCGCTCGCCGGTCGCGCCTGATCGGCCTGCTCGGCGGCGCGCTCGTGCTGCTCGCCCTCGCCCACCTCCCGCGCCGCACGCGCCAGTCGGCGCTCGCTGTCGGCACCGGAGCCGCAGTCGCCACGGCCGTCGCGGCCGGCAGCGGGATCGAGCCCCTGGCACTCGCGGCGGCGCGGGGCGCCGCCGACCTCGCGCTGATTGTCGCGGCCTCGGCAGCCGCCGCGGTGCTGCCGCTGCTCGCCCGCCGACGAACGCTGGCCGGGGCCGTGCTGCTCGTCCCGCTCGCCCTCGCCCAGCCGCTGCTACGCCACCCGGCCGGCGATGAGGTCTACCACCTCGAGCTGCTCCAGAGCTTGACCGAGGACCACGACCTGGCGATCGCCAACAATCTCGACCGCGACAACCCGGCCGAGGCCGCCTACGCAAGCCATGGCGACACCCTGATCCACTCGCCGGCGCTCGCGCTGGCGCTGCTGCCGGGCTACCTCGTCGGTGGGCACCCCGGCGCGTTGGTCCTTCTCGCGCTGGCGATGGCCGCAGGCGCCGCACTCGCCGCGCGCCGGGCGGAGGCGCTCGGGCTCGGCCGCCGCGCCGCCGATGGCGCCTGGCTGGCGGTGATCGCGACCTACCCGGCGGTCACCTTTGCGACCCAGATCTGGCCCGCCGCGGTCGGTGTGCTGCTCATCGCCCTCGCCCTCACCGCCGCCGCGCGCCCGTCGCTGGTGGGCGCCGGAGCGGCCGCCGCCGCATCCCTGGTGGTCAAGCTGCGCCTCGGCCTGGTCACGCTGCCGGTGGCGGGCGCCGCCGCGCTCAAGAGCCGCGGCCGGGGCCTGCTCGCTGCCGCCGCTGCCATGGCCGGGGCGGCAGTGCTGGTGGTGCTCGTGTTCGGCGGGCCGCTGGGCCGCAACCGCCTCGCCCAGCTCGTCCCCAACGACCCCGGGCACGCGCTCGAGGTGGTCTGGGGGCTGGCCTGGGACGCGGCCGGCGGGCTCGCCTTCTCCGCACCGCTGTGGCTGCTCGCGCTGGTCGGCCTGCCCACGGTGTGGCGTCGCGGCGGCCCCGGCGAGAAGGCGCTGGTGCTCGGCGCCGGCGCGACCGTGGTCGGCCTGCTCGACCACCCCGACTGGTTCGGCGGCGGCTCCCCGCCGGCCCGCTACCTGGTGCCGCTGCTGCCGCTCGCGCTGCTCGGCCTCGCCGCCGTGCTCGGCGGCGCCCGAGGACGTCGCTCGGCGCGGATGCTCGCCGCGCCCGCGTTGTTGCTCACCTGGGTGGCTGCCACCCGACCGCTGTGGCTGTTCAACGGCGGCGATGGCGGCTGGTGGCTCGCCGACGGCCTCGCGCGGGCCCTGCACGGCGCGGCCCGCAACCTGTTTCCGTCCGTGATCCGGCCCAACCTGGCCACTGTGGCCGTGCCGCTTGTGGTCGTGGCCGCGGTCATCGCCTGGTCCCGACGGCCGCGTGGCGGGGCGACGGCGGCGACGGTCCTCGCCCTCACCCTCGTCACCGCGTGGACCGCCGGGGGGCGCGAGTGGCGGGTCGAGGGCGAGGCACCCCAGGTCGAGGCCCCTACGGCCTCGGTCGACCCGCCCGCGGGAACCATGGGCCGCGCCGGCCGGGTGTTGGGACGCCGGCTCGCGCCCGGCGCCGAGATGATCATGCCGTGGCGGCCGCCGCTCGGCCGGGCTACCGTCGCCCGCCTGCGGGTCGTCGGCGGCTCCGGGCGCGGCGAGCTCGCCGCTTCCTGGAATGACGAGCCCGCCTCGGTTGCGGCGGTCTCGGGGAGGGGCTGGCACGACGTCGCCCTGCCGCGTCCGCCGGGCCTCGCTCGCGGCCGGCTGCGCCTCGTCTGGCGCGCCGCGGCCGGAACCGACCTGGTTGTCGACCGGGTGGAGGTTCAGTGATGGGGAGGGCTCTGCGATGAGGGTGCTGGTCGCCACCGACGACCTGGTCGGCCCCGCCATGGCGGGCTCCGCCCTGCGCGCCTGGGAGCTCGGGCGGGCGCTCGGTCGCGCCGGCCACGAAGTGCGACTGGCGGCGGCGCCCGGCTCGACCGCTCCCTCGAGCGACGGTCCGGCGGTGATCGCGCGGCCAAGTTGGCGGTGGGCCGAGGCGCTGGTGGCGGCGCCGTGGAGCCTGCCTCCCCGCGCCTTCCTCGGCCGCCGGCTGCTGGTGGTCGACGGCGTCACGCCGCTGCTCGCCGAGCTCGCGGCGATGCCCGACAGCGAGGCCATTCGCCGGCGCCGGCGGACCGCCTCGGCGCGGGTGCCGCTGGCCGCGGCGCGCGCCGACGGAGTCCTGGTCGCGGGACCGGCGCAGGAGGCGTGGTGGCGGGCGCGGTTCGCCGCACGGCCGCAGGTGCCGGTGCTCGAGGTCCCGTTCGGTATCCCGGACGAGGACCCGCCCGACGAGCGCGACGCCATTCCCGGAGTGCCCCCGGACTGGGCGGTGGTGCTGTGGTGGGGCGGCGTGTGGCCGTGGCTCGACCTCGAGACCCTTCTCGCCGCCCGTGCCCGGCTCGGCTCCGCGCCGGTGAGCGTGGTGGTGCCCGCCGCGCCGCGACCGGGGTCGGGCGCGAGCTCGCTGACCCCCGCCCAGCTCCTTGTCGCCGCCGGCCGCTATGGTCTTCGGCCACCCCAGGTCGTTCCCCTCGAGCGGTGGGTTCCCTATGCCGAGCGCCACCGCCTGCTCCACCGCGCCTCGCTCGTCGCCGTGCTCCACCACGCCGGTCGCGAGACCGAGCTCAGCTTCCGTACCCGCGCCCTCGACGCGGTCTGGGCCGAGGTCCCGCTGGTGGTCTCCGAGGGTGGCGAGGTCGCGCTCCGGGTGCGCGCCGGGGGCTGGGGCGGGGTCGTGCCGGTGGGAGACGCCCGCACCGCCGCCGCCGCCCTCGAGGTCCTGCTCGGAGAGCGCGAGCAGCTCCGCTGCCGGGCGCGCCTGGCCGAGGCGCGCGAGGCGTGGCGCTGGTCGCGGGTGGTTGAACCGCTGGTCGGCGCACTGCCCTCGCTTCCGAGTGCCCCGCGCGGCGGGCTGGTCGCGGCCGCGGCCCGCGCCGCCCTGCGGCTCGCGGGGCTCAACGTCGGTCGGGGACAGCCGCAGTGAGCGACGTCGCCGCGGTGGTGGTGCGCTGGCGCGGCGGCGAGGAGGTCGCGCGGTGCCTGGCCGCCCTCGACGCCCACGGTGGCAGCCGCCTCGGCGAGGTCGTCCTGGTCGACTCCGGCTCGGGCGACGGCGGCGGCGAGGCGCTCGCGGCCCGCTTTCCCGCCGTCCGGCTGCTCGCGCTGGCGGACAATCTCGGTTTCGCCGCGGCCGCGTCGGCCGGGGTCGCCGCCAGCCGGGGCGCCCTCGTGCTCCTGCTCAACCCCGACACCGAGCTCACTCCCGGCGCCCTCGACGCCCTCGCGGTCTTCCTCGACTCCCACGCCGACGCGGCCGGCGCGGTGCCCCTGCTCGAGGGCCTCGACGGGGACAGCCAGCACCGCTGGCAGCTGCGCCGGCTGCCGGGGCCGCTTCGGCTCGCCCTCGGTCTGCCGGGCGCACCAGCCTTTTCGCAGCCGCCGACGCACCCGGCGCCGGTTGCGCAGCCGGCTGCAGCCGCCTGGCTGGTGCGGCGTCACATCTGGGACATCCTCGGCGGGCTCGACCCGCTGTTTGCCCCGGCATGGTGGGAGGACGTCGACCTGTGTGCGCGCCTTGCGGAGCGGGGCGGCGGCGAGTTCTGGGTGGTCCCGGCGGCACGGGTGCGGCACGCCGGCGGCTCGAGCGTGGCGTGCCTCGGCGACGCCGACTTCCTCACCGCCTACCACCGCAACCTGATGCGGTACGCGAGTCGCCACCACCCGCGTTGGCGGGGCGCGATCCGCGTCGGGGTGGGGCTGTCACTGCTCGTCCGCGCCGCGCTGCGTCCCGACCGCCGGGCGGCCTACCTCGCCGCCAGGAGGACGATCGGCACCAGCGCGTAGCCGTCGCTCAGGGCTCAGCGCTCCGGGCGGGCCGCGGCGAGGCTCAGACAGGAACCGTGGGCGCGGCCGGGATCCTCGTGACCGACCGTGGATCACGGCGCCAGTTCACTGCGGGACGTCGGCCAGGGTACGACCCAAGCCAGACCACTGCCGATCCGGATACGCCCTCGCGCCCCTCCTCACCCTCTTACCGTCGAGCCTCCTTCTGACACTTCACTCCTTTCTCCTCACTCTTCACCCGCCGCTTCGGCGGCGCCTGTGCCAAGATGCGGCCGTGCGGGACGCCGTCGACATCGTCATCGTCAGCCACGACCACGCGGAGGTGCTGCCGGCCTGTCTCGCCGCCGTCGCCGCGCTCGCCGATCCCGCGACGCGGGTGACGGTGGTCGACAACGCGTCGGCCGACGGCTCGGCCGACGTCGCGGCGGCCTGCGCTGTGGTACCCGGTCTCGAGGTGGTGCCTCTTCACGACAACACCGGCTTCGCCGCCGGCGTCAACGCCGGCCTCGCCCGCGGCGACGCGCCGTGGGTCCTGTCGCTCAACCCTGACTGCGCGCCGCGGCCCGACTTCCTGACCCGGCTGCTCGGCGCGGTCACCGACCGGCCCGAGGCCGCCGAGATCGGCAGTGTGACCGGGCGTCTGCTGCGTGGCTCCGGTCCCGAGCTCACACCGGACGGACTCATCGATGCCGCCGGGTTGGTGGTCACCCCATCCGGCCGTCACCTCGACCGCGGCGCCGGCGAGCCCGACGACAACCGCTTCCGGAGCCCGGCGTGGGTCTTCGGCGGCACCGGTGCGGCCACCCTGTACCGGCGCGCGGCGCTTGCCGACGTCGCCTACCCCGACGGCCAGGTCCTCGCCGAGAGCTTCTTCGCCTACCGCGAGGACGCCGAGCTCGCATGGCGACTGCAGTGGCGGGGGTGGCGCTGCCTGTACGTGCCCGAGGCGACGGCGGTTCACCGACGCGGCTTCCGCCCGGAGGGCGGCCGCACCGGGCATGCGGTCGTCAACCGCCACTCGGTGGCGAACCGCTTCCTGCTGCGCGCACACTGCGCCGACCTCGGCTGGCACCTGCGCTGCCTGCCGTGGTGGCTGGTGCGCGATCTGGCGGTGGTCGGCGCCTGTCTCACGGTCGAGCGGGCGTCGCTTTCCGGCCTCGCCTCGGCGTGGCGGAGACGCCACGACGCGCTGAGGCGGCGGCGGTGGGTGCTCGGCCGCACTCGGGTCCCGCCACGACGGATCTCGCGCTGGTTCCGTAAAGGAGGGTGGATCGAGGAGGTCGGGAGACCGTGAAGCTGGCGATCCTGGGTACGCGGGGCGTCCCGGCGAGCTACGGCGGGTTCGAGACCCTCGCCGAGGAGCTCGGCCGGCGGCTCGCGGACCGCGGCCACCAGGTCACGGTCTACGGGCGGCCCGGCTTCGTCGACCCGGCGCTCGGATGCTGGCGCGGCATGCACCTGGTCGTGCTGCCGGCGATCCCTAGCAAGCACCTCGAGACCGTCAGCCACACCTTCCTGTCCGCGGTCCATGCGGCCGGCGAGGGCTTCGACGCCGTCCTCCTGTGCAATGCCGCCAACGCCCCGTGGATCCGCATCCTGCAGCTCGCGGGCATCCCGGTGGTGCTCAACGTCGACGGCCTCGAGCGCAACCGCCGCAAGTGGGGTCCGGCCGGGCGCGCGTGGTACCGGTTGTGCGAGCGCTGGGCGTGCCTGATGGCGGATGTCCTGGTGACCGACGCCGAGGTCATTCGCCGCTACTACCGGCGCAGCTACCGGGCCGCCTCGCGGATGATCGCCTACGGCGGCGACCTCGAGCCGCCCGCGGGCATTGACGTGCTCGAGCGCCTCGGGCTCGTGCCCGGCAGCTACGTGCTCTACGTGTCTCGTTTCGAGCCCGAGAACAACCCAGATCGGGTCGCCGAGGCGTGGCGCCGGGTGCCCGGCGACGCCCGTCTGGTCATGGTCGGCGGCGCCCCGTACGCGCACGGTCTCATCCGGCGGGTGCGCGAGCTCGCCGACGACCGCGTGCTCCTGCCCGGCCCGGTCTACGGCGACGGCTACCGGCAGCTGCTGTTCAACTGCCGACTGTACGTGCACGCCACCGAGGTCGGCGGCACCCACCCCGCCCTGGTCGAGGCGATGGGGGCTGGCCGGGCCGTGCTGTACCATGACACCCCGGAGAATCGCGAGGTGGTCGGGGACGCCGGTCTGCCGTTCGCCTTCGACGGCAGGGATGCGCTGGAGACGGTGCTCACGAGCGTGCTCGACGATGACGCGTGGCTCGCCGAGCTCGCCGGCCGCGCCGGGGCACGGGTGGCGGCGCGCTACCGCTGGGACGATGTCGCGCGGGCCTACGAGGCGGTCCTGGAGGCGCTGTGTTGAAGGAGCAGGCGAAGGCCGTCGCGTACTGGATCTGGACGCTCGACCTGATGCTCACCAGCGCCGCCTTCCTGGTCGCCTGGTGGCTGCGCTCCCAGCTCGCGCCGCTCCTCCTGCCGGGCTTCTTCCCCGGAGAGCTCTACCCGCTGTCGCGATACCTCGGCCTACTGCCGATGGTGCTGGCGATCTGGACCGTGCTCCTGGTCACCCGCGAGGCCTACACCTCGCGGCGCACGGTCGCCCTCCACCAAGAGGCGTGGCAGGTGGTCCAGGTGGTCGTCCTCGGCACCCTCGCGCTGGCAGCGAGCGGCTGGCTGCTGCGGCTCGACTTCGTGTCGCGGCCGTTTCTGCTTTTGTTCGCCGGGCTCGACCTGGCGCTGCTGCTGACCGAGAAGCTGGTGGTCCGGCTCGGCGCCCGCGGCGTGCGCCGACGCGGCTACAACTACCGCACGCTGCTCATCGTCGGGCTCAACCCGCGCGCCGAGGACGTGGCGCGGATCATCTCCGAGCACCCCTACTGGGGCATCCGGCTGCTCGGATTCGTGGCCCCTGACGGTGATCGCCCCGAGACGTTCGCCAGCCTGCCGGTGCTCGGCAGCGCCGACGACCTGCCCCGGATCCTGCGCCAGGAGGTGGTGGACGAGGTCCTCTTCATCCTCACCCGGCGCCAGATCGGCGAGTTCGAGGACGCGCTCCTGCTGTGCTCGGAGCTCGGCATCCGGGCCCGGGTCGCGCTCCACTTCCCGCGCCTGCGCGCACGAGTGCTGCTCGAGGAGCTCGAGGGCATCCCCATGCTCACCTTCACCACCACCCCGGCCGCGCCCTTTCCGCTCTTTCTCAAGCAGCTCGGAGACCTCCTGATCGCCGCGCTGGTCTTGATCGCGCTGTCGCCGCTGCTGCTGGTGATCGCCCTCGCGATCAAGCTGACATCGCGCGGCCCGGTGCTCTACCGCCAGCTGCGCTGCGGCCTCAACGGCCGTCGCTTCACCCTCTACAAGTTCCGCACCATGGTCGCGGATGCCGACAGCCGGCTCGGCGAAGTCGCCCACCTCAACGAGATCGAGGGGCCGGCGTTCAAGAGCCGGCACGATCCGCGGGTCACCGTGGTCGGCCGTCTGCTGCGGCGGCTCTCGCTCGACGAGCTCCCGCAACTGGTCAACGTCCTGATCGGCCAGATGTCGCTGGTCGGGCCCCGCCCACCGCTGCCCGAGGAGGTCGAGCGCTACCAGCACTGGCAGCGCCGCCGGCTGTCGATGAAGCCCGGCCTCACCGGGCTGTGGCAAGTTTCGGGCCGCGCCGCCCTGGGTGACTTCGACGACTGGATCACTCTTGACCTGGCCTACATCGACCAGTGGTCACTGTGGCTCGACCTCAAGATTCTCGCCAAGACCGTCCCCGCGGTACTCACCACCCGCGGAGCGGCATGACACGGAAGAAGCGAGACGCGAGAGGTGAGACGTTCGGGCGGAGCTTGCCTCCGCCAGTGGTTGGGGTTGCGCGTTCCGCTGACTTGGTGCCGCCGGGTCAGAGGGTGACGGACCGGCAGGCGGCGCTGGCACGAGTCCGGTGTCGGGCGGCAGGCAGCGGGCGGCGGGATCGGGCTCCCGGCCGCCGACTCCGCGCCGTCCCGAACCCGGCTCCCCGCACCTCGCCGCCCGCAGCCTGACCCCGTTCCCGGCCTCCGGGGACAGCTCAGGGGCTAGGATGCCATGGGGGGCACGGCGGGGCGTGCGAGCGCATCGTGGACCGCGTCCGCGATCACGCGGCCGAGGATGCCGTTGCCCGCCGGCGTGAGGTGGCAGAGATCGCCGAAGTGCTCGTGGTCCCTCGGGATGGCTCCGTCGACCCGGGCGATCACGAGGCCCTCTCGCTCGGCGATGCCCTCGAGCACCCGGTTGTGGGCCACGACCGCAAGGCAGGTGGAGGGGACCCGTCCCCAGAAATGCTCCATCCGCGGCTCGAGCCGGGCGATGCGGTCGGCGAGCGCGGGGTCGTCGCTCGGCAGGGCGAGGGCGAAGCTCGACAGTACTGGCGTCGCGTCGATCCGGCGGGCGGTCGCAATCACTCTCTCGACGCTCTGCCGCAGGATCCGCGGGCTGCGAAGGTCGTCCAGGCCGAAGCCTGGGCGCGCACGAAGCTCCTTGTCGACCACGTAGTAGCACAGCAGCCCCAGAAAGATCGAGCGGCGCGGGTCGCGCCAGTCGAAGATGCCGACCTCGGGCACCGGGCCGAGCCAGGGGAAGGTGTCGTAGATGGTGTCGTTGATGCCCAGGTAGAGCACCACGGCGGTCGGTCGCAGCCGCTCCGCGAGGCGGTCGAAGAGCACCGCGTCGAGGTGCGAGGTGTAGCGGGGGCGCCCGCATGACATGACCCGCACCCGCTGCCCGGGAAAGGTCTCGCGCAGCCGCCGCCGGACCGCGTCGACATATGGGGGGGAGTACGAGGTCGAGCCTCCCAGCAGCAGCACGTCGAGGCTCTGCCCATCACTCGGGGTGAGCTCGTCGCCGATGCAGCCAAGGGCGTTGAGCTGAACACCCCACGGTCTGCTGAACGGGGCGAGGTCGTAGACCAGCTCCGGGTCGAAGCGCAGCCCGTCCGGTGTCCGGACCGCGACCAGGACACGGGACGCCACCTCGACCAGGGCAAGGGCGAGAACCAGGACCGTGAGCGCGAGCAGCGGTCGGGAGAGCCGCGTCATCGCTCCTCGGCGCGGGGCGGCTCGACGGCCCACAGCTCGAGGTAGCCCTCGCGGACCAGCAGGCGGACGAAGAACGCCGCCCGGCCCGGAGCGTCGTCGGCCTCGTGACGCGCCGTCAGGGCGTCGGCGATCTCGGCCACCGTGGTGCGCCCGTCGATCAGCCGCCACGCCGCCGAGCCGAGCGCGTCAAGGCGGACCCTGCGCGGCGACAGCCACCAGGTGATCAGGTCGACCGTGCCCTTGAGGCCGGCGGTCGTCGGCCGCGGCCGCACCAGCACGACGCGGCCGTCCTCTCCCGCGCTCCACTCGGCGAGGGGGCGGGGCACGGTGGCGAGGATCGGGTCGGGCGAGCTCATCCCGGCGTTATAGCAGAGCCTGGTCGCGGGCAGCACTGGTGGCACCAGCGCTGCCCGCGGCGTGAGACGCGAGAAGTGAGACGTAGGGGCGGAGCTCGTCTCCGCCTGTGGTGCGGGCCGGGAGCTACGTGACACTTGGGTCCGACCATGCGTCGACCAGGGACCTGGATGTCGGACGGGAAAACACCACGGGCCCGCCGGACGGCGGGCCCGTGGTCGATCGTCTGGGGTTGTGCTACATCGAGATCGGCGGCGGCGCGGCCTCGTCGGGCGAGCCGGCCTTGCCCATCGGCCGCAGGATGAGGTAGCCCGCAATGATCGCCATGAAACCGATCGCGAGCACGCGGCCGATCGGGCCGAGATCGGTCGCCCCAACCAACCTTTCCCAGCCCTTCTGGTTGATGAACACCACCGCGGCGATGACCAGGCCCATCAGGGCCTCACCCGCGATCAGCCCGGAAGCGGTGAGCACCCCGGCGTTCTCGACCCGGGTTCCTTGGGCCTCGTTGTAGGCGCGCTTCTTGACGAGGGTGTCGACCGCCCAGCGGATGATGCCGCCGACGAAGATCGCGAAGGTGGTCTCCAGCGGCAGGTACATGCCGACCGCGAACAGCATCGGGCTCTTGACCTTGACCAGGATCAGGGCGATGCCCATGACGATCCCGACGATGACCAACGGCCACGCCATCTCGCCACCGACGATGCCCTGGGAGAGGGTCGCCATGAGGCCGGCCTGGGGCGCCGCCAGGGCGCGGTCGCCGAAGCCGATCCCACCCTGCTTGATGTTGGAGGCGTTGAGCACGAACAACGGCACGAACATGAACGCGCCGGCGAAGAGCACGCCGATCAGGTCGCCGACCTGCATCTTCCACGGCGTGCCGCCGAGGATGTGCCCGACCTTGAGATCCTGGAGCATCTCGCCGGCCACCGCCGAGGACACGCACACCACCGAGGCGACCCCGAGCACCGCGGCCACGCCGTGGTCGCCGGAGACACCGATCAGCACCATCACCAGGGCGGCCACGATCAAGGTCGCCAGGGTCAGGCCCGACACCGGGTTGTTGGAGGAGCCGATCAGGCCGACCAGGTTGCCGGACACGGCGGCGAAGAAGAAGCCGGTCACGAGCATCACCAGGGCGGCCATGATCGCGCCGCCGATGACCCCGGTGAAGTACCAGTAGAGCAGGCACATGAGAACGAAGGTCACGGCCACGCCGAGGAGCACGACCTTGAAGTTGATGTCGCGGTCGACCCGGCTGGTGGTCTCCTGCGCGCCGGCCGACTTCTTGAGGTCGGAGACTCCGCGCTTGACGCCGAGCCAGAGGTTCTTGCGCATCTTGTAGAGGGTGTAGACGGCGCCGACCAGCATGCCGCCGACCGCGATCGGCCGCACGATGAACTTCCAGACGTGGTCGGAGAAGGCCACCCAGGTTGCGTCGGCGGTCGGTGCGCCGCCGATGGAGGCGGCAAAGGAGTCGATCAGGCTCGGCCCGAGGAAGAAGACCAGCATCGGCACGAACAGGCCCCAGGCGAGCAGGCCGCCGGCGAAGTTGAGCGCAGCGAGCTCGGGGCCGATGATGTAGCCGACGCCGAGGTAGGCCGGGCTCACCGCTGGGGCCGACATGGTCGACACGCCGCCCGCCGGCACGGTGTAGGCGTCGCGCTTGAAGCCGAGCCGCACGATCGAGCGCCCGATCTCGCCAACCTTGAGGATGAAGTCATTGGAGGCCGAGAAGACCTTGAGCTGGCCGAGGAGGTTGATCAGCGCACCGATCCCCATCGCCTCGAACAGCTGCTTGGCGGCGTCGGCGCCGCGCTGGCCGGCTTTGTGGATCTCGGAGGCGGCCACGGACTCGGGGAAGGGCAGATCAGGGTCCTCGACCATGACCCGGCGCAGCATGGTCACGAACAGGATACCGAGGACGCCGCCGACGACCATCAGCGCGGTCGCCTTGAGGTAGTCGGCGAGGCCGTTGAACTCCCACAGGTGGAGGATCGCAAAGGCCGGGATGGTGAAGATCGCACCGGCCGCGACCGACTCGCCGATCGAACCGACGGTCCGGGCGAAGTTCTCCTCGAGCAGGGTGCCCCCGAACAGCTTGAGCACCGCCATGCCAATCACGGCGGCGGGGTAGGTCGCCGCGATGGTCATGCCCGCCTTGAGTCCGAGGTAGGCGTTGGCGGCGCCGAGGATCACGCACATGAACAGGCCCAGAATCAGGGCCCTGAGCGTGAACTCGCGCATCTCGGTCTCCGGCGCGACCACCGGCCGGAACGTGGGTGCACTCATCACGCGTCCTCCTTCCTGGAGATCAGGGTTTCGCGAAAGTGAAAAAAAGGGACTGGCGCCCCGCGCACATCGCGGGCATTGTAACCCAGGCGCCTGGCGGGCAGCGGCGGAATGCGACGCCGCTGCCCGCCAGGCGCCTCTGACATGCTGCGCATGTCGGAAGGTGAGGTCTCAGCACAGGGAGTTCGCGGAGAGAGTGCGTGAGCTCTGACCGGGCGGTCGGCGAGCGTCACGACGCGTGGGGTTCTCGGCGTACCGGGCGCCCGCGTGACGCACGGCGCGCGCCGGGGATCTCCTATTCGCGCAGCTTCTCTTCCAGGAGCTGGCCGGCGATGCGCATGAACTGGTTCTCGGTAATCACACCGACCAGATGCCCGTTCTTGACCACCGGAAGGCAGCTCAGGCTGTGGCGGCGCATGAGCTCGATGGCCTCGAGCGACGAGGCCTCCGGCGCCACCGTGACCGGGCCGGCCTGCATCACCGCCGACACCGGCAACGGCCCGCCGAGCTGCTCCGGATGGTAGCTCCCGACCAGACGCACCAGCGCCCGCTGCGAGACGATCCCAACCAGGTGGTTGTCTGCATCCTCGACCAGCACGTGGCGGATGCTGTTCCAGTCCATGAGGTGTGCGACCAGGTCGACAGGCTCGTCCTCGCCGACCGTCACCAGGTCGGTGTCCATGCACTGCTCGACGACCAGGTAGTTGTGCCGCCAGCCGCCGCCCTCGTCGAGCTCGGCCGGCTGCCACGTGTGGACCGGGTCGCCCGAATCCTGACGCCGGACCGTTGCCGCGGTGAGTGCGCTCATGCGCTCGGTCAGAGGCCCGCGGTCGCCCATGCCGGTCAGCGACGACAGCGCCCACTGCGCGCCGGTACGGCCTGAGCGGACCCGCTCCTCGACCACCGCCAGGTAGCGGTCGGCGTCGGCAGGGTCGATCCGCGAGTCGACCAGCCCGGCTCGGGCGAGCGGCAGCAGGGTATCGAGGATCAGCCGGGTGGCCGGCTCGAGGCGCCCGTCGATCCACACCAGCTGTGCGTTGAGGCCGTGCTGCGCCGCGGCGAAGAAGTTGCCGTGGGCGTCGTCGAAGCGCATGCGCTGGGTGACGTCGTGGTACTCGCCGAGGATCCCGCTGACCAGGCCGTACCAAAACGCTGCGTTGGCGACCTCGTCGCGGATGGTCGGCCCCGAGGGCAGGATCCGGTTCTCGATCCGGAGGTGGGGCAGGCCGTCGGAGATCCCGTAGCACACCCTGTTCCATCGGTAGATTGTCGAGGTGTGCAGGCGCAGCGCCTTGAGGGTGGGCGCGTCGCCGCGGGCCAGGGCGGCGAACGGGTCCTCGTCGATCTGGGTCGACAGCAGCGTGCGGAAGCGGGCGATGTCCTCGCGGAAGATCTCGAGCACCGACGCCCGCACCCAGTGGCGGCCGAAGCTGACCCGCGGCACCTGCTCGCGCAGGTGGGGCGTCGAGCGCCGGGTGTCGACCGACTGCTGGAAGAGGCCGACACGGGTCTCCCACCACAGCCGCTTGCCAAACAGGATCGGGGAGTTGGCGGCCGCCGCCAGGACCGGCGCCGCGGCGGCCTGGGCTGCGTTGTAGAGCCGCGCGAACTCCTCCGGCGCGACCTGGAAGTGGACCTGGAAGCTCGTGTTGCACGCCTCGACCATGATCGAGTCGTGGTGCAGGTGGAGCTCGTCGACCCCCTTCAGGAAGAACTCGTAGTCGCCGCCGCGCATTCGGGTCATGGCCTCGTTCAACGCCAGGTAGCGCGGGTTCGGGGTCATGTTGTCGAGCTCGAGGTCGCCCTTGGTGAGGCTCGGCAGGATGCCGGTCAGCACCACCTCGCCGCCGGCCGAGCGGACGGCCGCGCGGAGCTTGGCGAGCAGCGCGTCGAGCTGCGCCTCCATCCGGGACAGGCAGTCTCCTCCGAACACCAGCGGATCGAGGTTGAACTCGAGGTTGAAGCGCGCCAGCTCGGTGGTGTAGTGGGGATCGTCGAGCGCCTCGAGGAGCTCCAGTGCCAACGGGGCCGCGCGCCAGTCGCTGTCGACCAGGAAGAGCTCCTGCTCGGCCCCGATCCGGCGGATGCCGGTCTCGAACAGGTCGTTGTCGAGCATGTGCTCGAGCGCCCGCATGTCCTGGAGCAGGTGCTTGAGAAAGACTCTGATCTCGTCGGCGCGCGAGCGCTCGCGGACGTCCTTGTCACCCATGGCACATCTCCGGAGGGTCGGCGCCTCGCATTGTACTCGAGATCAGATCGCACTCTCCGTCCGCACCCCTGGGGTGGCGACATGGTGTACCCGGGGAGTCGGTCGCCGGTCGACGCGGGCATTCACCACCAAGACACGAAGACACCAAGAGGCCGGTGTCCATTCGCAGCCCGGCCCCAATCCCGGATCGGAAGCACTCCAGAGCCCATCCCCAAGTGAGCTCATCTGATATGAAGTCACTCATATTTTGATGACGCTGAACTTGACAATGAGCGACTCATATCATAGATTCTCCTCAGGGCCGTCTCGACCGTGAGGAGAATCTATGAGCTCCAAGGACCGCTTCACCGTCAAGGCTTCCGAGGCCATCCAACAGGCCGTGCAGGCCGCCGCCGCGCGCGGCAACCCAGAGGTCACACCATCCCACCTGCTGCTCGCGCTGCTCGGCCAGCAGGGCGGCATCGCCTCGCGCCTGCTCGCCCGGGTGGGCGCGGAAGCCGGCGCCCTCGAGAGCACCCTCGTGACCGGCCTCGA
The DNA here is from genome assembly GCA_963814875.1 of uncultured Acidobacteriota bacterium. Classification (GTDB taxonomy): domain Bacteria; phylum Acidobacteriota; class Thermoanaerobaculia; order Thermoanaerobaculales; family Sulfomarinibacteraceae; genus CAVSIS01. The sequence continues at coordinate 34,671 of CAWFFJ010000015.1, forward strand.
CCGCCTGCCGTCCGCCCAGGGAGGCTCCGAGCCGAACGCATCACGAGCGCTGCGAACGGTGCTCGAACGCGCCGCCGGCGTCGCCCCACAGCTCCAGGACGAGTATGTCTCGGTCGAGCACCTCCTGCTCGCGCTGGCCGCGGTCGACTCCTCGGCGCGTGACGCGCTCGCCGACCAGGGGGTGACTGGCGACACCCTGCTCGCGGCCATCCGCGACCTGCGCGGATCTCACCGGGTCACCGACGACACCCCCGAGGGGCGGTACGAGGCGCTCAAGAGCTACGGCCGCGACCTCACCGAGCTGGCATCCGCCGGCAAGCTCGACCCGGTGATCGGGCGCGACGAGGAGATCCGACGCGTGATGCAGGTGCTCACCCGACGGACCAAGAACAACCCGGTATTGATCGGCGAGCCGGGGGTAGGCAAGACCTCCGTCGCCGAAGGGCTCGCACAGCGCATCGCCTCCGGCGACGTGCCCGAGATCCTCAAGCGGCGTCGGATCGTGTCGCTCGACATGGGCGCGCTGATCGCCGGCGCCAAGTACCGCGGCGAGTTCGAGGACCGCCTCAAGGCGGTGCTCAAAGAGGTCGTCGACTCCTCAGGCGAGGTCGTGCTGTTCATCGACGAGCTGCACACGCTGGTCGGCGCGGGCGCGGCCGAGGGCGCGATGGATGCGGCCAACCTGCTCAAACCCGCCCTCGCACGGGGCGAGCTGCGCTGCATCGGCGCGACCACGCTCACCGAGTACCGCAAGTACATTGAGAAGGACGCCGCGCTCGAGCGCCGCTTCCAACCGGTGATGGTCGGAGAGCCGTCGGTCGAGGAGACGATCGCGATCCTGCGCGGGCTCAAGGAGAAGTACGAGGTCCACCACGGCGTTCGCATCACGGACTCCGCTCTGGTCGCGGCCGCGAGCCTGTCGCAGCGCTACATCACCGACCGCTTCCTCCCCGACAAGGCGATCGACCTGGTCGACGAGGCAGCATCGCGGCTGCGCATCGAGATCGACTCGCTGCCGACCGAGATCGACCAGCTCGAGCGCCGTTCGCTCCAGCTCGAAATCGAGAAGCGTGCGCTGACCAAGGAGAAGGACCCGGCGTCCAAACAGCGCCTGGCGGCGATCGAGGAGGAGCTCGCCGAGCTCAAGGAGCAGATCTCCGGCATGAAGGCCAACTGGCAGCAGGAGAAGGACCTCATCGGCCGCATCCGGGAGCTCAAGGAAGGCATCGAGGGCAGCCGCGAGGCCGCCGAGCGGGCACAGCGCGACGGCGACCTGGAGCGCGCCGCCGAGCTGCGCTACGGCACCCTGGTCGGTCTCGAGCGTGAGCTCGGTGAGGCCAGCGAGGCGCTGCGCTCGCATCAGGAGCGCTACGGCTCGATCCTGTCCGAGGAGGTCGGCGAGGAGGACATCGCACGCGCGGTCTCGCGCTGGACCGGCGTCCCGGTGTCGCGCCTGCTCGAGGGCGAAAAGGCCAAGCTGCTCCAGATGGAGGAACGGATCGTCCGCCGGGTGGTCGGCCAGGACGACGCGGTGGTCGCGGTCGCCACCGCCGTGCGCCGCGCCCGCGCCGGGCTCAAGGACCCGGCGCGGCCGATCGGTTCGTTCCTGTTCCTCGGCCCTACCGGCGTCGGCAAGACCGAGCTCGCCCGCGCCCTCGCGGAGTTCCTGTTCGACGACGAGCGCGCGACCGTCCGCCTCGACATGTCAGAGTACATGGAGAAGCACGCGGTCGCGCGCATGATCGGCGCGCCTCCCGGCTACGTCGGCTACGAGGAGGGCGGCCAGCTCACCGAGGCGGTGCGAAGGCGCCCGTACGCGGTGGTCCTGCTCGACGAGATCGAGAAAGCCCATCCGGACGTGTTCAACGTGCTGCTCCAGATTCTCGACGAAGGTCGGCTGACGGACGGCAAGGGCCGCACTGTGGACTTCAGGAACACCGTGGTGATCATGACCTCCAACATTGCCTCCGCGGTCATCGCCGACCTACCGGCAGACCAGCACGACCGGATGCGGGCGCTGGTGATGGAACAGCTCAAGGCGCACTTCCGGCCCGAGTTCCTGAACCGGGTCGACGAGATCCTGATCTTTCACCGTCTCGAGGCGTCCCACATGCGCGCCATCGTCGAGATCCAGCTCGAGCGCCTCAACGCCCTGCTCGCGGAACGACGAATCCGGCTCGAAGCCAGCCCGGAGGCGATCGACGAGCTCGCGCGCGAAGGTTTCGACCCCGACTTCGGCGCGCGTCCCCTCAAGCGGTGCATCCAGCGGAGGGTCCAGGACCCGCTCGCGACGATGGTCCTCGAAGGCCGGATCCACGACGATCAGACGGTCCGCCTCGAACTCGAGAACGGCGGACTGACACTGCGTCCGGAGACCACGACCGCGGTCTGACCGGCGAGACCCGGAAGCGCCGCGTTTCGCAGGGTATACTCGGTGCGTGATCCACGGAAATCTGGATCGGCTCCATCTCGGCGATCTCCTGCAGTGGCTGCAGATGGGTGGCCTGTCGGGTCGCCTGACGCTGGCCAGCGTGAGCGGTGAGCGACGCCTGGACATCCTCGACGGCCGTGTCGTGTTCGTGTCCTCGTCAGTGCCCGAAGAGCGCGTCGCAACCTGGCTGGTCCGCGAAGGACTGCTGCCCGCCGTCCGCCTGGCCCAGCTGCTCGGTGTAGCGCTGCTTCGGCGTACTCTGTTCACCGATGCGGTGATGTCCGAAGGCGGTGTCCCGAGGAGCGTGCTGCGGTCGAGCCTGACCCGGCTCGCCGAGCTGGTCACGACTCGGGTGATGCGGGACGAAACGGTGCGATTCACCTTCGACCCGGCTTACCCGGTGCGCGACCTGCTCGGCCTCGACCTCAACGTCGAACCGAACCAGTTGGTGCTCGAGGCGGCCCGGCTCGAGGACGAGGGCATGGCCATACAGCAGGGCCCTGCTGAAGCAGCGCTGCCGTTCGCGGGAGACGAGTTCGAGCGCTTCTTCTGGAGCTTCATCCGGACCGCGATTCCGGCCGACGAGCCGATCGACGGTGAGGCCCTCGCCGAGCTGCACGGGATCACGCGCGACATCATGGGCACCCTGGCGCAGTGGCTCGGCTCCAGCCCGGGCCTGGTGCCGATGCCCTCGGGACAGGCCACCGAGATCTCGCGGATCGTCTCCGAAGGTCGCCGAGCTCCGCTGCTCGGCTATCCCCATGCGGCCTGGAACCAGATGGTGCTCGCGTGCTCGCTGCGCGCCGCGTCGGCCCCCCGCCCGCAGACTCTCGGCGAGCTGGAGCTCGCCGCCACCGAGCTCGACCTGTGGGTCGAGATGACCGGAAGCGAGGCCTGGCGGCGCCCGCAGGCGGAGCGCCTCGACGCACTCACTCAGCGGGTGGCCGAGACCTGGTCCCGCGCCGCTGCGGCCGCCGCACCCCATCTCGGGCTCGAGCCGGGGGCGGCTGTCCTGGCCGTCCACATGGTCGTGGTTCCGACCGACCTCGTGCTGTGGGTGCTGTCGAGCCTCCCAGTCCCCCATCAGCGCGCGCGCCACGCGCTCCTCCGCCTGCTGCCGCAGCGCGTCGGCGCAGATCTGGCGCGGCTCGCCGACTTCCCGCCGGCGTTTCGGTCCGTGCTCGAGGTCGAGGAGGTGACGCCGCTCGGCGCCTGCCTCGCGCTGTCGCGCGAATCCGTCGACTCGGCATCGGTGTGGCCGCCGACGGTGCCAGGGGACGAGAGCCGCCTGCTCGAGGTGGCCAGCCCAGCGGCACTCACCTCCGCCGCAGCCGCCGCTCGGGAGGCAGTCGTTCAACCCGTTGGAGAGCAGATCGCGCTAGGATAGCGCCATGCGGGTCCTGGTCTTCGGCGGTACACGCTTCATCGGTCGGGCCATCGTCGAGCGGCTGCTGCGCGACAGCCATGAGGTCACGCTCCTCAACCGCGGTCTGTCGGCGGATCCCTTCGGCACCTCGGTCAAGCGCGTGGTCGGCGATCGCCGCGACCCCCAGGCCATCCGTCGTGCCGCATCGCGACGCGACTACGACGCGGCGGTCGACATCACCGCGTACCACGAGTCGGAGACCAGCGACGTTGTGACCGCCTTCAGGGAGCGGATCGGCCATTTGATCCACATCTCGACCGCTGCGGTCTACCTGATCCGCCGAGGCGTGCTGCCGCCCTACCGTGAGGACGACTTCTCGGGGCCGCTCGCTGAGCGGCGGCCGGGCGACGAGTCTTCCTGGCGCTATGCCGAGCACAAGCGGCGCTGCGAGCAGGTGCTCGAGCGCGCGTGGCGCGAACACCGCTTTCCGTCGACGTCGCTGCGCCTGCCGATGGTGGTCGGACCCCACGACTACTCCCGCCGCACGGACGCCTACCTCGAACGTCTGGCCTCCTCGGGACCGCTGATCCTCCCCGAGGGCGGACTCAATGCGTGGGGCTTCCTGTGGGTCGAGGACGTCGCCGACGCAGTTGCGGCCAGCCTCGCGAACCCGACCACCTTCGGCCGCGCCTACAACCTCGCCCAGCGCGAGGCCCTGACCCTGCGCCAATTCGTTGAGCTGGCCGCGTCCTTTCTCGGCCGCACGGCACACCTGGTCGGCCTGCCGACGCCGTGGCTCACCGCCATCGGCCTCGGAACCAGCTTCAGCCCCTACAGCCATGACGGCGACATCCTGCTCGACTGCAGCGCCGCTCGCGACGACCTCCTGTTCCGGCCCCTCGAGGCGGTGCGCTGGATCGAGACCCTGGTCCGCGACTTCCAGGACCGGTGGGACGGCGTCCTGCGCGCATTCGCGGCGACCCGCCAGTTCGAGCTCACCCTGGTGCGCGAGGTCGAGCGCATCCGACTGCCGTCCTACCAGCCGGTCCCCGCGAAATAGACAGCTGTCCTCCTCGTCCTGCGCGCGGTCGCCTCAGCCCGCGAAGGCGGCCTCGAGCAGACCGAGGACCTCCTCGTCGTCGAAGGGCTTGGTGAGGTAGTGGTCGACACCGACGGCTTGGGCGCGCTCGCGGTCGGCCTTCTGACCCATGGCGGTGAGCATGATGATCGTAGTCGAGGACAGGTCGGCATCCTCGCGGACCCTGCGGCAGACCTCGAATCCGTCCATCTCCGGCATCATCGCATCGAGCAGCACCACGCGCGGCCGCAGCTCGCGGATCTTCGCAAGCCCCTCGCGTCCGTTGACCGCGGTCCTGACCACGAAGCCCTCCATCTCGAGGATGAACGAGATCGTCTCGCGAATGTTGGGCTCGTCATCGACCAGCAGGACCAGGCGCTCGACCGTCATGCCTTCCTCCGAATTACGAGCTCGCGCTACCGGCGCGCGGTCGTGGCCGACACCAGGTTGATGCTCCAGCCGAGCGCCGCGGCAACCCGCTCGGACCAGGCCTTCACTTCATGGGGCGGATACCAGCCGGGGCGGGCCCCGGGACTCACGGTGCGACCGGAGCCCCGCTCTGCGGCAGCGACAGGACGACCTCCGTCCCCTCTCCGATCAGGCTCGTCAGCGCGATGCTGCCGCCGTGGTTCTCGAGCACGCGCTTGGCGATCGCGAGACCGAGCCCGACGCCGCGCGGCTTGCCGGTGAGCATGTTCCCTCCCTGCCAGAAGGTGGTGAAGACGTAAGGCTGGTCGTGCTCTGGGATCCCGATCCCGGTATCGCGGACTTTGAGCTGGAGCCACGGCTCCGTGCCCTTGAGGAGACGCCGAATCTCGACCGTGACCTCGCCTCCGGCGTGGTTGAACTCGATCGCGTTCTTGATCACCGCCCGCAGCGCCGCTTCCATGGTCTCCGGCTCGCAGGAGACCGCGTCGAGACCGCTGGGGATGAGCACCTGGAGGCGGACCTCGCGCTCCTTGGCAAGCTCGCGCAGCGGCGCCACGGCCTTCTTGATGAGCTCCTCCACCGGGACCGGCAGACGCTCCGGCGGTGCCTCGGCGGTGGCGAGAATCGAGGCCTGGAAGACGCTCTGGATGATCTCGGAGAGCTTCTCGGCCTCGTCCTTGATGATCGACACGAACCGCGCACCCTTCTCCGCGGGTGCCTCGCGGTAGCGGTCGAGGATCTTGGCAGCCGTGAGCAGCGAGGTCACCGGAGTCTTGAGCTCATGGGAGATTCGTGTGATGAGCTCGTTCTTGACCCGGTCGAGCTCGCTCAGGTCGCGGTAAGCGTCCTCGAGCAGACGGTTCTTCTCGGTCAGATCGTCCGCGAGCCGCTGGACCTTCTCGAGGCTGGCGCGCAGCTCGCGCGTGCGCTCGGCGACCTGCTCCTCGAGCCCGCGGTTGAGCTCCTCGAGACGCCGCCATGCAACCGCGCTGGTGTAGCCGACCGCCGCCGTCGCGGCGAGCACCGAGGCGAGCTGGAGGTCGTCCTCGTCGAGGGCGGTGCGATCACGGTCGCCGTAGGCTGTCAGCAGCCCGACGACTCTGTCCTGGGCAACCATCGGCACTGCCACCCCGGAGGTGAAGCCCGCGGTCTCCAGAGCGCCCACGAGGTAGCTACCCTCGCCGTCGAGCTCGCGCGCCACCAGGCGTGGTTCGCGTTGGTTGACGATCGCCACCGCGAGCGGCTCGCCGGCCTCGTCCGGAGTGTGGAGGAGGGGGTCCTGTCGCAGACCCTGGGCCACCGCCTCGCGCATCTCCCCGGATCCCGGGACGAAGAGCACCGCCGCCGCCTGCACCTGGAGCAACGAGATCGTCGCGTTGAGGAGGTGGCGGAGCACCTCCGCCGGATCGCCGGCACCGCTCACGGCGCGGCCGAACTCGGTGACGCCTGCAAGTACACGGAGCTTGCGCTCGAGTTGGCGACGGGTGGAGTCGAGCTGGGCGTTGAGGTCGGTCATCGCCAGGTTGGCGCGGACCGCTTCGCCGACCAGCGCCTCCTCGCTCATCGGCTTGGCCCCCGACGGGTCCTCGTATTGGGGCTGGAGGACCTCGACGTCGTCCGCACTGACCTCGGGGCGCTCTGCCTCCACCTTCAGCATCGGCGCCAGCGCGACACGGACCTGCGCGACCAGACGTTCGACGGCGGCGGTGTTGGTGCCGACGCCGAGCTTGTCCGCGACCGACGCCAGGGTCTTCTCGCTGATCGCCGCAAACCCCTCCATGATGCCGACCCCGCTGATCGCCACCGTCGGGAAGGCAGGTACATGCCTCCAGTTGAGGGCGCGGTCCATCTCATCGACCTCGAGCACCGGTTGCAGATCGCGTTTGTTGTACTGGAGGACCAAAGGGATGGTCTCGCGGTCGAGACCGTTGGCAGCGAGATTCTCCCGCAGGTTCTCGATCGACTGAAGGTTGGCGTCCGCCTGGTCGGTCTGGGAGTCGGCGACAAAGACGACTCCGTCGGCTCCCGCCAACACCGCGCGACGGGTCGCGTTGTACTGCACTTGTCCGGGCACGGTGTAAAGCTGCATCGCGAGCCGGTAGCCGCGGATCCGACCGAGATTGAGCGACAGGAGATCGAAGAAGAGCGTGCGGTCGGAGGCTGTGTTGAGAGAGTAGAGCTTGGTTCGACGCTCCGGATCGGTGGCACGGTGGATCTGCTGCAGGCAGGTCGTCTTGCCGCCCAGGGCCGGCCCGTAGTACACGATCTTGACCTTGATCTGACGGTACTGGTTGTCGAACTGAACCATCAGCCCTCCGGCGGCGGCGTGCGGGTGGGCAGCGTGAAGCTGAACCGGGCGCCGCCGGTGGGACGTTCGTCGTAGCGGATCTCGCCGCCGTGGCGAACCACCAGCTCACGGGCGATGGCCAGTCCGAGACCGGTTCCGGGAATTCCACCCCCCCCGTCGCGGACGAACCGCTGGAAGAGCTCGTCGCGGATGCTCGCCGGCACGCCTGGGCCTTCGTCCTCGACCGCCACCGTCACCAGGCCGTCGCCGCCATGCCGCGCGCAAACACGAATGACCCCTCCTGAGGGCGAGTACTTGATCGCGTTGCTGACGAGGTTGCCGAGCACCTGGACCAGCTTGTCGGGATCGGCCACGAGCTCGAGCGGCGACGACGGCAGGTCGCAGTCGATCGTCAGCCCTCCGTCCGAGGCCATCCCGGCGAAGGACTCGGCGACGTGCCTGACGATCTTCGAGAGGTCGGTCGGCTCGTAGTGCCAATCCATCCGACCCGACTCGATCCGGTGCAGATCGAGAAGGTTGTTGATCAGGCGCAGCAGACGGTCGCCCTCCTCGACGATGATGCTGGCGAAACGCTCGACCTTCTCCGGCTGCATCGAGACGTGCCGCTTGAGGATCTTGGCCGACGACAGGATTGCCGTCATCGGGGTCCGGATCTCGTGGGCCACTAACGAGTAGAACTCGGTCTGGAGCTGGTTGAGGCGCTCGCCCTGACGGACCCGGAGGCGAAGCTCCCGCTGCAGCCCCACCACCCGGAGAGCGGCGGCGAAACGCAGCTCGAGCTCGCGCTCCTGCCACGGTCGCGCGACGGCGTCGTCGGCGCCGGACAGGAGGGCATCCTCGATCTCCCGTGGCCGGTCCGCCGCGGTGAGCGCGACGACGTAGGCGTCGGCCTGATCCGGCAGCTTGCGGACATCCCGAATCAGCCCGGTCCCACCGCCCGGAAGCCAGGCATCGACCACCACCAGGTCGAGCGGCCTCTCGGCAACGACAGACCGGGCCGCGCCGATGTCCTCGGCCTCGACCACCGCGAAGCCGAGTTGCGCGAGGAGCACAGCAATGCGGCCGCGCTCCGAGACGTCGCGGTCGGCGACCAGGGCCACGAGATCGGCATTCATGGCGGCATTGTACCGGCAACTCCCCCGGTCGCCGCGTCGGCAGATCTCAGCGTCCCCGAGCCACGCTCCGCTCGACCGGCCGGAGGGTCCGGACCGATCCGGCTGCGAGAGGCCGCCGGGGGATCCTCTCCGCGGGCGAGGCGGCGCTCACCGAGGCGGTGCCGACCCCAACCACGGACCACCTGGCGGCGAGAAAGCTGGCGTCGCCGGTGGCGCGGTTGACGATCGATGCGTAGGGGAAGACCAGCGCGTCGTCGGGTCCGTCGGCGAGGTAGAAGACGAGACTCCCGCCCTCGACCAGGGTTGCCAGGCGCCTCTGGACGTGGCCGAAGGGAGGCGCTGAGAGCTCTTCGGTCGCCAGAATAGTGCCGTCGTCGGCCTGCACGTCGACACGGACCGTAGTCCAGTCCGCCGTCCACGAGGCGACTCCGACATTGCAGCGGAAGCTCACGCCATCGTTGAGCAACCCCGCGAGGTAGCCGAAGCCGTCCCAGGCGACGCCCTCGTCGATCCGCTGACCGGGGATGGTCTGCCCGAACTCGCCATCCTCGGACAGCGGATCCGGCGTGTAGGTGCGGGAGCTCACGTAGATGTCGCAGATCGCGCCCGGGCAGTCGGCTGGATCGCGGTCGACCCAGACCAGCAGCGCTGCGGTACCGTCGAGGTTGAGACCGTCTGGCCCGAGCGCGTCCCATAGATTGACAGTGGCGTAGGCCGGCACGTCGAAGCGGACCGTCGGCACCGACCAGTTCTCCTTCCCCGAGGGCAGCGCCTGGACTGTCACCGGTAGTGTGTCGGCGTGCGGGTTATGGACCGACAGGTCGGTGAGCCAGAAGGTCCCGTACTCGCCCGGTGTGCTGGCGGCTGCCGGGACCATCCACGCGGGCGCCAGCTGGGCGGCAGCGGATGCCGCGACGGCGAGCACGGCGAGGAGCACAAGAATCAGCCTGAGCGGTCTCATGGTCACCTCCGCCCTCTCCCTCTTGCAAGGGCAGGGCCACAACCCCTCGGTTCCAGCCTCCCGGCGTGTCGCCCGTGACACGGTGGCTCCGCGCTGCTGTGCTGCCGCGGCACCACGCCCCTGCGTCGAGAGTCGCTTGGATGGCAGCCGACGTCTCCGCCGTGTCCTCGAGCGGTGACACTCTCGCCGCGGCAGGGAGTACACTCGGCTCGAGCCTGCCGATGCGCTTCGCCACCCCCCTCTTCGTCGTCGTCCTGATCGCCGCCGCGGTCGTGATGTATCTCAACGCCCACTCCGCGAAGTCCGCTCTCGACTCGGTGACCCACGTCGCCGTCGACCTGCGCGAGGCCGATGCTACCGCGAGCGCCTTCGATCCGGCCCAGGCGCGGCGGGTGCTGAGCGCGCTCGAGTCCCTCGCCGCCCAGCCCGAGCAGGCGGCCTCCCACGTCGGCGACCTCCGGGCGATCGCCGCCCGCGCCGCCGACTGGGCGCGCGGCGCCCCGGTGCCGTCCGCCGAGCTCCACGCCGCGGTCTGTCTGCGCTCGGCGGCCGACGCGTTGCGCGCCTACGCCCTCAGGCCCTCGCCGGATCCGCTCGCGACCGCCATGCGCAAGCTCGCCGAGGCGCGCGCGGCGCTCGCAGGCCAGGTCGAGAGGCCGGGCGCGATCGGCGGCGTCGAGGACCAGATCGAGAACCTCGACCGCGCCCACCAAGAGCAGCTCCAACGCCTCGACGAGGAGCTGAAGCACTGACCACAGCGCTTTTCACCACAGAGGCTCAGAGAGACTTGCAGGGAGCTGGCGCGAAGCGTCTGGCGCTTCACGTCTTGCCTCTCGCGTCTTACCTCCTGCCAGGCGGGCGAAGCCCGCGTCTGTGTCTCCGTGCCTCTGTGGTTCAAGTCCCTGCGATGACGAGGCCGAGGTTGGCGAGCAGCTCCGCGGACAGGTTGGTCGTCGTCACCGGCCCCGCCCCGTGCCGCTGGAGGGCGGCGGCGAGCACCGCGAGCCAGCGCTGGACCGCCGCGGTCCGCTCGACCGGCGCGAGCGGCCACAGCCGCACCACCGTGGAGCGCTCGTGGCGTGCAACGAAGGCCACCGGGTGCAGCGGCCGCGCCAGCTCGACCACCACGCCGTCAAACAGGGCCGCCTCGGCGCCCCGGCGCAGCCATCCGCCCTCGACCTTGAGCACCGCCCGCCCCCAACGCTGAACCTCGGGCTCGATCCCGGTCACCGCGCGGGCGAAGTCCATCACGCCGTCGAGTACCAGGTGTGGCATCAGCCGCACTCTCGCGTGTGAGCCTGCATTCCTCACCACCTCCCGAGTGCGGGCGCCGATCTGCCAGCCATCTGCGCCTGCGCGACTCGGCGCCTCACCGCTCAATGACTCAGCGCCGACAGGTGTTTCGGCGCCCACGTGACGTGGTGAGAGGCGCAGGCTGGCGCGCCGCAAACCCAGCACTGGCGGCCGGCCGAGACGTCAGTCGGCGTCCTTCATGACGCTCGTCTCAACCGTCATGGGCGGAGTATACCCGCCCCGCAGTCGTGACCGGCCCGGCGGTTCCCATGACAGGTGACGGGGTGAGAAAAGCAGGCTAGGATAACTGCCGTGGGTGTGGCGGGGTGGTTGTCTGCGATCCCTGAGATCCTCCTCCCAACCGTCTGCGCCGCGTGTAGCGAGCCTCTCCCCGGCCTGGCCCGTGCGCTCTGTCCGACCTGCGCTGCGGCGCTCGTCCCTCTCGCCGGCCCTCGCTGCCCGCGCTGCGCCGGTCCGGCTGATGAGGAGGACGTGCCGTGCCTTGCCTGTCAGGCCTCCGAGCCGCCCCAGCTCGCCACGGTGGCGTGGGGCGAGTACGACGGAAGCCTGCGACGCGCCCTGCTCGCGCTCAAGCACGGGGCGCGGGACGAGCTCGCCCGTCCGCTCGGTCGCCGGCTCGCCGCGCGCATCGCGGCCCAGCCATGGGCCTCCAGTCTCGACCTCGTGAGCCCGATGCCGTCGCACCCGCTCCGGCGACTTCGCCACCCGTGGACGGCCGCCGGGCTGCTCGCCCACGTGGTCGGCCGGGAGCTTCGCCTTCCAGTCCGCACCGGCCTGCGCCGGCGCGGCCTCGGCCGCCAGGCGACACGAACGCGCGCGGCACGACTCGAGCTGCCGAAGCGTGCCTTCGTCGGCCGCCCCGCGGCTCGCGGGCGGCGGGTGCTGCTCGTCGACGATGTCTGTACCACCGGAACCACCCTGCGCCGAGCCACCGCCGCCCTGCTCGCAGCCGGCGCTGACGCGGTCTACTGTGCGGCGCTGGCGTGGACGCCAGACGCCCGGAGGCTTTCATGAGCGTGTTCGACGCGTTGGTCAAGCACGGCATGCCGCTCGTCCCCAAGTTCATCGTCGGACGCGTGGCCCGACGCTACGTTGCCGGCGAGACGGTCGAAGACGCCGTCGACACGATCCGCAGGCTCAAGGTGGAAGGAGCGATGGCAACGGTCGACGTGCTCGGTGAGGAGGTCCACGAGCGGGGCATGGCACAGTCTGCGGTCGAGCAGTACCTCGGCCTCTTCGATACCATCGCCCGCGAAGGTCTCGACTGCAACGTGTCGATCAAACCGACTCTGCTCGGTCTCAAGATCGACGAGGGCTTCTGCAGCGACATGATCTCCGCCGTCGTGGCGAAGGGTGCCGAGCACGACAACTTCGTGCGCATCGACATGGAGGACCACACCTGTACCGAGGCCACGCTCCGCCTCTACCGGACCATGAAGGAACGGCACGGGCACGTCGGGGTCGTGCTCCAGGCCTACATGCACCGCACCCTCGCGGACATCGATGCCCTCCTGCCGCTGGAGCCGAACCTCCGGCTGTGCAAGGGGATCTACCGTGAACCACGGGCGATCTCCTGGCACGACTTCGACACTGTCCGCGCCAACTTCGTGTACTGCCTCGAGAAGCTGCTCGCTGGCGGTGCCTACGTCGGGATCGCGACCCACGACCCTTATCTGGTGTGGGCAGGCATGAGCGTTGTCGACCGCCTCGGCCTCGACCGCAACAGCTACGAGTTCCAGATGCTGCTCGGCGTCGACCCGGAGCTGCGGCGAGCGATCCTCGGGCTCGGCCACCGGCTGCGCGTCTACGTTCCTTTCGGCCCCGACTGGTACCCCTACTCCATGCGCCGGCTGCGCGAGAACCCGACCGTCGCCCGCCACGTGATGCGGGCGATGCTGGGCCTCAAGGGGATGTAGCGCGCCTCCTCCAAGATCCAGAGACATCAGGCCATTACTGCGGTCTCGACCCTCGCCGGCCTGCGGCCTGCCGCCCGACACCGGGATTCGGGCGCCCAATCCCTGTGGACCACGGCCGGCAGCAGAGGTTCTCACGCTTGCCCTGGAGCGCTCTTGGGTTGCGGTCGAAGCCCGCGCTGTGACACGCGCTGCCTGATACCATCTTCGTCGTGCCAGAGATCAGTCCTCTGCTCGCATCGGCGATGGTGGTGGGCGGCATCCTGCTGCTCGCCCTCGGTGCGTCCTGGCTGGTGGACGGTGCCTCGCGGCTCGCCCTCGGGCTCGGCATCGCACCGATGATTGTCGGGCTCACGGTGGTCGGTTTCGGTACCTCGATGCCCGAGCTCTCGGTCTCGGTGCTCGCGGCCGCGCGCGGTTCCGGCGGCCTGAGCCTCGGCAACGCGGTCGGTTCCAACATCATGAACCTGCTGCTGGTGCTCGGGCTCGCGGCGGTGATCGCCCCCATCCAGGTCGCCGGCGGCGCGCGCGGCGTCCGTCGCGACCTCGTCTGGGGTCTCCTCCCGGCTGTCCTCCTCCTGGTTGCCGCGTACGACGGTCGCATCGACCGCCCTCTCGCGCTCGGGCTGATCGGACTGTTCGCTGCCTTCTTGACGACCTGCCTCGTGAGAGCCCGGCGGACCGCAGCCGATGACGACCTCCCCGCCCGAGTGCGCGGCACACCCACCCGTCACGTAATGCTCACCCTCGTCGGCATCGTGGTGCTGGTCGCCGGCGCCGAGTCGATGGTGCGCGGCGGCGTCAGCCTGGCGCGGGCGTTCGGGATCAGCGAGGCGGTCATCGGCCTCTCTCTGGTCGCGTTCGGCACCTCCCTGCCCGAGCTCGCCACATCGGTCGCCGCCGCGATCAAGCGGGAGTCCGATCTTTCGGTCGGCAACGTACTCGGCTCCAATGTCTTCAATCTCGGGCTCATCATCGGGCTCGCCTTCACCCTGCGCCCCGGCAGCGTCCCGGTCTTCGTGATCCACCAGGACCTGCCGATCCTCGTCATAGCGACGGTCGTCGTCGGGTTGGTGATCCTGCGCGACGGACGGATCGGACGCGGCGAGGGCGCCGCCTTGCTCGCGCTGTTCGCCGGCTACGTCGTCTTCCTCGCCGTCCGCGGCGGCTGATCCCCAGGCAACCCGGCCGCCCTCGCCGCTGGCCGGCTCACCCCTCCGGCGCGGCCAGCACCAGCACCAGGTCCGCGACGTTGGTGCCGGTCGGGCCGGTCACCACCGAATCGCCCGCGGCGGCCAGCGCCGGTCCGCTGTCGTTGGCCGCGAGGTCGATCTCGGGGTCGCGCCCCGCTGCAATCATCCGCGTGGCGGTCGACCCATCGACCAGCCCTCCCGCCGCGCCCCCGATCCCGTCGACCCCGTCCGTGCCGGCGGCCAGCATCACCCGGCCCTCACGACCGGCGATGGCCACCGCCGCAGCCAGGGCGAGCTCTTGGCTGCGGCCGCCGCGGCCGCTCCCCCGCACCGTGACCGTGGTCTCGCCGCCGAGGACCACGGCGTGCGGCGTCGCGGGCCGCAGGGCGGTGGCGAGGGATCCGAGCACGCGGCCCCAGTGGGCCGCCTCGCCGGTGAGAGGCCGCGCGACAGTCGTAACTTCGATCCCGGCATCCCGCAGGGCAGCAACCGCGGCTGCGACCGCCGTGCGGTTGTCGCCGAGAATCGCCCACGAACCGGAAGCCAGTGGCGGTGACGGCGAGCCGCACGCGTGGCGTAGCGTCGCCACGACGGCGGCCGGTGACCGCTCGAGGAGGTTGCGGCGGGCGAGCACGTCGAGGGCGTCCGCGGGCCCGGTCGGCGAGGGCAGGGTCGGCCCGGAGCCGATGTCGGCGCGGTCCCCCACGACCACGTCGGACAGCACCAGCGTTGCGAGCTGCGCAGGCCACGCCGCGCGTGCGAGGCCGCCGGCGGCGGCGACGAGCAGCGCCCGCCGTACGGTGTTGAGCTCTCCAATCGGCGCTCCCGCGGCGAGCAGGAGCCCGGTGACGACGGCGAGGTCCTCAAGCGTGATCCCGTCCACCGGCGCCGCGAGCAGCGCAGAGGCGCCGCCCGACAGCAACACGACGAGCGCGTCGTCGCGGCCGAGATCAGCGGCAAGGGCGAGGAGCTCGCGGGCTGCGGCGGCGCCCCCAGCGTCGGGCAGCGGGTGGCCACCGCGACGGACACGGACGTCCGCCTCAAACCGGGGCGGGATCGGGACGCCGTGGGGTACCAACAGCCAACACTCGGTCGCCCACCCCGGCGCCGCCGCCTGCCAGCCCGAGACCAGACCGGCCGCAGCCTTGCCGAGGGCGACCACGACCCTGCGCCCCGATGAGTAAGGCAGCGGTACCCCTCGAACCGAGATCGAGCGACCCTCGGCGCGAACCGCAGCGGCGACAAGGAGCTCGGGCTGCGCCGCCGCCAGCGCAGCCCGGAAAGCGGCCTCCGCGGCCGCACGCAGGATGTCGACCGAACCCACGCCTGAAGTCTACCTCCGTGCGCTCGCGCGCCTGCCCGGACGGTCGGACCCTGCTATCATCGGGGGACCCCGGCGTCGATCGAGCGGCCTCAGGCGCTCGCGGCAGTCAGGCGAGGAGGAGGCGGCCGTGATCATCACGTGCCCCCAGTGCGCCACCCAGTACCGGTACGACCTGGCGCGGTTCGGCGGCAGCCAGCGCAAGCGGCTCAAGTGCACCAAGTGCGCCACGGTCTTCGAAGCGGTCAACCCCGAGGTCGACCACACCGACGCTACCAACGTCAGGCCGAAGAAGAAGACGGTTGCACATGAGGCGCCGGCGTCGCCCGACACCGACCGCATGAGGTTCGAGCCCGAGCAGCCGGAGCTGCCTGCGCTGGCTCCGCTCCCGCGCGACAAGAGGATTTCACTCGCGGTGATCGCGGGCACCCAGGCGGGGACCGTGTTCCCGGTCTCGCGCCCGAGGATCTACCTCGGCCGCGGTTCCAACATGGACATCCAACTCCGCGACGCCGAGATCTCCCGGCGTCACGCGATGCTCGAGATCCGGGGCGCCACCACGGTCCTGGTCGACCTCGGTTCCACCAACGGCAGCTTCGTCGGCGGCGCACGGATCCAACAGGCCGAGGTCGCCAACCAGACCGAGTTCACCCTCGGGTCAACGACCCTGATGCTGATCGTCACCGACACCCGAGAGATGACCTGACCGCCCGGTGGTCGATCTGACGGCCTTGCGCCATTCTGGCCGCGGCGAGGCCGCCCACAGGTGACGGAGATCGTGTCCAGATCTGGTAGGGAATTTGCTTGACAACGCCGATGGCGCGCCGGTCGCCCGGCTCGGCCGGCTGCCGACAGGCTCCCCATAACATGCGCGAGGAGAAGGCGTGAGGAGGACCGTCTCATGATCGAGGTGGAACGCCTGAGCAAGATCTATGTCGACGTCGCGGTGGTCGATGACATCTCCTTCTTCGTCCCCGAGGGCCAGGTGCTCGGCTTCCTCGGGCCGAACGGCGCCGGCAAGACCACCACCATGCGAATGATCACCGGCTTTCTGCCGCCCTCCGCGGGCCGGGTCGTGGTCGCGGGCTGCGACCTCGACCAGGACCCGGTGGCGCTGCGGCGGCGGGTGGGCTACCTGCCGGAGAACGTCCCGCTCTACCCGGAGATGCGGGTCGACGAGTACCTGCGGTTCCGGGCCGACGTCGAAGAGGTGCCGCGCGCCCAGCTGCGCGGGAACCTCGACTACGTGGTCGAGCGGTGCCTGATCGGCGACGTCCGCCGCCAGGTCATCGGTACCCTGTCGAAGGGCTTTCGGCAGCGGGTCGGGCTTGCCGGCGCCCTGATCCACCAGCCGCCGGTGCTCATCCTCGACGAGCCCACGGTCGGGCTCGACCCCAATCAGATCATCAAGATCCGGGAGCTCATCCGTGAGCTCGGGCGGGAGCACACCGTGGTGCTCTCGACCCACATCCTGCCCGAGGTCGAGCAGATCTGCGAGCGCGTGTTCATCATCGACCGCGGCAGGATCGTCGCCGACGGCGCCCCCGAGGAGCTGCGGACGCGCATGGTGGGCAACCCGGTGGTCCGGGTCACCCTCTCCGGGGCGAGCGACGGCGCGGTCACGGACCTCGCCCTGGTCCCCGGCGTGACCGGGGTGAGCGAGGAGGGCGACGGCCGCTTCCGGATCGAGCACAGCGCCGACGCCGACCCGCGCGAGGCGATCTTCCGCCTCGCCGTCATGCGCGGCTGGGTGCTGCTCGAGCTCGCCCAGGAGAAGGCGACCCTCGAGGACGTGTTCGTCCGCATCACCACTCACGACGCGGCCTCAGCCGACGTCGTCCCCCAGGAGGTGTGACATGCCGTCCGGCGCCCGCAAGATCAACGCGATCACGAGGCGCGAGCTCGTCGCGTACTTCTCGTCGCCGCTCGCCTACATCGTGATGACAGCCTTCCTGCTGATGCAGGGTTACATCTTCTACCTCATCGTGTCGTACCTGAACAACCCGATGACCCAGGCGATGGCGCCGCTGCAGCTGTTCTTCGGCGGGACCATCTTCTTCTGGCTGTTCCTGCTGTTCCTGGTTCCGGTCATCACCATGCGCCTGATCGCCGAGGAGCGCCGCTCGGGCACCATCGAGGTGCTGCTGACCTCGCCGGTCACCGAAGGCCAGGTGATCGTCGGCAAGTTCCTGGCCGCCTTCGTCTTCTACTTGGCGCTGTGGCTGCCGACCCTGATCTACGTGTTCATCCTGCGCCAGCACGCCACCATTGACCTGATGCCGGTGGCGGCGGGCTACGTCGGCGTCGCCGCCCTCGGCTGGCTCTTCCTCGGCGTCGGCACGTTCACCTCGACCCTGACCGACAATCAGCTGATCGCAGCCATCATCGCCTTCGCGGCGATGGTGCTGCTGTTCTCGGTCGGGCTCATCGAGCAGCTCATGGTGTCGTCGTCAGCGATCAAGGCCGCGCTCGGTCAGATGAACCTGTGGACCCAGATGGACGACTACGCGAAGGGCATCGTCGACACCCGCCACCTCGTCTACGAGCTGTCGGTGGGGATCCTGTTCCTGTTCCTCGCCACCAAGTCGCTCGAAGTCAAGAAGTGGAGGTGAGCGATGCGGAAGCAGGCAATCCGCTTGGGAGCCACCGGCGCAGTGGGCGTGATCCTCGCCCTCGCCCTCACCGGCATGGTCAACTGGCTCGGCGCGCGTCACTACGTGCGCGGCGACTGGACCCGCTCCAAGGTCTATACGCTGTCGCAGAAGACGCTCAACATCCTCAAGGGCCTCGACCAGGACGTCAAGGTGATCGTCTTCATGACCCCCGGCAGCCAGCTCTACCCCCAGGTGTCCGAGCTGCTGTCGCGCTATGCGGCCGCAACCGACAAGATCACGGTCGAGACCATCGACCCCGACCGCGAGCCGCTCAAGACCCGCCAGCTCGCCCAGGACTACGGCATCTCGGCGGCCAACACCGTGGTCTTCGCCGCCGGTGACCGCACCAAGTACGTGACCTCCGACCAGATGGCCGAGATGGACTACTCGGGAATGCAGATGGGTCAGGCGCCGAAGGTCAAGGCCTTCAAGGGCGAAGAGCAGTTCACCGCCGCGATCCTGTCGCTGGTCGCACCGCACGTGCCCAAGGTGTACTTCGTCACCGGGCACGGCGAGGCCAGCGTCGAAGGCGGCGGCGGCGCCCAGGCGGCGCGCTCGATCCACACCCTGGTCGACGCCCTCAAGCGCGAGAACATGACGGCTGCCGACACCTCGCTGCTCGGCGGCACGATCCCGGAAGACGCCGACGTGCTGGCGATTCTCGGGCCCACCGCGCCGTACAGCGAGGCCGAGGTCAATCTCCTCCAGGGATACCTCGACAAGGGCGGACGGTTGCTGGTCTGTCTCGACCCGCTCATCGAGCGCGACGGCACCATGGGCACCACGCGTCTCGAGGGGCTGCTCGGAACATGGGGGGTCAAGGTCAACGACGACCTCGTGGTCGATCCCTCCCGCCGGCTGCCGTTTTTCGACCTCTCAGCGGTCTACCTCCAGGACTTCCGCCCCCACCCGGTGACCACCGGACTGGAGGGCGTAGCGGTGCTTTTCCCCGTCGCCCGCTCGCTGGCGGCGGAGTCGAGCGACGGCCACACTGCGACCGACCTGGTCCTGACCAGCTCCGACGGGTGGGGTGAGACCGACCTCAAGGCCCTGCTCGCTGGACAGCCGGTCAAGAAGGACGAGTCCGACGTCCAGGGTCCGGTTGCAGTGGCGGTGGCGTCCCAGGGCAGCTCGAGCGACGGCCAGCCGCCATCAAACCCGTTCCGGCTGGTTGCCTTCGGTGACTCCGATTTCCTCACCGACGCCCAGATCGCCAACGCCGGCAATCAAACCCTGGCGCTCAACACCTTCAACTGGCTCGCCGCGCGCAGCGAGGCGCTCGGCATCGCTCCCCACGACATCGAGCAGGTCAACCTATTCCTCGACGCCGGGCAGATGACGACCATTCTGCTCATCTGTCTGCTTGCGATGCCAGGCGCTGCAATCCTCGCCGGCGTGCTGGTGTGGCGGCGGCGGCGCCACTGAGGGGGGAGGGTCGCGATGCGCACCGGACGCCTGCTGCTCCTCGCCCTGGTGGTGATCGGCCTCGGCGCGTACATCTGGTTGTACGAGCGCCACGCACCGACCACCGACGAGGCGCGCACCGACGCCGACAAGGTCTTCAGGGGCGTCGAGCGCGACGACGTCGTCGGCCTCGACATCACCAACTCGCACGGCAGCTTCTCGCTCGCCAAGAGCGACGGGACGTGGGCGATCGTCACGCCCCAGGCCTACCCGGCCGACGACGTCGCCATCGGCTCGCTTCTGGGATCGCTGGTCAACCTGAAGGCCGAGCGTCGCTTCGGTGCTGGTGAGGTCAAACCGGCGGACTACGGGCTCGACAAACCATCGCTGTCGGTGACCCTGGTCGACGGAAAGGGTGTACGGCACCAGCTCGAGGTCGGCACCACCGCCGCACTCGGCTCGAACCGCGCCGTCAGCACGGACGGCGGCGACGTGATGTTGGTCCCCGGCTGGTTCACCAACGACCTCGACAAGGACCTCGACGGCTGGCGCTCAAAGGACGTCGTGGACGTCACCGCGGATGCACTCGCGTCGATCGAAATCGTCTCCGGGGAGGACCGCATCCAGCTCGCCCGCTCCGGCGGCCTGTGGCGTCTGCTGCAGCCGATCGACGACCTCGCCGACCGCGAGCACGTCCGCACGCTGGTGTCGAACCTCAACGCAATCCGCGTCCAGGAGTTCCTGCCTGCGGATACCGGCCTCGCCGAGCTCGGCCTCGAGCCCGCCCGCCGGCGGGTCACCCTGGTCCCGTCGGGCGAGGGCGGGAAGGCCACCGTGCTCGAGTTCGGCGCGACCCGCGCCAAGGACGGCGCGACCCAGATCGCGTGCCGGCGCGACGGCCAGGACCTGTTCTGGGTCGACGACCGTGCCGAGGCCTCGCTCGGCCGGGCACCGGTGCTGTGGCGCTCGACCGTGGTCTACCCCTTCGACAGCTGGGGTGTCTCCAAGCTCTCGCTCACCACGGCCGACGGGACCACCACCAACCTCGACGGCGCGGACGGGATGTGGAAGTTCGCCGACGGTGGCGACGCCGACGCCAGCAGCGTGCTCCAGCGCCTCGCCGTCCTCGCCGGTCTCAAGGCCTCCGCCTACGACCTGGTGGCGCCCGGGACCCCTGAGATGGGCCGGGTCGAGCTGACCCTCAAGGGCACCGCGGACGAACCCGCCGCCGGTCCGATCACCTTCACCTTCTACCGGCCGTTGACTGCCGATGGCAAGGCGCTGGTGAAGGTGAGTGCACGCTCGGGCCTGATCGGCGTCGATTCGAAGGACGCCGAGGAGATCCTCGGGCATCTCGACGCCCTCCATCCCGCGAGCCCGACGCCGGCCGTCACGCCGACCGCCAGCGCTCCGGCGGTCCCGTCCCCGGCGGCGAACCCGAACGGCTGAGATCACCCCGGGCCCGCCCGTCGTGCGGCAGGCGGGCCCGGCGGGCGGCCCCCCAGCCACCGCACAAGACTCGCAATCACGCTACAATCGCAACAACCCGCGCCGGGCGGCGAGGGCGACCAGCCAGGGGGTATGCGTGGAGCCTCGCGAATGGCGAGAGAAGTTCGACGACCTGAAGCGGCGTCGCCCCGATCTCGCCGAGCGCGTCTGCCGCAAGCTGCTCGTCGACATGCAGCGCCAGGGAATGGTCGATTTCAACGCCCTCGACGGCGAGCTCGCGGTGGCTCTGCGCCTGGTCGGGTCCCGTCAGCATCACGGCGATCCCAACCGGCCGCAGCCCAAGCTGCCCGGCAACTCCCACCACGTCCTCTACGACCTCGCCCTCAAGTACGCGGAGCGCTACCTCCAACCGGAGGAGATCAACGCGACCATCCTCCTGACCGAGAAGCGGCAGCTCGCGTACGAGGTCTCTCGCCTCGCCGAGGACGCCGACACCCCGCTCCCCGAGCTGGCACACAAGATCCACGAGTTCTTGAACTTCGCACCCAGCGAGGCGATCGTCCAGCGGGAAGACGTGATCGGAACTCGGGCAGCGCTGGCGCGCCGTCTGCTCACCGATCAGCTGGACTTCATCTCGGTCGCGAAGCGTTTCGTCCGGGTTCGCGACTTCGCCGCGGTCACGGACCACATCCTGCCCACCGAGGGCAACCAGGGCCGGCTCGGCGGCAAGGCTGCGGGTCTCATCCTGGCGCAGTCGATCCTCCGCCGGGCTCAGAGCAAGGGCCTGCTCGCGGTCGACTTCCAGGTCCCGACCTCGTACTACATTCCGTCCAACGGCATCCTCGAGTTCATTGAGTACAACGGCCTCGAGGAGCTGATCAACGTCAAGTACCGACCGATCGAGGAGGTCCGCGAGGAGCACCCGCTGGTCGAGCGGCTGTTCAAGAGCGGGACCATCCCGCCGACCCTCCACGACGGTCTCGCGGCGATGCTCGCAAAGCTCGACGGCGTGCCGTTGGTGGTTCGGTCCTCGAGCTTGCTCGAGGACCGAATCGGCCACGCCTTCTCGGGCAAGTACAAGAGCCTGTTCATCGCCAACCGTGGCAGCCTCGAGCAGCGTCTCGACGAGCTCGAGGACGCCGTCGCCGAGGTCTACGCTTCGATCTTCCACCCCGACCCGATCGAGTACCGGCGCGAGCGCGGCCTGCTCGACTTCCAGGAGCAGATGGGCATCCTGATTCAGGAGGTCGTGGGTACCGACCTCGGCGGCATGCGCTTCCCGGTCTTCGCCGGGGTCGCCTTTTCGCGCTGCGAGATGCGGTGGTCGCCGCGGATCCGGCGCACCGATGGCATGGCGCGACTGGTCGTGGGTCTGGGCACCCGCGCGGTCGACCGCACCGGAGACGACTACCCGGTCCTGGTCGCCCTCGAGCAGCCCAACCTTCGCGCGACCCAGCAGCCCGACGAGGTCTACCGCTACTCGCAGCACACAGTCGACGTCGTCGACCTCCACGAGGCCCAGTTCCAGTCGCTCAAGCTGGACGATTTCCTCAAGCGCACCGGCCGCAAGCTGCCGATGCTGCGCCATGCCTACTCGATCTTCCGCGACCGTCAGATCCTACCGATCATCGGGATCATGGCCCAGCTCGACCCTGCGGAGATGGTCGTCACGTTCGACGGTCTCCTCAAAGGAACCTTCCCGCGCGATCTCAAGGCGATCCTCGACACCCTCGAGGAGGGCCTCGGCGAGCCGGTCGACGTCGAGCTTGCCCACGACGGCCAGGACCTGTACCTGCTCCAGTGCCGCGCCTTGTCGCTGGCCTCGGCGGCACAGCGGGTGCCGGTACCGGCCGACGTGCCGCACGATGCGGTCGTGTTCACCGCGAGCCGCTTCGTCCAGATGGGCCAGGCCCGCAACATCGAGTACGTGGTCCTGGTCGATCCGCGCGACTACGAGCAGCTCCAGACGCCGGAGGAGATGCGGCGCGTGGCGGAGGTGATCGGCATCGTCAACCGCGCCCTGCCCCAGCGCCGCTTCATCCTGATGGGTCCCGGCCGCTGGGGCAGCCGCGGCGACATTCGTCTCGGCGTACCCGTGACCTACGCCGACATCTGCCACACCCGGGTGTTGATCGAGATCGCCCGTCAAAAGGGCTCGTACCTGCCGGACGTCTCGTTCGGGACCCATTTCTTCCAAGACCTCACCGAGTCCGGCATCCTCTACTTGCCGCTGTTTCCGGACGAAACTGGGGTGGTGTGGAACGAGGCCATCCTCAACGGCTCGCCCAACGCCCTCGCCGAGATCGCTCCGCAGTGCGCCGACATGGCCGAGGTGGTGCGGGTCATCCACGTCCCCGCTGTCGCCCACGGTCGTTCGCTGCAGATTGTCATGGACGGCGACGCCGACCGCGCCATGGCCTGGATCGGCGCACCCCTCGACGCCTCGGGCTGACCTCGCCTGCCTTTCACCGGCGGTGGCCCGGCGCGACAAGCCAACGAGCCAAAAAAGAAAACGCCCGGACGCTTGCGCGCCCGGGCTGGCGATCAGATCGGGTTGGGCCTACGAGCTCAGGCCCAGCCGCGGAGGTGACAGGCGATCGCGACCCGCTGGATCGCGATCATGTACGCCGCGTCGCGCATGTACTCGCCGGTCTCCTCGGCGAGATCGGCAACGGCGTGGAACGCGCGGGTCATCTTCTGGTCGAGGCGCTCGAGCACCTCCTCTTTGGGCCAGAAGAAGTTCTGGTTGCACTGCACCTGCTCGAAGTAGGAGCAGGTGACGCCGCCGGCGTTGCACAGGAAGTCGGGGATCACGAAGATCCCGCGCTGCTTGAGCACTGCATCGGCCTCGGGGGTGGTCGGGCCGTTGGCACCCTCGGCGACGATCCTCACGTTCTTGCCAATCTTGTGGACGTTGTCGCCGTTGACCTGGTTCTCGAGCGCGGCCGGGATCAGGATCTCGACGTCCTGCTCGATCCACGCCTCGGCCGGCAGCACCTCGTACTTGGCCTCGCGCGCCTTGGCCTTGTCGATCGTGCCGAAACGGTCCGTGATCGAGATCAGGTAGTCGATGTCGATCCCGTCGAGCTTGCGGAAGGTGTAGGCGGTGTGGTCGTCGTTGTCCCAGCACGACACGCTCACAACCTTGCCTCCGAGCTCGATGAGCAGCTTGGCCGCGTACTGGGCAACGTTGCCGAAGCCCTGGATCGACGCACGGATGCCCGCCATGTCGAGGCCCATCCGCTTGAGCGCCTCGCGCACGGTGTAGATCACCCCGAAGCCGGTTGCCTCGGTTCGCCCGAGCGAGCCGCCGACCTCGACCGGCTTGCCGGTGATGAGGCCGGGGTAGTGGCCGCCGGCGATCTTCTCGTACTCGTCCATGATCCAGACCATGTGCTGGGGGTTGGTCATCACGTCCGGGGCCGGCACGTCCTGGAGGGGGCCGATGTTGCGCGCAATCTGGCGCACCCAGCCGCGGCACAGGGCCTCCTGCTCACGCTGCGACAGGTTGTGCGGGTCGCAGATCACGCCGCCCTTGCCGCCGCCGAGCGGGATGTCGACCACCGCGCACTTCCACGTCATCCAGGTCGCGAGCGCGCGCACCGTGTCGACGGTCTCCTGCGGGTGGAAGCGGATGCCGCCCTTGGCCGGACCCCGAGCGTCGTTGTGCTGGACGCGGAAGCCCTTGAAAACCTGGACCGAGCCGTCGTCCATCCTCACCGGAACCAGGAAATGGTACTCGCGAAGGGGCCACCGCAGCAGCTGCCGCATGCCCTCGTCCAGCTGGAGCTTCTCGGCCACCGCGTCAAACTGACGCTGCGCCATCGCGAACGCGTTGAACTCCCTGCCCATGTCGACCTCCTTCACATGTCGAGGGGGCGCCGCACGGGCCCCGTGACCCGGCTTTATACGCCCGGCCGCCGCTCACGTCAACCACTCCCGAGTCACATTGTGCAATCCGTCACGAGGAATCTCTGCAATTACTTAACTGCGCCCGTGGGGGCGGCGGCTATACTGCCTCGGTGCCCCCTGAGAGCCTCGCCGTAGTCCACGCGGTGGACAAGAACCGGCTCGCCACCGGCTCGGTGGTCCAGCTCATGGAGGCGGCGGCGGGGCTCGCCCGACGCGGACACCGCATCACGGTCGCCTCCCGCCCCGGCGGTGACCTCGAGGCGGCCTGCCGAGAGGCCGGCTGCGTCTTCCTTGCCTTGCCGCTGCGGTCGAGCGTCGACCTCGCCTCGGTGCACGCTCTGCGAAGGGCGCTGCGCCGTTCGCCGGCCGACATCATCCACGTCCACAAGGGTCGCGCCCACGCCGCCGCCCTGCTCGCGGCCGCCGGTCTCGGCCCGCGTCCGCTGGTGGTGGTCAACCGCGGCGTGTCGTTTCCTCTCGACCGCTTCAACCGATGGAAGTACCGCCACCCGCGCGTGGCGGCGGTGGTCTGCGTCGCCGAGGCCGTCCGCGAGGTGGTGGTGGCGACCGGCCGCCTGCGGCCGGAGCGCGTCCACGTCATCCACGCCGGCACCGACGTCGCGCTTTTCGACCCCGCCCGGGCCGACGGCGCCCGCATCCGCCGCGAGCTCGGCCTCGCGCCGGATGCGCTCGTGGTCGGGCTGGCCTCGGTCCGCGCCTGGAAGGGATGGCGCGAGCTGGTCCGCGCCTTTGCCCGAATCGCGGACCGCCATGCGGAAGCGCGACTGCTGCTCGCCGCGTGCCCCGACGAGGCACGCGATCAGGTGCGCGAGGCGGCGGGGGCGGCCGGCATCGGCGAGGAGACCGTGACCACCGGTGAGCGCCGCGACATGCCGGACGTGCTCGCGGCCTGCGATGTCGTGGTCGACGCCTCCTGGGCCGGTACCGGGATCACCGGCACCGTGCGCGAGGCGATGGCCCTCGAGCGGGCGGTGCTCGCGACGGACTGCGCCGGCAACCGCGAGCTGGTGCTGGACGGTGAGGTCGGCGTTCTGGTTCCTCCACGCGACGTCCCCGCCCTCACCAGCGCGCTCGACAGACTGCTCGCCGACCCCGACCTGCGCCGCAGGCTCGGTGCCGCAGCCCGTCGCCGGGTGGTCGCGCACTTCTCCACCGAGCACCGCCTCGACCGCCTCGAAGCGCTGTACGGCCAGGTCCTCGCCGAGCGGAGTTGAACCATAGGGGCACGGAGCCCTCACCCACCCAGGCTGACGCTCTCCGCCTCGTGCTTGGGCACGAGGCGGAGAGCGTCAGCATCGGGCGAGGGGAGGGCTTAATGTTTCTCTGAGCCTCTATGGTGAAAAACTCAAACGCCCCGGGGCCGGGGCGTGGGTGGGGTCAGGCTTTGGCTCCGCAGGAGGGATTTGAACCCCCAACCTAGTGGTTAACAGCCACCCGCTCTACCGTTGAGCTACTGCGGAGCATGGGCGACGAAGGAGTATTGTAGCCCTGGGTCGGGGCTTGTCAACCTTGGGCGGACGGCCGTACGAGGGTGAAAGTCAGGCGCTCGACCGGGGCGCGCTGGAGCACCTCTCGCAGCTCGACGCCGGATTTGAAACGGGTTGTCGGGACCCGACGTCCCTCGGCCTGGAGGCGCACCCGATCGCCCTTCAGCGGCCATGGCCGCACCACCAGCGTGCGATCGCCGGCGGGCTCGAAGGTCAGTACCTCAGTCTGACCGGTGGCATCGATCGCGGAGGCTTCGAACGGCGCCGGCAGCACCGCGCACAGGTGCACCGCGACGAGGTCGCACGCTGCCAGCAGACCCTGGTTGACCGCCCAGCCGCGGCCGTCGAGGAAGGGCCGATAGCGGGCATCGACCGCGAGCTCCTCACGCCAGGCAGCCTGCTCTCGCTGCATCTCGGCACGGAACGACTCCGCGGCGCGGGCAGTGGCCGTGTCGCCGGAGGCGAGCAGGTCGCGGGTCTTGCGCGCGGCGAGACGGTCGAAGTGGGACGAGACCATGAGGCCGGCGTAGCGGGTGTGCGCCGCCGCCTGGCGGACGCTGGAGCGCCAGATCATGAGGTGCTCGAGCGCAGGCATGTGGTCGAAGGTCCTGGGTCTGCCGGTCCCGTCGATCCCCGGATCGGCGTCAAACTCAGTCCATCCGCTGTCGTGCAGCAGCACCGCGGCGAGGACCTCGGCGCGCGGCGACGGGGACGGGAAGCGACGGTTGCCCCAGTGCTCCGCGAGCTGCCAGGCGAGCCAGGCGTGGGAGGTCTGGGGGACGAGGACGGCGCTGCCTGCGGAGCGATCGGCGAAAAGAAACACAGGGCATTCTAGCCTGCATGTCTCACGACGTCACCTCGCGAGGGCTCCGAAATGCGTGCCCGCCGACCCCGCTCACATGCTACCCTCGACCCGCGATGGTGCAGTTCGGAACCTCCGGCTGGCGCGGCATCATCGGCCGCGAGTTCACCTTCCGCAAGGCGCGGGTGGTGGTGCAGGCTATCGTCGAAACGCTGCGCGAGGACCTCGGCCAGCCCGGCCTGATCCTGATCGGGTACGACACCAGGATGCTGTCCGAGAAGTTCGCCCATAGTGCCGCCCAACTCATCTCCGCGAGCGGCATCCCGGTCGAGCTGACACCCCGTGACGTGCCCTCTCCGGTGCTCGCATCGGCCATCATCGAGCGCGGTGCCGACGCTGGAATCGTCTTCACCGCCAGCCACAACCCTCCCGAGTACAACGGCCTCAAGCTGTACACCGGCAAGGGCATCCTGGCTCCTGAGGAGCTGACGCAGCGGGTCGAGGCCCGCTATGGGGAGCTGATCGGCAGCTGGGACGACGTCTTCCTGCCCAATCCCGAGCTGATCGGCCAGCATGACCCGAAGCCGGTCTACCTCGACCGTCTGCAGCGGCTCATCGACTGGGAGGCGATCCGCGCCAGCGGCCTCGAGGTCGTGGTGGACCCGCTCTACGGCACGTCCCGCGAGTACCTCGACCACATCCTGCTCGAGAACAACGTCCCGGTGACCGTCATCCACAACACCCGCGACCCCTACTTTGGCGGCTATGCACCGGAGTGCACGTCGGAGAACCTGTCCCGGCTGCGCGACGTGATGCGGAGCACCAACGCCTCCCTCGGGCTTGCCACCGACGGCGACGCCGACCGCTTCGGCATCGTCGACCAGGGCGCTCGGATGAAGGACGCCTCGTCGGTGCTGGCGCTGCTGCTCGACTACCTCGCCCGCCGGCGGGGCCTCACCGGCGGTGTCGGCCGGACCGTGGCGACCTCGCGCATGCTCGACGCGGTCGCCGCGCTGCACGGCCTCGATGTCGTCGAGACCGCGGTCGGGTTCAAGAACTTCGGTCCGATGCTGGTCGACGGCACCCTCGAGTTCGCCGGCGAGGAGTCGGCCGGCCTTGCCTGGTCGCGCCACCTTCCCGAGCGCGACGGCATCCTCGCCTGCCTGCTGACCGCGGAGATGGTCGCGACCGAGGGCAAGGGACTGGTCGAGCTCAAGCAGCTGCTGACCGAGCGCGTTGGCACCTTCGCCTTTCGGCGCACCCAGGTGGCCCTCACCGAGCGCACTCGGCAGATCGTGGAGCGGCGCCTGGCGCAGGAGTCCTGGGACACCGTCGATGGACGCCAGGTGATCGAGGTGAGCCGGACCGACGGCCTCCGCCTGACCTTCCAAGGCGGCGGCTGGATCCTGATCCGCGTCTCCGGGACCGAGCCCAAGGTGAGGCTCTACGCCGAGGGACGTTCGTCCGAAGAGATGCGCCACCTCATGCACCTGGGGCGCCAACTGATCGCGAACGGGAGGTTGTAATGTTCGACATCGAGTTCATCAGCGGCCGGGAGGTCCTCGATTCCCGCGGTAACCCGACCGTCGAGGCCGAGATCGTGCTGTCCGGGGGCGCGGTCGGCCGGGCCATCGTCCCCTCAGGCGCATCCACCGGGTCGCGTGAGGCGCTCGAGCTGCGCGACGGGGACGACGGGCGATTCATGGGCAAGGGTGTGCTTGAAGCCGTCGAGCACGTCAACGGTGCCCTTGCCGACGCGGTCGAGGGCCTCGACGCACGCGACCAGCTCGGCATCGACCAGGCCCTGATCGAGGCCGACGGCACCGACAACAAGGCCGAGATGGGCGCCAACGCGATCCTCGCGGTGTCGCTCGCCGTCGCCCACGCCGCCGCCGACGCCAGCGGCCTGCCGCTCTACCAGTACCTCGGCGGGTGCGGCGCGCGCGAGCTGCCGGTGCCGATGATGAACCTCGTCAACGGTGGCGTCCACGCCGACAACTCGATCGACTTCCAGGAGTTCATGGTCGTGCCGGTGGGCTTCCCCGCGTTCTCCGACGCCTTGCGCGCCGGGGTCGAGGTCTTCCACACCTTGAAGAAGGTGCTCAAGGCGCGCGGCCTGTCGACCGCGGTCGGCGACGAAGGTGGCTTCGCGCCCGACCTGCCGTCGACCCGCGCCGCGCTCGAACTCATCCTCGAGGCGATCGACACAGCCGGCTATGCCCCCGGCGAGCAGGTCGCGCTCGGCCTCGACGTCGCCGCCTCCGAGCTCTTCACCGAAGGCCGCTACAACCTCACGGGCGAAGGCCGCACCGGGCTCAGCTCGGAGGACCTGATCGCGCTTTACACCGAGCTGGTGGGGGAGTTCCCGATTGTCTCGATCGAGGACGGCCTCGCGGAGGGCGACTGGGACGGCTGGAAGAAGCTCACCGCCGCGCTCGGCTCGCGCATCCAGCTGGTCGGGGACGACATTTTCGTCACCAACCCTGAGATCATCGCCCGTGGGATCGAGGAGGGCATCGCCAACTCGGTGCTGATCAAGCTCAACCAGATCGGCTCGCTGTCGGAGACGCTGGACGCGATCCAGATGTCGCAAAAGGCCGGCTACACCGCGGTCATCTCACACCGCTCGGGGGAGACCGAGGACACCACCATCGCAGACCTCGCGGTCGCCGCCAACACCGGCCTCATCAAGACCGGTTCGGCGTGCCGCTCGGAGCGGATCGCCAAGTACAACCGGCTGCTCCGGATCGAAGAGGAGCTCGAGGACGCGGCACGGTACTCGGGCCTTAAGGCGCTCGCGCGCGGGATCCGGTGAGGCGCCTACCGCTGATCGTGGCGGCAGTGGCCGCACTGATCGCCCTCGGACTGCTGTCGAGCCTGGTCACCCAAGGGTTTCAGGACGTCGCCGAGGCCGAGGCGGAGCGCGACCGGCTGCTCGCCGAGAAGACCCGGATCGAGCGGCACATCGGCGAGCTCGAGGAGACCCTGACAGCGGTCCGCCACGACCCGGCCGCGGTGGAGGCTATCGCCCGGCGCGACCTGGGATGGGTACGACCTGGCGAGAAGGTGCTGTTACTGTCGACGCCGTCGCCGGTGGCGACCCCGCCCGCCTTGACAGCCAAGGACCCGACGCCTATACTCTCCCTCCCTGACTGACGCGGGGTGGAGCAGTCCGGTAGCTCGTTGGGCTCATAACCCAAAGGTCGCAGGTTCAAATCCTGCCCCCGCAACCAAACGAACAAACGCCGCCACTTGGCGGCGTTCTTCGTTTGGTCGCGGGTGCAGGAAGAGCGGCCGTCGGACGGCCGCTTGGGAGACGGGGAAGGAGGCTCGGACCCGGGGTGCGGAACGGGTCAAGGAGGCGCGAACCCGACTCCCCTTCTTGAAGTTCTATCTGGTTGGAGTAGAGAGGGATGGTGATGGAAACCCAAGGCGCAGGTTCAATGCGCCCCCCCGCACCACGGCCCCGGAAGCGCTGGTGGCTGTGGTCGTGGGGGTCGTAGGGAGGGCGGCGCCCGACCGGAGAGGGCGGCGGGCGGCCTACAGCCACCGCGCTTATGGGGTCGTGGCGCCGCGCGGGGAGGGGGGATGGAGGGCGCGAGCAACCACGACCTCCATCACCGCCACGGCGCCGCGTTTTTTCGTGCTCTGGTCGCGGGGGCAGGAATAGCGGCCGTCGGACGGCCGCTTGGGGGAAGAGAGCCCGCGCTGTGTGCATCGTTCATGACATGTGTGATAATCTTTCACACTATGAACGATTCACAGAAGTCCGAGCTGCCGCGAGCCGCGGCTCGAGTGGTCACTGACGCTCTCGGCGTGATGCCGGTGGTGGTGGTCACCGGTGCCCGGCAGACAGGCAAGAGCACGCTCGTCCGGTCGCATCCTTCGCTGGCCGACTACCCGTATGTCACCCTGGACGACCCGCTGATCCGCGATCAGGCCCGGGAGGATCCGGCGTCCATTCTCCTCCGCGGGGAGCAGTTGGTCCTCGATGAGATCCAGCGGGCGCCCGACCTGCTCCTGGCGGTGAAGGCGGCGGTTGACCTCGACCGCCCTCGCCGGCCCGGTCGCTACGTGCTCACCGGATCCGCCAATCTCCTCCTCATGCATCGGGTGTCCGAGTCCCTCGCCGGCCGCGCTCACTACCTCCGGCTGTGGCCGCTCTCGCGCGCGGAGCGAATGGGACGTGGATCAGTCGGCCCATGGAGCGAGCTCCTGGCCGCGCCCTGCCGTGAGTGGCCGGATCTGCTCCGGGCACGGGACGCGGTACCAGGGGACTGGAGGGAGGAGTCGGCACTCGGCGGGCTTCCCGTCCCTGCGCACGAGCTCGATACCGCCCGAGCGCGGGCGCTCTGGTACGACGGTTACGTGGAGACCTACCTCGAGCGCGACCTCCAGCTTCTGGCACGCATCGAGAGCCTGGGCGACTTTCGTCGGCTGGTCCGGGCGGCAGCCCTGCGGGTGGGTTCCGTGCTGAATCAGGCAGACCTGGCGCGGGATGTCGCGGTATCACCGCCCACGGTCCACCGCTGGCTGAATCTCCTCGAGACCTCGTTCCAGGTGGTGCGCGTGGAGGCCTTCGCGGTGAACCGCACGAAGCGGCTCATCAAGAGCCCGAAGCTCTACTGGTCCGACGTAGGTCTGGCCCGCCACCTGGCGGGCGGTGAGGCGGTGGGCGCCCACCTCGAGAACCTGATCCTGTCTGACCTTCTCGTGTGGCGGGAGATCTCGGTGCCCCGACCGTCGATCTACCACTGGCGGACCACCAATCAGGAGGAGGTGGACTTCGTCGTCGAGGCCGGCACCCGCCTTCTCGCCGTGGAGGTGAAGGCCGGGCAACGCCCGAGTCGCCGGGATGCCCGGCACCTGCTGACCTTCCAGCGGGAGTATGGAGATGCGGTCGCCGGCTGTCTCCTCCTCCACGACGGGTCAGATATCCTCCCTCTGGCCGACGGGGTCGTGGCCGCTCCCTGGTGGAGCGTCATTTAGGCGGTCCCCCGAGGGGCGCGGTCGCCGGAAAGGTGGAGACACTCCCTGACCGGAGGGCAGGTATTGACCGTCTGCCGGCAACCCGACAGCACCGCTGCCGGGCGGAAGTCCGCAGCCTGCCTGAGCGTCGCATCGAGCGTTTTCGGAATCCATATTGCGGAAACTCGGCAGTACTACTGCGGAATTTTCGACCGTGCACCAAAGAGACACAGCAGCTCGCCTCCCGGCCTACACCTCACAACCCTCTGCTATTCAGACAGATCCTGATCGGGGCGAGGTCATATATATCTCGATTGCGGGCCCCCGCAACCAAGAAAGCAAAGGGCCGCGCAGAAGCGCGGCCCTTTGCTTTCTTGGTTGGTACCCCACGGCCCCGGAAGCGCTGGTGGCTGTGGTCGTGGGGGTCGTAGGGAGAGCGGAGCCTGACCGGAGAGGGCGGCGGGCGGCCTACAGCCACCGCGCTGATGGGGTCGTGGCGCCGCGCGGGGAGGGGGTATGGGGGGCGCGAGCAACCACGACCTCCATCACCGCCACGGCGCCGCGTTTTTTCGTGCTCTGGTCGCGGGGGCAGGAATAGCGGCCGTCGGACGGCCGCTTGGGAAGAGGAACCGGACACGGCTTGCTGCACCCTCAGTGGTCGTAGGGTCTCGGGGGCCCTCGTCAGGATGGGGGACAGAGAGGATGGCCACGCGGGGAGGGCCACCACCGGCTCCGGCCGAGCCCCGCCCACTGTCCGCTCCGCCTGGCACGCCATGCGTGAGATGATCGCGCGCCAGTGTCTCGAATCTAAGAGCCCCTCGACGTTGACACCTGAAATCGTGAAGGGCCAGCTCGCCGAGCAGCTCGCGGTGGTGCAGGAAGTACGGGCGAAGCACCTTGGGCATGACGGAGACCCACCGTGCGTGGCCGACGTCCTCCAGGACCTCCTCGGCCAGCAGCGCGGCAGTCGGGGCACCGCACCCCGGCGAATCCGTTCTCGAAAAGCCCGCAGTCGAGGTAGCGCCCGATATGCTCGTCGACGAAACCGCGCCAGAAGTCGAAGTGGGATTCGACACGCCGATTCAGGGGTGTCGCACGAGGACTCCTAGCCCGATACGGCGCCGCGCAGGCTTGTGCCACAGAGACGCTCGACGTCTGCTGCAGCGGTGGCGGGAATCACTAGCTGGCTCGAGAAGCCGCCAACGGTCAACTGCGAACGCCCGCTCAATGGCTCGCCGGGTTGGCGCCGCCGCTTCGGGTTCCGGTGGCGGGGCGAGGGAGGAGCATGGGCCGCAAGAAGGCCAGTGGCGTGAGTCTCGAGGATTCCGAAACCCTGCGCCGCTTCGTCACCAACCTCGGCGAGGGATCTACATCGCGAACCGCGAAGGGATCATCCTCGACGCCCACCGCGCCCTGTTCTCCATGTTCGGCATCTCCTCAAGAAGCTGCGCGGGCAGAGCGCCGCCGACCTGATCGTCGACCCGGCGGCCCGGGAACAGGAGCTCGAGCTGCTGGCGACGCAGGGCGCCGTGCGCGATTTCGAGTTCCAGATCCGCCGCCCCGACGGCGGCACCCGCTGGGTCGTGGACACCGCCTACCAGGTGGTCGACGAGGAGTCCGGGCGCATCTTCTACCACGGCATTCTGGTCGACATCACGGCCCGCAAGGAGCTGGAACGCCGTCTCCACGAGGCGGTCATCCGCGACGCCCTCACCGGCAGTCTCAACCGGCACTACCTGGCGGACCTCTCGGCCCGCCTCGAAGATGCGGCGTCCCTGTGGGGTGTCGTGGTCTGTGACCTCGACCGCTTCAAGGAGGTCAACGACCGCCTCGGGCACAAGGCGGGGGACGATCTCCAGGTGAGCTTCACACGCTTCCTGATGCGCCACTCGCGGATCACCGACCTGGGTGTCCGGCTTGGCGGCCACGAGTTCCTCATGCTCCTGCCAGGGGCGAACGACGACGTGACAGGCGCGGTCGCCGGCCGTCTCCGTGAGACCGCCCCCGAAGTCGCTCCGGTGGAGTTTTCCCTCGGCTGGGCCTGCCGTGAATCCACCGAGAGCGTCGAGCGCACCATCGCCCGCGTCGACCAGCGGCTCATCACCGTCCGGCTACGGGAGCGGGGCTTCCCGTCCCCCGCTGTGGCTGAGCAGCGCGGACGGGTATCCCAACGATGCTCGCCATCCTCGTCTCTCCACGACTGTGGCCGGCATCAGCCGCCGGATCGTCCCGGCGGCCTCGAGACGGCTGAAGCCCGCGGAGTTCGGGGCACGCCGCAGGGCACCGGATCCGCGGCCGGGGGGGTCGTGAGCGTGGAGCGACACGGCGAGCTGGTTGAACTCGGTGCCTGTGCGTTCGCCTGCAGCGGCGAGCGCGGCGGCTTTAGGCAAGCCGCATCTTGCGCAGGAGGGCGGTGAAGCGGGGGTCGTCGCGCAGGTGGTCCCAGATGGCCTTGGAGGGGAGCTCGAAGATCTCCGGCTCGTGCTCGTCGATGGCGACGTCGAGCCAGTACAGAGTGGCGTCCTTCTCGCGCAGGCAGGTGTAGATCTTCGCCCGTGACAGCGCCGGCACGTAGCCGGTCTTCGCGTCCTCCTCCAGGCGCCCGAGCAGGGCTCGGGCCTCGGCGTCACGGCCCAGCATTGCGAGCGCCATCCCGACGCCGGCGGTGGTCCCGGGAGTGCCGCCGACGGTCTCCATGACGCTCCGCCACACCGCCAGCGTCTCCTCGTAGCGTCCCTGAAAGAAGAGCGCGCCGGCGTGGAACCACTGGACGAGGAGGTTCCCCGGCCAGAGGTCGAGCGCCGCCCTTCCCTTCGCCTCGGCCCGCTCGAACTGGCGCGCCCACATGAGCACCTGCACCAGCTCCACGTGCGCCGTCGGACACAGGACGTCCGATGTGAGGGCGCGTTCCATCTCCTCCTCGGCCTCGGCGAGGCGGAGCGTCGGCACGAGGTAGAAGCCGGCGTACAGCCTGTGCACCCGCTCCGAGGCGGGAGCGAGCTCGAGAGCGCGGGCGAAGTCCTCGGCCGCGCCCTCCCAGTCGTAGTCCATCAGGGCGCGGAACGCGCCCGAAAGGGCGTGGGCCTCACCCAGCGAAGGATCGAGCTCCAGCGCCTTGCGGATCGCCGTCCGGCCCTCCGCGGCCGCGCCGAGCGGGCGGGTCATGCCGAGGTTGGTGGAGCCCAGGGCGAGGTCGGCGAGCGTGAGGTACGGGTGCGGGAAGCGCGGATCGAGGGCGATCGCCTCCCGCAGGCACTCGCGCGCCTTCGCGTTTCCGTCAGGATCCTCGCGGTGGTGGAAGTGGCGGGCCTTCAGCCACGCGTTGTAGGCCTCCAGACTCGGTGTCGGGGGTTCCCCCTGCGAGGGCGTCAGGCGCAGCGCCAGGGCCCGGGCGATGGACCGGGAGATCTCGTCCTGGATGGCGAAGACGTCGGTGAGGTCCCGGTCGTAGTGCTCACTCCACAGGTGGAAGCCGTCCGCGACGTTCACGAGCTGGGCGGAGATCCGCACCCGGCCGGCAGCGCGCTGCACGCTTCCTTCGAGCAGGGTGCTCACGCCGAGCCTGCTGCCGATCTCGCGCACGTCCTGCTGCACGTCGCGGAAGGCGAACGACGAAGTGCGAGCGGTCACGCGCAGCCCCTCCACCCTGGTGAGCGCCGTGATCACCTCGTCGGCGAGGCCGTCGCTAAAATAGACACTCTCGTTTTCCGCGCTCAGGTTGGCGAAGGGAAGCACAGCGACCGAAGGGCAAGGAGGTGCGGCGCCGTTCGGCGGGGGGCGCACGGCCTCCACGGGCGCGATGAAGCGGTAACCGCGGCGCGGGACCGTCTCGAGGAAGCGGGGCGAGCGCCTGTCCTCTCCGAGGACCCGGCGGAGCTGGTTGAGGCAGTAGTTGATACCGAGCTCAACGTCGATGGCGGTCTCGGAGCCCCAGAGGCACTGCCGGATCTCGTCCCTCGTCACGAGCTGCCCGGCGCGCGTTGCCAGGAGGACGAGCACCCGGAAAGGCTGAGGAGGGAGCTTGACCGAGGCGCCGCCGCGTCGCAGCTCGGCGTTCGCGGCATCGAGCTCGAACTCTCCGAACCGGAGAACGGCTCCCACCTCTACAGCGACCGCCACCAGCACGCCTCCGCCTACGATAGCTGTCTTTAAGAGATTCTAGCGTCACGAGATGTGCGTGGCAACAGGCGGGCTTTCGCGGGGCGGGCGCTCCCTCGTGCCGGCATCACTCACGTAACACTAAGAAAACACTCATCCTTTATCTATTGCACCTGACCTGGATGGGACCTAGCGTACTGGAAAAGCACTGTCGGAACGAAAGGGAGGCTATCATGCGTCGCTACCTGTTTCTCACCGTGATCGTGGCGTTGGCGGCGGCCCCGCTGGGGGCGGCGCCTCCGGGAGCGGCACGCATTCCGCTGCCGGCGGATCTCTCGGGCACGCTGAACGGTTCCGCCTACCAGATCCGGGTGCCGGCGAACTGGAACGGCACCCTGCTGGTGTGGTGCCACGGAGGAGCGTCTGACGCTCTCCAGGTGGTCCCACCGACGTTCGGAGCGGGCGACCCGGACCTGGCGGCAGAGCTCCTCTTGCGAGGCTACGCCGTGGCCGGCTCGTACTACCCGGACACGACGAAGGCGGCCCAGCAGCGGACCCTGGCGCTCACAAACTTCTTCAGGGGCCATGTCGGTGCGCCCGCGCGGGTCATCGTCTGGGGTGACTCCCTCGGCGGCACCACCTCGCTCGAGCTCGTCGAGCAGCACTCGGCGCTGTACGACGGCGCCATCGCCGTGGCGCCCGTGGCGGCCGGCCACGTGAACGACGCCGATTTCGAGTTGCGGTATGACGTGGCCTACGCGGCGGTGTTCGGCTGGCCGGCCGATGTTTGGGGGCCCCTCGAGGACATCCGGGACGACCTCACCGGCAGGGAGGACGACCTGATCATGCCGTACTTCGCCTGGGGCGGCAGCTACGGGCAGTGGGAGTTCGTGCGGCTCATCATGAAGATGGCGCCGGAGGCCTGGTGGAGCACCGACCCCGGCATCGGCATCCCCGGCTTCGCCATCCTCGGCTGGAAGGCGATCGTGATCCGGTCTGGTGCCGAGGCCGAGTACGGCGGCCCCGTGGGACGGAACGTCGGGGAGGTCTACACCCTCACCGCCGAGGAGAAGGCGTACCTGGCCGGTCTCGGCGTGGACGCCGACCCGCTCCTGGAGTGGATGAACGCCCACGCGAACATCGAGGCCAAGCACTCCGCACGGGTGCTGGCAACTCACTGGGGCACCCCCACCGGCGACCTGGGAAGCCCCACCATCGCCATGCACGGGATCTACGATCCCCTCCTCCCGCCGTGGAACGAGGCTTACTACGCCGGGCTCGTCTCCGCCGCCGGCAGGAGCAGCGACCTGGTCCAGGTGTACGTGGACGGGCCCTTCCACGTGGGGTTCACGGCCGCACACTACCTCGCCTCCCTCGAGGCGCTGGAGCACTGGCTCGACACCGGCGAGAAGCCCGGCGCGTCGTACTTCCCCGCGGCGGAGGGGTTCGACAACGGCTACGTGCCACCGCCCTGGCCGTACTGACCGACGCATATTGTCGCGGTGGTCCAACTTCAGAGGACGGCGGCCCGAAGCCGCCGTCCTTCTCTGACAGGTGCCCGCCAATCCTGGCGATCTTCGCTTCTCCGTCGCCCGTTGCCGGCATCAGCCCCTGGATCGTCCGCGCGACCTCGAGACGGCTGGAGGAGGCGGCGTTCGCGTCACCCTGCGAAGCGCTGTCCTGGCCGGTGCCTGGCGTGGACCGGGAACGGTGAGGTGGCTGAGCGCGGTCCTGTGTGCCGGTCCTCTACAAGACCTGGGTTTTGCCGAGCGCGGTCTGTTCCCAGAAGTCGATGCCGTCCGCAGTGAGGCGCACGCCGCTCCCGGCGCCGTCCTCGGCGGTGAGGGCCACCGCGCCGCGCTCGGCCAGGTAGTCGAGCTCGGTGGCCAATCGGTGGCCGGAGGACCCCAGGTGCCGCTCGAGCTCCTGGACCGCGAGGGGTTGCAGACCCACAGCGTGGAAGTGCCCGTACAGCGCCGCGAGGATGGCGCGGCGCGGGCTGGCGTCGAAGCCCGGCGGGACGGCCGCGCGGAAGAGCGGGCCGGCCAGCGGGAAGACGCTGCGGCCGGCGGTCGGGTTGACCAGCATCGCGAAGGCGAGCCAGAGCGAGAGCGCCCCCAGGCCCACGGTCAGCAGAATGATGGGAATCTCGAAGGCGTGCGGCGAGGTCACGGCACCCGCCACCCGGAACGCGAGCGGCAAGTCGATGTCGGCCAGGAACGCGAAGAGCAGCGTGGAGTAGAACCCGAAGCCGTAGGTGAGGACGACGAATATGGCGAGCATGCAGGGGACTTTGATGACGTTCGAGACTGAATCACGGCCCCACACGAAGAACCACTCCGGCAGCAAGTAGTCCGGTGCGCGCAAAAGCGCCCGGGAGTACCTCGCGGACCCGGCGTCTTCCTCGTCAGCATCCCCGAGGAGGTGTGTCCGTAGACTGTGGCGCACCGGTTGCGTGGGTCGATGCCGGGGGCTTTCAACCGGGCCCGACGGAGGCGATCACTCAGGTCCCGGAGTTCTCTCCACTCCCGGGGAAGTTCGGGAGTGGAGGAAGCCGACCAACAGGTCGAGCTCCTCGCGGCTGAGTATTCCGGCGAATGACGGCATGTTGTGGGCGCCGTTGGCGATCCGGAGGGTGAGCTGGTCCGGGCTGAGGCGGTCCCCGACTCGAGTCAGATCGGGCCCGCGAGTGCCCCCATGGCCGGCGATGGAGTGACATGCGAGGCAGCCCTTGGTGTTGAACAGCATCGCTCCCTGGTAGACGGGTCCGCTCGACACCCCGATCTCGGAAGCGGTCAGGGGCGCCGCATCGAAGCGCGGCGACCACCGCTCCCGTTTCCCCGCCACCGTCAGCGCGCCCAGGACCGCGATCGCGCAGATCACGCTGCCGACCGCGAGAGGTCGACGCGCCGGATGCCGCTCCCCACGTCCGGCCACCAGGGGCAGGGCGATGAGGGCCCCGATGCCGAGCACCGGCGCGAGCACGATGACGACATTTTCGAGGCTCGGAGGCAGGTAGGCAAGGACCGCGAAATACCACCAGAAATACCAATCCGGGCGAGGGTGGGCGTTGACCTGCGACGGATCGGGTGGATGGTCGAGGGGTGCGGGCCCGAGAACCGCCGCGAGACCAACGACGACCGCCACCACCACGACGGCGAAGACGAGGTCGCGCCATGCGGCATTGGGCCAGAAGGGGACGCCGTCGTACGCGAGGAGCTCCGTGTATCGCGTCCGCGACGTGGCGGGGTCGGCGGTTTCGCCGACCCGCGGGGGCGCCGAGATTCCATGCAATAGGACAAGCGCCAGGTGGATCCCGATGCCTCCGATGATGAGCAGCGGCAGGACGATGACGTGGAGGGCGAAAAACCTCGTCAGCGTCGCGCCACCGATGGTTGCCCCGCCGAGGACCAGGTGGCCGAGCCAGGTGCCGATGAACGGAACCCTGCCGGCCTGCTCCGCGCCCACCACCACCGACCACACGGCGTTCTGGTCCCAGCGCAGGAGCTGGCCGGTGAACCCCATGCCGAGGGTCAGGCCGAGGAGGACGACTCCGGTCAACCAGTTCATCTCCCGCGGGTACTTGAAGCTCCCGAATAGGAAGACGCGCAGGAGATGGACTCCAACCAGCACCACCATCGCCGATGCGCCCCAGTAGTGCATCCCGCGGACGAGGGAGCCGAAGAGTGCGTCGTTGGTGATGAACTGCAGCGTCTGGTATGCCTGGCCGGCCGATGGGACGTAGACCGTCGCGAGGACGATCCCGGTGACGACCTGGATGGCGAAGGCGACGATGATCGCGCTGCCGAAAACGTACGGCCAACGCGCCCCTCTCGGCACCGGGTGTTGCAACATCGGTCCGATCCACTGCGACAGGCCGGTTCGGTGGTCGATCCACTCCCAGATCCTGACAGCCAGCTTCATCCACTCCTCCTTGCTGTCGGTGCCCGTCGAATCTGCTCCACCGGTGTCATGTGATGAGCAGCCGGCTCGTCTCGATCTCGACCGTGTTTCGGCGAACCCGCACCGGATATCTCGGGAGTGATGCCGGGGGCGGGCCGGCGGCGACGGACCCGTCGCGGTTGTAGACCCCGCCGTGGCACGGGCACATGAAGAGCTGCGCGCCGTCCTCCCACCTCACCGGGCACCCGAGGTGGGTGCAGTTGATGGCGAAGGCGACGAACTCGGTGTCGCTGACGCGCCGCAGCCAGGCGCCGGTCTTGGCGGTGATCCCGGCCCACGCCTCCGAGCTCGCGTCCTCGAACCCCACCAGTACGGTGGACCCGATGTCGAACTGGTCAAGGGTGCCGACGGACCGCCACCGGCGGGGGGTGCTTTGGAAGAGGGGCGCGATGATGAACGAGACCGCGGGTAACGCGATGATCGCACCCGCGGTCAGCCCGGCCGCCGCTCCCAGGATCTCGAGGAAGCGGCGTCGTCCGACCTCGTGCGGCGCGGTTCGGCCGCGGCTGCTCTCATTCTTCGGCTGCATCGTGCATCTCCGTCAACCAACGAACCAGCGCGCCGGCCGTCAGCAGAGCCCCGAAGACGCTCACGACCGACGAGGTCAGTCCGCCGAAGGCGATGAGGGTGACGCCGAGGGCGACCGCGGCGGGAGCGGCGGTCGCCCTCGGGATGGTCTCGGGTTTCGGCACGGACCATCCTTCCCGCAAGCGGTCGACGCGCGGGTCGTCCATGGTCGTGGCCTTTCGGGCTTCGGGTGTGTCGGATGTCATCGGCTGCCCTCCGTGACCGGACTCGTCTGGTCGTCGCGATACCAGCGACCGAAGACCCCGACCAACGCGACGAGGAAGATCAGGCCTCCGACCACCCACATGACCAGGCCTCCGAGGTGGAGATCCTGGGCGGCGTCGATGCCCCAGCCCTGACGGATGAGGCGAAAGATGCCGGTCCCATCGGACGACCTCATGTAGTGGGGATAGGCGCCGACCGGGGCGAAGGTCAGGAGCACGCCGAGAAGCATGTTGGCCGCTGCGGCGGTGAAAAGATAGGCGAGTGAGGTGCCGCCTTCGAGGCGC
This sequence comes from uncultured Acidobacteriota bacterium, assembly GCA_963814875.1. Classification (GTDB taxonomy): domain Bacteria; phylum Acidobacteriota; class Thermoanaerobaculia; order Thermoanaerobaculales; family Sulfomarinibacteraceae; genus CAVSIS01. The sequence goes on from CAWFFJ010000015.1 coordinate 75,934, forward strand.
GTGCTCGGAATCGGCGACAGCACGGGCCAGAAGAGGATGGTCCCGGCGACCATCATGGTCACGTGCTCGAAGATGTGGACGTTTTCACTGGCAAGGGCCGCGTTGTAGAGGACCGGTAGGTGCCACAGCCACAGGGTACCGACGCCGATCGCCCAAGCCACCCTTGGATTGCCGAGAACGCGCTCGACGCCGGCGACCGCCGGCACAGCGAGGGCCCGCTCCATGGTCCGCCTGGGCAAACCCAGGATGAGCAGCGGCGGAACGACGAACATGATGATGAGGTGCTCGGCCATGTGGGCGCTGAAAAGATAGTCGTCACCGAGAACGTCGAGGGGGCCGACCAGGGCGAGAAGCATGACGAGGACGCCGAGGCCGAAGAGCAACGCCTGACGGGCAGGTCTGAGGCGGGTGGCGACGGCGTACGCCGCCGCGAGGAGCAGGCAGCCGATGACGATGGACGGCTCCCACTCCCAGGCCGACCACAGAAGCGCCGAGGTCGTCACCACCGGCCCCACAGATAGACCACCGGAAACACGACCATCCACACCGCGTCGACGAAGTGCCAGTAGAGCGACACGGTCTCCACCATCGACGTCTGCGGCTCGCGTCCTCGCCACGCGAGCCCGGTGACGAGGAGGATCGACAGCAGGACGAGGCCGATGAGGACGTGGAGCCCGTGGAAGCCGGTGAGGGTGAAGAAGGTGGTGCCGAACAGGTCGCGGCTGATGGTCACGTTCTCGTGGATCAGTCGCACGTACTCCCGACCCTGGCCGACCAGGAAGGTCGTACCAAGGGCCAGCGTCGCGGCGATCCAACCGAGGCACGATCGGCGGCGGTCGCTCCTCCGGCTGCGGTCTGCGAGCCACACCGTCACGCTGCTGGTCATGAGCATCGCGGTGAAGATCGCCGTCGGGACGAGGTCCAGGCTCGCCGCTGCCTCGGGGCCGTTGCCGGCGGCCTGGTGGTAGATCACGAAGGCGATGATGAGGAGCAGGAAGAAGACCCCTTCGGAGGCGATGAACAGGAGCATTCCGAGCCGGTTGGTGTTGTTCATCGGTCGACCTCACAGCTGTCGCCACCCGCACCCGGGACGGACTCGACCGACCGCCGATCGACAGCCCACAACGGGCGTCGGTCGAGGATCGGCGGCACGAGGTCGAAGTTGTGCGGTGGCGGCGGCGAGCTCGTCGCCCACTCGAGCGACCACGCCTCCCAGGGGTTGTCGCCGGCGGGTTCGCCACGCCACAGGCTACGGCCGAGGTTGACGAAGAACAGGACGATGGACAAAGCGAGGAGGTACGAGAACACCGTCGACACGAGGTTGATGGAGGCGAGATGGGGGAGGTCCGGATAGGTGAACACCCGTCGCGGCATTCCGAGAAGGCCGGCGAGGTGGAGGATGAAGAAGGTCCCGTTGAATCCGATGACCATGAGCCAGAACTGAACCCGTCCGAGGCGTTCCGAGAGCTTTCGCCCCGTGGCCTTGGGAAACCAGTAGTAGAAACCGGCCATGAGCGCGAACAGCGTTCCGCCGAGCAGCACGTAGTGGATGTGGGCGACGACGAAGTAGCTGTCGGTGAGCTGCCAGTCGATCGGAATCGCCGCGAATGCGATGCCGCTGAGCCCGCCGATGGTGAACTGGATGATGAACGCGGTCGCGAACAGCATCGAGGTCGTGAAGCGGATCGACCCGCCCCACATGGTGGCGATCCAGTTGAAGATCTTGATGCCCGGTCGGCACGGCGATGAGCATGCTCGCCGAAGGCGAAAACATAGTAGACGGGATGGCCGAGTCCGGTGGCGAACATGTGGTGGACCCAGACGCCGAAGCTCAGGAACGCCGATGGCGAGGGTCGAGGCCGACGAGGAAGGCGTAACCGAAGATCGGCTTGCGGGAGAAGACCGGGATGACCTCGGAGATGATCCCGAACCCCGGCAGGATCAGGATGTAGACCTCGGGATGCCCGAAGAACCAGAAGTAGTGCTGCCACAGGAGCGCGTTTGCCGCCGCCGGCCGGGACGAAAAACAACGCGTTGAGTCGGCGATCGAGCAGGAGCATGACGAGGGCGGCGTTGAGGGCGGGCATGGCGAGGACGATGAGGAACGAGTTGATGGTCGACATCCAGACAAAGAGCGGAAATCGGCGGATGGTCATCCCCGGGGCCCGGAGGCGCACGACGGTCACGATGACGTTGATGCCCGCCATGATCGTGCCGGCGCCGGTCACCAGGAGAGCGAGGACCCAGTAGTCGACTCCCGTGCCCAGCGAGTAGGCGTTCTCGGTCAGTGGTGCGTAGGCGAACCAGCCCGCCGCCGGCGCCCCGCCGGCGAAAAAGCTGAAGTAGAGCAGCAGTCCGCCCAGCAGATAGAGCCAGATAGGACAGGGCGTTCATCCGCGGAAACGCCATGTCGCGAGCGCCGATCATCAGTGGCACGAGATAGGTGATGAAGCCGATCAGCATGGGCATGACCACCAGGAAGATCATGGTCGTGCCGTGCATGGTGAAGATCTGGTTGTAGGTGTCGGGAGACAGCCATTGGTTCTCCGGCCTGATGAGCTGGGTCCGCATGATGATCGCCTCGGTGACGCCGAAGACAAAGAAGGCGAGTGAAGTGACGATGTACATGAGCCCGATCTGCTTGTGGTCGACCGACGACACCCAGCTCCACACGCCCTTGTACTCCGGCACCTCGAAAATGCTCGTTCGATCGGCGGCCGGTCGATCGACGATGGCGGTCATTTCAGCTCCTCCAGGTAGGCGGTGACGAGCTCGACCTCGGACCGGTCGAGGTGGAGATCGGGCATGTCGCACCCGGGCTTGATGCTCTGGGGATCGGCGATCCAGCGAGCGAGGTTCGCCGGTGTGTTTTCCAGGACGCCCGACCCGAGGGTCTCGCGACCCGCCACGTGAGTCAGGTCGGGTCCGATCCGTGCGTTTGCCGAGGTTCCGCCGATGGCGTGACAGCTCGCGCACGTCTTCTGATTGAACAGCTCGGCGCCGCGAAGCGCATCCGGGGACGAGGGTTGTGCAGCCGGGAGAGCCTCATGTGCGACCCACGCCTCGAACTTGTCCTTCGGTTGGCCGACGACTCGGATCCGCATCCAGGCGTGCTCGGCGCCGCAGAACTCGTCGCAGGTGCCGAGGAAGACACCGGGACGATCGACGTTCAGCCACAATGTGTTGGGGTGGCCCGGAATGGCATCGACCTTCTTGCCCAGGGCGGGTACCCAGAAGTCGTGCACCACGTCGGCGGATTCAAGCTCGAGCAGCAGCTTCGTGTTCACCGGAACGTGGATCTCGTTCGCCGAGACGACCCCGGACTTCGGGTAGTGAAGCTCCCACCACCACTGATGCGCGACGATGACGAGGTCGGGATCACGGTCCTTCGCCTGCGGGTCGACCTGATGCATCACACGCACCGTGAGAACGAAGAGGACCGAGAGAATCACCAGCGGAATCACCGTCCACAGCACTTCGAGGGCGACGTTTTCGTCGGTTTGCGACGGCGCGGGACCGCCCGGCCGGTGGCGATAACGGACAACGACGTAGATGACGAGTGAGGTCACCACGAGAAAGATGACGCCGGTGATGCCGAGGACGACCCAAAACAGACCGAGAATCTCGCGCCCTTGCGGCGATGCAGGATCGAGAACCGATGTCGCTGTTTCCATCAAGTCCTTCCAGGAGCAGTCACGAACATCTTAGAAGATACTGAGACTGGACACATCGCCGAGCTGAGCCTCCGATCGCGGCGCTGCGCGCCCGGATTTGTCAGGGAACGGTGACTGTCTCAGAACCGCTGACCCTCCACGGATAGGAATTCTATTTCACCCACCTCGACGGTACCATGACCACCGGAACCGAAATCCACCACTCAGACCACCAACAACGACCCACTTCCCTGGATCTGAGGCGCTCCTTTTCCCGTTACCGGAGGACCGTGCCCCAATCCCCGGCGCCTCCCTCCTTCCGAGTGCCGAATCACCCCCGCCGGCCACACTTCCGCTGATCGCGCGTCATCCTTCAGATCAACCCGCCCACCGCGCACCGAGACCGGCTCAACCCGGCGGCGCCCGCTCTTTCCCTTCTTCCTTTCGCTTCAAGTGACAGAGAATCCGGTCCACCACCTCGTTCTCGGTGATGATGGCTACGACCTTCATCTCACCACCGCACGAGGGGCATTGAAGCGGGTCGACCTCGTAGGTCCGCTTGATCAGCTGTGCCCAGCTCCGGCGGAGAGAGAGCGCATCTGCCGAGCGGTCGCCATCAATCCGAGGCGCATCGGCGTCTCTTCTATGGGGCGGCTTTGCTCATCTTCTTCCTTCACGAAGGGAACCGGCACCCACTCACCACCTGCCGACCATCCCCCGCGCTAAACCAGCGCGTGCACGTGCGGGTGCCAATTGCCAAGATCACCCGCCGTCTGCACCACCGAGACCATCCCGGGACGAAGCGTCTCTTCATGGATGGTCCGCTGGTCGAAGCGAATCGTCCAGATGTCGCCGCTGCGCTTCCAGGAGGGCCGGACCACGGGAGCATCCGCAGCCGATGTGTCGTTGAGGAAGGAGAGCGTCGCCGACACTACAGGCTCGGCATCGCCGAGCCACGGTAAGTGAGCGCTGCCGGACAGCGGCAGAAACGTCGCATCGGGCAGGCGAGAGGCCAGGTCCCGTCCGGCGTCGAAACGGACGGTGTGGTCGCCTTTCCTGTGGATCACCAGCGCCGGGCAGGTGACGCGCGCGGCAGCCTCCCGGGCATCCATGGCGAAGCTCAGACCCAGGAGCTTGGCCGCCATCTTTGCCGAGCTCGAAGCCAGCTGGTCGCGCCCGAACGAGCGCGCATCCTCACTGGACAGGTCCGGGGCGAACAGCCGGTTGATGACTTCGGCGCCCATGCCCCAGTGGGCCTCGACCAACGCCATCAGGGCGTCGCGGATGTTCTCGGAGCCCAGATCCGAGCCGCATGCATAGGACCCGACGAGCACCAGCTTGCGGACCCGCCCGGGGTTGGCGGCGGCCCAGGCGAGGGCCACGGGGGCGGCGCAGGAGAAGGCCAGAAGATCGATGGTGGGTTTGGCGAGGCGAGCCACGATGCCGTCGAGGACCTCGACTTCGTTCTCCTGGGTGAAGTCCTTTCGGTCACGGGTGCTGAGGCCGGCGCCGGGACGGTCGTAGCGGACAACCGTCCGGTGCTGCGCGAGCGCCGAGAAGAAGCCGCGGAAAGGCCTGTGTTTCCAATCTCTTTCCAGGTGCGAGACCCACCACGCCGGGCACACCAACAACGGACCCAACCCGTGGGTGGAGTACGCGACACGGGTGCCGTCTGAAAGGCGGCAGAAGCGGATGACGGGGTCAGCCATGGTTCATGGGCTCCCGACAAGTCTACGTCCGCAGCGGGCCATCAGCGCTTCCCGCGCAGTCGGGCGGTCGAAGGCCCGGCGCAGCAGGGCCGGAGAGGGCGGGTAGTCTTGCCAGCGGGCAACCACTCGTGGAGTCAGCGCCTCAACCTGGGCGCTTGTCGCGTGCCTTCTCTACCGCTCGGGCACGGCCGACGAGCGGCAGCAGCTCGTCCATCGTCTCCTCGAGCCAGGCGTAGAGCTGGTCGAGCCCCTGGGGACGGCGTGTTGCGGTCGGGAGCGAGGGAACGGTCAGCGACCGCTCCGGAAGGACGCCACCTCGGCGAGTGCTAAAATAGTCTTTTTGGTAACGACAGACTTGCGGAAGGCGTCCATTTGAGCAAGCTTGGTGTCCGGAGAAGTTGATTGGGCGACAGCTGGGAGCAGGACATGAAAGAGTCCCCCCCACATCTCCACCGCCTCCGACAGCTCGAGAAGGCTGTCGAGACGATGCAGATCGGCGTCACCGTCACTGACACCGAGGGACGCATCGTCTACATCAACCGGGCCGACGCCCAGATGCACGGGTTCGAGGCCACGGAGCTGCTGGGCCGGGAAGCCCACATCTTCGCTCCACCTGAGGCCTGGAAACCGATCGAAGAGAGGCAACTTGGCGGCCTTGAAAGCTGGAGCCGGGAGAGTGAGAACGTACGCAAGGACGGCAGCCAGTTCCCGGTCTTCATCACCTCGGACGTGGTGGTGGACGCGGACGGCACGCCTCTCGGGATCGTCTCCTGCTGCCAGGACATCAGTGAACGCAAGGCAGCCGAGCAGACCCTCAGGGAAACCGAGGCTCGCTACGCCCTGGCGGTGGCCGCGGCAAACGACGGGATCTGGGACTGGGATCTCGCCACCAACACGGTCTACTACTCGCCACGCTGGCTGTCCATGGTCGGGGCCAGGGAGGACGAGATCGGCAACGGCCCCGAGGAGTGGCTGAGCCGTGTTCATCCCTCCGACATCTCCCACCTCACAAGCCTCATTGACGAGCACCTCGCCGGCCGCAGACAGTCGATTGAGGACGAGCACCGCATCCGGCACAGCGACGCGAACTACCGCTGGGTCAGATGCAGGGGTTTGGCGGAGCGCGACGAACGCGGGGTGCCGATGCGGATGGCTGGCTCCCTGGCGGACATCACCGACCTCAAGGTCCTCGATCCGCTGACCGGACTGCCCAATCGGGTGCTTCTGTTCGACCGCCTGTCGGTCTGCATCGCCAGGTACCGACGTCGTCGCGGGCGGACCTTCGCGGTGCTCTTCCTCGACCTCGACCACTTCAAGATCGTCAACGACACCCTCGGCCACCTGGTTGGGGATCAACTGCTCGTCGCCCTGGCGAAACGGATCAAGGCCACCCTTCGTCCCGGTGACACCATCGCCCGCTACGGTGGGGACGAGTTCATTGTCGTCCTCGAAGAGGTCCGCACGACCGACCAGGCCGAGCAGGTTGCCGATCGCATCCACGCCTCCCTCCGGGAGCCCTTTGTCATCGCGGGCAAGGAGCTGATCGTAACCGCCAGCATCGGCATCGTCCTCCACTCGCGTCGGGACCGCGAGGCCGAGCAGCTGCTGCGCGACTCCGACCTCGCGATGTACCACGCCAAGCTGGAGGGGGGGGCGCGCAGCAGGTTGTTTGACCCTTCCCTGCGGGCTGCGGCGAACGAGCGGTCGCGTCTCGAGAACGAGCTGAGAACGGCTGTCGAGCGCGGCCACTTCCGACTCTACTATCAGCCGATCGTGGTCATCGAGAGCGGACGTATTGTCGGCCTGGAGGCCCTCTTGCGGTGGCAGACCGACACCCACGGCCTGCTCCTTCCAGCCGACTTTCTCACCGCGGCCGAGGAGACCGGCCTGGTCGTGCCGATCGGGAAGTGGGTGCTGCGCGAAGCCTGTCGCCAGATGAGCGAGTGGCACCGTTGCTATCCCACCACGCCACCGCTCGAGATCAGCGTCAACGTCTCGGCCCGTCAGATCGTCGAGCCGGACTTTGCCGACCTCGTGCAGGACATCCTCGCTGAGACCGAGCTCGACCCCCGCACCCTGCTTCTGGAGATCACCGAGAGCACCATGCTCCAGCAGGTCGAGCAGGTCGTCTCCACCCTCGAGCAGGTACGCCGGCTCGGGGTTCGCATCTGCATCGACGACTTCGGCACCGGCTACTCATCCCTCGGCTACCTGCAGAACCTCCCGGTCGACATCCTCAAGATCGACCAGGGTTTCGTACAGAGGATGCGTAGCGGCGGACAAGGCTGTGAGCTGGTCGGCACGATCCTCCAGATGGGTCGTGACCTGGGACTCGGGGTGATTGCCGAGGGAATCGAGAGCGAGGACCAGAGGGAGAACCTGAAGACTCTGCACTGTGACCTCGGACAGGGGTTCACGTTCTCGACGCCGCTCGACCGCGAGAGCACGGCCCACCTCCTCGCAAGCTGCGTCATGTAGCGGGCTCGGCGCGCCGTTGGGTCCCCGCCCGGCGACCCGGCGCGCTCAGGAGGTGGCGTTTTCAGGTCGGCGGCGGGCTCAGGCCGCCGGGTCGCGGCGGCTTCCAGCGCTTGTGGATCCAGGTCCACTGCTCCGGGGTCGCCCGCACCGCCTGCTCGATCACCGCGGTATAGCGCTGCGTGTTGTGGGCCAGCGTCTCGTCGCGCGACTCGCGCTCCTCGAACGGAATCGCCGGCAGCGCCTCGATGAGGTGGGTACCGTCCGCCAGCCGGCGGGTGAACATCGGCACCACCGGCGCACCGCTGCTCCGGGCGAGCGAGGCGAGGATGTTGAGGGTCGATGCCTGGCGGCCGAAGAACTCCACCCAGACGCCGTTGCTGTGGGCGTGCTGGTCGAGGATCACGCCCAGCAGCTCGTTGTGCTTGAGTGCCTTGAGAAGCTCGCGGGGCGAGTCGCGGCGGGTGAGGATCTTGAGGCCGGCGGCGGCCCGCTCCTGCATCCAGAAGTGCTCGATCTGCTTGTTCTTGACCTGCTTCGAGATGAAGCTGACCGGATATCCGGCACAGGTGACCGCCACCGCGAGGAGATCGTAGTTGCCGAGATGGGCGGTCAGAACCAGCACGCCCTTGCCGAGCTCGCGCGCCGCCTCGACGTGCTCCATACCGACGAACCGGACCTCGCGCTCGAGATCGCCGCCGATGATCGTGCGCAGGCGCAAGATCTCGACTAACAGCAGGCCGTAGTGGACGAAGTTGGCGCGAGCGAGGCGCCGAACTCTGGGATCACCAGGCTCCAACGCAAAGGCATTGCAGAGGTTGCGCTCGACCAGCCGGCGGCGAAAGCGGACAACGTGGAAGGCGAGTAGTCCCAGGAACGTCCCGAACCGCCTCGCCATCGGCCGCGACAGCGCCAGGCAGAATGCCTGCAGGATGCGGATCGCCAGTGACACCAGCACCTTCAGAGCCTCACTTCCGGCCCTCCGGGAGCGCCACAACACAGTACCCGATCTTCCCCCTCCCAGGAGACCTGGAGGACTTTCGCCGTGCCGCTGACACCGTGTTGGCGGTCGCGTTCCTGGCGCCGAGAAGCTGACATCCGGCGCCAAGAAGCGCTAGACTACGTCGCCGGATCGCGGCAAACGATACCTTCTTGAGGATGGACCATGACGACATCGAAGATCATCTGGACAAAGGTCGATGAGGCCCCTGCTCTGGCAAGCTATGCTCTGCTTCCGGTCGTGCACGCCTACACCGGCGGGTGCGGAATCGAGGTCGAGACCCGAGACATCTCGCTCGCCGGCAGGATCATCGCCAACTTCCCCGACCGGCTGAGCGAGGACCAGAAGGTCCCCGACGAGCTCGGCTGGCTCGGGGAGCTCACCAAGAGCCCAGAGGCCAACATCATCAAGCTGCCCAACATCTCGGCCTCGATTCCGCAGCTCGTGGCTGCGATCAAGGAGCTGCAGTCCAAGGGCTACGACATCCCCGACTACCCCGAGGAGCCCACGAACGACGCCGAGAAGGCGCTCCAGAAGCGCTTCGCAGTGTGTCTCGGCTCCGCCGTCAACCCGGTCCTGCGCGAGGGCAACGCCGATCGGCGGCCGGCGGCGGCGGTCAAGCGGTTCGCCCAGAAGAGCCCACACAGGATGATGAAGCCGTGGCCCGAGTCGGGCTCCAAGTCGCGGGTCGCGCACATGGACCACGGCGACTTCTACGGCACCGAGACATCGACCACGCTCGATGCGCCGACCGAGGTCCGGATCGAGTTCGTAGGCGCCGACGGCGCGACCACTGTGCTCAAGGACCGTTTGGCTCTCCTCGCGGGTGAGGTGATCGACACCGCCGTCATGCACGTCGCCGAGCTGCGCCAGTTCTACGCCGAGCAGATCGAGGCCGCGAAGAAGGACGGCGTCCTGCTGTCCTTGCACCTCAAGGCGACCATGATGAAGATCTCCGACCCCATCATGTTCGGCCACTGCGTGTCGGTCTACTACCAGGCGGCGCTCTCCAAGCACGCCGCGACGCTCAAGGAGATCGGGGCCAACGTCAACAACGGCCTCGCCGACGTGCTCGCCAAGCTCGAGCGGCTACCGGCCGCGAAGAGGGCCGAGATCGAGGCCGACATCGCCGCGGTCTACGAGACCCGGCCCGCCCTCGCCATGGTCGACTCTCGAAAGGGCATCACCAATCTGCACGTGCCCAACAACATCATCGTCGACGCCTCGATGCCGAACGTGGTCCGTGACGGCGGCAGGATGTGGAACGCCGACGACCAGCTCCAAGACTGCATCGCCATGGTGCCGGACCGCTGCTACGCCACCATCTACGGGGAGATCCTCGAGGACGCCAAGCGCCACGGTCAGTTCGACCCGGCGACCATGGGCGACGTCTCCAATGTCGGCCTGATGGCCCAGAAGGCGGAGGAGTACGGCTCCCATGACAAGACCTTCGAGGCGCCGGGGGCGGGCACCATCCGGGTCGTCGACGCGGCGGGCACGACCCTGCTCCAGCAGGCGGTCGAGGCCGGCGACATCTTCCGGATGTGCCAGGCGAAGGACGCCCCGATCCGCAACTGGGTCGGGCTCGCCGTGTCGAGGGCCCGGGCGACCGGATCGCCGGCAATCTTCTGGCTGGATGAGCGCCGGGGACACGATGCCGAGATCATCAAGAAGGTGAAGCAGTACCTGCCGGACCACGACACCAACGGTCTCGACATCCGGATCATGAGGCCGGTCGACGCCATGAAGTTCTCGCTCGAGAGGATCCGACGCGGCGAGGACACGATCTCGGTCACCGGCAACGTCCTGCGTGACTACCTCACGGACCTGTTCCCGATCCTCGAGCTCGGCACCAGCGCCCGGATGCTGTCGATCGTGCCGCTCATGAGCGGCGGCGGGCTGTTCGAGACCGGTGCCGGCGGCTCGGCTCCGAAGCACGTCCAGCAGTTCCTGAAGGAAGGGCACCTGCGGTGGGACTCCCTGGGCGAGTACTGCGCGCTGGTTCCTTCCCTCGAGCTGATCGCCGAGAAGACCGGCAGCCCCAAGGCGAAAATCCTTGCCGAAACCCTCGACGAGGCGATTGCCAGGTACCTGGAGAACGGCCGCCTACCGTCGCGTAAGGTGCACGAGATCGACAACCGGGGCGGCACCTTCTATTTGGCCCTGTACTGGGCCCAGACGCTGGCCGCGCAGGATCGCGACCCCGAGCTCAAGGCCCGATTCGCGCCGGTCGCCCGTAAGCTCGCCGACAATGAGGCGAAGATCGCGGCAGAGATGCTGGCGGCCCAGGGCAGGCCTGTCAATCTCGGCGGCTACTACCTCGGCGACGACGCGATGACCGAAGCGCAGATGCGCCCCAGCCCGACGTTCAACACCATCATCGACGGCATGGAGCCGTAGAACCGTACGAGCCCGCGTTCGCTGCCGGCTCCCGCGCCCGGCGCCGGAGCCTGCACTCAGCAGACCGCCCACCCTCGGGGAGGGCGGTCCTTCTTTTCTCACCCGCCGATCGACTTTGAGCTGTAGTACCTTCTGCACGGCGAGGAGACGGTCGCCGCAGAGCTGGCGAGGCGGCGCGCCATGACTGCCACACTGGTGGCGGGCGAAGACGGCAAGCTCCCTGTCCGCTGAGCCCTGCGGCCCGCCCTGCCGTCTTTGTCGGTGTGCGCTGCGTCGCGGTGGTCGGCAGCCGTCACGGCGGCGGCGGCAGGGGACCCGGCCGGAGCTCCTTCCACACCACCGGCGCCGGCGAGCGGAAGAAGCGGCTGCCGGGTCCGGCGATGGTCATGCGCACCGCCGGGTCCGGCACCGGACGGGTCCACAGGCGCAGGTAGCGCTCCATGACCGGTCCGGGGAAGAAGTTGATCAGGATGCCGTTGCGCGCCGTGTCGGGGATCATGCGGTACCTGGTCACGCGGCCCGAGGCATGGTGCAGCACGATGACGACGAGCGGGATCCGGAACAGTGATCCCTCGAGACGCCCGGACCACGTCAGACGGAGGTCGATCTCCGCGAACAGCAGGTTCGGGGAGCTCGGCACCGCCACCGGCGTGTCGAGCGGCAGCAGGCCGCGCGCCACCTCGACGTACTCGACAGGCAGCGGCCGCGGCCGACGCTCGAGCAGCGCCAGCAGCGGGTCCTCGGTGGCTGTGCGCACCCGATAGTTGCGGTAGATCGTCCGCCAGGTGGCCGGCGCGTCCCACATTTGATGGCGCTTGCCGACGCTCTGGTACTCGTCGAGGATGAAGCGCGGTCCATTCCCGGCGTAGTGTCGCGCGCTCCAGCGGTCGAGGTCGGCGGTGTAGGTGGAGTACAGCTGCAGCGTCGGGGTGGGATCCCAGCGTAGGTCATTGGCGGGAGCGTAGAGACACTCCCAGGGAAGCGTCCCGATCGGCCCCGGCTCGGATCCCATGATTTCCCGCCACGACGGCGGCAGGGTGAGCTCTGCAAGTTGCTGGGCGCTGACCTCTGCCAGCCGCCGGCGGGTCTCGGGCAGCTCGAGCAGCGCCTGCAGGCGGGCCATGCCCCCGACGCCGGACAGCTGTCGGCCCATCGCCAGCAGTTGGCCGAGCGGCGGCCTCCCGGCCACCACCGTCGCGCACGCGACCACCGTCAGCAGGCTCGCCGCGACCGCCACGCGCCGCCGGGGCCGTGCTGCGGTCGCGAGCGCCAGCGCCCCTGCGGCGAAGAGGAACCCGAACAGCTGCAGCTCATGCCCATCCTGGCGGACGTAGCCGAGCCGGAACTGCAGCAGCACCAGAGGTGCCAGCAGCAGCGACCAGCGCCACATGCCGCGGCGATCCCGGGTCGCCAGCCCGGCGACGGCCCACGCGCCCACCGCGACCAGGCCGAGGGCGACGTCGCGTCCGCGGCCGATGATGCTGAGGGCCGCACTGTAGCCCGAGACTATCTGCGCCGACCGCTGGAGCCAGTCGACCGTCACCCGCAGTGACCCGAAGCACAGCCCGGCCGCGGCCGCGAACACTGCAACGCCCAGTACGGCAGCACTCCATCGCGGCGATCTGCCGAGCAGCAGTCGCTCCCCGACCATGACCAGCAGCACCGCGAGTATCACCGCGACGCCGAGCGAGAGCTTGACCAGAACCAACAGCGCCGCCAGCACCGCTGCCACGTCGAGCAACCACCGCAGTGAGGTCTCCATGGCCAGCCAGCCGAGCCACGCCACCGTCAACAGCCAGAGCCCCTCGACGGACAGGCCGAGAGCCGGCGCGAGGGCGAGCAGCAGCATACCCGACGCCACTGGGAAGGGGCTCGGCGCACGCCGCAGCCACACAACCATCCCAGCCAACAGGAGTGTGTGCAACACCACCGCAAACAGGTTCGCCACCAGCAGGTTCGAACCGATGTCCAGAGGAGCGAGCAGGTACCCCAACGGACCGTAGGTGAACACCAGGTCGCGGCCGAACACGAGCCCCTCGCCCGCCGCCGCGTTCACCGCCCAGTGCCAGGAGGGGTCGAGGCCACGCGGGCCGATCGCGTGGTAGGTGCCGGGGAACGCCGCCAGGCCGTACCAGGCCAAGCAACCGGCCGCAACAAGGAGCTGCCAGCGCGGGCGAGTCATCGTTGCAGCCGCATTCGGGCCGGCGGAGATCCTACTCTCCCCTGGTGCCTCCGGTGGATTCATGGTGACGTGTGCTGCCCTGCTCGGGCGCGCCTCGTCGCAACCCGGGGGCGGGGCGCCTCCGGCGGGGCGTCGCGCCCCTTCCGGTGCTGGGCTGACGTTCTCCCGCCGCTGATCGCCGGCACTCCCGAACCATGGTGCTCGAGCTCGCCATCGACGGGCACGGCGTCGCAGTCCGGATCAGGGATCGGCACGTCCTCTCTCGTATCCGCAGCTTACCACGCTGCGGGGAGACTCCTGGGGGGTCCGGCGTGGACAACCCGTCTGCCTTCGGGACGCGGCGCGTCGGTCGGGTTAGGATGGTGCCCGACACGAACGAGGGCCATGATGACACCCCGCCCCTCCCGCGCCCGGTGATCCTCGCCCTGATCGGCGTGCTGGCCGTGGTGGCCGCCGCGTACTCGGTTGGAATCGACAACGGGTTTGCGGGTGACGACCTGAACTGGCTGTTCGCCGCCGCCAAGACGCTGCCCCACCCGCTCTACCTGCTCACGGCCCAAACCTATTTCTTCCGACCTATGGAGCAGCTGTTCTTCGTCCTCTGCCTGCTGGTCGGGGGAACCTGGTACCCGGTCTACCTCGCCGCCGCCGTGCTCCTGCACCTCGTCGCGACGGCCCTCGTCGCCGAGCTGGCATGGAGCCTGTCGCGTTCGCCGGGCGCTGCACTCGCAGCCGCGGCGTGGTGGGGCCTGCTCCGCTACCACGCCGAGGTCGTGCTCCGGCCATACGGCATCGCGGACGCCATTGCGCTCGCGTTCGGTCTGCTCGCCTTCGCCCTCCTTCGCCGCGGCCGGAAGGCCGTGGCTCTGGTGGCTTTCGCCGTTACGGTCGGCGGTAAGGAGAACGCGGTCGTGCTGCCGATCGTGTTCGCGATCTGGGCCGTGATGCTTCCCGGCGGAGAACGCCGCCGATGGCTGCTCGGTCTGCTGCCGATGGGCGCCGTCGCCGCAGCGGCCGCCGCGCGCGGCGTCCTCGTACGGTCCGGCAGCCCCTCGTATCTCCAACCCGGCCCCGGTGCGCTGTCGACCTTTTGGGAGAACATCGGCTCGTGGCTCGGACCCGACCTTCACTACCTGCGCCTCAATGTGCTCGCTTCCTCGAACCCGCTGCTGCCGCTGTGGCTCGCGTGCGTGGTGTCCGTGGTCACGGCAGTCGTGGTGCTGCGTTCCTCCCAGCGAGTCCGGTTCGCGGCCGGCTGGACCGCCCTGACCATGCTCCCCACGGTGTTCATCCCCATCCAGGCCGCCCGCTATCACTACGCCCCGGCGGTGGGTGCCGCCCTGATGCTGGCTCTGATTCTCGTGGACGCCCGGCAGCGGTCGTCGCGGCTGCGAACGGTTTGCGCGGGGGTGGCGATCGGCTGGCTCGCGCTGTCGCTGGTTTGGAACCTGGTCGGCACCCAGTTCGAGGACGCCGACTTCCAGATCGTCACCGACCTCCACCGGCAGGCCGCGGCGTCGTTCGCCACCGCGGTGCTGCCGGCGGTGACTGCCGCGCCCGGGACGGTCTGTCTCTTCCTCCCGACCGACACCATGGCGATCGACAGGCTGGTCCTGGCGGCCTGGGACCGGCATCCATGGTGGGCACCAACGACACAGAAGGTGCTGTTTCGCCGCGCTGATGGCATCTTGGGTATGACCAACACGTGGGCGTTCGTGACCTGGGTTGCGATCGGCCGCACTCCGGACCCGGTCTTCGTGGTCGCGAGACCTCCAGACATCCGGCAGGCCGCTGCGAGCAGCTGCCTCGTCGCCGTGCGTCACCGTCTTCCCGGCAACCGCTTCGAGGTGGCGCCCCCCGGGGTGGCCGACCGGGTTGCAGCGGATCCCCGCATGGACGAGGTTTGGGTATCGCTCCAGCCGGGGCGGTTCGATCCTACCGCCTCGGGCACCGACTACCCGTAGGAGCGCGTCGGCAGCACACGCGCGAAGGCCTCCGCAAGCTCACGCGGGATCCTCAGCGGCCGCCCTCCGTCCACCGAGATCAACGCCCACAGGGTCACGGCTCGCGCGAGCACCTCCCGGTCATCCACGCGAACGATCCGGGTGCGGCGCTCGCAGGCGGCAGCGCGCCACCAGGCAACGTGGGTGATCAGTGCCACCCGCTCCCCGGC
Source organism: uncultured Acidobacteriota bacterium (assembly GCA_963814875.1). Taxonomy (GTDB): domain Bacteria; phylum Acidobacteriota; class Thermoanaerobaculia; order Thermoanaerobaculales; family Sulfomarinibacteraceae; genus CAVSIS01. The sequence goes on from CAWFFJ010000015.1 coordinate 91,526, forward strand.
CTGCACGGGACGCAGGTAGTCGATCTCGTGCCGGCGCACCACGAAGATCGCACCGAAGCGAAGGTAGGCGGCGTGGTCCCAGCCCGCGGCAACCGAGTGCGCCATGGCCACGTCCTGCACCCAGCGCACGAAGACGACGTTGGAGACGTGGCCCTGCTCGTCGACGTCGTCGACTGACGCGAGCACCTCGAGCCGGAAGTCGGGCGTCGCGGCGTCCGTCAGCTCCCCGATCCGGCCCCTCGCCGCCCGATCACGGTCGCTCCTCGTCCGTGCTCATCGCAGGATGAAGTCGGCGAACTCCGCCACGGTGGCGAAACAGGCCACGCAGCTGCGCTCCATGAAGGTGCGGATCGCCGGGATGTCGTGGCTCCAGCAGGCGGCGGCGGCGTCGACCCCGGCTGCGAGGGCCATGTCGATGCCCGGCTTGAGGTCGTCGACTACCAGCACGTCACGGGGCTCGAGTCCAAGTCTGCGCAGGGTCTCGTGGACCGGATAGGGGTTGGGCTTGCGTCGCTCGGGCCCCAGCTCCCAGCCGAACACCAGGTCCGGCGCGACCGGGTGCCCATTGCTCGCGGCGGCGTAGTGGGCGCGGATCACGTGCGCCTCGGAGTGGGAAACCACCACGAGGTTCCCGCCGCGCGCCTGGTAGTCGGCCAGTGCTTCGAGGATCCCGGGGTAGAAGTCCGGCACCTCCCGACCGGTGAACTCGCGCCAGATGCGGTGCTCGACCTCGAGCTCGTCCGGCGTGAACTCGAGCTCGTCCACCAGGTAGGACAGGATCCCGGGGTGGAAGTTCTTCTCGAACCAGGTCTCGAGATCGGCCGGCTCGCAGCCCGGACGCAGGACCTGCATTGTCCGCCGGTGGGCCGGGTGGTGGACCTGGCGCGTGCCGTCGACGGCGGTGTCGTCGTGGTCGAGGATCAGGCAGCGGTAGCGCGTGGGACGTGCCCTCCCGGTCAGCGATGATACCGCGTGCAGCGCGTGGCGCAGAGCCCCTGGAAGCGCGTCCAAGAAAGTGGAGGCACCCGGGGCTCTGCGCCACGCGCTGCATCGGATTCGCTGCGCGAATCCTGCTAGGGCTTCGCCCTCAGGTACTGCTTCGGCCACGGAGCGACGTCGTCGTGGCCGAGCTCGTGGGCGGCGCGCAGCGGCCAGCTGGGCTCGCGCAGGAGCTGGCGGGCGAGCAGGACCAGGTCGGCACGTCCGTCATGCACGATCGCGTTCGCCTGACGGGGCTCCGTGATCAGGCCGACCGCGCCGGTCGCGATCTCCGCCTCGCGGCGGATGCGCTCCGCGAAGGGAACCTGGTAGCCGGGCTCGACGGGGATCCGGACACCGGGCACCAGCCCTCCCGACGAGCAGTCGATGAGGTCGACCCCGAGCGGGCCGAGGCGTCGCGCGAGCTCCACGGACTGCTCGGGGTCCCAGCCGCCCTCGGCCCAGTCGGTGGCCGAGATGCGGACCAGCAAGGGAAGCTCCGCCGGCCACACACCTCGCACCCCCTCGACCACCTCGAGCACCAGCCGGCAGCGTCCCTCGAGGTCGCCGCCGTAGGCGTCGTCGCGCCGGTTGGCGAGCGGCGACAGGAACTGGTGCAGCAGGTAGCCGTGGGCAGCGTGAATCTCGACCACCTGGAAGCCCGCGACCAGCGCACGCCGGGCCGCGGCGACGAAGGCCGCAACCACCTCGTGGAGGCCGGCCGCGTCGAGCGGCTCCGGGACCGGCGAACCGGGGGCGAACGGAACCGGGCTCGGGCCCACCACCGTCCAGCCGCCGCCGACGGCGTCGACCGGTCCACCACCCTCCCGCGGCGGCGCCGTGGAGGCCTTGCGACCGGCGTGCGCGAGCTGGATTCCGGGCACCGCTCCCTGGGCGCTGATGAACGCCGTCACACGCCGGAGGGCTTCGACGTGCCGGTCGTCCCATATCCCGAGGTCCGCCGGGCTGATCCTGCCCCTGGGCTCGACCGCCGCGGCCTCGGTCATCACCAGGGCGGCCCCTCCGGCGGCGCGCGCGCCGAGGTGGACGAGGTGCCAGTCGTCGGCGAGACCGTCGACGGACGAGTACTGGCACATCGACGACACCGCGATCCGGTTGCGCAGGGTCACGGAGCGCAGCTCCAGGGGGGAGAACAGGTGCGTGGCCATCGTCGACCTCCGGTGCGCAGGGGCGCAGATCCTCGTGTCGCTCCCACCCGGCTCACTCGGGAGGTTCGGACCGCGCCGAGGGCCGACGCCTCGTCATGCCGGTGGGACCGAACCGATGATGACACAGCGAGCGCCGGGGCGACCGGTGCGCCATAGGAGCGTGTAGCGCAAAGAATGCCTCGAAACCCCCACTCGACGTCCCGGGCCTGTGCCCTAGAGCTTGCTAGGAACCCCGGAACCAGCCGGGCTCGGCGCCCTCGCAGCGGGCCTCGCGCTGTACTCGGGCTAGGGCCGCGCGGACCGTCACGAGCTCGTGGTCGAGGCTCCGGATGCGATCCCGGAGACCGTCTTCTCGGGCCAGCGTCCGCGTCGTCGGCCGGGCATCCCGAACCCGGCTGAGCTCGGCCTCGAGTGCCGCGCGCTTCGCCTCGAGCCGAGTGACGACCCTACGCCGACGCTCGACCGCGGCCTGCCAGCGACGCTTCAACCGCGGATCGACCGGAGTCGGCCAGTTGAACTCCTGCGGCCCCCCCGCGGGTCCGGCCGCACGGGTCAGAGTCCCGTCGACCGCGACCGTCCGGAGCGTCCCGTTGGTGATCGTGATCCTGCCGCGGCCATCGCGCACCGTCGTGGCCTCGAGGCGGCGACCGGCAGCGTAGTCCGCGAGCGTCCGCGGGCGAGGTGTCGGGGTTGCAGGCGGGGGGTCAGCCCTCGAAACTGCGGGCACCAGGAGCGCACACAGCAGTACGGAGCTTTGGACGAGAGAATTGGCGTGCATGAGCCCTCCCTGTGAGGCTCACGCAGCGTGGACGGTGCGCGACGGGGAGATCCAGGGCTCTCGCGGGCCGCGCAGCACCAGCCTATCACGACACAGCCCGCACGATGCACCAGGCTTGTGCTCCGCGGTACTCCAGCCGAGCCGTCCGACTGAGAGAGATGCGGCGGGACCCGGGGGTCCCGCCGAGGGATCTCAGAGCGTCGGCTGCGCTACTTGTGCCAGCGGACGAAGACTGCGTAGCGGCTGGCGTCGAAGTCCGACAGGCTCGTCAGGGTCTCGCTGTACTGGTTCGACTCGTACTCGACTGCAGCTCCCCATGCCTTGGTGAAGTCGTAGGCGACGCGGCCCCAGCCGCGCTCGAGCTTGAACGGCAGTGTGCCGGTGTTCTCGAGCGAGGAGTAGCCCGCCGAGAGCATCGCCTTGGCGACCCGCCAGTCGAAGCTCGCCTCCCACAGATCGCCGTCCTCGGAGTGTATCGACGGCTCGGTCCCGAAGTCCTGGGGACGACGGATGATCGCCGTCGAGTCGGTGGTGTAGGTGTCCCAGGCGAGGTGGAAAGTGAGGTCGGTGGTGGGACGCAGCGCCGCATCCACCGCCCAGTGGTCGGTGGTCGCGTCGAGCCCGATGCCCTCGGTGGAGTTCTTCGAGTCGATCGTCTCGCCGGTCCCGGACAGGGTCAGCCACGTCACCGGGGTCCACTCGACCTGCCCGCGCACGCGTGAGCGGTCGAGGTAGTCGGTGCGCAGCACGGCATTGTCCGCGTCGTCGCTGGTGTAGCCGAGCACGAACCTGAAGTTCCCGAGGTGGACCCCGGCCCCGATGTCGTAGGTGTCGACCTTGCGGTCGAATCGTCCCGACTGCGCGCCGGGGATCACGATCTCGGCCATGTCCTGGTTGACCGTGGTCGAGGTGTCGCTCGAGCGCCAGCCGGCCCAGACATTGAAGGGTCCCAGCTCCGAGGCGCGCAGGGTGACGTCGAAGAGGTCCTCGTCGCGCTCGAAGCCGTTGGAGATCCGGACCATCTCGGTGATGTCGCGTGGGTCGGCGCCGCTGAAGTTGAAGGTGTCGAGGTACAGGGTCGAGACCAGGGACCAGCCCTGGAGCTCGCGGTGGCGGCGCTCGTAGCCGGCGTCGAGCACGACCTTGGAGCACAGGTCGAGGCCGGCGCGGACCGCACCTCGCCACGACGGGTTCTCGGTGCGGCTCGCGATGGTGTCGTCGAGGCCCGCGAAGAAGCGCGAGATCCGGTACGAGACGAGGCTGCCGGAGAGGGACTCGTCGGAGGTGGTGTCGGAGTCCGAGTCAGCCCGAACGTAGGTGGCGGCGAGGCGGACCCGCTCGCCCACCGTGCCCGACACGTAGGCCGAGGTCACCGGAGTGTCGGCCTTGGTCTTCGCCGTTCGGGTGAAGTCGTCGAGGGAGACGTCCACGCCGAGGATAGGCGACGGGTCGAGCCCGGCGCCCTCACCGGGAGCGAGGCGGCTGTGCTCGGTGGACTCGAAGCTGCGCCAGCCCTGGATCACTGAGCCGCGGAAGGTGCCGGCGTGGAAGGCGAGCCCGACGCGGAACTCCTCGTCGGTCTCCTTGAGGTCCTGGGCAAGCCGGAACTGGTCCTGCCCCACATGGTACGTGGTCCGCCGGGGTCCGTCGACCTGGTTCCATCGATAGCCGATGATCGGGGTCACGGCTCGGCCAGGCAGGAGCTCGATCTCGAGGTCGAGCATGTCGCGGGTGCGGTCGGAGGTGTGGAGCGCGATCGAGCTGTCGTAGGGGTTGGCCCAGCCGGGGATCGCGTCGAACATCTCGTAGCGGCCGTACTGAAGCTTCAGACTGTAGATCCCGCCGAGGTCGCTCGAGAGGCGGAAGTGGCCGGCAGGGCTACCGCCGAAGCCCGAGGCGTCGATGCGGAAGCGGTCGAACAGACGGTGAGAGCCGGTGGTGTCGAGCAAGGTCAGCGACAGGTCGCGGATCACGAGCCCGTCGTCGTCGTTGAGCTGCGTGCGGTACATGTCCTGGTTGCCGGAAACGTCGACCCACTGCCAGCCGACCTCGACATCAGCGAAGGTCTGCTGCGCGTTGACGAGCGGGGCCCACATCCCCACGGCCGCGAGGACGACAACGATCAGAGTGCGGCGCGGCGTCATCGTGGCCTCCTACTTCTGCAGCGTGGGCGACGCGTTGGAGCCGTGGACCGCGACGTGGCACACGGTGCAGTTGCGGTACCGCGGGCTGCGCAGGTCGTGGAACGACGGCGGCTGTGAGCCGAGGGTGCCTACGGTCGTCGGGCTGTGGCACTCGAGGCAGAGCTGGTCGACCCTCGTGCGGCGCAGGGCGTGCGGATTGGACGAGCCGTGCGGCTCGTGGCAGGTGATGCAGGTGGCGGTCGCGCCGCCGGGGTGGGTGTACACGAACGGTCCACGCAGGTCCGCGTGGCAGCTCACGCAGGCCACGTCGCCCGCGCGGTCGACCTTGAGGCTGCGCTCGCCGGGCCCGCCATGCGGGTTGTGGCAGCTCACGCAGTCGAGCCCGGCGCGGCCGAGACGATGGCCGTAGGGTCGGTCGAAGGTGCGCGCCTGCGCCGCGTGGCAGCGCCCGCAGAGCTCGACCGGCTCGGCCCTGAGCATGTGGAGCGCCGGGGCGCCCTTGGGGTGCACCTCGTGGCATGACTCACAGGTCACGCCGGCCCGGGTGTGGACCTCACCCGCCTCGAAGGCGGAGTGGAGATCGCTGTGGCACGTGGCGCACATCCGCGCGAGATCTGCGCCGCTGGGAATCTTGATCAGTGAGGGATCGGCCTCTTCCATGTGGCGGGTGCCGTCGCCGTGACAGCTCGTGCAGGCCGGGACGTCGTCCCGGTGCTGCCCGTGCGGTGTCAGGGCGAAGGACGCGGCGACCTCGTCGTGGCAGTCGGCGCAGACCGGCCCGGAGTCGGCCTCCTGGGCCCAGGCCCCGCTGAAGGCCGTCGCGACCAGCACGAGCGCCGCGCCGAGCACCGGAGTGAGCTTGCTCATGCCCGTCCTCCCCTTCCCGAAGATCGTACGGCGGCCCGCCGACGGTCGGCGGGCCGCTTGAAGTTGACGTTCGTCAGTGCGCGTGCACCTTGTCGACCGAGAACTCGCGGTCATCGCCGTGGCAGGCGGCGCAGGACTCGCCGAACGGGGCCGTGTTCACGTACGCGTGGGACGCCGCGTCGACCGTGCTGTGGCACGACAGGCAGGCGGCCGCGGCCGGGAGCATCGGCGAGTAGAAGTCGCGCTCGGTCAGGGTCGGCAGGGCGTCCTCGGTCACGGGAACGGAGTAGGTGCCGGGAATGTGGCAGGTCACGCAGGTCCGCCGGTCGCCGGGGAACAGGACATCGCTGAAGCTGGTGTTGCCGATGGAGTAGCCGTGGGTGAGGTTCTCGCCGGTGTGGATGCGGTGGATCATCCACTTGAAGTGGATCGACTCCGCGGGAGCGTCTCCGGCGGTCGCGTCCGGGTTGTGGCAGACGAGGCACTCTTTGACGTTGAAGCGCTGGCCGCCGTGGAGCGCGAGCACGTCGTGGCACACGTTGCATTTGGCGAGATCGACCACCTCGCGGCGCGGGACCGGCGTCCCGTCGGTGACGGCGGCGTAGTAGACCGGGTTGAAGGCCGCCTCGCGGACCGACAGACCGGTCGCGGAACCGTCGTCGATGGTGACGTTGCGGTAGACGTCGGCGCTGAACAGCCAGGTGCCGACCGCATCGGCCGGAATCGGATTCTGGAAGGTGTAGGACGCGGTGTCACCGGTGACCGTGGCCGTGACGGCGTCCTCGCGGAAGCTCCGGGTGTAGTCGGTGGTCGGACCGCCGACCAGAATCCGGAGCCGGGCGAGGCTCGACGGCGCGACGAAGGACCCGTCGTCGTTGGTGACGCGGAAGGTGACGGTGGGCATGCTGCCGGGTTCCGTTCCGGTCACGTCGAGGATTTCCATGTGGAGGCCGGCGAGCTGCTTCGACTTGGTCGGGATGGTGTGGGCGCCCATGATCGAGATGTCGAACTCGCGGTCGCCCTGGGGAGTGTGGCAGCGCGCACAGATGGCGTCGTCGAGCTGCGGGATCGGGTGCACGTCGGCGGTGGTCCAGTCGATGTTGTCGTGGCAGCTGCCGCAGGCGGCCCGGCTGGGCTCGTCGTACCAGACGTGGCTCTGGGGCGCGTCCTCGCCGTGGCAGCGCGTGCAGTTGCGCACGTCCTGGGGGAAGACGACGTCGGAGTAGTCGTTGACCGACTGCTGGTAGCCGATGATCTGGTAGGGCGTGCCGGCCTTGACGCTGGGCAGGTTCTCGCCCATGTGGATCTTGTGGATCATGACCTTGAAGTCGACGGTGTTGCCGGTGTCGGGGTCAACCGAGCCCGAGTTGTGGCACAGCACGCACAGCTTGACCTCGCGCCGGCTGCCGCCGTGGAACGCGAGCTGCTCGTGGCACGAGTTGCAGGTCGCGTCGGAGATCTCCTGCCAGACGTCAGTGACGTCGCCGCCGTCGGGCCGGAAGTCGTACTCGACGTTGGCGTAGTAGTTCTTGCCGGCGATTTCGGTGAGATCGCGGGTGGCGTAGATGCCGAGGGTCGTCGTCTTGGTGGCGTCATAGTCGACCGGCAGCACGGTCTTGAACCGGTAGCGAAGACGCCCCATGCCGAGGTCCTCGGTGGCCCCACCGGAGTCGCTCGAGGCCTGGTTCTCGGTGTCACCGGTGATCGGCGAGGTCTGCGGACGGGTGGTGTAGGCGTGGTAGTCGCGGGCGTCGCCGTCGTACCAGGACAGGATGTAGCTGAAGCTCACCGCCCCCGGCGTGATCACGCCGGCGCGGTCGAGCGGCTGGTTGAGGTCGTCGGTGAAGCTGAGCACCACCACCGGCCGCCGGTCGGACGGGATCTCGACGCTCTCCACCGTCACCTTGAGGCCGGGGCGGATGTATGAGTACTCATCGGAGGTGAGGTAGTACTCGGACTGGCTCTTGTCGTAGACCTGCTTCGGGTCCGGCCGGCCGTCGGGGCCGAGCCGCCCGGCAGGGTTCCGGGACATCGTCGGCAGGGCAATGGCACCAGCCGTCGTCAACAGGACCAGGGCACGCTGGATCGACAGCATCTCATCCCTCCTTACGCCCGCGGTTGAAGAGCCGCCGGGACGCTTCCATTCTGGAGTTGAACCGCCCGCCGCCGCCGAACGCTGCGCTCCCGATCGTTCGAGGGGGAGTGGGGCTCCTCAGCGAGAAGCCGCCGGGACGGGCGTGCGGTCTCAAGAAGATTCATTCCTGGTTGAGCTTCGCTGATAACCAGTTGTTTGTCAAGAGAATTGAGCATGTGCTCACGAAACGGCTCAGGGCATGGAGCTTCTGACCAGGCAAGCCAATGCCGGACCTGAACTTCTGGTCCGTGTGCCGGGGATTCTCGCGAGTCACTGTTCAGTCACAAATGAGATGGAGTCCGAGGATATCGGCACGGCTCTCGTGTTCCGGAGACCGGATGACATCGACGCAGAAACGAAGCGGGCGGCAGCCGAAGCTGCCGCCCGCGGTTCGAACGCGAGATGTGAGGTTACGGCTTCATCGGGACGGTGGTCGCGTCGTTGGTCTTGGCGTCGATCACCGAAGCCGAGGTCAGGATGCCGTTGCCCGAGATCACCTCGACCGTGGCATAGCCCCAGCCGATGTTGGGCTGACCGGCGCGGTTGGCGAAGGGCTGGACGTCCTGGACGACCATCCCGGAGCCGATCGACATCGTGTAGGTGATCAGCGGGGTCCCGGTGCTCGACCACAGGGTGACGGCCACCTCGGCCGGCGTGAGGCCGGTATTGGTGACGCTGATGTTGCTGCGGAAGGTCCCCGCGGCCTCGCGCAGGCCGATCAGACGGGCGACCTGGCCGGTCGTGAGGCCGGCGCCGCCGGCATAGCCGTTGAAGAACTGGCCGAAGGTGCCAGCGTCGGAGGTGTTGAACATGCGCGAGGCGACCTCGAGCGGCTGGTTGGAGCAGATCTCCACCGCGCCCTTGTCGCTGACGCCCATCTGGCCGACGATGTCCTCGAACACGCCCTGGGCGGCCGGGTCGACCGCGCCGGAGGCCATCGTCGTGCCGGAGCCGGTGTGGAGCACGAACTCCACGCTCGCGGCCGACTGGGCCATGTTGCGGGTCACCATGTCGGTGCGCCAGACGCTGTTGTTGAGGCCGCTCGAGTGGGCCGCGATCTCGGTCCAGTAGACGTACGGGGTGGTGCAGGTGACCGCACCGCTGCCGTCGCCGGGGTGGACCTCTCCGGCGCCGATGCCGCCGCCGGCACCGATGCCGCCCGGGCGGGCCGCGTTCTTGAGCGCGTCGAGCGACGCGGTGAGCACGGCGGTGGTCCACGACGGGTTGTGGACGCCCTCACTCTTGTCGCTCTCGAGCAGGTTGTAGTTCCAGCCGGCCTTGGGCAGGCTCTGATCCGCAAGGTTATAGAGCGCGACCGCCGGCCCGCCGACGGTGGACTGCGCCTTGACGCTGCTGAGCGCCACCGGTCCGACCACGGTCGAGTCGGTGAAGGTGACCGCGATGCCCTGCCCGCCGTGGGATTCCTCGAAGCTGATCGAGGCGATCTGCGCCGCATCGGTGATGGTCCCCGAGCCGGCGAGGTCGATGGTCTTGCCGAGGGCGATCTGCTCCTGGATCAGGCGCAGGATGCTGGCCTCGATGCTCGCCTTGAGCTCTTCCATCTTGGCGACGAAGGGGCCCTGGACGTCCTCGGCCTTGACCACCGAGTGGCACTTGGAGCAGATGGTCGGGCTGGCGTAGAAGGTGTGGTTGGTGCCGCCCTGCTGGTAGGAGAGGTCGGCCGGCGGCGGGGTCTTCTCCATGTGGCAGGCCACGCAGGCGTCCTCGACCCGGGAGTGGAAGCTGCGCTTGTTGACCTCGACGAGGTAGGCGTTCTGACCCATCAGCACGTCGCCCTGGACGCCGAGGTGGGGTGCGCGGGCCGCGTCTGAGAGGCTGAAGGTGGAGTCGTTGCGCAGACCGCGCCTGGAGTTGTGGCAGGTGATGCAGATCGCGCCGCGGCCGACGTCAGTGGCGATGAACCCGGCCATCAGCATCGGCGTGTCGCCACTGATGCGCACGGTCGCGTTGGTGTCGGCGCTGCCCGAGGTGGTGCCGATCGCGTGCGGATCGTGGCAGGTCTGGCAGGTCTGCGGGTGGACCTCGTCCTCGGTCCAGGTGATCGGGATGTTGGCGTTGGGGTCTCCTGCGACCTCACCGGTGAGAATCGGCAGCCAGGCCAGGAAGCCGTTGGCGCTGTGGCACTTGGCGCACGTGCCATTGGTGCCCTCGGCCTTCGCCACCTCGTAGTTGGCGTGGCCGCTGAGCTGCCACTGCTGGAAGCGGCCGTGGCGGGCAGGCTCGCCGTGGCAGACCCCGCACATGTCCGCCGACAGCGTGCCGCGCACGGCGCCGAGGGAGTGGGCGTTGGTGTTCTGCGGGCCGTGGCAGTTCTCGCACTGGATATTGGCCTGCTTCGCGATGTCGGGGAACTGGGCCAGGATGTTCGTCCAATTGTCCTCTTCGCCGTGGGTCAGCAGGTTGGAGTCGAGGAAGGCCTGCCAGTCGGGGTTGTCGTCAATGCCGCCGTTGACGGCGCCGGGGTCGTAGCCCACGGTGTGGCAGGTGATGCAGCTGGTGCTGTAGTGCCCGTTCGGGGTGTCGACGTTCTGGGTGAAGATCTCGGCGTGTCCGGTCTTCTTCCAGGGCGTGAACTCGTCCGCTGCGAAGGTCCCGTTGTGGCAGGTGGTGCAGGCCTCGTCGGGAACCGGCCGGCCGTCGGCGTCCTGGCCGACGATGACGCCGCGCCAGGTGCCGGCGTAGACCGGGATCGAGACCTGGGCGCTCGACGCCAGGTCGGTGACCTTCACCATGTACTGGCCGGCCACGTCGGGGGTGAACTCGGGGGTCTTGGTCGATGCGCCGCGCAGGCCGGCGCTCGAGCCCGCCGGCGCCGTCAGCGTCCAGTCGTAGCTCGCCTGGTCCTTGCCGTGGAGCACGACCGGGACGCCGAGGGCGACGTTCTGGATCCCGGAGACCGAGCGCCAGGGCAGAGCGGTGACGATCTCGCCCTCACCGTGATAGGTGCCGGAGGTGGTCACGACCTCGACCTCGAGCATGACCGCGGCGGCGTGCTCGAGCGCGAAGGGGTTGGTACCCAGGAGCCCGAAGCGGTCCTGGACGCCGCCCGGGAACTCGCCCGGCGGTACCGGGACGTTGGGCGGCAGCTGGTCGGCCCCGATCGGCGGCTCGGCCAGCACGTGGAGCAGGTACGCACGGTAGGCGTCCTCGTCCGCGAGCTGGACCGTGACGGTATCGGTCGAGGTCCCCGAGAGCACCGCCTCGGCGCCCTCGACCTGGCTCCACGAGATGCTCTGCAGCGAGGAGCCGTCGGTGATCTCGACCGCGGCCGTCGCCGAGACCGTCGCGCCGGGCGTTGCGGTGCCGCTGACGGTGACGGTGACCGTGACCGGCTGCGCCAGGGCGCTCGGAGCGAACCCGAACGCGACCAGGGCAGCGGCCGCGAGGATGACGATAGGAACTCTGTCCATACACAAACTCCGACGCCTCATATCGTTACTCCTCCTCCCCTGGATCAAGGGGTACCTTTCAAACCACGCGTCGATGTCGCGAGGTATGCGCATATGAAAATATTTACCATTTCGAGAACCGAAATGCAATGCCTATCTCAACTTCGCGACAAGTTCTCAGAACAACTTCCTGACAAGGAACGGAACCCCTGACAGCATTGATTTTGCAGTGTTCACGGCAGGTTTTGGCTGGACGGCCCGGCTGCGCAACCCTCGCAGGAACCGCCCCGTGTCTCAAGCGGAACACCCGCGCCGAACGGACCCGCGTCGGGCTCAGCGACAACCTCCCCACGGCCGTCATCTCCACCCTGAACCATCGATCGGAGCGTCTCTGAAGCTGCATCAACAATATATGTCGTGAAGGTTGTGGAGGCCCGTCACCCGATGCTAGCCCGTTCCGTGACCTGAGCAGTGAGCTTGCCGTCAGGATTCGCCCAGCGAATCCAAAGCAGCGCGGGCCGCAGAGCCCCGCTCGATCGTTGCCCACGGTTATCCCGTGACGGGGCTCTGCGGTGCGCGCTGCTAGCCGACGTCGTCGACGATGCCCACGACCACCGATCGTACGGGCATCTTGGGTACCCCGAGGACCTGTCGGGCGCCGTTGCCCTCGTCGAGGATGAGCACGGTCTCGCCGGCGCCCGCGCCGACATGATCGACGGCGATGACATAGCCGCCGGTTGGGCGGCGGCTGGCGTCGAGCTTCGCGCACACCAGCAGCGTGCGGCCCGCCATGTCGTGGTGGTGGATGGTCGAGGTGAGACGTCCCGCGACGCGCGCCAGGATCATCCCGGACCGTCCGCTTCGCCGTCCGTCGTCGGGTCGAGCTGGAGGTCGTCGACGATGCCGACCACCGCGTGGTCGACCGGCACGAAGCTCGGCTCGAGGGTCAGCGCCGCCTCCCGGCTCGCCTCCCAGTAGACGAGCTCGTCGGGACCGGCCATGCGGGTGCCGTCGGCGCAGACGAACGGCTTTCCGCTCGCGCTGCCGTACATGTCGAGCGGCTGCACCCATAGCATGGGAACGCCCTCGAGCCCGTCATACACCACGGCGGGGACCACCCTCCCGATCACCCTGCCGAGGAACACGGCTCCCCTCCGATCGTCTCAGCGCCGGCCGGCTCCCAGCTCCGGCAGGCGGTGAAGCGGGTCCCCTCCGCGAGGGCCTGGCGGAGGGTCTCGTCGAGCCGCGCCATCAGAGACACGCCGAGCACCTCCGCACGGACGCCGACCGAGCCGCGGGCGATGTCGAGCGCCTCGCGGACGTCCGGCAGCAGGCCGTCGATCACCGCCAGCGCCCGACCGCCGAGGTCGTCGGCGAGACGTGCCTCGACCAGCGCCACCGGCACCGCCTTGAGCACGGTGTCGAGGCAGCGTAGCAGCGCCGGCGAGGTCGAGACCTCGAACACCCCAACCGCCTCGCCGAGCGGCCCTGTGCGTCCGCCGTCAAGCGCCGCCACCAGGGCGGGGTGGGGATCAGCCAGGCAGACCTCGTCGAGCAGCGCACCCGTGCCGCGGCCGACCTCGATTCCCTCCGCGTGAGCCTCCTCGGTGCTCGCCACCGAGCCCCCGACCAGCGCGAGGTAGCGGCCCGGGTGAACCGTGCCGCATCGCAGCAGGGCGACCGGAGACCGCTTGAGCATGCGGTCCACCGCGAGCACCCCGATCGCGACGCTGGTGTACTCCAGGAGCGCTCGCGCCGAGCTCGGGACTGATCGCGGCATTGCTACACGATCCGGAACTGGTCGACCATGACGCAGCGCCGGCGGCGCGAGAAGCTGACCGCGTTGGTCATGCCCTCCCCGGTCGGGCTCGCGATGGTGAAGCTGGTGGGTCCTTCCCCGCCCTCGCCGAGACCCGCCACGATGGGGCCGTTCTTGACGAAGATGCTGGTGTTGATGGACCGCGCCATCCGGCTCAGAGCGTCAATGTCGCGGGAGTGCATCGAGGCCGAGTGACCGAAGCCGTGCTCGGCCTCACGGGCGAGCGCAATCGCCCGCTCGACGTCCCGCACCCGGACGATCGGCAGCACGGGCATGAGCTGCTCGCTCCACACCAGCGGGTGGTCCTCGTCGACGTCGGCGATGACCAGGCGGGCGTCCGAGCCGCCCCTGGCGCCGACCTGCGCCAGCAGGACGCCGGCGTCCTTGCCGACCATCTCCTTGTTGATCACCCCGTGGCTGCGGGGTCCGCGGATCTCGGTGAAGATCTCCCGCTCGAGCCGCTGCAGCTGGCCGCCGTCGACCAGGTAGGCTCCACTGCGTTCGAGCGCGGCGATGAGGTCGTCGGCCACCGCCTCGACGACGAAGACCTCCTTCTCGTCGACGCACACAATGTTGTTGTCGAACCCCGCCCCGGTCACGATGTCGTGCGCGGCCTTGGCGATGTCCGCAGTGGCGTCCACCACCACCGGCGGGTTGCCGGGCCCCGCGCAGATCGAGCGTTTGCCGCTTTGCATCGCCGCCTTGACGACCCCGGGGCCTCCGGTGACCACCAACAGGTTGATGCCGCGGTTGTGCATGAGCTCGCCGGCCGACTCGATAGTCGGCTCAGCGACGGCGGTGATCAGGTTCGCGGGACCGCCCGCCCCAATGATGGCGCGGTTGATGGCGCGGATCGTCGCCATCGAGCACGCCTTCGCCCCCGGATGGACGTTGAACACCACGCTGTTGCCCGCCGCGAGCATTCCGATCGTGTTGCAGATGATGGTGCTGGTCGGGTTGGTGGTCGGGGTGATCGAGCCGATCACTCCGAACGGCGCCCACTCGGTCAAGGTGAGGCCGTGGTCGCCGGTCACCGCCTCGGGCAGCAGTGCCTCCGTGCCCGGCGTCTTCTCGGTCACCAGCCGGTTCTTGACGATCTTGTCGTCAACCCGGCCGAGACCGGTCTCCTCGCAGGCCAGTCGGGCGAGGTCGGCGCCGTCTCGCCGCATCGCTGCCCGGACCGCCGCGATCAGCTCGCTGCGCTGTGCCAGCGTCGCCCGGTCGAGATCGAGGAAGGCCCGGCGCGCCGCGGCGACGCAGTCGTCGACGGTGGCGAAGACGCCGTCGCCGGTTGCACGGACCCTCGCGGTGACGGCCGGCGCCTGAGGCGCGGCCGGCACCTGCTGTGGCGCTGCACCGTGTCCTCCGCCGGCGGGAGTCGACGGCGCGGGGCCTCCACCACCCGGAGGGCGGCCGGGCCGAGCGGCCGTCCCGTCCGACGTCCCGGTCAGGCGGCGGGCCAGGCCACGCGCGATGAGGTCGACCTGGGCGTCCGACAGGCGAGCCATCAGCCGCTGCCCTTGGTGTAGCGCGGTTCACCGCCGATGTCCCAGCTGTCCACGATCGCCATCACGACCGCGTCCACCGGCTTGCCGTCGGTGGCGCGGGTCTGCCGGGCCGACGAGCCGGAGGCGTAGAGCACGTACTCGCCCTCGCCGGCGCCGACCGCGTCGACCGCGACCACGATCCCGCCGGTCGCCTCGCCGTCGGGTCCGGCGGCTGCCAGCAGCAGCAGCTTGAGCCCCTCGAGGCTCTCCTCCTTGCGGGTCGCGACCACCCGGCCGATGACCTTCGCGAGATTCATGGCGGCCTAGCCCTGGTCCTGGCGACCCAGCGGGATGACCGCGTCGACGTTGGCGTGGGGGCGGGCGATGACGTGCACCGCGACCACCTCGCCGACCCGGTTGGCGGCGGTCTGGCCGGCGTCGCACGCCGCCTTGACCGCTGCAACGTCACCGCGCACGACCGCGGTCGTGTAGCCGCCGCCGGTCTTCTCGTACCCGACCAGCTCCACGCGGGCGGCCTTGACCATCGCGTCCGCGGCCTCGACGGTTGCCGCGAAGCTCCTGCACTCGATCATTCCCAGGGCGTCAGACATGGACTTCCTCCTGCCGATTCACGGCGAGCTCCCGCCGCGGGTGTGCGTGAGGCGTCACCGCCTCTCCCGTTCCTCGATGATGCGTCCGGCGAGCGCCTGAAGCGCGGAGACCGCCGCCGGGCGGGCGGCCTCGACGTCACGCTCCTCGCCCCCGATGTAGACCCGGCCGAAGCTGCCGAAGGCGCGGACCTCGAGGATGTTGATGTGGGCCGCCTTCTCGGCCTCGTTCGCCGCTAGCGCGGCGTAGGCGGCGGGCTCGACCTCGAGCACGAACAGGGTCTGACCCGACAAGATCAGATTCCCGTGCCGCATGCGGTTGATTAGCATGCACTGGTGGTCGTCGAGGTGACGGACCACCTGGTCCGAGACGATTCGCGGCTTGAGCCGCTCCTCCTCTTTGAGCCCGAGGGCCTCGAGGATCGCCCGTCCCGCCTGGCGGACATCCGCCTGGCTGAACGAGTGCACCTCGAGCATGCCGAAGTGGCGCTCGATGATCTGCATCCCGGGGGTGACATCAGTCGACTTGAGTGCGATGTCGGTGACCCGGTTGATCTCGATCCCGGGCGCGATCTCGACGAACAGGCTCGCCTGCCCAACCCGCGGCAGGAAGCCCTGCGCGATGGTCGCCTGAAACGACGCGAACTGGGCCTGCAGGCTGTCGATCACACAGAAGGCTCTCAAGTCGACCATGGTCTCCCCCTCCCGAGGTCACCGGCTGACGGTGACCTCCTGGGCCTCCTCCACGATGGCGACGCTGGCGCTGGCGCCGATCCGGGTCGCACCGGCCTCGATCATGCGCCGGGCGTCGGCGAAGGACCGGATGCCGCCGGAGGCCTTGACCTCCATCCCCGCCGGCCGCACGACCGAGGCCATCAGCGCGACGTCCTCGGCGGTGGCACCGCCCGAGGAGAACCCGGTCGAGGTCTTCACGAAGTGCGCCCGCGCCCTGCGCGCCAGCTCGCAGGCGCGGACCTTCTCCTCGTCGGTGAGCAGGGCGGTCTCGAGGATCACCTTGCTCACGGCGCTGCCGTCGCGGCAGGCCTCGGTGACCATCCGGATGTCGCGCAGGACGTAGGCGTCGTCGCCGCCCTTCAGACGGCCGACGTTGATCACCATGTCGATCTCCTTGGCGCCGTCCCGGATCGCCCGTCGCGTCTCCATGCCCTTGACCTCGGGAGTGCTGGTGCCGAGCGGGAAGCCGACCACCGAGCAGGTCAGGACGCCCGAGCCGCGCAGCCCGTCGGCCACCAGGCGCACCCAGCACGGGTTGACGCACACCGACCGGAATCGGTACTCGCGGGCCTCCTCAACCACCTTGCGGATCATGTCCTCGGTCGCGTCCGGCTTGAGAATGGTGTGGTCGATATAGCGGGCGATGTCCTCGGGAATTCGGCCGGGGCTGTCCGGGCCCGTGCTCAGCCCGCCCGCGCCGAGCGCGATGAAGCGCCGCGCAACGTCCGGCGAGCTGCCGACGCCCGGCCCGCCGTGGAATGCACCGGTGAAGCCGCCACCGCCGAGCAAGCGGTCGAGGCGACCGAGGATGCGCTCGAGATCCTCCTGGTCGAGCTCGGCGAGCCCCCCGGGAAGCGCCCGGCTGCCGACCCCCGCGCGCCCGTCGTCGATCATCGCGACCCGGCGGCGATGGCGTTCCTCGGTGCACTCGGTGGACAGGAAGACGTCGACGATCTGGACTGCCAGGCTCGGTCCGATCAGGCCGGCACCGAGCGTCAAGACGTTGGCGTCGTTGTGCTCGCGTCCGTTGCGCGCGCTCGACAGGTCGTAGGCCATCGCCGCGCGCACCCCGGGAACCTTGTTCGCGACCATCGACGAGCCGATGCCGGCGCCGTCGATCATGATGCCGCGCTCGGCCGCACCGGTCGCCACCACGTCGGCGACGGCACGAGCATAGGCGGGGTAGTCGACGGGCGCGGTCGAACCGGTGCCCACGTCCTGGACCTGGTGCCCATGCTGGCGCAGGTACGCCGCCAGCTTCTCCTTGAGCTCGAAACCGCCGTGGTCGGCGCCGATCACGATCTTCATCCCTGACGTCCTTGCTGTTGGAACCCGCCATCCGAGTCGCCATCGACCCACCCACGGGTCCGAAAGCGTCCCGCGGCCATCACCAGACCCGCGACGCGTCGGCGGCGGAGCCGAGCTCGCCGCCACGTCGCGCCCGCACCATCGTGTCCGCCCGCTGCCCCGAGAGCGCGTTCTGCAGGCGCCGGACATGGTCCTCGATCACCCGGCGACCGGCCACGGTGAGCTCGAAGCAGGTCACCGTCCGGTTGCCCTGCCGCACTCTGGAATCCGCCAGGTAGCCGGCCTGGGCCAGCTTCCGTGTCTGGACGTGGAGGTTGCCGTCGCTCAACCCGGTCTCCTCCCGTAGTGCGGTGAAGGTCCAGAGACCTCCGTCGGCGACCGTCGACAGGATCGCCAGCCGTGCCGGGGCTCCGAGCAGGTCGTCGATGTCCGCCACGCGCACGGGAGGGCACCCCCATTTCGTCTCCGGCGCCTCGATCGTCCCGGCGCCGCCCTTCGGGCTCCTGGGCTTCATATCATGAAGCTAAAGCCAGAACCTCGAGATGTCAAGATGTTGCACTTCACACGGTAAAGTTTTCTCTCATATTCGAGGCCGCGATCCTGCATGAGCTTCATCTCGCGAAGTTACGGCGAGCACGAGAGGCCATTTTTGCAGATCAGGCCAACAGCCAAGATCAGCCGCCGGACGACTGCGCGTCGCGTCGTGCCACCACTGACGTGACGCGCGATCCGAGCCACGGGCGAAGACGAGCTCCGCCCCTACGGTTGGCTGCGGGGTGTGTCTCAGTTCGTGCAGGAACGGCACCCCCTTCACGAAACACCACACACTTGCTACGATGTCTCACTATGATTCCTGTTCGCGTTCGGCAGCCCGCCCGGGCGGCGGCGTGGGTCGTCCTCGCTGCAGCGCTCGGGGTGGCACATGCGGAGCCGGCGGGCGCGATGCCCGTGGCCGGGAGCATCCTCGCCCCGGCGGCGGGAGAGCGGCTCGCAGCCGGCTCGACTGCCACCGTGCGATGGACCGAGCTCCCCGCCAAAGTTGAGGAGTTCGAGATCTTGCTGTCCCTCGACGGCGGCCGCAGCTACGGCGTTCGCCTTACGCCCCGGCTCGACCCCGCGACCCGCGAGCTGAGCTGGGAGGTTCCCAACCTGCCGGCGGACGACGCACGTCTCCGCCTCCGGATCGGTGTCGGCGGTCGCGAGATCGAAAGCACGGTGAGCGCGCCGTTCGTGATTCTCGGCTCCCCGAAGGCGCCGGCGGCGACCCTGCGCTTCGCCGAAGGCGAGTGGTGGACCGCCGCGCTCACAGCGCCGCCTTCGTCGGAGCTGCCCAGCCGTGAGCAGCGGGCCGAGCTGCCCGGACCGGGGCAGGCCCAGCACGCGCTCGCCCTCCTGCCCGACGAGACCCACCCACTCGACTTCGCACCGGCGGTCTCGCCGGCGGCGCACACGGTCGGCGCAGCGCGCCGGCCTCACCCGGCCGCTTGGTCCAACCCCTCGCGCCCGGTCGCGCCACCCCAGCGCGAGTAGCGCTCCCACCCTCGAGGCGCGGACCTCGGTCGCGGCGCGGCCCGACCTTGCAGTCGGGCGTTGGTGCCGCGCATCGGGTGTTCGTCCAGCGACCCCCAGCTCTGAGCTTCGGGACGCGGCCGCCACAGGCCGCGCCCGGGGCCGTCGCCTCGTAAAGTCCGGACCTCGCCGCCGGCGGGGCCGTGCGTGGAAGGAGCATGTGATGCGGACAGTGCAGTGTGTGATGTCGCTCGCGATCCTCGGCGCCGTCGCCGCGGCGCCCGTCTCGGCGCAGGCGCCGCAGCCGTCGAATCCGCCCGTCATGTCGGGCACCATCGAGGTCACCACGACCAAGGCCCCGATCGCCGTCGAGCGCGTGCCGGTCTCGGTCACCGTCATTACCGGCGACGACCTCCGAGCCCGTGGCGCGACCGATCTGGCGTCGGCGCTGGACCTCGTCGCGGGTGTCTCGATCGGCCCCGGCGGCGACGGCGGCCCGGCGGGCTCGGTGCCCGAGCTGTGGGGGCTGCGCGAGTTCGACGCCTTCCTCCTGGTCGTCGACGGCGTTCCCTGGGGCGGCGCCTTCAACCCCGCCCTGCCGGCGATCGACATGGTCGACGTGGAGCGGATCGAGATCGTCCGCGGTGCGGCCCCCGTGATGTACGGGGCGACCTCGTTCTCCGGCGTCATTCAGATCATCCACCGGATGCCGGGCGCGCCCGGGGGCGAGTTCACCGCGTCGGCGGGCACCTACGGCAGCGGCAGCCTGTCGTGGGCGGCGCCGCTCGCCTCCTCGGGAGGCGTGACGCAGTCCCTGGCGGCGAGCGCCGAGCGCCGCGGCTTCCGCGACGACCGCACCAACTTCGACCGCGGCCACCTGCTCTACCGGGCCGCGGTCCCGACCGCGAACGGCAGCTTCCGCTTCGATCTTGACGGTGTGATCGTCAACCAGGAGCCGGCCAGCCCGCATCCGCGGACGGGCGCGGTACTGACGCCCCTGGTCCCGGTCGATGCCAACCACAACCCGCTCGGCTCCAAGATCGACGAGAACCGCGTCGCCGCCATCGGCGGCTACGAGCGGCCCTTCGTCCACGGCACCTGGTCGACGACCCTGTCCTACACCCACACCTCCCGCGACACCGGGCGCGGCTTCCTCACCGACGTCTCCTCAACCGACCCCAACGCCAACGGCTACCGTCAGGACCTGACCCTGGACGACGTCTACTTCGACACCCACCTCGCCTTCAACGCCTCGCCCGACCTCATCGTCACGCTCGGCCTCGACCACCTCTACGGCTCGGCCGACCAGGACTCGGAGGACTTCGACTACTTTGCCTCGCTGGACGGCTCGACGGTGCCCCGGCTCGGCGACCGCGAGGCCGCCGGGCGACTCAAGGTCAAGGACACGCGCAACTTCTCCGGGCTGTACCTGCAGACCGACTGGACACCCTCGCCTCGGTGGACAGTCCAGGTCGGGCTGCGGCTCAACCGCACCCAGGAGACCCTCGACGCCGACAGCGAGGAGCTCGGCGCCGGCATTGAGAGCCTCGAGGACGAGGGTGAGGGCGGCAGCGGCCACGACTCGCGCTCGTTCACCCGCGCCAGCGGCGCCGCAGGGGTGAGCTGGCTCGCATGGGCCGAGGGCGCCCACGCGGTCTGGGTCTATGCGGACTACCGCAACACCTTCAAGCCCGCGGCGCTCGACT
Source organism: uncultured Acidobacteriota bacterium (assembly GCA_963814875.1). Lineage (GTDB taxonomy): Bacteria > Acidobacteriota > Thermoanaerobaculia > Thermoanaerobaculales > Sulfomarinibacteraceae > CAVSIS01. The sequence continues at coordinate 112,178 of CAWFFJ010000015.1, forward strand.
TCGGTCCCGACGCCAACGGCGAGATCCTCGACCCCGAGACGGCCACGGCATGGGAGGTCGGACTCAAGGGACGGCACGGCCAGGAGGTCTTCGACTGGGAGTTGAGCGTTTTCCAGATGGACATGGAGAATCTGGTCGTGTCGCAGCTCAGCGACGCGGGTCTCCCGCAGCTGGTCAACGCCGGCAAGGAGCGCTTCAAGGGCGTCGAGCTCGAGCTCGACGCGCTCCTCGCCACCGACCTGCGCTGGCGCTTCACCTACGCCTACCACGACCCCCGCTTCACCGACTACGAGCGCCTCTTCGACGGCGTGCCGACCCGCATCGACGGCAACCGGCCGGAGATTGCGGCGCCGAACCAGGTCTCGAGCGGTCTGCTCTACCTGCCCAAGCGGGGCGCTACGGCCACGGTGGTCTACTCCTGGGTGGACAAGCGGTACCTGAACCAGCGCAACTCCGCAGAGGCGGCCGCCTACTCGACCTGGTCCGCCGGCATTGGCTACCGTTTCGAGCGCTGGGACGTGCGCCTCGACGGGTTCAACCTCAACAACACCCGCCCGCCGGTCTCGGAGTCCGAGGTCGGCGACGCCCAGTACTACCTGCTGCCGGCGCGCAGCGTCCGGTTGAGCGCGCTGCTCCACTTCTGACCAAGTGCGACCGCCCGGCCCGTCGGCGACCTCCGACGGGCCGGGCCCCTTTTCCGGCTCGTCTTTCCGCACCCCTCCACCGGCTCCGTTCCGCAAGGCCGGCGGCGCAGCGCCGGGACCGGCCGCAGCGCTTTGGTAGGCTCGGGACAGGGGGGCCGGAGTGCAGCTCATCGACATCGCGATCTTGCGTGTACATGGTAATGCTGGGATGGCTTTTCCTGGGCAACACCGGCACCGAGGACTACTACGTCGGCGGGCGAGAAATGGGGGCTCTCCACGTCGGCAGTCCGTGGTCGCTACCGATGTCGGTGGCGGCTTCTCGATCGGCCTCGGCGGGCTCGGCTTCGTGATGGGCCTGTCGGGCTCGTGGATGTTGTTCACCGGCCTGCTCGGCGCCTGGCTGAGCGCGGTGGTGCTGATTCCGCGGGTCAAGCGCAACCGCGCCTTCGACACCGCGCTGACCTTCCCCGACGTGTTCTGCTACTTCTACTCGCCTCGTGTCGCTCTGCTCGCGGGCATCATCTCGGCGATCGGCTACGTCGGATTCACCGCCTCGCAGATCCTCGCCGGCGCCAAGCTCGCCGACGGCACCTTCGTCGGGGTCAGTTTCTCGACGGCGCTGATCGCAATGGGCGGGATCGCGGTCGGCTACACCGTGATGGGCGGGCTCAAGGCGGTCATCTACACCGACACCGTGCAGTGGATCGTGCTCCTCACCGGGCTCGCCTTCGTCGGGCTCCCGGTCGCCCTCCACGCGGTCGGGGGCTGGCAGGCGGTGCGGGCCACGCTGCGGCCGGAGATGCTCACCTTGACCAACCTCAGTTGGCAGGACCTGGTCAACTGGACGGTCACTATCGTGCCGATCTGGTTCGTCGGCATGACGCTCTACCAGCGCATCTACGCCTGCGCCGACGAGCGCACGGCGAGCGGGCATGGTTCGTCGCCGGGCTGCTCGAGTGGCCGGTGATGGCAGGCCTCGGGGTGTCGCTCGGCCTGCTCGCGCGGGTCGCGGCCGACCAGGGCATGCTCGCCCACCTCGGCGCCGAGAGCATCGCTGCAACCGACCCCGAGACCGGGCTGCCGATGCTGCTGCGTACGGTCCTGCCGCCCGGCCTGATGGGGCTTGTGATGTCGGCCTACTTCTCGGCCATCCTGTCGACCGCCGACAGCTGCCTGATGGCCTGCTCCGGCAACGTGGTCAACGACATCCTCGGCCACTTCCGGCCCGGCGGCCACTGGCACGAGCATTCTCTGCGCCTGTCCCAGCTCGCCACCCTCGTGCTCGGCGCCCTCGCCCTGCTGCTCGCCTCGTCGATGACCAATGTCCTCGGCCTGATGCTCTACTCCTACGCCTTCATGGTCTCGGGCCTGCTGGTGCCGATCATCGGCGCCCTGTTCTGGCGCCGCAGCAGCAACGCCGGCGCGCTGTGGGCGATGCTGGTCGGCGGCGGAACGACCGTGGCGCTCGAGCTGCTTCCGATCCGGCTGCCGCTCGGGCTCGACGGCAACGTGTTCGGGATCGCCGCCTCGGCGGTGACCTTCGTCGCGCTGTCGTACCTCCTCCCGGCGAGGCCAACCACGCCGGTGAGCGCCGGCCCGGTGGTCTGAGCGGCGCCGCTCTCGCCACAGGAACTCACCGGAGGCGAGTCACCGAAGGAGGAACGGATGGGTGTGAGCAACCCGGTGAGATGCGCAGGCCAGACGCCGGTCACGGTCGGTCGACAGCAGTGGCCGCGACACTGTCCTCGAGCCATGGCAGGACCTCGGGCCGGAAGTGGGCGAGACCCTCGAGCACGCCGGCGGTGTAGTTCCCGTTGAGCCCGAGCAGCCCGCCCCGCGCGAGGTAGAGCCGCTCGCAATGTCCGGCGGCCGTGACCGCGGCGAGAGCGTCGTCGCGGACGTCGGAGCAGGCGTTGGCCACCAGCACCGCCCGCAGGCCGCTGGTCAGGACCGGAAGGTCGTTGCCGCTGTCGCCGGCGAAGACAGCATCACCCTCTTCGCAGCCGAGCCGTTCGATCAGGAAGCGCACCGCCCCGAGCTTGGTGGCGCGCTCCGGCAGCACATCGAGGAGCCCGCGACCCGCGGCCTCGTCGATGCTCCAGATCAGGCTCGCACGCACTCGGCGGGCCTCCAGCCGGTGGCGGACCGGCGCGAGCAGGCGCTCCGGATCGGCGTCCACCTCGGCGTAGAAGCTGACCTTGAAGCGCGCCTGCCGCTCAGGCTCCTGGAGCTCGAGACCGTCCAGGCTTCCGATCAGCTCGGCGACCTCCGGTCCCTCGAGCCTGTTCCAGTCAGGCGCGATCTCCCGGTGCCAGCCCTCGACCGGCTGCCACTCGGATTCGACCCGGTACACGCTGGTACCAACGTCAGCCACCGCCCAGTCCGGCACCGGCAGGTCCCAGTGCAGGATCGCCTTCTCCTGGAGGAGGCGCGATCGGCCGCTAACATAGGCCAGCACGACTTCAGGGCGCGCGACCAGCGCGCGGAACAGCGGCAGCGCGCGGGGATCCTCCGGCGGTTCGCCGTTAGGAATCACGGTGCGGTCGAGGTCGCAGCACAGCAGGATCATGGCTCAGGCTCCGTGCCAAACATACTCGTCTACCCAGTCTCCGGTTGGCAGAACGTAGATCAGGCCGCGGTCGCTGAGCTTCCACGCCCCAGGCAGGAAGCAGACCCGGGGAAGCGCCTCCTGCCAGCGGTCGTTGAGGGCGTCATCACCTGCCACAACACAACCTCAGTTGCTCGCGACCCACTGCGCCGCTCGGCAGATCAGCTCGTTGGAATGCTCGAGGTTGAGCTTGGTCTTGAGGTTCTCACGGTAGGTCTCGACCGTCTTGACGCTCAAGTGGAGGTGCGCGGCCGTGTCGCGGGTCGTCAACCCGCGACCGAGCAGCTCGAAGACCTCGAGCTCGCGATCCGACAGGCGGTCGAGGGTTGCCTGCCCACGCTCCATCTCGCTTTGGGTGATGCTGCGCAGAAGCCGGTCGGTCATCGCCTGGCTGAGGTAGATCGAACCCGCGAGCACCTGGCGGAGCGCCGTCACCAGCTCCTCGATCGCGGTGCCCTTGGTGATGTAACCCATCGCACCGGCGCGCAGGGCACGCTCCGCGAACTGGGCCTCGTCGTGCATCGAAGAGACCAGAATCTTGATCGAAGGGTCGCTCGCAGTGAGCTGCTTGACGACGCCGAGCCCGCTGCCGTCAATCAGCGTCAGGTCGACCACGACAAGATCGGGGCAGGTCGACCGCACCATCGAGAGGGCGGCCGTCGCCCCATCCGCCTCCCCGCAGAGCTCGAGATCGGGCTCCTCCGCCAGGATCCGGGCGACGCCGAGCCGAACCAGCGGGTGGTCATCGACGATCGCGATGCGGTACGGACGGGACGCTTTCACGACGCACCCCCTGGGAGCGAGCACGACACCACCGTCCCGGCGCCTCGCCGCGAGGTGACGGCGAGCGCGGCGCCGATCTCCTGGGCGCGCTCGCGCATGCTGGACAGCCCGAGGCCGTTCGGTTGGACCCGGGCCGGCAGGCCGCGGCCGTCGTCCCGGACCTCGAGCCGAAGCCCGCCCTCGACTCGGCCGAGGCCGACGGCGACCCGCTTCGGCTCGCCGTGGGTCAGCGCGTTGTGGAGCGCCTCCTGGGCGATCCGGACGAGGTGGGTCGCGGTCGCAGAGTTGGCGACCCGCACCGTGTCGTCGACCTGGAGCGCGCACTCGACCTCGCGGGCTGCGTTCGAGCGTCGGGCCATCTCGTAGAGCGCGCGCCCGAGCCCGTCCGGCTCGACCCGACGCAGCGCGAGACCATGGGCGAGCTCGCGCACGCTGGTGTGGGCCTCGCCAAGCCCGGCCACCAACTCCGCGATCTCGTCGTCGAGCCCGGACCCGACAGCCGCTGCGCGACGGCGCATCGCGTGCGCCAGGAAAGCGAGGCCGGCGAGCTGCTGGCCGATATCGTCGTGCAGCTCGCGAGCGATCTCCCGGCGGACAGCGTCTCTGGCCCGGGCGATCTCCTTCGGGCGTTGCTCGCGGTCGGCCAAGCGACCCAGGAGGTGAGCTGCAAGCACCACCGCTGTACGCAGGGCCTCGCTTCGCCGGCGTCCGCAGCGCCACCGAATGACGAGCGCCGCCACCGGCCGTGGGTCGGCGAGGATCGGCAGTGCCACCGTGGTCGAGGACCGAGGACGATTCGACCCCTTCGCTTGGGAAGTCTTGCGCCGGTACGGCCCAGACAGGCTCCGCACGCTCGATCGATCGCGCGGCGAGGCGGATCGCCGCCGGCCCAGGTGGCACCGGATCCTGAACCCGCGCGACGACGCCGTCCGGGTCCGACCCTGGACGCCACTGGAGGGCAGCGGTGAGCACGCCGTTGTGTGCGGACTCGAGGAGCTGACAACCAGACCACTCGGGGTCGTGGGCGAAGGATTCAGCCAGCCGCTCAAGCCCCTGCTCGAGGGACGATGCGGCCGTGAGTGCATCGGCCACTCCGTTCACCGGCGCGAACCCATGGACGGCGCGGCCGTCACAGACGCTCTCGACTTTCGACATGACCGGTTCCTTTCTGCTCTGGCACCGTGGCCGCTTGCGGACCGGGCCGTGAAGGACGTCGAGTCCTGCGGGATCTCGAGCAAGGGGTGTGCCGTCGTTCCGTGGACCCCGGATCGCCGCAGGTTGCACGGCCAGGGCATGTAAGGTCTTCCCCGAGCCCGCTGTATCTGGCCCGATCGGACCCACGCCGGGCACACGTCGCCGTCATGGTCAGCTCCGGAACTCGAACAGCACGATCCTGGTGGCGGCATCGGCCTGGTTGGTCACGCCGACGTCGATTCCGGTGCGGACACCAGCCGCCCCCGGGTCGAGCTGGAGAGGAAGCGTCGCCTGATTCGCGTCCCTGACCACGAGCTTCGCGGGGTCGAGAGCGAAGAACAGCCGCAGCGGGACCGCGTCCAAGGCGAAGCTCGCTTTCGGGGCGAGAGTCGTCGCGACGACCCGTGCCGGGCCCGCCTCGAGCACGACGTCGCCGCCGTCATGCTCGGCGCTTCCAAAGGGTGCGAACTCGGGCGGCAGCGGCGGCAGGGCGACCTTGCTGCGCTCGACGAACACGAGCTCGACGCTCTGACCACCCGGGTTGTCGAAGGCGTAGGCCCCCGGATCGAGGAGCAGGGCATCCCCCTCACCGAGCTTGAGCGTGCTCTCGTTGCCGTCCCGGGCAATGCCGATCGTGGCGGCCTCGGGGGCGTACAGGATCGCATCCTTCACCTGGTGCTCCGGGATGGCGTCGCCCGGGGCGAGCTTGAGCAGCGCAACGACCACGTAGGGATCGCCGTAGACCACCGTCGAGCCCGGCGGTGCGAGGGCGACCGTCGCCGACGTCGCGGTCTCGGCGGGCATGATGTGCTCGAGGTCCTTGGTCAGCCCCGTGTCCACCGGCTTGCGTGCGCAGCCGACCAGGAGGGCAAGGCCGAGGATGAGTGGGAACAGGATCAGACTGCGTGGCTTCATGGATGACCTCCGTTGCATCGTTCCGTCTCCGCTGGCGGTGGCCGAGAGCGGGACCGGCGCACCCGCCACTTCTTGACATTACGTGCACATCCCGTGCCGACCTCTCGCACCGTGTCCGATTCCCACGACCGACCCCACCCTGGTCCAAATGAGCCGGACTGCGCCTCCTGAACCGGACCCCGGGCTCGTCCGCGACCGCGGGTCGCCCGGCGCTGCTCTTCCGGGGTCCAGCCCAGCAGAGGCCCTCGAGCCGTCGCGCAAGCTGCCGTCAGCTCGCTCGCCTCCCAGACGCCTCGCATCGAGATCGGGTCTTGACAGTCGTACGATCGTTTCATACGATCGTTCGCGTGGAGCCCGCCCGCCGACCCGACCCCGGACAGCACCCGGAGCCCGCGCCAGCCGACACCCGTGAGCGGCTGCTCGATGCGGGTGAGGGCATGTTTGCGAGCCGCGGCTACGCGGCGACGTCGGTGCGCGACATCACCTCCGAGGCCGGCTGCAACCTGGCGGCAATCAACTACCACTTCGGAAGCAAGCACAACCTCTACCGGGAGGTCTTCCGACGCCGGCTGGCGATGATGCGCCAGGAGCGGCTGGCGGCGATCGAGGCCAAGACCCGGACCTCGGCGGACCTCGCGTCGGTTCTGCGCGCCTTCGCCGAGGCATTCGTGGCCCCGCTACGCGAGCAGGGAGCCGACGGGCGCGGGCCGCTGCGTCTGATGATGCGCGAGTTTGTCGACCCCATGCTGCCCCGGGAGCTGTTCCACTCGGAGCTGATCGTGCCGGTCAACCGCGCCCTCGTCCGCGCGGTCACCGAGGCCGCGCCGGATCTCGACCAGCGCACGGTCGGGCTCTGCGTCCAGTCCTTCGTCGCCCAGCTGCTCCACCTGGTCCACACCCAGAACCTGGCGACCCTCGGCCTCGAGCGACCCACGGCGCCCTTCACCGTCCCGGAGGTGGTCGAGCACATCGTCCGCTTCACGGTGGCGGCCATCGAACGGATCCGGGACATCTGATCATGACCATGCCACAGCGAGCTGTCCGCCACAGCCCGGCGGCGGCCGGAGGACGCGCATGAGACTTCGCCCAACCTTCCTTCTCGCTCTGACCGCAACCGTCGCGTGCGGCTGCTCGAGCGTGCTGCCCGCACGGCTGACCGAGACCGTTCCGGTCCCCGCCGGCCCCGAGCGCCCCGCCGAGCTGACGCCGCCGGCGGCGCCGGAAGCCGCACCACCCCAAATCCCCGAGCACCTGCTCGAGCCGGGTGCGGCTTTCACCCTCGCCGACATCGTCGAGATCGCGCTCGCCAACAACCCGGTGACGCGCACGAGCTACCTCCAGGCGCTGTCGGCTGCGGCCGATCTCGGCAGCAAGCGCTCGGCCTACTACCCGACCCTCGACCTGTCGGTCGGTGTGACCCGGGCGAAGCAGAACGCCTTCGGCGGCCAGTTCAACTTCCTGCAGACGAGCTACGGACCGACCGTGACCGTCAACTACCTCCTGTTCGACCTCGGCGGGCGGGCCGCGACCACCGACGAGGCGCGCCTCGCCCTGCTCGCCGCTGACTGGACCCACAGCGCGGCGATCCAGGACGTCATCCTGGGGGTGCAGCAGACCTTCGTCGCCTATCTGAGCGCGAAGGCACAGCTCAAGGCGGCGAAGGCGGTCTTCGCCGAGGCGCAGAAGGCGTTCGACGCCGCCAACGGGCGCCACGACGCCGGTGTCGCCACGATCGCCGAGGTCCTCCAGGCCAAGACGGCGCTTTCCCAGGCGCAGCTCGCGGTCGACCGCCTGTCCGGACAGGTGCTTGCCCTGCGCGGCTCGCTCGCGACCGCCATGGGCCTGCCCGCCACGACGCCTTACGACGTCGGCAACCTGCCTGAGGACCTCCCGCTCGACGCCACCTCACAGACGGTGGAGGAGCTGGTCGCCCAGGCGCGCCAGGTGCGGCCGGATCTGGCTGCGGCGCGTCTCAGGGCGGAAAAGGCCGACACCCACATCCGGTCTGTGCGCTCGGACGGCCGACCCCGACTCACCGGCGACGTGAGCGCGAGCCGGCTCTACTTCCAGCCCTCGACCTACGCCAGCTACGGCGACAGTTGGTCGGCGCGCGTGCTTCTCAATGTGCCCCTGTTCACCGGCTTTCAGACACGCTACAACGTCGACAAGGCGTCCCAGGATGCCGCCGCGGCAGCGTCCCAGGCCGACACCCTCGAGCAGCAGGTGATCCTCGAGGTCTGGACCAGCTACTACGACCTCCACACCGCGACCCAGCTGGTCAAGACCAGCCGCGACCTGCTCGCCAGCGCCGACCAGTCGGAGAAGGTCGCGCTCGGCCGCTACAAGGAAGGGGTCGGTACGATCATCGACCTGCTCACGGCGCAGGCCGCCCTGGCCAACGCCCGCGCGCAGGAGATCGAAGCCCGCTCAACCTGGTTTTCCGCTCTCGCCCAGCTCTCCCGCGACGTCGGCGTCGCCTCGCCAACGCTCAAGGCCGCGATTTCCGTCACCGAGGAGAAGGCAACCCCATGACACACCGAGTGATGCTCACCGGCCCCAGCGTCCACGATTCCGGCCGCCGCTGCCCCCGTTCTCGACCGGGATCGCGGCTCGCCGCAGCGACAGGTGCCGCACTCGCGGCCGTTCTGGTCGTTGCAGGATGCGGAGCGCCCGCCGAGACCCAGCGGCCGGGCGCCGCACCGGTCCCGGTCACCGTCGGCCAGGTCGTGCGCAAGACGATGCCGCTCACCTTCCGCGAGATCGGCCATGTCGAGGCGATCGAGACCGTCGCGGTCAAGGCGCGGATCGGCGGCGCCCTGCAGCGGATCCTGTTCGCGGAGGGCGACACCGTCGAGGCCGGGACCACCCTCTTTCTGATCGATTCCCGACCCTATCAGGCGGCGCTGCGCCGGGCCGAGGCCCAGCTCGCCAGGGACCAGGCGATGCTCGACAAGGCCGAGTCCGACGTCACGCGCTACGCCGATCTGGTGAAGCAGGACTACGTCACCAAGGAGCAGTACGACCAGATCACCGCCAACGCCGCCTCGCTCAAGGCCGCCCTGGCCGCTGATCAGGCGGCGGTGGAGAGCGCGCGGCTCGACCTCGACTACTGCACCATCACCGCCCCGGTGACGGGACGCACCGGCGCGCTCGGCGTCAGAGTCGGCGACCTGGTCAAGGCCAACGCCGACACCGGGATGGTCACCATCAACCGCACCCGGCCGATCTACGTGTCGTTTCCGGTGCCCGCACAGCGCCTTCCTGCGATTCTCGAGCACCGCGGGAAGGGGATCGCGGTCGCCGCGACACTACCGGGGGAGAGCGCGCCGGCGGCGACCGGGACGCTCACCTTCGTCGACAACGCGGTCGATACTTCAACCAGCACCATCCTGCTCAAGGCGACCTTCGCCAACACCGACGAGCGCCTCTGGCCCGGCCAGTTCGTCGACGTGGCCGTGACCCTGGGCGAACAGCCCGACCGCGTGGTGTGCCCGTCGTCGGCCGTTCAGACCGGCCAACAGGGCCAGTACGTGTTCGTGGTCAAGGACGACAAGACGGTCGAGCAACGGCCGGTCCGGGTCGACCGCATGGGCGAGCTGGACGCGGTGATCGCCGACGGCCTCTCCGGCGGCGAGACCGTGGTCACCGACGGCCAGCTCCGGCTCGTGCCCGGCGCCACCATCCAGGTCAAGCCGGGAGCGACCGAGGGGAGCGACGCGACATGAACGTGTCCGAGCTCTTCATCCGCCGCCCCGTCATGACCACGCTGGTCATGGGGGCGATCCTGATCTTCGGCATGATGGCGTACCGGCTGCTGCCGGTGAGCGACCTTCCGAACGTGGACTTCCCGACCATCTCGGTGTCGGCCGCACTGCCCGGCGCCAACCCCGACACCATGGCCTCGTCCGTCGCCACCCCGCTGGAGAAGGAGTTCACCACCATCGCCGGGATCGACTCGATGAGCTCGTCGAGCTCGCTCGGCAACACCAGCATCACGCTCCAGTTCAACCTCAGCCGCAACCTCGACGCCGCCGCCCAGGACGTCCAGGCCGCCATCGCCCGCGCCAACCGTCAGCTCCCCCAGGACATGCCGAGCCCGCCCACCTACCAGAAGGTGAACCCGGCGGACCAGCCGATCCTCTACCTCGCGCTGACCTCGCCGACCCTGCCCCTGTACGACCTCGACGAGTACGGCGAGACCATGATGGCGCAGCGCATCTCGACCGTGTCGGGTGTGGCCCAGGTCCAGGTCTACGGCTCGCAGAAGTACGCGGTCCGCATCCAGCTCGACCCGCGCGCCCTCGCCACCCGCGGGATCGGGATCAATGAGGTCTCGAGTGCGGTCCAGTCCGCCAACGTGAACCTGCCGAGCGGCGTGCTCTACGGACCCGAGACCGCCTACACCCTGCAGGCCAAGGGCCAGCTCACCCGGGCGATGGCCTACCGCCCGCTGGTGGTCGCCTACCGCAACGGCAAGCCGGTGCGGCTCGATGAGATCGGCTCGGTATGGGACAGCGTCGAGAACGACAAGACCGCCGCCTGGTACGTCAACCAGCGCGCAGTCGTGCTCGCGATCCAGCGCCAGCCGGGCACCAACACGGTCGAGGTCGCCAACGCGGTACGTCAGCTGCTGCCGACCTTCGAGCGCCAGCTGCCCGCCAGCGTCTCGCTCAACGTCCTGTTCGACCGCTCGGTGTCGATCCACGAGTCGGTCAACGACGTCAAGCTCACCCTGCTCATCACCCTGATCCTGGTGGTGGTGGTGATCTTCATGTTCCTGCGCAACCTGTCGGCGACGGCGATCCCGTCGCTCGCGATGCCGATGTCGATCATCGGCACCTTCGTGGTCATGTACATCCTCGACTACTCGCTCGACAACCTGTCCTTGATGGCGCTGACGCTGTCGGTCGGGTTCGTGGTCGACGACGCGATCGTGATGCTCGAGAACATCGTGCGCCACATGGAGATGGGCAAGAGGCCGTTCGTCGCGGCCCTCGACGGCGCACGGGAGATCGGCTTCACGATCATCTCGATGACCCTGTCGCTGGCCGCGGTCTTCATCCCGATCCTGTTCATGGGCGGGATCATCGGCCGCCTGTTCCGCGAGTTCTCGGTGGTCATCGGCGCCGCCGTCCTGGTCTCGGGCTTCATCGCCCTGACCCTGACACCGATGCTCTCGAGCCGCTTCATCCTGCCGCCGAAGAAGGTCGAGCACCATGCGATGTACAACTTCTTCGAGGGCTTTTTCGCCCGCATGCTCGCAACCTACGAGGTCGGCCTCAGGTGGTCGCTCAGGCACCGCCGCACGATGGTGTTCATCACGGTGGTCGTCACCGTGCTCACCGGCGTGCTGTTCATGGTCATCCCGAAGGGCTTCGTACCGTCCACCGACATCGGCCAGATCTTCGGCCAGACCGAAGCGATCCAGGGCATCTCCTACGACGCCATGGTCGCGCACCAGAAGCAGGTCGCCGCGATCCTCGCGGCGGACCCCAACATCGAGGCCTTCATGTCCTCCGCCGGCGGGCGCGGCGGCATGGGCGGCTCCAACACCGGGTTCTTCTTCGCCCGCCTCAAGCCGATGGGAGTGCGCAAGCTGACCTCCGACGAGGTGGTCAACGAGCTGCGTCCCAAGCTCGCCCAGGTGCCAGGCCTGCGGGTCTACGCCCAGACCCCGCCCTCGATCCAGGTCGGCGGACGGATGAGCCGCGCCCAGTACCAGCTCACCCTGACCGGGCCCGATACCACCGAGCTCTACCACTCGGCGCCCCTGCTCGAGGCCAAGCTGCGCGCCAACCCGATGCTGGTCGACGTGTCCTCCGACCTCCAGCTCAAGAACCCGCAGATCGACATCGACATCGACCGCGACAAGGCATCGTCGCTCGGGGTGACCGCGCAACAGATCGAGAACGCGCTCTACACCGCCTACGGAAGCCGCCAGATCTCGACCATCTTCGCCCCCAACAACCAGTACCGCGTGATCATGGAGCTCGCTCCGGAGTTCCAGACCGACATCCACGACCTCTCGCTGCTCTACATCCGCTCTTCGAACGGCGAGCTGGTGCCGCTCGACTCATTGGTCAGAATGACCCCGAGCCTCGGCCCCCTGAGCGTCAACCACTCGGGCCAGATCCCGTCGGTCACGCTGTCCTTCAACCTCGCCCCCGGCGTGTCCCTGGGTCCGGCCACGATCGAGGTCGAGAAGCTCGCCCGGGAGACGCTCCCGGCGACCATCAGCGCGACCTTCCAGGGCACGGCCCAGGCATTCCAGTCCTCGATGCAGGGCCTCGGCCTCTTGCTGCTGCTCGCGATCGTAGTCATCTACATGGTGCTCGGCATCCTCTACGAGAGCTTCATCCACCCGCTCACGATCCTCTCGGCGCTGCCGCTGGCCGGGCTCGGCGCCCTCGCGACCCTGCTGATCTTCCACGTCGACCTCAACATCTATGCGTTTGTCGGCGTGATCATGCTGGTCGGCCTGGTCAAGAAGAACGGCATCATCATGATCGACTTCGCCATCGAGACCCAGCGCGAGAGTGGCAAGAGCCCCGCCGAGGCGATCTACGAGGCCTGCGTGGTGCGCTTTCGCCCGATCATGATGACCACCATGGCGGCGTTCTTCGGCACCCTGCCGATCGCGCTCGGCCTCGGTGCCGGCGCCGAGGCGCGCCGCCCGCTCGGCCTCGCGGTGGTCGGCGGGCTGGTGGTGTCGCAGTCCCTGACCCTGTTCATCACCCCTGTGATCTACACCTACATGGAGAGTCTGCAGGAGAACCTCGGCCGCTGGCTGTGGTTCCTCGGCGGCCGTGAGCGACCGGCCGAGACGGAGCCCACCGAGGCGTAGGCCAGCCCGCACTATTCACCAGACTTCTACTGCGGCCGGCGATGCACCGCGCTCAGCGGTGCTTTCTCACCTCGGAGTGCTCGCCGTACTGTCGAGTACGCCTCCGCGCTTCTCGGCTCGAAAACCCCACTGCTCACGGCGCCTCACCGGTCTCGCCACGAACCCTGGTGAATAGTGCGGGCTAGCTGTTCCGGCCGCTCTCCGCGAGCGGCCGGATGAAACGGGCGTAGAGCGCGAGGCCGACCGCCGAGGCGGCGCCCATCGCCATCACACCGGCGAAGAACGCGCCGAAGACCGGCGCGCGGCCGGCCGCGACCGGGTCGGTCAGGAAGCGCTGGTAGAGGAAGCCCGCCCAGGGACCGGAGTAGAGGTTGCCCAGGCACAGCGCGAGGAACGAGTAGCCGAGGTAGACCGCGACCTTGTCGGCCGGGGCGACGGTGCCGCAGTACTCGAAGAACCGCGCTGAGCAGGTCATCTCGCCGAGCGACCACACCACGATCCCGAGCGCGATCACCCCCGCCGCGGGCGACATCGCGGGCAGCAGCCACGAGGCCGTCGCCAGCGAGGTGCCGACCAGCATCGCGCGCAGGGTCGGCCAGCGCCGGGTGAGGTAGCTGATCGGGGCCTGCAGGAGCACGATCAGGAGAGCGTCCAGAGAGATCAGCACCTCGGCGTTGAGCCAGTGCCCGGCCCACGGGGTGATCGGGACCAGGCGGTCGATCGCCGCCTCGGCGGCGGCGACGTTGGAGAACTGCTCGGCGAACAGGGGCATGAAGCCGAACAGCACGTTGATCATCCCCCAGAAGCCGGAGAACAGCACCAGCAAGAGCACGAAGCGCCAGTTGGCGAGCACCAGGACCATCTCGGCAAGCACGGTGCCCAGGCGCTTGCCCGATGCGCGCTCGGCAGCGCCGACCGGGTCGCGGAAGGCGATTACGGCCTGCGCCAGCATCAGGGCGCAGCACGCCGCCGAGACCCAGAACACGTAGTGGAACTCGGTCCGGTTGCGGACCTGGGCGGCGACGACCGGGCCGATCAGGCCGCCGGCGTTGACCATCATGTAGTAGAGGCCGAAGCCGACCGGGCGGGTCGAGCCTTCCTCGGTGGTCCGGGTGACGGTGCCGGCGATGGTCGGCTTGATGATCGAGCCGCCGACCGCGATCAGGCCAAGGGCGACGCAGATCAGGTCGAAGCGGGTGGTCGCCCCGAGCAGGGTGTAGCCGCTCGCGAGCGTCGCGAACGCGACCACCAGCGCCGGCCGGTAGCCGAAGCGGTCGGCGAGCGCACCGGCGAGCAACGGCAGCAGGTAAAGTGCGAAGGTCAGAACGCCGTAGACGGCGCCCCACACGTCCGGGCGAACGCCGAGCTTCTCGACCAGGTAGATCGGCAGCACCATGATCATGCCGTAGTAGGCGAACCGTTCGAACAGCTCCATCACCACGGCGGAGAACAGGGTCGGCGACAGGCGGCGGACGAGGCTCAGATCCACGGTTCCTCCCGGGGCGCGCCCCATAGTCTAGCCCGCATTTCTCACCCCCTCCCTACTGCGGGCGCCGATCTCCCAGCCATCGCCGGCCCTTTCGCGACTCGGCGCCCTCGCGACGTGACGTGGTGAGAAGTGCAGGCTCAACGGAACGCGCCCGGTTCCTGCTCGCGCCAGCGGCGCGGGTACAATGCCCCCGACGACCCCGTCACGACGGAGGCAAAATGGAGTATGTGAAGACGGAGGTCCGCGGCCGGGTCGCGGTGCTGACCTTCGACGATCCCGATCGCCGCAACGCGCTTTCGCTCGACATGGCCGAAGCCGTCGCTGCGGCACTCGCCCGGATCGAGGCCGACCCCGAGATTGCGTCCGTGGTGGTTACCGGCGCCCCGCCGGCGTTCTCCGCCGGCGCCGATCTCGACGACCTCGCCGCGGCCTCGCGCGCACGCCTGGGCCGGATCTACGAGGGCTTCCTCGCCCTCGCCCGCTTTCCGCTACCGACCGTCGCCGCGGTCAACGGAGCCGCAGTCGGCGCCGGGCTCAACCTCGCGCTCGCGTGCGACGTCCGGATCGCGGGGGAGAGCGCGCACTTCGAGTCCCGCTTCCTCGACCTCGCCCTCCACCCCGGCGGAGGGCACGGTTTCATGCTCGACCGCATCCTCGGCCCCCAGGGAGCCGCCGCGATGGTCCTGCTCGGCGCAGGGCTCAGCGGCGAGGAGGCGGCCCGTTGCGGCCTTGCCTGGCGCGTGGTCTCCGACGAGAACCTGCTGTCAACGGCCCTCGAGATCGCGGCGCGGGCCGCGGTCGCCCCGCGTGAGCTGGTGCGCCGAATGAAGTCGACCCTCAGGGCCGAGGCGGCGACCACGGACCACGACGAGGCAGTCGCTCTCGAGCTCGAAGTCCAGCTATGGTCCACCGAGCAACCCGCTTTTCGCGAACGGCTCGAAGCCCTCCGCCGCCGGATCGCGAAGCGGAGGTCGCGCTGAGCGGGCGCTCGGCCGGGGCGACGCCGTTCATCGGAGGCTGCGGATGAGGTACGAGACGATTCTCCTCGAGCGCGACGGCTCGGTCCTGTTGCTGCGCCTGAACCGGCCACAGCGGATGAACGCGGTGATCGAGCGGATGTACCTTGAGATCCAGGACGCGCTCGCCCAGGCCGCGGTCGATGCCTCCGTCCGCGTGCTGGTGCTGACCGGCTCCGTGCTCCACCGCGACGGCCTCGCCAAGCAGGCGTTCTGCGCCGGCGCCGACCTCAAGGAGCACGCCGAAGGCCGCCGCGACGAGGCTGCCCGGCGCGCCTACCTCGAGCTTGCCCACGAGACCTGCCGCCGTCTCTGGAGCCATCCGACGCCGGTGATCGCGGCGGTCAACGGTCCCGCGCGCGGCGCCGGGGCCGAGATGGCGGTCGCCTGCGACCTGATCCTGATGGCCGACGAGGCCACCTTGGCGTTCCCGGAGACCGGGCTCGGCACCTTCGTCGGCGGCGGAGTCACCCTCCACCTGCCGCGCCTGATCGGCCTTGCGCGGACCAAGGAGCTGATCTACACCGGCCGGGTGCTCGACGGCCCGGCGGCGGTGGAGATCGGCCTCGCCCTCGCGAGCGTGCCCGGCGACCGGCTCCTGGACGAGGCCCTCGGGCTCGCGCAGCGCATCGCCGAGCGTGCGCCGCTCTCGATTGCCTTTGCCAAACGCCAGCTCCACCTCGGCTACTGGCTCGCGCTCGAGGCGGTGCTGGAGCGTGAGACCGACGCCATCCTCAGGTGCATGGAGACCGCCGACTGGCAGGAGGGCGTGCGCGCCTTCGCCGAGCGGCGCCGCCCGGTCTTCGAGGGGAGCTGACGATGGGTCTGGAACGGATCCTCGACGCGCGCTCGGTGGCCGTGATCGGCGCCTCCAGGGACGAGCGCAAGCGTGGCCACCAGGCAGTTCGCGCCCTCCTCGACAGCCGCTTCGACGGCGACATCTACCCGGTGAACCCGCATGAGGAGCGCATCCTCGGGCTGCACTGTCACCCTGCAGTGGAAGCGATCCCGGACCCGGTCGACCTCGCCTTGATCACCACCCGGGCGGACACCGTGCCCGGTGTGCTCGAGGCGTGCGGGAAGCGCGGCGTCGCCGGCGCGGTGATCGTCGGCGGCGGGTTCGGCGAGCTCGGCGGCCAGGGACGGCGGCTACAGGAGCGGATCGTGCGCATCGCGCACCGCCACGGCCTCCGTCTGGTCGGACCGAACACCAGCGGGCTGATCAACGTCCACTCCGGTCTCAACCTGGTCGGCCTGGCCAACGTGCCGCGCGGCGACATCGCCCTGGTCTCGCAGAGCGGCAACATGGGCCTGCACCTGATCACCGAGGCAACGATCAAGAGCCAGAGGGGCTTCTCGTACTACATCGGAGTCGGCAATGAGGCGGACATCCGCTTCCACGAGTACGTCGAGTTCCTGACCGAGGATCCCAAGACCAAGGTCATCATGGTCTACGTCGAGGGCCTCAGCGACGGCCGCGCATTCCTCCAGCAGGCCTACCGGACCACGCTGAAGAAGCCGATCGTGCTGCTCAAGGGTGGTCGCTCGGCCACCGGCAGCCGCTCGGTCGGCTCCCACACCGGCGCGCTGGCAGGGATCTCGGAGGTCTCCCGCACCGCGTTTACCCGCGCCGGGATCATCACCCTCGAGTCCTCGGACGAGCTCTTCCCGGCGGCCGAGGCGCTGTCAAGCCTGCCGCCGATGCATCGTCCGTCGGTCGCCATCCTCGCCGACGGCGGCGGCCACGCCACCGTCGCTGCCGACGTTCTCTCGGACGACGGCCTGCGCCTGCCGTCTCTCAGCCGCGCGACCCGCGACCGTCTGGCGACGGTGCTGTCGCCCAACGCGTCGCTGCGCAACCCGGTCGACGTCGCCGGTTCGACCGACTCCGATCCCGGCGTGTTCGCCGACTGTGCGCGCATCCTGCTCGAGGACCCGGATATCTCGGGACTGCTCCTGGTCGGCCTGTTCGGCGGCTACGGCATCCGTTTCGCCGAGCGGCTGCGCTTCATCGAGGAGGACGCCGCCCATCGCATGGGCAAGCTGGTGCGCGAGCTCGGCAAGCCGATCGTGGTCCACAGCCTCTACACCTTCGCCCGCCCGCATGCGCTCGACCTGCTGCGCTACTACGGCATCCCGGTCGTCGACTCGGTCGATGTCGGGTGCCGGTTGATGGCGGTGCTCGCCCGCTACGGCCACCGCCTCGCCGCAACCCACCGCCGGACGACCTTTGTCTTCCGCTGGGGTGCGAAGGCGACTCCGGAGGGTCGCGCGCTGATCGAGCACGCCCTCGCCGAGGGTCGGCGCTCGCTGCTCGAGCACGAGGCGAAAGAACTGCTCGCTCTGCACGGCGCTCCGGTCTCGGCCGACCGGCTCGCGACCAGCGCTGCAGAGGCTGCGGAGCTCGCCGAGGCCGCCGGCGGCCCGGTCGCCCTCAAGGTGAGCTCGCCCGACGTTCTCCACAAGAGCGACGTCGGCGGGGTCCGGCTCGCCCTCGAGGGCCGCGCCGCGGTCAGCGCGGCGTTCGACGAGATCCTCGCCAGCGTCGGGCGTCACCGCCCCGGCGCGGACGTCCGCGGCTGCGTCGTGTCGCCGATGGCCGCCCCGGGGGTCGAGGTCATCGTCGGCACCAAGGTCGACGCACAGTTCGGCCCGGTGGTGATGTTCGGGATCGGCGGCATCCTGGTCGAGGTGCTCAAGGACGTGGTCTTCCGGGTGTTGCCGGTGTCGAAGTATGCCGCCCGTGAGATGGTCTCGGAGATCCGCTCGGCCCCGATCCTGAACGGCGTCCGCGGCCAGCCGCCGGTCGACCACGACACCCTGGTCCGGCTGATCCTGACCGTTTCCGAGCTGGTCGAGGCCTACCCCGAGATCCACGAGATGGACCTCAACCCCGTGATTGCCCGACCCGACGGCGCGAGCGTGGTCGACGCCCGCATCCTGCTCAAGCGCAACCACCGCAACGGACGGTGACCGCGTCGCGGGCAACACCCGCGACGCAGTCCGTGAGACGTGAGAGGGAAGACGCAAGACGCCTGCGGGAGCACTCGCAGGATCTGAACGCATGGCGCCGCCGGATCCGAGGGCACCGCTCGACTCGAACCACATCCGGAGACGCGATCCGCTCCTACGTCTTGCGTCTCGCGTCTTACGTCCCTCTAGCCCCGGAACGCCTCCAGAACCGCGAGCACCTCGGCGATGTCGGCCTCGGTGTGGGCGGCGTTGACCTGGCAGCGGATGGTCTCGTCGCCACGGGGCACCACCGGGAAGGCAAGCCCGACCACGAGCACGCCGTGCTCGAAGAAGTGCCGCACCAGCGCGCGGGTGCGCTCGGTGTCGCGGACCAGCACCGGCACCACCGGGTGCGGCCCCGGGATCGACTCCCAGCCGAGTTGATCGATGCCGGCTCGGAACTGGGCGATCCGGGCGTGGAGGTGGGCCAGCCGCGTGCGGCCCTCCTCCGCGTCGACGATCTCGAGCGCTGCGGACGCGGCGGCGCAGTCGGCGACGCTCAGAGGGTTGGTGTAGATGTAGGTGTCGGCTTTCTGGCGCACCGCCTCGATCACCTCCGGGCTCGACGCGACGAAGCCGCCGTTGACCCCGAACGCCTTACCGAAGGTGCCGATGGTGACGTCGGCCGCGGCCCCGGCGAACTCCTCGGTGCCGCGCCCGGTGGCGCCGTAGGCGCCGATGCCGTGGCTGTCGTCGACCACCGACACCAGGCCCTGAGGGAAGCGCTCGCGGTGCGGTGAGAGGCGGCGCACGATCTTGTCGACCGGGGCGCAGTCGCCGCGCATCGAGAAGATGCCGTCGAAGATCACCACCACCCGCTCCGCCTCGGCCGGGATCTTGTCGAGGCAGCGCGACAGAGCGTCCATGTCGTTGTGCGGGTAGATCGCCTTCATCTCGCGCGGCACGCCCGAGATGCGCATCGCGCGGATGATCGAGTTGTGGTTGAGCGCGTCGCCGATCCAGTAGGTGCGCGGCGTTGCCACGGCGAGCGCGAGCCCGCAGTTGGCGGTGTAGGCGGAGTTGAAGATCTTCGCCGCCGGCTTGGCGACGAAGCGCGCGACCGCGGCCTCGAGCTCGACGTGGTGGGCGAAGGTGCCGTCGATGAAACGCACCGCCCCGGGGCCGACGCCGAACTCGTGAGTGGCGTGATCCGCCGCCTCGACCAGCTGCGGATGGTGGGACAGCGACAGGTAGCTGTTGGAGTTCATGCGGATGAAGGAACGCTCGCTGCCGGCGAGCCGGTAGCGTGGACCGCGGCTTCCTTCGCCGGGCTCGTAACCCACGATCACCCGCTCGGGCGCCTTGGCCCGGCCCTCGGCCTCCAGGCTGCGGACGTCCTCGACCAGGGCGGCGTTGAGACGTTGAAGCGACACGGTGCACCTCCCGCTCTCGATGACCGCCGGGAACCGTACCACGATCGGACTTTGAGGAGTACTACCGCTTCGGGACCTCGGTTCTTCTTCAGGAATCTTGGTGTCTCGGTGTCTTGGTGGTGACAATCCGCATCGACCGAAAACCAACCACCCGGGACCACCACAGCACTACCCTTGGGTTGCGGGCAAAGCCTGCGATGGGTCAGGCGGTCGCCGCGGTTCTCCGCCGTCTGGCCGCGGGGTGCGCCTTCGCCGTCGGTGTGACGCGCAGCTCGAGCCGGGGCGTGCAACGGCACAGACGACCTTCGGTGGCCGGGCAGGCTGCGGCGTGGCGCGCCACGACCTCGAAGGTCTCCCCGGGGTCGGGCACCCAGCCGTTGCGGCGCAGCGCGTCGAAGTACTCCATCTACTGGGAAGTACGTCCCTCGCCGCGCGCGGTTTCCGAGCTCGGCACGAATCACTACGGGCGGTCTTGAGCAGGCCCCCGCCGGGCCGTTGGGTTGCAGGGCGGCGCCCGTGCTGAACTGGTCTCCGCCCTGCTTGTGCCGGTCCCGCGCCATCGTCTCGTTGAGGCTGCGTATGATGTGCTCGTGACCACCGAGCTCGACGCACCTGGCAGACGCGCACCGAACTGCGCCTGTGAGCAGGGCTTCAGAGCCTCCGTCATCGTGGTCAGCTTCAACGGCCGCCGCCACCTCGAGCAGTGCCTGCCCGCGATTGCCGCCACCACCGGTGCCGATGCCGAGGTGCTGGTGGTCGACAACGGCTCGACGGACGGCACGGTCGAGTGGCTCGCCGACGTCCACCCCGGAGTGAAGGTGCTCGCGCTCGGCCGCAACCACGGCTTCGGTGCCGGCAATCGGCACGGCGCCGAGTCGGCGCGTGGCGACTTCGTCGTGCTGCTCAACAACGACACCGTGGTCGAGCCCGGCTGGCTCGACGCACTGCTCGCCCCGCTCGAGGCCGACCCGGAGATCGCCGCGAGCTGCGCGACGCTTCGCCTGCTCGCGCATCCCGGGGCGCTCAACGCCTTCGGCGGCGCGATGGCCGGCCTCGGCTACGGGGTCGACCGTTGGTTCGGCTTCCCGCTCGCCGACCTGGTCGACGAGACCGACGCGCCGCCGTGGCAGGACTGTCTGTTCCCGACCGCGGCCGCGATGGCCATGCGCCGCAACGAGTTCCTCGACTTCGGCGGCTTCGACCCGTCCTTCTTCATGTATCACGAGGACGTCGACCTCGGGTGGCGGCTGTGGCTGCTCGGACGGCGGGTCGTGGTGTGCCGGGCAGCCGTCGTGGGCCACGCCTTCCTCGGCACGTCGGCGGCGGCCCAGGGGCTCGAATGGCGGGCCCGGCTCGGCCTGCGCCACCTGATGCGCAGCCAGCTCAAGCATGCGGCGCCCGGAGAGCTGGTCCGGGCCTTCGCCGGCCTCGGACGGTTCCTGATCCGGGAGCGGGCTGTGGTCGCGGCCGGGTACGCCGTGGTGTGGAACCTCCTCCACCTTCCGGACACTGTGCGCGCACGATGGTGGCTCCAGCGGCGCCGGGCCCGCTCCACCGTCGATCTGGTGGAGCGTGGGCTCGTGCTCGAGACACCGCTCCCGCCCCCCACCCCCGAGCTGCCGCGATCCGTAGATCCGGCACCTCGGCTGTGGTCGCCGTCGCTGTGGCCGGGCAGACCGTCAGCGGTCGGACGGCTCGGGATCGGCTGGTACGCGGCGGAGACGACGGCCTCGGAGCCGGTCCGGCACACCTGCGGTCACGCGTGGGCGATCCTGCACCTCGCACCGGCCACGAGCGGACGGCTCGAGGTCGAGCTGCGGCCGCCCCCGGGCCTGGACCGCGCCGAGGTCCGCATCCGATCGGGGTCCGCCACGGAGGCGACCGCGAATGTCGGGCCGGGCTGGGAGGTGGTCACCTGTGGTCCCGTGACGGATGTCGACGGGCGGGTCGAGGTCGAGCTGCGCTCGACCGTCGCCGCGGCGGGCAGCGGCGACGACCCACGAGTGCTCGGCTGCGCCGTGCGCCGGATCGAGCTGGTCCCCGAGACCCCGGCGCAAGTGTCCCAGCCACAGCGCGTTTCGGTGGTCATACCGACCCACGACCGGTGGCCGATTCTCGCCGAAACCCTGACCGCTCTCGCGCGCCAGAGCTGGTCCGAGTTCGAGGTCATCGTGGTCGACGACGGCTCCAGCGACGGCACCTTCGAGCGTCTCGAGGCTGTACGCGAGAGCGGCGAGCTCCCGTTTGCGCTCACCGTACTGCGCCAGCCCAACCGCGGCCAAGGCGTGGCCCGCAACCTCGGCATTGCGGCAGCCGGCGGCGATCTGGTGCTGCTGCTCGGCGACGACGTCCTGCCCGATGCGAGCTGCGTCGCCGAGCACGTCGCCGCACACCGCCGGCTCGCTGCCGCTGCGGCGGTGGTCGGACACACCGCCTGGGACCGTGCGGGCATGAGGGTGACGCCGTTCCTCGATTTCGTCGAGCGCGACGGCGCCCAGTTTGCCTGGGACCGCATGGCGGACGGCACCGAGGTCGGCTTCGCTCACTTCTACACGTCGAACGTTTCGCTGCCGCGCGAGGTCGCGGCGACCTTCCCGTTTGACCCCGCGTTCGCCGCCTACGGCTGGGAGGACATCGAGCTCGGCGCCCGGCTCGAGGCGGCGGGCCTGCCCATCGTGTACCACCGCGCCGCGACCGCACGCCACCGTCATCCGTCCACGCTCGCAGCCTTCCTCGACCGCCAGCTCCGCGTCGGCTGCTCCTACGCCGACCTGCTCGCTCGCCGGCCCGAGCTCGAGGGCGAGCCGCGCCTGCCGCGGCCGCGGCCCCCGCGCCGCTTCCGGCTCGAGACGCCCGGTTGGTGGATGGCTCGTCCCGCGATGGCGCTGCTCGACCGCCTCGGCATCCCACTGCCCTGGCGTCTCTACCGCGAGCTCGTGCGCTGGGCCTTTTACCGCGGGGTCGCCTAGCAGTCCGCAACTCGGAGGAGAGCGGGGCATGGCGAGCACCTCATAACGCCGCTCGCCGATGCGGGTCAGGCGTCTGCCTCCGGCGGACCAAGCAGCGACCGCAAACGCGCACCGAGCTGCTCCAGGGTGTAGGGCTTCTGCAGGAAGTCGTCGCAGCCCCGTCTCCAGGATCCGCGCGGCCTCGCCGTCCCGGCTGTAGCCGCTCGACAGCACGACCCGGACTCCGGGCTCGATCGCCCGCATCGCGTCAAAGACCTCCCCCCCGGACATGTCCGGCAGGATGAGGTCGAGGAGCACGACGTCGATCTCCTGGCCGCGCCTTCGCAGCTCCTCGATCGCCTGCCCACCGCTGGTCGCGACAATCGGCATGTAGCCGAGCGAGGCCACCAGCGAGGCTGCGGCTTCGGCGACGGCGGGGTCGTCCTCGACCACGAGCACGGTCCCAGCGCCGCGCAACGGGATCGGCGCGGGTCCGCTGCGTGCCTCAGCGGGCTCGTCGCTGGCCGGGAGCAGGACGGTGAAGGTGGAGCCGGCTCCCGGGCTCGAGTCGACGTCGAGGTAGCCGCCATGGGAGGAGACGATGCCGTAGGCCGAGGGCAGCCCCAGGCCCGTGCCGCTGCCCTTGGTGGTGAAGAACGGCTCGAAGATGCGCGCCAGCACCGCCGAGTCCATTCCGACGCCGGTGTCGGAGACCTCGATCTCGACGTAGTACGGGGCCCGCGGAGGCGTGGACCGCTCGCCCAGCTGCTCAGCAGCGATCCGCCGGGTACGCACGGCCGCGTCCCCGCCCTGGGGCATCGCATCGGCGGCATTGAGCAGGAGGTTGAGCAACACCTGCTGGAGCTGGGCACGATCTGCACGGACCGCGGGCAGGTCCGGCTCGAGCTCGGTACGGAGGCGGAGGTCGCGCCGTGCCAGCGCAACCGTCTCGACGAGCTCGGCCACCAGAGCGTTCACGTCGAGGGGGCGCACCTCATAGCGACCCGACTGCGCGAAGCCGAGCAGCTGCGCCGTCAGCTGCGCGCCGTCCTTGACGAGCTCCGAGACGGTGGCAAGCCGCCGCCGGTGGGCTTCGGTCAGCACCGAATCCGAGGCGACCAAGGAGATGTTGCCCTCGATCCCCATCAGCAGGTTGTTGAAGTTGTGGGCGATGCCGCCGGCAAGCGTCCCGATCGCCTCCATCCGCTGGCCATGGGCGAGCTTCGCCTCGAGCCGGATCCGTTCACTGATGTCGCGGATGATGCCGCGAAACCCGACCGGACGGCCGGACCCGTCACGAACCAGGGCCACCGACGTCTCGACCGGGACCTTGGTCCCATCTCGATGGATGAGCTCCCAGCCGAGGGTCTTGGCCGGCTCTCCGGTCTGCCACACGCGGCTGAAGGTCTCGAAGACCCGGCGGGCCGTGTCCGCGTCCATGTAGGTGCGGTTGTTGAGGCCGAGGATCTCCTCGCTCGAGTAGCCGAGCATCGTGAGCAGGGATTGGTTGCAGGACACCAGGTTGCCGGCGAGGTCGGCCTCGTAGTAGCCGTCGACGATCGTCTCGAGCACCGTCCGGTACCGCTCCTCGCTCTGCCGTGCCGCCTCCTCTGCGCGCCTGCGCTGCTCGAAGAGCTCGTCGAGGTCGGCCTTGACCAGCGAGAACGCATCGACCAGGGGCGCCAACGGATGGCCCGCGGGCAGCGGCGGCGGCGCCTCGGCCTTGCGCTCGACGCCCCACTCGAGGGCGCCGATGAGGTGCATCAGGGACTCGATGTCCTCCTGTTGGACGGTCACCGCGCGGCCCGCAGCCCGGTCCGCGCGGTGTCGGCCGCGACCACCGCGACCCAACGCCAGAGCCAGCGCGGCGTCGCGGTCGCGGACGCTGCGGACCTCGAACGGCACCAGCGGCCGCGAGATGGCGATCGCCGCCTGGACCAGGCCCCCGGCGCCGTGAAACACCAGCAGCCGCAGCTGCCGCATGCGGTGCCAGGAGAGCAGCTCCCGGACGTAACGGCGGCGAGCGTCGAATGACATCCCGCTCATGCCTGCGACCCCGATCACGACGACGAGGCCGGTCGCAGGCGCGTCCATCTCCACGGCGACGCGCTCGTTCATTTCGAAGATCGGCTCGATGTGCTCGGCCTCAAGCCGGCCGACCACCTCCGAGTGCATCACGTCGCGGGCGACCGCGCCGTAGATCACCGTCAGCCCGGGCAGACGAAGCTCCCACGGACCACGGGCGCCGCGGCCCGCGACCGCGGCGTCCGCGCCAGCGGACGGTGTCTCCGCGCGGTGATTCCCGAGCAGCTCGACCGCCCGCCGAAGGGCCGTGTCGAGGTCGTCCACGACCTCCACCCGCGCATCAATCAGGTGCAGGCTCAGCCCGAACGATATCGCGATCTTCTGCAGCGGCGAGGCGCCGCAGAACACCAGCCCAACCAGGCCGTCGCGACCCCGCAACGCGTCTGCGTAGCGCCGTCGCGCTTCGAACGAGACGCTCAAGAGCTGAGTCAGATCGGAGATCTGGACATACGGCCGCCCCGGACCCACCGCGTCGTCGACGATGCGCTGTGCCATGGCCATGGCTCGAACGACGCCGCGGCTGGTGCCGCGTCCCTTCGACTGGCCGACCTGGATGGCGTCGCCGACCAACCAGAGGGTCGTGCTGAAGCCCTCGTCCAGCTCCACGTCCCGCCACTCCGGACGCGCAGTGATCGGCAGCCCGGTCACTGGGCACCGCTCGGGCTCGGGCGAGCCGCGGCTCTGTGGCGGGTCGTGCATAGGCCTGCTTACTCCGATGACCCCGTACGACGGTGGCCCTCCTCGAGTATATGCTCACGCTCTCAAGGAGCGGGTGGCGACCGGCGCCCCGACCAGACGCGACTCCACAGCGACCGGCGCACCGGCAGCGATCGCCACCGCGGGCGCTCGGCGGTGTAGCGCCAGTGAGCCGCATCACCGGTCTCGGCGGCGCGGTGCATCTCCAGCGAGCGGATCTGGACCTCGAACACAACACCGTCCTCGCCGCGCACCGTGGTGTGGAGCGAGCGGTAGCCGTTGCTCTTGGGCTCGGCGATGTAGTCCTTGAAGCGGAAGGGCTCGGGATCGAAGACCCGGTGGACGGCGTGCAGGGCGAGGTAGCAGTCGCGTTCCTCCGGGACCACCACACGGAACGCGAACAGGTCGTGGACCTCCTCGAGGTCGATCTGCCTGGCCTGCAT
Organism: uncultured Acidobacteriota bacterium; assembly: GCA_963814875.1. Classification (GTDB taxonomy): domain Bacteria; phylum Acidobacteriota; class Thermoanaerobaculia; order Thermoanaerobaculales; family Sulfomarinibacteraceae; genus CAVSIS01. The sequence continues at coordinate 138,228 of CAWFFJ010000015.1, forward strand.
CTTGCGCCAGATGCCGGCGACGTGCTTGACCCGGTGCTCGAGGCGGACCGGCTCGAGACCGTTCTCCGCAAGGCACGCAGCGAGACGCTCGGCGGTCGCCCGCGACCACCCTTTGCGCCGTCCGAGCAGGACTCGCAGCTCGCGACCCACGCGGGCGAACTCCTCCGGGTGGAGGATCCTCAGCGCCGCGTTCTCGAGCCGCGCGCGCAGCTCGGTGTCGCCGAGCCGCTCCGCCTCGACCACGTCGTACTCCCACGCCTCGACGGCGGGCGCACGAGCGAGCAGGTCGCGAGCGTCGCTCGACTCGAGGAGACGGCACTTCGCCGTCAGGTAACGCCGCAGCATCTCCCGCTCGATCCCCAGCCGGACCGCACCCTCGACCGGGCCGCCCTCCGCCGGACTGGCAGGCAGCGCACGCCGCGGGTGGTCGGTGCGCAGCGCGAGCAGCGCACGACGTTCGGCGGCGACCAGGCGTCGGGCGCTCTCGGCGAGATCGAAGCCGAGCCTGTGGAAGCGCCAGGCGAGCCACTGGATCTCCCATGCACCCCGCCCGACGTCGAGCTCGCCCACGTGTCCTGCTTCAAGGCGCGACAGACCGTCCACCAGCCGGCCGAGGGGTCGGGTGATCAGCAGGTAGACGGCCGCCAAAACCGAGGCGACGACGCACAGCGAGGCCGCTGCGAGGTCGAGCCACCATGACCGCCAGCGCTCCGCGATCTCGACGTCGAGCTCGGGGTCGGCCTGCCACAGGGAGACCACTCCCCGGCCGCCGGGCAGCCCGGGGGCACGCACGGCGATCGACGCCGACAGGGCCCCGGGCGGCACGCGCCCGTCCGCGGGCCACTGTGCGACTGTCGTGCCGTGCCCGTCGCGCACCACGATCAGGCGCCGGCCCTCGATCGTCGCGTCGTCGCGGGCGACCTGGGCCAGTGTTGCGACGATTCCGTCGGCGGACAGCCCTTGCTCGAGGACGGCCCCTACCGGAGTCAGAAACTCCGCGAGCAGTGCCTCCCGGTCGCTGCGATCGCGGCGGATCTGGCGCTTGAGCTGAGTCGCGGTCATGGCGCCGAGGACGAGAGTGACCACCATCGCGATGACGATGCCGAGACGCATCCCGAGCGGGAAACCGCGATTGGGGGGCTCCGGCGGTCGCCGGTGCATCAGCTGGCGACGCGGTTCCTCCTGAGCCGGTGCAGTCCGGACGCTGGTCGAAGGTGCAGCTCCCGCTGCCGCAGGTTCCGGCTCGACGGCGGCCTCGGCGAGGGCTACCCCGTCGTTGCTGGCCTTGATCGCGCCCCCCGTCCTTCCGCCACGCGGCGGAGATCACTCGTCTCGTGCCTGGAGTTCTCCGCAGCAACAGCCGTACCAGCGCGGACCCTCGAGTCAGGTTGGGTCGGGACGTCAGGATGGCAGCGGAACGTGCAGCTCCGGCAGGTCGGAGATCACCGGGTGACCAACGACAGCAGCCACCACACGCCAGCGGCAAACAGAGCTGTCGTCGGCAGGGTGAGCACCCACGCCGCGACGATGTCCCGCGCGATGCCCCAGCGCACCGCCGTCACCCGGTGGGCGGAGCCGACGCCGGCAATCGCCCCGGCGATGGTGTGGGTGGTCGACACCGGGATGCCGAAGGCCGTCGCCGAGAAGATCGAGATCGCCCCGGCGGTCTCGGCGCAGAAGCCTCCGACCGGCTTGAGACGGGTCAGGCGGACCCCCATCGTGCGGATCACCCGCCAGCCCCCGGTTGCGGTGCCGAGAGCGATCACCGTGTAGCAAGCGATGATCACCCACACCGGAATTCGGAACTCGCCGTCGAGGTAGCCCGCCGAGTAGAGCAGGACCGCGATGATGCCCATGGTCTTCTGGGCGTCGTTGAGCCCGTGCCCGAGCGAGTAGGCCGCCGAGGAGACGAGCTGACCGACGCGGAACACCCCGTCGACGCGGCGCGGGTGCACCCGGCGGAAGATCCAGAACACCGACACCATGAGAACGAAGCCCAGCACCATGCCGAGCAGCGGCGCGACGAAGATGAAGACCACCACCTTGACCACGCCCGGCACGATCAAGGCACCCCAGCCCGCCTTGGCCACGCCGGCACCCGCGAGACCGCCGATGAGCGCGTGGGAGACCGAGATCGGCAGCCCGATCGAGGTGCAGATCCAGACCCATACGATCGCGGCGAGCAGCGCCGCCAGGATCAGCCACGAGTCCACCACCGCGACGTCGACGATTCCCTTGCCGACCGTCTTGGCGACCTTGACGCCGAGCCCGAAGGCAGCGACGAAGTTGAAGAACGCCGCCCACAGGACGGCGAGACGCGGCGGCAGCACGCCGGTGGAGACGATCGTCGCGATCGAGTTCGCGGCGTCGTTCATGCCGTTCAGGAAGTCAAAGAGCAGGGCCAGGGCGATGATCGCGACCACCATCGTCAGCACGGCAAAACTCCCGTCGAGCGCGGCCCGCTCACGAGCCCTTGATCACGATCCCCTCGATGACGTCGGCCACGTCCTCGCAGCGGTCGCACGCCTTCTCGAGGAGCTCGCAGATTTCCTTGAGCTTGATCAGCCGGATCGGGTCCGAGGTGTCCGCGAACAGCTCGACCACCGCTGCGCGGAAGACCGCGTCGGCCTCGTTCTCGAGCCGGTTGACCTCGATGCAGTGCTGCCGCGCCTCGGGGTGGGTACGGCGGGTGAAGAGGTCGGTCAGCGCCTTCTCGAGCTCGCCAGTTGCGGAAACCAGCAGGTCCGCCTGCAGGATGAAGCCGGGCGGCACCGCGTCGACGCCGAACAGGAGCATGCGCCGCGCTGTTGCGTCGAGCACGTCGAGCACGTCGTCGAAGCGCGACACCAGGGCGTGGATGTCCTCGCGGTCGAACGGGGTCACGAAGCTGCGGTGGAGCCGCTCAATGGTCGCGTGGGTGATTCTGTCGCCCTCATGCTCGACCCTCTTGATGCCCTCGACCGAGGTCTCGATGTGGTCCATGTCGTCAAGCATGGCGCGGAACAGGCGCGCGCCCTTGACCATGTTCGCGGCGGCGTTTCGCAGAAGGTCGAAGTAGCCGTCGTCCTTGGGCAGGAACCAGCGCATGTTGACCTCCAGGGTCAGGATCGTGGACGGTCGCCCACACGGCGGCGACACCTGCCGTGCATCATGCCCCGATTGCGCGCGGATGTCGACTCACCGCGCCGGCGCGCGCTATGCTTGGCGGTGCGCCGCTGCGCACTGAGGATCATGGACGCTCCCTACACCCTGCCGTTCGACCGCTTCTGGGGGTGGCTCACCGGCCACCCGAACTGCATCGTCCGCGCCGGTACACCGGAGGCGGTGTTGTACGACGACGACGGCCTCCACTGGACCTTCGGCATCGAGGACGACCACACCCTGCTGGTCCAGGCGCTGCGCGGCAAGCGCCTGGTCGGCGAGCTCCTGGTCGAGGGTGACCAGGTCAGCTACGTCGAGGCGGTGCCCCAGGACCATGCCGACGAGCACGTCTTCGAGCTCATCTCAGAGACCGAAGCCGATCGCTTCGCCGCCTTCTTCTTCGTCCTCACCCACGGCTTCGACCCGGAGGACGCGCCCACACACCCCCGCATCCACTAGCAGCGCGCGTCACTGAGCCTCTTCGCCGCGAAAGCGCTCCCGGTGAGCGGTCGTGGGCTCACTGACGCTCGCTGCTTTGGATTCGCTGCGCGAATCCCGAGGGGGTCCTGCTCAGGAGATGGTCCGAGGGCACTTGTCGTGCGGCGCGATCCGGAGTAGGCTCCCGCGCTGGGAACGGAGGACCGATGGACGACCCTGCCGGAAGTCGACACACGCCCTGACCCCGTCCCGCTGGGCCATCTCGCGTCCGCCGGGACGGACGGGAGGATTCCTATGGCCCGCCATGAAATCAGCACCATGCCTGACCGCCCGTTCGGCGCCCGCGCCGCCATGTACCCGTGCGAGGTGCTGCCATGACCCCCGCAGCCGCCACGACTCGGCTCTCGGTCGACGACCTGCGCGACGTGTGGCCGGTCCTGACCCCGGCGGAGCGGGTCGAGGGCTTCAACCTCCTCGACCGCGAGGACGCCGACGACTTCTTCCACTCCCTCTCCACCCACGCCCAGGCCCAGATCCTGGAGGGGCTGCACGGCGCCGAGCGCCGCCTGTGGCTGCGCTCGCTGCCACCCGACGACGCCGCCGACCTGCTCCAGGAGGTCGAGCCCGAGCTGCGCGCGGTGCTGCTCGGTCAGCTCGACGAGACCACTCGGCGCGAGGTCAGCGCCCTGCTCGCCTACGGCGAGGACGCCGCAGGCGGCCTGATGAGCCCGCGCTTCGCCAGAGTGCGGCCGGACCTGACCGCCGACGAGGCGATCCGCTACCTGCGCCGCCAGGCCCGCGACCACCTCGAGACGATCTACTACGTCTACGTGCTCGACTCCGCCCAGCGGCTGCTCGGGGTGGTGTCGTTCCGCCAGCTGTTCGTGGCACCGCCCGACTGTCCGGTACGGGAGCTGATGGAGGACCGGGTGATCTCGGTGCCGGAGGACATGGACCAGGAGGCGGTGGCACGACTGTTCGCGCGCCACGACCTGCTCGCCCTGCCCGTGGTCGATGCCGAGGGACGGATGAAGGGCATCGTCACCTTCGACGACATCGTCGACGTGGTCCAGGAGGAGGCCACCGAGGACACCCACAAGCTCGGCGGCATGGAGGCCCTCGACGCCCCGTACCTGCAGACCCACTTCCTGCCCATGATCAAGAAGCGCGCGGTGTGGCTCGCCGTGCTCTTTCTCGGCGAGATGCTCACCGCCAGCGCCATGGGCCACTTCGAGGCCGAGATCGCGCGCGCGGTGGTGCTCGCCCTGTTCGTGCCGCTGATCATCTCGAGCGGCGGCAACTCGGGTTCCCAGGCGTCGACGCTGGTCATCCGCGCCATGGCGCTCGGCGAGGTCAGGCTGCGCGACTGGTGGCGAATCGTCCGCCGCGAGGTCGCCGCCGGCTTCACACTGGGGGTCATCCTGGCGACGATCGGACTGATCCGGATCGCGGCCTGGCAGGCCCTGTTCCAGACCTACGGCGAGCACTGGATGCTGGTCGCGGCGACCGTCTCCCTCAGCCTCGTCGGGGTGGTGGCATGGGGCACCCTGTCCGGCGCCATGCTGCCGTTCGTGCTGCGCCGGCTCGGGGCCGACCCCGCCAGCGCGTCGGCGCCGTTCGTCGCCACCCTGGTCGACGTCTCAGGGCTGGTGATCTACTTCAGCCTCGCCCGACTCATCCTGGGCGGGACCCTGCTCTGACCCGCCCACCGGCCACGGCCTGACGCTGAGGCAGCGATGGCAGGTAGACTGGAACGGGGACGCCGCCGGCGAATCGACGGGGATTGGCGGGGGTCGCACGATGCAACGATTGTGTCGCAGGTGCGGTGCGGTGGCGATCGTGGTCCTGGCGTTGACAGAATGGTCGCCCGCGGCCGACTGGGAGACTGCAGCTGCCGCCTACCGCAGTGGCGACTACGCCACCGCCGCACGAGAGTTCGAGGCGCTGCGCGACACCGGCCCTGCGCTCGATGCCGCGGCCTCGTCGATGTTGGGGCTGTGCCAGCTCCGGCTCGGCGCGACCGACGAGGCACTCGCCAACCTGCGCCGCGCGGTCGACCTCGACCCGACCAGCGCCCGCTTTCGAGTCGCGCACCTCCAGGGTCTGCTGACCGCCGGCCGGTGGGCCGAGGCCGACGAGGCCGCGTGGGCGGTGAACATCTCGCTCCTCGAACCGGCCGAGCGCACCAGTCTGGCACTGCTCCACGCCCAGGCACTGCTCGAGCTCGGCGAGGCGAAGATGGCGGCCGCCGTGCTCCGGGCGCAGGCTTCCGAGGACGACGGCTCTGCCGCCCTGCACCGCGCCCTCGGACTGGCCCTGCTGCGAACCGGCGAGGGCGAGCAGGCGTTCTCGGAGCTATCGTGCGCTTTCGCTCTCGATCCCCGGTCCCAGGGGGGGAGCGCCCGACGGGCGGTGCAGCTCGCACGCGACCAGGCGCGCGAGGACGGCCCGTCGATGCAGCCGTGGCGTGATCGCGCGGCAGACCTCGCCACCGCCCTCGCCGTCGTGGCACCGACGTCGGACAACCTTCGCCTTGCGGGAACCACTGCCGCCGAAGCGGGCCGCCCCGGTGAAGCGGTCGACTGGCTCACGCGGGCTCGCACGTCGAGCCCAGAGGACCCTGCTGTCGCCATCGAGCTGGGGCAGGCGCTCGTCGCCCTGGGGCGAATGTCCGACGGCGCCGCGGAGCTGCGCCGGGCCCTGGCACTCGACCCAGAGCCGGAAACCGCGCGCCGCGTCCACGGGCAGCTGGCGCGCCTGCTGGCGCGAGAACTCCAGCTGGACGAGGCCGCCGAGCACTTCCGTCTGGCCGGGGATCAGGACCGCGCCGCCGAGATCGCCGAGATTGCGCAAGCCTGGCAGTCCACGCTGGAGAGACGACAGAAGCTGCGCACCAACCTCGAGACGGTACGGAGCATGAGCCGCAGCCTCGACGAGCTCGGCGACACGGCTGGCGTCGAGGCGCTCGAGGAGCGTACCCGCGACCTCGAGCAGGAGCTTGCCGAGATCGAGGCCAACCTGGCCCGGGTCCGGGCCGCGTTCGCCAACCTCTGAGCAGGTCGCCGCCCTGCACCACGAGGTCGACGTCGCCGCGGTGGGCAGGAGTAAGCGCCCGCTCGAGATTGGCGATGAAGTCCGGGCCGCGGTGGCGTCGTTCGACCCGCGGGCGCTCGGGGAGGTCGAACCCAAGGTGGCTGTCCGCGACCAGCAGCACGCGCAGCATGGGCCCAGCGCACCCGGTCTGCCGGCACGAGCGGTCGCGGCCGAGCTTCTATATGAGAGCGTTATCATGGTAGTGAGTCCGTGGCGGGAGGCTTCACGTGGGTTCCAACCCTAGAGCTCGGCACATCGACCCGGTCACAGCGGACGGAGGCTGAGGTGGATGTCCCGGTCGATCGCGTGCTGCGCCCGGCGGACCTCGCCGAGGCCCTCGCCGCGCTCGCCGCGGAGCCCGGAGCCCGGGCGATCGCCGGGGGCACCGACCTCATGGTCCAGCTCCGCGACGGCCGCCGCAGCGCCGCCGCGCTGGTCGACCTCGGCCGGGTGGGTCTGACCTGGATCGTGGAGCGCGAGGACGCGGTCGAGATCGGCGCCGGAACGCCGATGGACGCGATCGCCGACTCGCCAGCGGTGCGCCGGCGGGCGCCTGCCCTCGCCCACGCCGCATCCCAGGTCGGTGCGTGGCCGATCCAGTGCCGGGCGACGCTCGGCGGAAACCTCGCCAACGCCTCCCCGGCGGCGGACACCGCGCCGCCCCTGCTGGTGGCGGACGCCCGGGTCGAGCTGGTCTCGTCCACAGGCCGCCGCAGCGTGCCGCTGCACGCCTTCTTCGTCGGCCCCGGACGCACCGCCCTGCGGCCCGGCGAGCTGATCCGGGCGGTGGTCGTCCCCACGCTCGCTCCTGGAGGTTTCGAGCGCTTCGTCAAGGTCGGTCCGCGGCGCGAGCAGGTCATCTCCGCGGTGAGCGTGGCGTTGCGGGCGAGACGACGCCGTGACGGCGGGCTCGAGGACGTCCGGGTCGCGGCCGGCGCCGCGGGTCCGGTGCCGCTACGAGCGCGCACGGCGGAGGCCGCGCTCGAGGGCCGGCGCCCGGATCCGGCCGTCCGCCGCGAGGCCCTCTACGCCCTCCAGAAGGACCTCGCCCCGATCGACGACGTGCGCGCGCCCGCCGACTACCGACGCCTCGCGGCGGCGGCGCTGCTCGACCGCTTCCTCCGGGAGGCCGGCGATGGCTGAGCAGGTCGAGATCCGCCTGGTTGTGAATGGCGAGAGCCGGGCCTTCCGGGTCCCTCCGGGCCGGAGGCTGCTCGACCTGCTGCGCGATGACGCCGGCCTCACCGGCACCAAGGAGGGCTGCGGCACCGGCGAGTGCGGCGCCTGCGTGGTGCTCCTCGACGGCCGCCCGGTGACCTCGTGCCTGGTGCTTGCGGCGTCGTGCGACGGCCGCGAGGTGGTCACCGTTGAAGGTCTGGTCAGCAGCGACGGCGAGCTCCACCGGTTTCAGACGGCCCTGGTCGAAGCCGGCGGCGTCCAGTGCGGCTTCTGTACCCCGGGCCTGGTGATGACCGGCGCGGCGCTGCTCGAGGCCGGCGTCCGCGATCCGGACGAGGCCCGCCGCTTGATGTCCGGCAACCTGTGCCGCTGCACCGGCTACGCCAAGGTGCTCGCCGCGCTCGAGGAGGCGGGCTCGTGAGCCCCCCGCTCGGCGGCGCCCACCCGCGCCCCGACGCCGCGGCCAAGGTTTCGGGCCAAACCCGCTACGTCGCCGACCTCGCGCTGCCCGGGATGCTGCACGCCGCGCTCGCGGTCTCGAGCGACGCCTCGGCCCGCGTGCTCGGAATCGACACCGGCGCCGCGCGCGCAGTGGCCGACGTGGTCGCGGTGCTGACCGCGGCCGACGTCCCCGGGGTCAACCAGGTCGGCGTCATCTTCCCCGACCAGCCTCTCCTGGTCGGTGACCGTGTTCGGATGGTGGGCGACCGGCTCGCGTTGGTCGCGGCGCGCACGCCCGAGGCGGCATGGGCGGGTGCACACGCGGTATCGGCCCGGCTCGACCCGCTGCCCGCGGTCCACGACCCGGTGGCGGCGCTCGCGCCGGAGTCGCCGAGGGTGCACGACGGCGGCAACCTGGTGCGCGAGTTCCGGGTGGTGCGGGGAGATCTCGCGGCCGAGAGAGAGCGCGCCGCGGTCGTCGTCGAGGCGGCCTACGAGGTCGGCGGGCAGGACCACGCCTACCTCGAGCCCCAGGGCTGCCTGGCGATCCCCGAGGGCCGTCGGCGGATCACCGTCATCGCCTCGTGCCAGTGTCCGTTCTACATCCAGCACGCGGTCGCACGCGTCCTGGACCTGCCGCTGGCGGCGGTGCGGGTCGAGCAGGCTCCCACCGGGGGCGCCTTCGGCGGCAAGGAGGACTACCCCTCGGAGCCGGCCGCGTGCGCGGCGCTGCTCGCCTGGCACACCGGGCGACCGGTGCGGCTGATCTTCCCACGCGAGCTCGACCTCCAGGTCACCACCAAGCGCCACGCAGTCGTGGTCCGCCACCGCTGGGGCGCCGACGCGGACGGCCGGCTGGTCTTCGCCGAGGTCGACGCGGTCCTCGACGCGGGCGCCTACGCCGGCCTCTCGACCGTGGTCGCCGAGCGCGCCAACGTGTCCGCAATCGGCCCTTACGAGGTCCCGGCGGTGCGGGTGTCAACCAAGATCGCGCTGACCAACAACCTCTTCGGCGGCGCCTTTCGCGGCTTCGGCGCGCCCCAGGTGACGTGGGCGGCCGAGGCGACCATGGACCGCCTCGCGCTCTCTCTCGACCTCGACCCGGTCGAGCTGCGGCGCCGCAACCTGCTCGACGACGACCACCCTGTGACCTGCACCGGTCAGGAGCTGCGACGGCCGGTGCTCGCCCGGGAGTGCCTCGAGCGCGCGGTCGAGCTCGCCCGCTGGGGCGACGGCGTCGCCGCGCCCACAGACGACCTCCGCGAGGGGCTCGGCGTCTCGCTCGTCATGTACGGCTGCAACCTCCACCACGGCGGCCAGCGCCTCGACCGATCGTCGGCGGTGGTGATCCTGCAGCCGGACGCCTCGGCGATCGTGCGCGTCGGCCTCACCGAGATGGGCCAGGGCAACCTGGTCGCCTGCCAGACGGTCGCCGCCGCCGCCCTCGGGCTCGAGCCGTCTCGGGTCGAGGTCTGGCAGCCCGACACGACCACGGTCGCGGACTCCGGACCGACCGTGGCCTCCCGCGGCGCCCACGCGTCCGGGATGGCGATCCTCGATGCCGTGCGCCGCCTGCGCGAGCGGCTCGATCCCATCGCGGCCGAGCTGCTCGGGTGCCGGCCGGAGGAGCTCGAGCTCGTGGACGGGCTCGCCCGCGTCGCCGGATCTCCCGAGCGTGCGCTGCCCATGGCCAGGGTCGCCGAGGAGATGGCTGCGCGCCGGATCGAGGGCGTCGCCACTGGCTGGTACCGCTCGCCCGAGCGCGCCTACGACGCTGCCACCGGTCAGGGCGCGCCGTACGAGTTCTACGCCTTTGCCTGCCACGTCGCCCGGGTCGAGGTCGACCCCGCCCTTGGGTTGGTCCACGTTCGCGAGGTCGCCGCGGCACACGACGTCGGCACCGTGCTCCACCGCGCCGCCCTCGAGGGCCAGGTCGAGGGCGGGGTGGTCCAGGCCATGGGATGGGCTCTGAGCGAGGCGCTCCACCTCGACCGCGGCCGACTGCTCAACCCCAACCTCACCGACTACGTGCTGCCGACCGCGGCCGACGCGCCCGCAGTCAAGATCGCGATCCTCGAGAGCGAGTCGGCGGCGGGTCCGTTCGGCGCCAAGGGGGTCGGCGAGCCGTCGTTCATCCCGACTGCGGCCGCGATCCGCAACGCGGTCGTTGCCGCGCTCGGGGTCGAGGTCGACCGCCTGCCGATGACCCCGGCCACCGTGGTCGCCGCCCAGGGCGAACAGCACCCCTACGCCTGGGTCCTCGCCCCCGTCCCGGCTACCGAACCCCGCTGACGCCATGGCAAGGATGCTCACCACCAAGACACCAAGACACCAAGCAGGCGCTGAAGGTGATCGATGGCTTCTGGGTCGGCGTAGTCCGACGTTGACGGGGCTGCGTGAAGCCACAGAGGGCTCTTGATGGAGACTCCGTCATGCGAGAAGCAGCTCCTGAGAGGGAGTATCGGTTGGCGAACTGCCAGCATCTTTCGGACTCCCTTGGTGTCTTGGTGTCTTGGTGGTTTCTTTTCGCACGCTCCCGGTGGGGGGCGCGATGCCTGAGGTGAGCTTCCGGCTCGACGGGCGCGAGGTGACCGCTCCCTACGAGGACGGCATGCACCTGCTCGAGGTGCTGCGCGAGGGCCTCGGCGTCACCACCCTCAAGGACGGCTGCGCGCCCGAGGGCGTGTGCGGCTGCTGCACCGTGCTGGTCGACGGACGGCCCGCGCTCGCCTGCCTGAAGAAGCCCGAACAGGTCGCCGGCCGCACCGTGACCACCCTCGCCGGCCTGCCCGAGGCGCAGCGCCGGCTGCTCGCGCGCGCCTTCGTCCGCGAGGGCGCGGTCCAGTGCGGTTACTGCACGCCGGGCATCGCGATGCGCGCGGCGAGCCTGCTCGAGCGCGGCCGCGCCACCGACGAGGACGCCGTCCGTAAGGCGCTCGCAGGCCACATGTGTCGCTGCACCGGCTACTCCCGGATCGTAGACGCGATCCGCACCGCCGGTGAGGCGTGGCAGGACGGTGCCGAGCTCGGTGCCGGCCCGCCACGGCGGTTGCCCACGGTGTTCCACCGCGCCGGCGACTCGCCTCCCGAACCGGGACGTCACACCTGGGGCGTCGGAGCGGCCGCACCCCGGTGGCGTGGCGAGGCACTGGTGCTGGGCGAGAAGCCCTTCGTCGCCGATCTCTCCGCGCCGGGCACGCTGCACGCGGCGCTGGTGCTCGCCGAGCATCCGCGGGCGGTGGTGCGCGCGATCGACCCCGCCGACGCCCTCGCCGCACCGGGGGTGGTGCGGGTGCTGACCGCCGCCGACGTCCCCGGCGAGCGCTTCGTCGGCCTGATCGTGCGCGACTGGCCGGTGCTGGTCGCCCTCGGCGAGACCACCCGCTGTGTCGGCGACGTGCTCGCGGTGGTGGTGGCCGACAACCGCTTCCACGCCCGCCGCGCCGCCGAGCTGGTCAGGGTCTCTCTCGACCCCCTCGAGCCGGTCACCGATCCGGACGCGGCTCTCGCCCCCGGCGCCCCGGCCGTGCACGACGGCGGCAACCTGCTCGAGGCGTGTGGGTTTCGCCGCGGCGATGTCGACGCCGCCCTGGCCGCCTCGACGCACGTGGTCGAGGAGGCCTTCACCACCCAGCGCATCGAGCACGCCTTCCTCGAGCCGGAGGCGTGCGTCGCGCTGCCGACCCCGGACGGGGTGCGGGTCTTCACCCAGGGCCAGGGGGTCCACGACGACCAACGCCAGATCGCCGAGGTGCTCGGTCTGCCCAGGGAGCACGTCGAGGTCGAGCTGGTCTCGAACGGCGGCGCCTTCGGCGGCAAGGAGGACCTCTCGGTCCAGGCCCAGACCGCGCTCGCGGCGTGGCTCCTCGGCCGCCCGGTCAAGCTCGCCCTGACCCGGGCGCAGTCGATCCGCCTCCACCCCAAGCGGCACCCGCTCGTCATGCGCTACACGGTCGGCTGCGACGGCGACGGCCGGTTGACCGCGGCCAGGGTGCGGATCGTCGGCGACACCGGCGCCTACGCCTCGGTCGGGGCCAAGGTGCTCGAGCGCGCCGCCGGCCACTGCTGCGGGCCGTACCGGGTACCCGCTGTCGACGTCGAGGCGCTCACCGTCTACACCAACAACCCGCCCTCGGGGGCGATGCGTGGCTTCGGGGTCAATCAGACCGCGTTCGCGATCGAGGGCGTCATGGACCGCCTCGCGGCGCGGGTCGGCCTCGACCGCTGGCAGATCCGCTGGCTCAACGCCCTGCGCCCCGGCGACCGCTTCGCCACCGGCCAGGTGATGGACGAGAGCTGCGGGATCACCGCCACCCTCGAGGCGGTGCGCGAGACCTTCCGGTCGACGCCACGCGCCGGGATCGCGTGCGGGGTCAAGAACACCGGTATCGGCAACGGCCTCCCCGACACCGGACGGGTCCGGATCGAGGTCCTCCCCGGCGGCCGGCTCGAGATCGTCACCGGCTTCACCGAGATGGGACAGGGCCTCAACACCATCCTGCGCCAGGTGGTCGCCCACGAGACCGGTCTCGACCCGGAGCGCATGGACGTCGCCACCCGCTCCGAGCTCGCCGTCGAGTGCGGCATGACCACCGCCTCGCGGGCGACCGCGCTCGCCACCATGGCCGCGCGCCGCGCCGCCCTCAGCCCTCGCCGCCGAGCTCGACGCCGCCGGCGGCGAACTCGCCCCGCTCACCGGCCGAAGCTTCCACGGCGAGTACGTGTGCGACTTTACCGTCCCGCCCGGGACCGCAGTCGAGAATCCGGTTACCCACCTCACCTTCGGCTGGGCGACCCAGGTGGTGGAGCTCGACGAGGCGGGCGGGATCGTCCGCGTCGTCGCGGCCCACGACGTCGGCCGCGCGATCAACCCCCTCGGCTGCGCGCAGCAGATCGAGGGCGCGGTCCACATGGGCCTCGGCCAGGCGCTGTCCGAGGACCTGCCCTGCGAGGGCGGAGTCCCGGTCTCGACCCGGATGCGCGACCTCGGGTTGATCCCGGCCGCCGCGTCGCCGCCGGTCGAGGTGATCCTGGTCGAGGTCCCCGACCGGGTCGGCGGCTACGGCGCCAAGGGCGTCGGCGAGATCGGCCTCGTGCCGACCGCGGCGGCGGTCGCCTCGGCCTACGCCGCCTTCGACGGCCGCTGGCGCAACGCGCTCCCGCTCGAGAAGCCGAACAAACCACAGAGGCACTGAGACACAGGGGAGCACAGAGCCCCCGCCCACCCGAAGTGAAACCACCAAGACACCAAGGCGCTGCAAGTGAATGGCTTGAGGCGGTGGGGTGACAAGAACGAATCGGGCATGTAGGGAGCGGCTGGCACTAGCCCGGACCCCCAACCCCAGCTGCCTCTGGTAGCATCGCCGCGGAGAGCCAGTGTCGCTCGCGAAAACCCTCACCCCAGAGAAGGCGCTGATCTTCAGGATCACACATCAGAGGAACGTCCCGTGGATTCTTGAGCATGGGCTCCACTGCCGGAGCTCGAACATCGTGGACTCGGACTTCGTGAGCATTGGCAATCAAGACCTGATCGACAAGCGCGCGTCTCGTCTCGTTCCGGCGCACCCGGGGGGCGAGCTCGGCGACTATATCCCCTTCTATTTCACGCCATATTCGCCGATGCTCCTCAACATCAGGACGGGCCGCGGCAACGTGAAAAGGCGGCGCAACGAGGAGATCGCCATCTTGGTGTCATCGCTCGCCCGCCTGTCGGAGCACGGGGTCAGGTACTTGATCACAGATAGCCACGCCTTCCTGGCGACAGCGCAGTTTTCTACAAACCTCGATGACCTCAGAGAGTGGCTCCCATGGGAGCACCTCCAGGAACGCAACTTCAAGAGGGACCCAGACGACCCGACAGCGTTCGAGCGCTACCAAGCGGAGGCCTTGGCGCACAAGGAAGTGCCTACTGAGGCGCTGTTGGGCGTCGTTTGTTACACTGAGGGCGTAAGATCCAACCTAGAAGCCGAGCGGGTGAAACGCCGGGTTGACCTCAAGGTCCTGACGAAGCCAGATTGGTATTTCCCATGATGCGATTCACCTCGGGCAACATGCTCCAAGCCGACGTCGAGGCGCTGGTCAACACAGTTAACACCGTCGGCGTGATGGGTAAGGGCATCGCCTTGATGTTCAAGGAGGCGTACCCGGAGAACTTCAAGTCCTACGTCGCGGCGTACAAGCGTGGGGAGATTCGAACCGGCCACATGTTCGTCACCGAATTGCCCGCACGCCTTGAGGGCGGTCCGCGGTGGATCATCAACTTCCCAACCAAGGAGCATTGGCGGGGCCGGTCGAGAATGGAGTGGATCACCAAAGGACTCGAGGACCTCCGCCGTGTCATTCGCGAGAGGGGGATCTCCTCGATCGCAGTACCGCCCCTCGGGTGCGGCGCGGGAGGCCTCAACTGGCCGGATGTTCGGGCGGCGATCGTGGAGGCACTCGGCGATCTCAAGGCAGTCAACGTGGTCGTCTACGAGCCGACCTCGCAGTACCAGAACGTCACCAAACGGCGTGGCCTGCAGAAGCTCACGCCGGCCCGGGCGATGGTGGCCGAGTTGGTGCGCAGCTACTCCGTGCTCGGCATCGAGTGTTCGGTCCTCGAAATCCAGAAGATGGCCTGGTTCCTTGAGCGCAGCATCGAGAAACTGGACCTCCCCAACCCTCTCAACCTCTGCTTCGAGGCCAATAGGTACGGGCCGTACGCCGACCGGCTCCGCCACCTACTCGACGACCTTGACGGTAGCTACCTGCACTGTGAGCGCCGCCTGGCGGACGCGCGCCCCGCCGACGCCATTTGGTTCGACGATGCCAAGCGGGACCTCGTCGCCGCCTACCTCGGCTCCGGCGACGCCAAGCAATACCAGGACGCGCTCGACAGGACGACCGCACTGATCGACGGCTTCCAGTCGCCTCTCGGTCTCGAGCTGCTGGCGACGGTGGATTGGCTCGTCGCCCGCGAGGGGGTTGAGCCCGAGCTTCAGGCTGTTCGCGACGCGCTTGCGCACTGGCCAGGCGGCAGATCCGCCGGCGAGCGCAAGCTGCGCCTCTTCGACGACCGCATGCTCGGTTTGGCCCTCGAGCGCCTTTCCTCAACAACCTAGGTACCCACAGTTAGGGCAGCACACCTTCGTTCTCCGCCCTCGAGCGCACACAACGCCGGCTGTCGCCTTAGCCCTTGCCAACATCGTGTGGACATCGTATATTTCGTTAGAAGGCTCGAGTCGGAGGGTCGTCATGGAAACCAAGATCCGCTTCTTCGCTTCCTACGCTGCCAAGGATGGGGCCTTGGCCGAACGGCTTCTGGAACCGCTTCGCTCGCACCTCGCGGCGTCGAAGCGCTTCGCAGTCACGGTGTGGGACTTCCATCGGCTGTTGGTGGGCGAGCGGTGGCACGTGAGGATCCTGGCTGAGCTTGACCGGAGCGATTTCGGTCTGCTGCTGCTCAGCCCGGCGTTCTTGACGTCGAGGTACATCGACGAGCACGAGCTGCCCCGTCTCGTCGGAAAAGGTGAGAAGCCTGTGATCCCGGTCTGTCTGAGGCTCATCGACCTCGAACGCCAGAGCATGAAAGGGCTCGAGCAGTATCAACTCTTCCGGCTCGGCGGCCGCACCTTCTCCCAGCTGACGACGGCTGCTCAGCGGGAGCGCTTCGTCTTCGAGCTTTACCGTCAGATCGAGGACCGCGTCGCTTCCCTGTGGGCACATGGCAGCGGTGAGGCGCCATGATCGCTGCACGTCGTCGCCTGGGTGGCGGAGCATTGCGAGCAGTGCTGCCGCGGATTGAGGAGCAGTTAGGCTCGGCCGACTGCGCACGCCTACACCAGTGCTTGGATGCCCAGGACGGCGATCGCCTGCAGATGGCGCGGCTCCTTGAAAGGCTGTTCCCTGGGAAGTCCACACAGGAAGGGCAGGCCTCGCTGCGGAGCTTCCGGCAAGCATTCAACCGAGCTGCTGAAAATGCGGGGCTCGCCGTTTCCTTCACCGCCGACACGAAGAAACGCACACCGGCGGCCGAGCGTTGGTGCTGGTTCGAGGGTGAGGGGCTCGATGAGGCGACCATGGCGGAACGGTCCGCCGCCGAGGCGGAGCCCACGGACCCCGAGCGAATGGTCCGGCCACAAGCGAAGAAGCTCGACGCTCGTCAGGTTGTGCGCTGGGTCGTACTGGCCGCACCGCCTGACGGGGACGCAGCACGCCCGTTCATTGTCGAGCTGGAAAAGTCCCTTCGCGGCTCAAGCCGGTATGACTTCGTTGGCTGGGCGCCGTGGAACGTTCTGGCCGGCGAGAGGCCCGAGGAGGAGAGGGCGCGCCAGCTCGAGAAGGCCGACCTCGTCCTGGCCATGGTCAGCGCAGGCTTCGCGGCCGACCCTGCCGTCGTTGAGCTGTCGGACGACGCCGTCGAGGCTGGGAAGATCGTCGTCCCGGCCCTCCTCAGCCAAGTCGACCCGAAGCGTCAGCGACTGGGCAGAATCGGCGATATCGAGCTATTCCCAAAGAACGGCAAGTCGTGTGCCGGCTGCTCCTTGCACCAGCGGGGGCAGCTGGCACACGAGCTGTTCACGGTAATCGTCGAGCGAATGGAGAAGGCATGCGATGAGGGCGAGAAGCATCGAATCAAGGCGGAGACGGCCCTCGAGCGAGCTTTCCGGGACGATCTCGACGACTCGGGCTTTCCGGCTGAGCCGGTCCCGAGCCGCGGTCGCCTGACCAAGATCCGGCTGCTGCGAGCCGAACGTGATGAGCGCACAACGGGCCGCATCGACGGCTTCGACGCGGTCGACTACCTGGCACGGTGGGCCGCCGACCCCTCCTCGCCCCCGTTCTGCGCTCTGCTCGGCGAGGTCGGCATCGGCAAGACCACCGCCTGCCAGCTCCTCACGCTTCGCTTGCTTGCAGCACGGAAGGAGGATCCCGGACTCCCGCTCCCGATCTACCTCGATCTGCGGCGCTACTCCTGGGACGGGAAGGTCGACTTCACCCTCGAGCAGATCCTCGATGCCGTCCTGAGCCGGAGCTGGCGCGCAGGCTTCGGCGCGCCTCTCGGCGCAGAGGGCGTGATACGCCTCGTCACCGAGGCGGGGGCACTGGCGATCTTCGACGGGCTCGACGAGGTCCTGGTGCATATGCAGCCGAAGCTCGGCCAGGACTTCATCCGCGAGCTGTGGCGCCTCAGGCCGCCCGTGCGCCGCCGGGCCAAGCTCACCGACAGGGCGAGAGGAGGCAAGCTGCTGCTTTCATGCCGGTCGCACTACTTCCGCACCGTGCTCGAGCAGAACGCACTGCTCCTCGGCGAGGAGCGCGAGGGTCTCAGGGGCGAGGACTACGACGCCCTGGAGCTGCTGCCCTTCGACGCCCAACAGATCGAGAGCTACCTGCGGCGAAACCTCCCCGAAGTCGACGTCGAGCGGGCGCTCGAGCTGATCAGGTCGGTCCACAACCTGCCAGAGCTCGCCGAGCGACCTTTCACCCTGTCGCTGATCGGTGAGCACCTGCCCGAGCTGGAGGCGAAGCGGGTCGCCGGCGGCACAGCCCGAGGCATCGACCTCTACCAGGCGGTGGTGGATCGCTGGCTCCAGCGCGACCACGGCAAGCACCAGCTCAACCCGAGCCACAAGCGGCTGCTCATGGAGAACCTCTCCGCCGAGCTGTGGCGCGCCGGCCGACGCGAGTGGGGCTGTGAGCAGCTCGAGGCATGGCTTGACGGGTTTCTGTTCGCCAACCCGATCATCGAGGGCGCCTATCGGACCATTGAGCGCGAGGTGCTCAAAGAGGACCTCCGCACCGCCACCTTTGTCGTGCGCACCGACGACGACACCTTCCGCTTTGCGCACTCCTCATTACAGGAGTACTTCCTCGCATCGAGGCTCCACCGGGCGCTCCGCGAGAATCACCCCGAGGCGTGGGCGATCCCCATGCCCTCGGAAGAGACCCTCGGCTTCCTGCTTGAGCTGCTCGAGTCGCGCCCGGAGGACCGCGAGGCGTGCGAAGGAACGCTCTGCGACATCCTGGCCGTATACCGCCCGCAGGCAAGCGAGCTCGCCTTCAAAGTGTGGCTTCTCGCCCACAGCAACGGTAGGCCCCTTCCCCGACCAAAGTGTTTCGACCTCCACGGGGCGGATTTGGCCGGTTGGCACATCTCCGCGCCGCCAGGCCGGTTGGTCGATCTGACGGGTGCCGATCTCCGGAACGCAAACTTGCGACGCGCCGTACTCGAGCGCGTCACCCTCAACGACGTTGACCTGCGAGGGAGCGATGCCGTCGCGGCCGAGCTTCACGAGGTCGAGCTGCATGGAGCGCTGGTATCTGACGCCGACCTCACCGCCACTCTCTGGCGCCGGTCGCGGGTGGTGGATATCGACTTTTCCAAGACGCGTCTCGAGGGCTCGCGCATGATCCGGTCGACTCTGAAGAGGGTCACCTTGCCAGGCGCGCGGGGGGAGGTGCTCGCGAGCTGCATGGTCGACGGGGCGGAGCACTCGTCCCTGGACTCTCGAGGCGGCGCGACGCTGGGGCTCTTCACCGGACATTCAAGTAACGTCGCATCCTGCGCGGTCGCGCCCGACGGCCGCCGCGGGCTCTCCGCGGGTGACGACGGCACCGTCAGGCTCTGGGACCTCGACTCCGGCGAGTGCCTGCGCGTGCTCGAGGGACATCGAGCCGGGGTCTCGGCGTGCGCGGTCGCCCCCGACGGCCGCCGCGCGCTCTCCGCGGGTGACGACGGCACCGTCAGGCTCTGGGACCTCGACTCCGACGAGTGCCTGCGCGTGCTCGAGGGGCATCGAGGCCGGGTTTTGGGGTGCGCGGTCGCCCCCGACGGCCGCCGCGCGCTCTCCGCGGGTGACGACGGCACCGTCAGGCTCTGGGACCTCGACTCCGACGAGTGCCTGCGCGTGCTCGAGGGACATCGAGGCGGGGTCTCGGCGTGCGCGGTCACCCCCGACGGCCGCCGCGCGCTCTCCGCGGGTCGTGACGACGGCACCGTCAGGCTCTGGGACCTCGACTCCGGCGAGTGCCTGCGCGTGCTCGAGGGACATCGAGCCGGGGTCTGGGCGTGCGCGGTCGCCCCCGACGGCCACCGCGCGCTCTCCGCGGGTGGTGGCGACTTCACCGTCAGGCTCTGGGACCTCGACTCCGGCGAGTGCCTGCGCGTGCTCGAGGGGCACGGGCACACCTCTTGGGGGTGCGCGGTCGCCCCCGACGGCCGCCGCGCGCTCTCCGCGGTTGACGACGGCACCGTCAGGCTCTGGGACCTCGACTCCGGCGAGTGCCTGCGCGTGCTCGGGGGCCATCGACACTGGGTTAGGGGGTGCGCGGTCGCGCCCGACGGCCGCCGCGCGCTCTCCGCGGGTCGTGACGACGGCACCGTCAGGCTCTGGGACCTCGACTCCGGCGAGTGCCTGCGCGTGCTCGAGGGCCATCGACGCTGGGCCTGGGCGTGCGCGGTCGCGCCCGACGGCCGCCGTGCGCTCTCCGCGGGTGACGACGGCACCGTCAGGCTCTGGGACCTCGACTCCGGCGAGTGCCTACACGTGCTCGAGGGCCATCGAGGCGAGGTCTGGGCGTGCGCGGTCGCGCCCGACGGCCGCCGCGCGCTCTCCGCGGGTGACGACGGCACCGTCAGGCTCTGGGACCTCGACTCCGGCCTCGAGACGCTGACCATGGCAACCCTGCCTGGCGGCGAGGCCGCGGCCCTCGACCCGATTTCAGGCACATGCCGGCGTGCCTCGCCCGGCGCCTGGCGGTGGCTCGGATGGCTCGCCCGCGACCCCGAGACCTGCAAAATCCGCCGCTACCCCGCCGAGAGCTTTGGCCCGCTGCCCGGGTCTGAAGACTGAGGCAAACTGGTCGTTGCCGCGGCTGTCCTTCAAGGCCCGGATCGGCTTCCGACCTTTGGCTTTCTATGGTCTCGCCCTGGGCGGGTGGGCGGCTTGGTGTCTTGGTGTCTTGGTGGTTCACTCTTGGGCGGGTGGGGGCTTTCAAACCCTCTGTGCGTCTCTGTGCCTCAGTGTCTCTGTGGTTTGTCCTTCGTCCCGCTACGCCTTCGCCAGCAGCCGGCCGCGGGGGTGGTCGCGGTCGGTCAGAGCGCCGTCGCGGACCACCTCGACGCCGCCGAGCAGGACGTGGCGGATCGCGAGCCGGGTGGTCGCCGTGGGGAACGGAGGGTAGGCGTCCGCGAGGGTCGGCCGCACCGGACGCGCCGGTCCCGCCGGGTCGACCACCACCAGGTCGGCGTCGGCCCCGGGGCGGATGACCCCCTTACGTTCGGCGAGACCCAGTACCCGCGCCGGGGCGGCCGAGAGCATCGAAGCGAAACGCGGCAGCGGCCACTTGTGGCGCTCGACGAGCAGCTCCCAGGCCAGGGGCAGCAGGGCGCCGACACCGGGCAGCCCACTCGGGACCGCGCGCAGGTCGCCGGCGAAAACATCCTTGTCGGCGCGGCGGAACGGGCAGTGGTCGGAGGCGAGCAGGTCGACCGCCCCCTCGGCAACCACCGCCTCGAGGGCGGCGCGGACCGCCGACGGACGCAGGGGTGGGGTGCACAGCCGGCGGTGACCGCCATAGCCGGCGAGCGCGCGCTCGTCGAGCAGCAGGTAGTGCGGCGCGGTCTCCGAGGTCACCGCGGCGGAAGCCCGGGAGGCGGCGATCCGGCCTGCTCCGTAGGCGGTCGAGACGTGGACCACATGGGTCGCACAGCCGGTGCGCTCGGCGAGGTCGAGCAGCTTGGAGATCGCCGCGATCTCCGCCCGCTCCGGGCGCAGGCGGGCGTGGTTCTGCGGGTTCGAGAGGTCGAGGTCTGAGGCATCGACCATGTCGAGGATCTCCTGGTCCTCACAGTGGACGAGCACCGTGGCGCCGAGATCGGCGAAGCGCAGCATCGCCCCCTCGAGCCGGTCCCAGGGCGTGAACAGGCCGGCCTCGCGGTAGGTCGTGTAGAGCTTGAAGGTGGCGAAGCCGTCCGCAACCAGGGCCTCGATCTCATCCCAGTCCCAACTCTCCCCGGTCGGCGTCAGGTGCAGGGCGAGGTCGGCGTGGAGGCGCCCCCGCGCCTTGGCGACCATCCTCCCGACCGCCGCGGCCAGGCTCTCCCCCGGGCGCTGGGTGACGAAGGAGGCGATCGTGGTGACACCTTCGCGCACCGCGGCCTCGGTGCCGGAGGCGAAGTCGTCGGCGATCGGAACGCCTGCGACCTCGTCGTCGAGGTGGACGTGGAGGTCGATCACGCCGGGCAGCACCACGCACCCGGAGGCGTCGATCACGGCCTCGTCCGGGCGGCGCTCGCACCGGCCGACCTCCATGATGTGCGTGCCCTCGACCCGCACGTCGGTCGAGGCTTCGCCGTCAGGAGTGACCACCAGCCCGCCCGCGACCAGCACCCCGCCTTCGCTCATCGCACCACCCCCACCCTCCCGATGCCAAACCACAAAGGCACGAAGACACAAAGAAATCCACAACGATTCTGGTGCCGCAGGCTCATGTCCTCTCTGTGTGTTTTTGTGTCTTCGTGGTGAAAAGCGCGCTCCATCGCGGGCCTCAGATCCGGACCCAGAGCGCGGCGGCGCGCTCCCTCGCGTGGGCCGCGATCTCGGCCGGGTCGAGGTCGAGCTCGAGTGAGCCGTCGGCCATCAGGACCCGGCCGGCCACGACCGTCGTGACCACCGGCGCCAGCGCCATACCGAACACCAGGTGGCCGGCGAATGTGCTCGCGTCGAACGGGGTCGGCGGGTCGTAGTCGAGCACGATGAGGTCCGCGGCATAGCCTTCCCGCAGCTCGCCGACCCCCTCCGGCCACAGCCGGGTGGCAATCGCCGGGTTGCCCGCGGTCAGCGCCGCGACCGCCTCGCCGAAGCCCGCGCCCGGGTCGCGCCGCGCCAGGCGCTGACTCCACACCGCGGCGCGCAGCTCCTCGCGCATGTCCACGGTCATCGCATCGGTGCCGAGCCCGACAAGTACTCCGGCGGCCGCCATTGCGGGCACGTCCGCGACGCCGACCGCGTTGTTCATGTTGGACTGCGGGTTGTGGATCAGGGCGGTGCCGGTGTCGGCGAGGAGCTCGAGCTCGCCCTGGTCGAGGTGGACTCCGTGCGCCGCCACGCTCGAAGGGCCGAGCAGCCGGTGGCGGTGCAACCGCTCGACCACGCGGCAGCCGTGCTCGGCGAGGCAGTGGGCCTGGTCGGCGGTCGACTCGGCGACGTGGACGTGGACGCCCACCCCGTGCTCGGCGGCGATCCCCGCCGCGCGCTCGAGGGTGGCGTCGGAGAGGGTGAACGAGGCGTGGAGCCCGACCAGGCCGGTGAGCAGCGGCTCCGGGCGCGCGCGCAGCCGGCGCAGGAAGCTCTCGTTCTCGGCCAGACCGGCGTCGCGGACGTCCGCCCCGTCGCGGTCGGAGACCTCGTAGCACAGGCACGACCTGACACCGACGGCAAGGACCGCGTCGGCGAGGACCTCGAGCGAGCCGACCACAGCGCCCGGGCTGGCGTGGTGGTCGACGAGCGTGGTGGTGCCGTGGCGGACGGCGTCGAGGAGGGCGACGAGGGCCGAGACCCGGCAGTCCTCGAGCTCGAGCGCGCGGTCGAGGCGCCACCACAGATGGCGCAGCACCTCGACGAAGTCGAGTGACGGCTCGGCGCCGCCGAAGCCGCGCACCAGGCTCGAATAGAAGTGCATGTGGGCGTTGATCAGTCCCGGCATCACTACCCGCCCGCGGGCGTCGAGCTCACGTCCGAGAACGCCGATCGCCTCGCGGTCGGGCACCAACCGGACGATCTGCCCTCCCTCGCACACCACGGCGTGGTCCGGCAGCACGTCGCACGACGCTCCGAGAGTGACCACCGTGCCGTGGCGCACCACCAGGCGATCGCTTGAGCTGCGGCCCACTCAGGTCTCCTCGAGCCGCGCCGCCTCGTCGGGCGTGCGCGAGCGCATCGACAGCGCGCCCGACGGACACCGCTGCACGCACAGCGAGCAGCCGATGCAACGCGCCGCATCGGTGTGTGGGACCACCTCCTCGTCGAGCGTGATCGCGAGGTACGGACAGCGCGTGCAGCTGCCGCAGTGCAGGCACAGGCCGCGGTCGACGTCCGACACCGCCTTGACCGGGGACAGCGCCTCGAACGCGGTGATCGGGTCGGGCAGCGCACGCCCGATCAGCTCCGCCACCGAGTGAAGCCCGCGCGCCTCGAGCAGGTGGGACAGGCCCGAGTGGAGGTCGTCGACGATCCCGTAGCCCCAACGCAGGACGACCGTGCAAACCTGCACAGTGGTCGCCCCCAGCGCGAGCAGGTCGGCGGCGTCGCGACCCGACATGACGCCGCCGTTGGCCGAGATCGGGACCCCGAATGGCGCCGCCTTGGCGATCGCCAGCGCCGTGATCGGGAGCACGCCGGCGCCCGACATCCCGACCACCACGCCCTCGTCCCATCGCGCCTCCGGGCGTGGCCGGAAGGCGAGCGCGGGGAAGGTGTTGGCGAGGGTGATGCCGGCCTTCGCCGCGGGATGGCGGGCGAGCACGTCGCGAACCGCCGCCACCACCGGCTGGATCGCGGTCACGGCGCCGGTGAGCTTGAACAGCTTGGGAACCTCCGGGTCGCCCGCGGCGAGGACCCACTCGATCACCGTGGCGGTCAGCTCCGGGTCCTGGGACACGATGTCGCCGCGGGTGCCGTCGCCGCCCTGGGGGCACGACAGGCTGTACTCGATGCCGTCGACGCCGGCCGACTCGAGCCTGCGGGTGTTGCCCTGCCAGACGATGGCATCTCCGTCGTCGTCGCCGGTCACCGGTCCGCCGGTGGAGGCGAGGGTGAGCCGGTCGGGGAACTCGCGCCGCAGGGTCTCGACCTCCCGGCAGACGCGGTCCAGCGGGTGGCCGGACACGTTGTCGCAGTTGCCGTAGGTGTCGCGGGAGAAGGTCACCATGTACTCGGCCGGGATGTGGATCGCCACGCCGTCGAAGGCGGTCTTGAGCACCCCTCCCGCCCAGCCGGCTCGGTAGGCCGCGCGCATCTGCTCGAGGCCGTCGGTGGGCGGCGCCGCCGACAGCAGCAGCGGCGAGCGCAGGGTGCGGCCGAAGAAGTCGCACTCGAGCGAAACCGGCTCCAGGCAGCGCCCGGGCAGCACCGCCGCGCTGCGGGTCGCCCGCTCGGGCACCGGCGCGGGCAAGCCCGCCAGGACCGCCTCGACCGTCGCGGCGGCGTTGGTGCCGGCGGCGACCGCCTCGACCACGCTCGACGGCCCGTTGACCGAGTCGCCGGCAACCACCACCCGAGCACCCGCCTGCACGCGGCCGGCCGGCGTCGCGCCGATCGCCACGACAACCGTATCGATGTCAGGGCGTGCAGCGTCGCTGCCAGCGACGTCGACCACCGCCGAGGGGTGGAACGGCGTCCCTTCGGGGAGGCTCACGCGAACGGTGGCGAGACCTGCGACGCGCCCGCCCTCGACCGTGACCGCCGTCACCCTCGCGCGCCCGCTGATCTCGACCCCGGCGATGGCGAGGGCGCGCCGCTCGGCGTCGGTGAGCGGGAGCTCGGACAGTGCTTCGAGCGCGATCAGCTCCACCGTCGCGGCGCCGAGACGGCGGGCAACGAGGGCGCAGTCGGCCGCCACCGCCCCGCCGCCGACCACCGCCACATGCCGGTCCGTGAGGTCGAAGCGGTCCGGGTCCGCGAGCAGCTCGAGGCCGACCACGGCCGCGTCCTCGCCGGGCACTCCGAGTGAGAGCGGAAGCCCGCGCCCGGTCGCCACCACGACCGCGTCGAAGCCCTCCTCGAGCAGCCGCCACGGGTCGTCGACGCGCTCGGTGACCGTGCGGACGTCGCCCAGGGAGTGCGTGAAGGCGACGTCGGCCGCGAGCATCTCGCGGGTGAGACGGAAGTCCGGGATCGAGACCGCCATCCCGCCCTCGCGCTCGGGCTCGAACACGGTCACGATGTGACCCCGCTGGGCGAGCGCACCGGCCGCGCCGAGCCCTGCAGGTCCTCCGCCGACCACCGCCACCCGCCGTCCGGAAGGGGGGACCGGAGAAGGGAACTCGGGCATCACGCCGAGCTCCCGCGCCCGGGCGACGATGGTCGACTGGCAGGCCGGGATGTCGATCGGGGCGTCGAGAGCGGCGCGCGAGCAGGCCGCCACGCAGTGGGTGTCGGGGCAGACCATGCCGCAGATGCCGCCGAGCGGGTTCGAGCCCATCACCACGGCCGCCGCGCGGCGGAAGTCCTCCGGCGCTCCGCCCCTCACTGCCATCAGGAAGTCAGCCGGCGAGCAGTGCACAGGACACCCTCCCTGGCACGGCTTGGTCTCGCAGTACAAGCACCGCTCGACCTCCGCCCTGAGCTGCGCGTCGGTGAGCAGGGAGCGTCGAGCCTGCATCGGATCCTCCACCCACCACTTTACAGGAATTCCTGCCACACCGACCCCTGGGGTCGGTGTGGCAGGAATTCCTATCTTGCGCTTCGCGCATGTGGGTTTCTTGATGAGACCGGATCCAGGATCGCCCGCGCGCTCCGTCAAGACACGGGCAATGCTCCAGCCTCTCCCATGTCCTCTTCCCGATTCGCGAAGCGAATCGATGGATCTTCGGGGGCACAGGTCCCCCGATTCCGCTGCACCCAGATCATTCGCTGTCGGGACCTGTGCCCCCGAAGATCCAAGGTGTAGGATCGCGAGATGGAGGTGGCGGTGGGCTCCGAATCGAGAAACGCTCGCGACCGAACGCTCGAGAGATGCCGCGCCCGCGGCATCGTGATTCCGACCCTGGCCGAGCAGCGCGACCCGGGGACCGCGCCGGCAGCTGTCCGGAAACGGCTACCGGCGGTCGACCCCAATGCCGTCGACCCGGTCAACCTGTACCGGATCACCTGGCACAACGATCCTGCGACCGGGGGCTTCGGCCCGGTCGACGCGCTCGAGCTGCCGCCGGAGCTGACCGGAGTCCCGGCGAGGATCGTCGGCCTGATCGGACGCCACTTTCCGACCGGCTCCCACAAGGTCGGAGCGGCCTTCGGCTGCCTGGTGCCGCGACTGGTGAACGGAGAGCTTCGACCCCACGAGCCAGGTCGCGGTGTGGCCGTCGACCGGCAACTACTGCCGCGGGGGTGCCTTCGACTCGGCCCTCCTGGGCTGCCACTCGCTCGCAATCCTGCCCGAGGAGATGAGCCAGGAGCGCTTCCGCTGGCTGGAGTCGATCGGCGCCGAGGTCCTCGCCACGCCGGGCTGCGAGTCGAACGTCAAGGAGATCTTCGACGCCTGCTGGGAGCTCAAGCGGACCCGGTCTGACGTGGTCGTCTTCAACCAGTTCGATGAGCTCGGCAACTACCTCTGGCACTGGGCGGTGACCGGGCCGGCGGTCGAGGAGGTGTTCACGCGCCTCGCGGGACCGGGCTCCCGGCTCGCGGGCTGGGTGTCCGCGACCGGCTCCGCCGGCACCCTCGCCGCCGGCGACTGGCTCAAGGCCCGTCACCCCGGCTGCCGGGTGGTCGCGGCAGAGGCGCTGCAGTGCCCGACCCTGCTCGCCTGCGGCTTCGGCGGCCACCGCATCGAGGGCATCGGTGACAAGCACGTGCCCTGGATCCACAACGTCCGCAACACCGACGCCGTCACCGCGATCGACGACGAGGCCACCCTACGCCTTCTGCGCCTGACCAACGAGCCCGCCGGCCATGAGCTGCTGCGCCAGCGCGGGGTCCCGGAGGCGACCATCGCCCGCCTGCCCCTGCTCGGCATTTCGAGCCTGTGCAACGTGCTCGCCGCGATCAAGACCGCGCGCTGGTTCGAGCTCGACGGCGACGACGTGCTCCTGACCAGCTTCACCGACTCGGCCGACCTCTACCGGACCCGGCTCGACGAGCTCGCCGCGGCGCATGGTCCCTACCGCGAGCTCGACGCCGCGGTCGACCTCGAGCGCCGGCTCCTCGGGGCCACGACCGACCACTACCACGAGCTCGGCTACCACGACCGCAAGGCGATCCACAACCTCAAGTACTTCACCTGGGTCGAACAGCAGGGCCGCACGGTAGACGAGCTCAACGCGCTGTGGAGCCCGTCCTTCTGGCATGACGTCCAGGACGGCGCGGACGCGCTCGACGCCGCGATCGCGGCGTTCAACAGCGACGCCGGCGTCGCTGTCGGAGGTGCCGCGTGAGCCTCGAGATCGCCCACGACCTGCTCGAGTCCTGCGCCCGCCACGAGACCGAGATCGTGGCCTTCCTGCGCGACCTGATCGCGATCCCCGCCGAGAGCGGCGCCGAGGGTGATCGCTGTGCCCGGGTGCTCGCCGAGTACCAGAGACTCGGCTTCGACGAGGCGCGCTTCGACGGGCTCGGCAACGTGGTCGGCCGGATCGGCTCCGGTCCGGTCACGGTGCTGCTGGACGGTCACGTCGACTGCGTCGGGCGTCGGCGACCCGACCTCGTGGTCGCATGACCCGTTCCGCGGCAAGCTCGAGGCTGGCGAGGTCTGGGGCCGAGGCGCGGTCGACGAGCTGCCCGCGGTGGCGACGATGCCGTGGGCGGCGCGGCTCGCGGCGGACCGCGGCCTGCTCGACGGCGTCACCCTCTACGTGGTCGCCTCGGTGATGGAGGAGGCCTTCGACGGCTTCCCGCTGCAGTGGCTGATCGAGCGCGAGGGCGTCCACCCTGACGCGGTCGTGCTCGGCGAGCCGACCGACCTCGCCGTCTACCGCGGCCACCGCGGCCGGATGGGGATCGAGGTCGTGGCCCGGGGCGTCTCCGCCCACGCTGCGCACTGCGACCTCGGCGTCAACGCGGTCACCAAGATCGCGCCGATCGTGCTCGACGTCGATGCCCTCCATCGGCGGCTGCCCGGCCACGACGTGCTCGGCAAGGGCTCGGTGACGGTGAGCTTCATCGAGTGCACCACCGCCTCGCTCAATGCGGTGCCGGACCGCGCCCGGATCGTGCTCGACCGTCGACTCACGGCCGGCGAGACCCCCGAGTCCGCCCTCGCCGAGATCCGCGCTCTGTCCCACATCGGCGACGCCGAGGTCCGCACTCTGACCTCCCGCGGGCGCTCGTGGCGCGGCGTCGACGTCGAGCTCGAGGAGGCCTACCCGACCTGGCTGCTCGATGCCGACCATCCTCTGGTCGAGGGCGTCGCCGAGGCCGCGCAGGCAGTGCTCGGCGGGGCGCCACGGCTCGGGGTGTGGACCTTCTCGACCAACGGCGTCGCCACCATGGGCCGGCTCGGGATCCCGACCGTGGGCTTTGCGCCCGGGCGGGAGGAGCTCGCCCACACCACCGAGGAGCACGTCGCGGTCGCCGATCTGCTGAGAGCGACCGCGGTCTACGCCCTGATCCCCGCCGCCCTCGCCAGGAGGTTGGGGGGATGAACCACCAAGACACCAAGACACCAAGACGGAAGCCAGAGCCGGTCTCGTCTGCCATTGACGAGGTCGCTCGTCAGGTGGTCGATGCTGCATACACGGTTCATCACGAGCTCGGACCCGGTCTGCTCGAGTCGATCTACGAGGCGTGTCTTGCGCGAGAGCTCGAGCTGCGGGGCATTCCGGTCGAGCGGCAGGCGTCGATTCCGGTGGTGTACAAGGGTGTCCGGCTTCCGTCCTCGCTTCGGATCGACCTGCTCGTCGGTGGCTGCGTCGTCGTCGAGGTGAAGGCCGTCGATGCCCTCGTCGGGGTTCACACGGCGCAGATTCTCACATACCTCAAGCTGTCAGGGCTTCGAGTCGGTTTTCTTGTCAACTTCAATGTCGGTGTCATCAAGGACGGAATCCGCAGGATCGCGCTGTGACGAATCATCGGACCGACCTCTTGGTGTCTTGGTGTCTTGGTGGTGAGTCCACGCGCGTGGAGGATTGGAAATGCAGACCAAGCTGAAGGGCAAGCACTTCATCACCACCCAGGAGTGGTCGGTCGAGGAGGTCTCAACGGCGCTTGACCTCGCGGCCGAGCTCAAGCTCGCCAAGGCGACCGGGAAGCCGCACCGGCTGCTCGACGGCAAGACCCTGTACATGATCTTCTTCGACGCCTCGACCCGGACCCGCAACTCCTTCGAGACCGGGATGACGCAGCTCGGCGGGCACGGTATCTACCTGTCGCCGGACAAGATGCAGATCTCCCACGGCGAGAACGCACGCGACACCGCCAACGTCCTGTCCCGCTACGGCGAAGGGATCGCGATCCGGCACTGCGCCTTCGGGCAGGGCAACGCCTACCTGCGCGAGGTCGCCGAGCACGCCTCGGTGCCGGTGCTCAACATGCAGTGCGACGTCTACCACCCATGCCAGATCCTCGCCGACCTGCTCACCATCCGCGAGAAGCACGGCCGAACCCGGGGGCTCAAGCTCGGCGTGGCGTGGACCTCGGCGCCCAACTACGTGCGTCCGCTGTCGGTCCCACAGAGCCTGATCCTGCTCATGCCCCGGTTCGGGATCGACGTCACCCTCGCGTATCCACCGGAGTTCCGGCTCATGCCGGAGATCGAGGAGCAGGCGCGACGCAACGCCGAGATCGCCGGCTCGCGGTTCGAGATCAGCCACCGCTTCGAGGACGCCTTCGACGACGCCGACGTGGTGATCCCGAAGTCGTGGGGACCGCTGCTCCACACCCGCGACACCCATGAGGGCATCGAGCTCATCGCCCACTACCCCGAGTGGCGCTGCGACGCCGAGCGCATGGCGCTCGGCAAACCCGGCCTGATCTACATGCACCCGCTGCCCGCCGACCGCGGGCGCGAGGTCACCAACGAGGTCATCGACGGCCCGCAATCGGTGGTCTACGACCAGGCCGAGAACCGGCTCCACGTGCAGAAGGCGCTGATGGCGCTCACCATGTAGGGATGGCGGCTTTCAGCTTCGTCTGCACCGAGTGCGGCGATCGCTTCCGCGACCAGCCGGCCCTGCTGGTGTGTCCGACCTGCGCGCGACTGCGCGAGCCGGGCGGCGAGATTCGCGGCGTGCTCGCGGTGGAGCTCGACGAGCTGCCGTCACAGTGGCCGGAGGACGGCTTCGCCGACCCCGAGGCGCTCGTCGCGTGGTGGCCGATCGCCGGCGCCTCGTCGCTGCCGGCCCTTCGGGTCGGCGGGACGCCGCTGCTGCCGGCCGCGCGGCTGCGCGCCGAGCTCGGCATGCCGCGGCTGTGGCTCAAGGACGACAGCCGCAACCCGTCCGGGTCGAGCAAGGACCGCGCCTCCCTGCTGGTCGTGGCGATGGCGGGCGAGCTCAGCCGCGACACCGTGATCACGGCCTCGACCGGCAACGCGGCGACCGCACTGGCGGCGGTCGCCGCCGCCGCCGGGGTCCGCGCGGTAGTGCTGGTGCCGGCCGGCGCGCCAGCGGCGAAGCTGGTCCAGATGGCGTCCTACGGCGCCACGGTCGTTCCGGTCCGAGGCAGCTACGACGACGCCTACGAGCTCGCCATGGAAACCTCCGAGCGGTTCGGCTGGATGTGCCGCAACACCGCACTGAACCCGTTCACGATCGAGGGCAAGAAGACCCTCGCGCTCGAGCTCGCCGCCGACCTCGCCCCGGAGACGCCCGACGTCGTCGTGGTTCCCGCCGGCGATGGCGTGATCGCGGCCGGGGTCGCGAAGGGCTTTGACGACCTCGTCGCGGCGGGACTGATCCCCCGCTTACCGCGCCTGGTGCTGGTCCAGCCCGAGGGCTCGCCGGCGCTGGTCCGGGCTCTGAACAGCGGCGCACCGACTGCGGCCACGGTGGCCGCGGCGAGCGTCGCCGACAGCCTGGTCGTGGACGTTCCGCGCAACGCCCGGCTGTGCCTGGCACAGGTCCGGCGCAGCGGGGGCGGCGGCGTGCTGGTCTCGGACGATGCCATCGTCGCCGCCATCGCCCGGCTCGCGCGCCTCACCGGGGTCTTCGCCGAACCGGCGGCGGCAACTGTGCTGCCCGGCCTCGAGGCGGCGCTCGCCGAGGGCCTGATCGACCGAGAGGAGAGGGTCGTGCTGCTGGTCACCGGGACCGGGCTCAAGGACGTCGTGGCCGCCGCGCGCGCGGTCCACCTCCCCGAGCCGGTCGACCCCACCCCAGACGCCGTCGCCCTCGCAGTTCAGCGCGCGTGAGGTTTACCACCAAGACACAAAGACACCAAGACACCAAGAGGAATCACAGAGCCGGCCTTCACGACCGATCTTCGAGGTGGAGCTCCAATGGGGCATTGCGAGCGGTCCTCCGCCGCGGCAGACCTCTGTTACCTGTGGAAAAGACCGGCTGCAATGTTCCGGGTCTAGCCCTGGCTGCCTCGGGTGGGCGGGGGGCTTGGTGTCTTGGTGTCTTGGTGGTCTTCCCCTGCCGATCGAAGCACCGCCAACGCGGCCGCGCGGGCGGCAAGGCGGGTCGCCTTGCCCTGGAACAGCGGGGGTCGGCCGCCGCCACGACCTCCGAGTGCCTCGGCCACCTGCGGTCCGACGGTCGCCAGGTCGAGAGCGCTCGCAGCGCCGGCGACCAGGACGAAGACGCCGTCCGGGTCTTCCCCCGCCGTGAGGAGGGCGACCCGATCCGGCGCGAGCTCGGCGAGGCGGCGGCCGAGCTCGACCAGAAAGGCGGCGTCCCCGTCCGGCCAGTGACCGTCGAGCACCGCTCCCGAGCCCGCCGCGAGGGCCGCGGCCTCGGCCCGCGCGAGCTCGCCCGCCAGGCGCTTGATCGTCCGGCGCGCGTCGCGGAGCTGGCTCTCGCGCAGCTCGGTGAGCGCGACCAGCTCCGCGTCCGGCGCGCCGAGCAGCTCGCGCAGCCTCAGGTTGCGCGCCTCGTGGGCCGCCATCCTTTGGCGCGCACGGTCGCCGGCGACGAAGAACACCCGGGTGCCACCGCGCAGCCGCTCGGTGCCGACGAGGCCGACCATGCCAAGCTCCGCAGTCGAACGGACGTGGGTGCCGCCGCAGGTGTTGAGGTCGACCCCCACGAATCTCGACCAGGCGGATGTCGCCGGCGTGCCCCTCCGGCAGGCCGCGGGATCTCACCGGCAGCTCGGCGTAGGCCTCCGCACTCACCCGCCGCGCGGTGACGGGTCGCGCCGCGCGGACCTCGGCCGCGACGGCCTCCTCGAGCGCCGCGAGCTCCTCGGGGCCGAGCCGCGCGGCGTCGAGCTCGATGTCGGACAGCTCGGGGCCGAGGTGGAAGGCGGTCGTGGCCCAGCCAAAGCGGCCGCGGGCGATCGCGGTCAGGAGGTGCTGGGCGGTGTGCTGCTGCATGTGGTCGAAGCGGCGGGTCCAGTCGAGGGTCATCCTCGCCGGACCGAGTCCGACCGGCGCGGCGAGGAGGTGGACGATCCCTCCCTCACCACGCTGCACGTCGAGCACGGCGACCCCGGCCAGAGTGCCGTGGTCGGCGGGCTGGCCGCCGCCCTCCGGGTAGAGCAGGGTGTTGGCGGTGACCGCCCACGGGCGACCGCTCGGGTCGAGCCCGCACGCGGTCACCTCGGTGTCGAGCTCGGCGAGGTAGGGATCGCGCTCGAAGGCCGGCATGGTCATGACGAAGCCCTCCCTCCGGCTCAGAACACGCGCCGGCTGAGAAACGTCCACCCACCAGCGGCGACCTCGACCGGGATCGTCTCGGTATCGAGGACACGCCCCGAGGGGTCGAGGTACTCGACGGTCAGCTCGTGGCGGCCCGCGGGAAGGCTCAGTCGCGCCATCGCGAGCTCGCCGGGCAGGGTCAGCCAGCTGCGCGTGTCCGCCCTCTCGGTGAGTGCTCCGAAGATGTTGACCAGGACCCCGGCGACCTCGTCGCGCCTCTCCGCGGCCCGGGTCGCGGCGTACTTGGCGAGTGCTCGGATGATCGTCTTGACCAGGATCTTGGGGCGCTTCGCCTCGAAGGTCGCGAGCGCACGGCGGCTGAGGTCGTCGACCGGTACGGCGAATGCCGACGACGCGCCGGTGGCCGTGATCCGCGCCGTCGCCGCCCTCCTTGACGAAGGCTGCACCATGGTCGGCATCGCCACGGTGAGCCAGTAGTCCACCCTGGCGGAGGTCGGCACCACCCACGCCGGGCCCGCGCGCAGCGCCAGCTCCGCGGCCCACAGGCCGGAGTCGGCGTAGCGGTCGCTCGACAGGATCGGCAGGTTGAGGACGACCTGGTCCTTGTGTGCCACCCAGCCCGACTCGACCACGAGCACCACGTGACCGGTGTCAGGGGGCTCGGGCGGTCGCTCGGACGAGAACACCGACGGCAGCTCCTCGGCGAGGGTGGCCAGCTCGCTGGCGAAGCCGAGCCGACGCGCCGTGCGCCCGAGGTCCTCGGCGAGCCACGGCGGCGGCGAGATCCCGGTCGTGGCAGCGTCGGCGACGTAGGCGCGGGCGGCGTTGGCGTACGCGATGTAGGCGTCGTTGGTCTCCCCGTTCGACTCGTAGAGCATGCCGGCGAGGTGGTGCAGGAAGCCGTCGTCGCCGAACCGGCCGAGGGCTCCGCCGGGGGTCTCGCCGCCAAGCTCGGCGAGGGTTGCCTCGGCCGAGCGCGCCAGCAGCAGCGAGGCCTTGCGCGCCTCGACCACCGCCTCGCCCCGCTCACCGACGGAGATGTAGTTGAAGGCACGGTAGTAGGGCACCATCGCGAGCTCGAAGGGCTCGGCACGGTAGCTGATCGTGGTGTCGTTGGTGATCAGCGACACCGCCGCCCGGGACACGCTGCGGGAGTAGAGGGCGTCGGCGAGGTTCTCCGCCTGCTGGAAGACGGCGTTGGACTCGGCAAAACGTCCGGCAAGGTGCAGCACCTGGCCGTGCTCGAGCAGGGTGAGCAGCCGGTTGCTGGAGCTGGTTCCATGCTCGATGCTCGCCAGGGCCCGGTCGAACCGGCCGGCCGCGAGCTCGGGCCGCAAGGCGAGGTTGGTGGCGGAGTAGGTGACGCAGCCGGCGGCGACAAGGAACGCGGCTGCGGCGCACACCCGCACTCCGCGATGCCCCGGGCTCAGCACGCGCATCCCGTCACCGCCCGCTACCCGGCGCTGGTCACGGCCGGTAGGAGCTGCGCCCGACGAACTTCTTGATCTTGGTGGAGCCGCTCCACACCTTGACGTTGGTCTCGAGGTCGACCAGGTAGGAGTCGACCTGGTAGTACTTGACCTCGTCCTTGCCCTCGCGGTCGGAGATGGCGTTGATCTCGCCGAGCAGCATGTAGTCGGCGCCGTGCTCTCGGCCCCACTGCTTGACCGTCTCCTCGGCCGCGTAGCGCTGCTGATCCTCACGCTCCGCCCGCACCCCCTCGCGCTCCTCCGGCGAGGCGACGACCGTCACCCGGCCTGAGTTGATGAAGGTGCGCTCGAGGTCGGCGACCAGGGTCTTGACCGGAATGTGCTCGGCGGTCTTGTTGCGGAAGTCCCCGATGATGACCGCAGGCTTCTTCCCCTTCGCCTCGAGATGGTTCTCGACCCACGCGGTGTCGAGCGACTGCTGAACGAGGTCGCGCGCGACCTGCTGGCTGTCGACATCGTTCCAGCGCCCGGAAAGATCGATCTGCTCCTCAACCGGCACCCGCGTCACCGTCGTCGAGCAGGCGCCGAGGAGCGCCGCCAAGGCTGCCGCGACCACCACGATGCATGAGCTGCTGCGCATACCCACCCCCACGGCAGCGCCGCCGGGGCGCCGCCGAGACGCATTCTACGTGAATTGACTTGCCCCCCGGAGCGCGCTAGCGTCCGGCGCCATGGCACTGCATACGCGGATCCTGCTTGGCCTCACACTCGGCGCCGCCGCCGGGATCGCGGTCAACCTCGGCGCAGACGGCAGCGACGCGGTCGCTCGCCTGGTCTCGGTCTCGACCGAGCCGGTCGGCCGGATGTGGCTCAACGCGCTGGTGATGGTGGTCATCCCGCTGATCCTGTCCACTCTTTCCTGCGGCGTCGCCGGGCTCGGCAGCCTGCGCCGGCTCGGCCGCATCAGCGCCCGAACGGTGCTCGGCTTCGTGTCACTGACCGCCCTGTCGGCGATGCTCGGCCTGCTGCTCATGAACGTGGTCGCGCCTGGGCGCCACCTCGCCCCGGAGGTCACCGCCCGTCTCATGGAGACGTACCGGGGCCAGACCGAGGGCGCCATGGGCCTCGCCAAGGGCGCCCTCGGGGTCGACCTCCTGGTCCGGATCATCCCCCGCAACCCGGTCGCCGCGGCGGCCGAGGGCAACATGCTCGGGGTGATCTTCTTCTCGATCATGCTCGGGGTCGGCCTGACCGCGGTCTCCCGCGAGCGGGGCAAGCCGCTGCTCGACGCCCTCGAGAGCCTCGGGCACGTCACGGTCGCGATCATCGAGCTGGTCATGAAGCTCGCCCCGATCGGCGTGTTCTGCCTCATCTTCAGCGTCACCGCACGATTCGGGCTCGGGATCCTGACGGCGCTGCTCGGCTACGTCGTGACCGTGCTCGCCGGTCTGATCCTGTTCCAGACCGTGGTCTACCCGGTGCTCCTGGTCCTCGTGGTCCGCTGCCCGCCGCTCAAGTTCATGCGCGCAATCCAGACCGTGATGTTGACGGCCTTCTCGACCTCGTCGTCGAATGCGACCCTGCCGACGACCCTGCGCACCGCGGAGGAGGTGCTCGGCATCCCGCGCGAGATCGCGGGCTTCGTGCTCCCTCTCGGCGCGACCCTCAACATGAACGGCACCGCCCTCTTCGAGGGCTGCACCGTGCTCTTCCTGGCCCAGGTCTTCGGCGTCCACCTCAGCCTGGCGGCGCAGCTGATCGTGATCCTGATGTCGGTGCTGACCGCGATCGGGACCGCCGGCATCCCGGGGGGCTCGATCCCGCTGCTCATGATGGTGCTCGGCATGGTCGGCGTCCCGGTCGAGGGGATCGCGATCATCCTCGGCGTCGACCGGATACTCGACATGTGCCGCACGGTGCTCAACGTCAGCGGCGACCTGGTGACGTCGGCCATGGTCGCACGCTTCGAGGAGGGCTGGGACGGGTCCGCCATCGTGCTCGAGCGTGACCAATGAGGCGCCCATGGCGGGCCTCTCGGCGTACTCTGGGACGAGACCCGCGGCTCAAGGGCGGGTCGGATGCGGACCGCCAAGGAGGCCGCGGCCATGAGCTCACCCGTCGACCGTGAGTCCGGTTTCTTCAAGGACCTGATCGACAACCTCTACGACGGCGTCTACCTGGTCGACTCCGAGCGCCGCATCACCTACTGGAACCAGGCCGCCGAGCGCCTCACCGGCTACACTGCGGACGAAGTCGTCGGCAAGCTCTGCTCCGGCAACCTGCTCGCCCACGTAGACCACGAGGGGCGGCCGCTGTGCTCGACCGAGCTCTGCCCAGCGGCGGCGGCCATGCGCGAAGGCGCGGCGAGGGACGAGCAGGTCTTCCTGCGCCACCGCGACGGCCACCGAGTTGCGGTCCGCACCAAGATTGCACCGATCCGCAGCCCGGAGGGCCGCATCGTGGGCGCGCTCGAGGTCTTCAGCGACGACTCCGCGGCGGTCGCCACCGCCCAGGAGATCGCGCGCCTCGAGACTGCCGCCCTGCTCGACACCGTCACCGGGGTCGGCAACCGGCGCCTCGCGGAGCTCGAGCTCGACGGCCGTCTCGGTGCGCTGGCGCGGCACGGGTGGGCGCTCGGTGTCGCCTTCGTCGACATCGATCACTTCAAAGCGGTCAACGATGCCCACGGTCATGCGGTCGGCGATGCCGTGTTGCGACTGGTCGCGCAGACCCTCAAGCGTGCCCTGCGCAGCTCCGACGCGGTCGCGCGTTGGGGCGGCGAGGAGCTGGTGCTCCTGCTCGCCGACCCGGGGACGAGCGGCCTCGGCGAGCTGTGCGAACGGCTCGGCCGCCTGGTCGCCTCGGCCCAGGTCATGCACGAGGGGGAACCTGTCAAGGTGACCGTGTCGATCGGCGCGACGCTCGCCCGGGCCCAGGACGAGGCTGCGGATGTGGTCGCCCGCGCCGACCGCTTGATGTACGCGAGCAAGGACGCGGGCCGCAACCGGGTCACCGTCGACACCGCGGGCTGAGGAGGCCGGGACGGCGCGCCGGCCCGTTCCCTGCCGTCAGCCCTTCACTCCTGGAGGCCCGGCCGGGAACCCCCCGCGAAGCGAGAATCGCGAGAAGGCGTGAGATGTGGCGCCGGAAGGGCGCAGATGTAGTCCTTCTATTTCAAGAACTTCCGGCGCCGCAGATTGCACCTCAGTCGCGATTCAAACCCTTGAGGGGGTTTCCGGCCGGGCCTCTAGCTCTGCACCCGTGGATCCGGATCGCCGTCGTCCGTCGGGAGGCTCTCGACCAGCGCCTTGACCTCCTCGGCCCGGTCGCGGTGGACGACCAGTGTCCGGCGGCCGGCACGGACCACGACGAGATCGCGGACGCCGACCAGGGCGACGGTCTCCTCCGGGTCTTCCGCGAAGACCAGGTTGTCCTCGGCATCGAGCACGTGAAGACGGGCGTGGCGGCGGTTGCCGAAGCGGTCCGCCTCGAGGTGCTCGCCGAGAGCGATCCAGCCCCCGACATCGCTCCAGCTGAAGCTCGAGCGCACGCATCGCACGTCCCTCGCCCGCTCCATGATCGCGTAGTCGACCGAGATCCGCGGCAGCGGCTCGAAGGCCGCGGCGAGAGCCGCCTCCCATGCCGCGGTTCCGTCCGCCGTGACCGCCTGCTCGAGGGCCTCGAGGTGCCCCGGAAGGTGGCGCGCGAGCTCCGCCAGGATCGAACCGGCGGTCCACGCGAACATGCCCGAGTTCCACAGGTAGATCCCGGCCATGAGGTAGGTCCGCGCAGTCACCGGGTCGGGCTTCTCGTGGAAGCGGGCGAGACGGTAGTGCTCGACCCCGTCGTCCACCCCGATCCGTTCACCGAGCTCGAGGTAGCCGTAAGCGGTCGCCGGCGAGGTCGGGGGGATGCCGAAGGTGTAAAGCGCTGACGACAGCCGCGCCGCCCGGGCGGCCGAAAGCGCCGCACGGTGGAAGGCCTCGACCGGCGAGATGAGGTGATCGGCGGTGACGGTGAGCATCACCGGGTCGCCGAAGCGCCGCCGCGCGAGCAGGGCGCCGAGGCAGACCGCCGCCGCGGTGTCGCGGCGCGCGGGCTCGCCAATGACGTTGTCCACCGGCAGCTGCGGGAGGTGCTGCCGCACCTGGGACACGAAGGCGCGCTGGGTGAGGACCAGCGTGCGCTCCGGCGGGACCAGCCCGACGAGCCGATCGACCGCGAGCTGGAGCAGGCTGCGCTCACCCACCAGCGCGTGAAACTGCTTCGGCCGTTCTGGCGTGGATAACGGCCAGAAGCGCGTTCCCACACCGCCGGCCATGACCACCGCGACGAGCTCGTTCGCTGCCTCAGCCACCTCGCGTCCTCCCGCGGGCTGCCCGAGGCCCGACCCGCCCGCTCAATGCGATGGTACACGGACACTCCGGCTCGTAAGGCGAGAGCCGCCGCGCTTGTGTGTCCGAAACTGGGAGAATCCCCTCCGGGAGGCGAGCAGCGCATCCCAAGCAGCGCACACCGCAGAGCCCGTTCACGGTGCTCGGCGGTGCGCGGTGCTACGCGAGGTCGAAGAGGAGGATCTCTGCGCCGCCGGGGCGACCGGCCAGCGCCAGGACGTCCGCGCCGCTGACGGCGAGCCCATCCCCTTCGGCGAGCTCCTCGCCGGCGGCCTCCAGCGACCCTGTCACTACCTGCAGCCAGGCGTGGCGACCTCGCGCCAGTGCGTGCTCGAGATGCATTCCGTGGGCGATTTCCCCCCGCAGGATGGTCACGTCCTGGTGGACGGTGAGCGAACCGTCGCGGCCGTCGGGTGACGCTACCGTGATCAGCGCTCCGGGCCGGGGCGCGAACGCGCGCTGCTCGTAGCTCGGAGTCAGGCCCTGGCGCTCGGGCTCGATCCAGATCTGGAGGAAGCGGACCGCCTCGTCGGGCGACGGGTTGAACTCGGAGTGCAGGATGCCGGTCCCGGCACTCATACGCTGCACCTCGCCGGGGCGGATCACCGACCCGGTGCCGAGGCTGTCGCGGTGCTCCAGCGCTCCTTCCACCACCACCGACACGATCTCCATGTCGCGGTGGGGGTGGGTCCCGAAGCCCTTCCCCGGTGCGACGCGGTCGTCGTTGATCACGCGCAGCGCGCTGAAACCCATCTGAGCCGGGTCCCAGTAGTCCGCGAAGGAAAACGTGTGCCGACTGTCGAGCCAACCGAGGTTGCTGACGCCGCGATCGGCGGCCCTGCGAATCCTGATCTCCGGTCCGGTCATGCTGGCCTCCCCCGGCGGCGAGGTGTCGCCGTCGTGCTCAGCCTCGATCAACACAGTTCAATGTCAAATCATTTCATATCGATCTCGCTGCAACCTCCACACCGGGGCAGCCGTACATCCTGGAAACCCACTCCTGGGACGCGGTAGAGCACGCCAAAGGCTGTCGCGTGCAATGCTCGCGCCGCGCGCCCGGGCCATTCGAACAGGAGGAGCGTCATGCCCCGAGTTGCAGTTCTGAGCTGTGCCCTGGTCCTGGCGGTTGCCGCAGCCGGCTGTTCCCGGATCACCGAACCGCCCGCGCCGACCACGATCCCGATCACGACCACGTCCGAGCAGGCACGAGCGAACTACCTCGAAGGGCGAGCGCTGCTCGAGTCGCTCCGGGCGACCGACGCGCGGTCCCACTTCGAGCGGGCGGTCGAGCTTGACCCCGGATTTGCGCTGGCTCACCTCGGAATGGCCAACACCGCTCCCTCGGCGGCGGAGTTTTTCGCCGCGCTCGACCGCGCCACCGCCGCAGTCGACAACGTCAGCGAGGGGGAAAAGCTGCTGATCGAGGCGCTCGCCGCCGGGGTCAACGGCGAGCCAGCACGTCAGAAGGAGCTCCTCGACGCCTTGGTGGCCGCATTCCCGGAGGATCCGAGGGCATTGACAGGTCTGGCCAATTACTACTTCGGCCGCCAGGAGTGGTCCGAGGCCGCGTCGCGCTACCGGCGCGTCACCGAGCTCGAGCCGACCTTCTCCCAGGCCTACAACCAGCTCGGCTACGCCCTGCGCTTCGAAGGCGAATACGCCGGTGCCGAGGCCGCCTTCCAGCACTACGTCGCGCTTGTACCCGACGAGCCCAACCCCTACGACTCCTATGCCGAGCTGCTGATGAAGATGGGCCGGTTCGACGAGTCGATCGCGCGCTACCGGGAAGCGCTCGAGCGCAATCCGAACTTCGTCGCGTCCTACGTAGGGATCGCGCTCGACCAGACCCTGCTCGGCAATGGCGACGTCGCCCGCGCGACCCTGGCCGAGCTCGAGGCGAAGTCCCGCAACGACGGAGAGCGTCGCGCGGCGTGCTTCCAGGCCGCGGTCACTCGCCTCCACGAGAGCGACGCCGACGGCGCGCTCGCCGATCTCACGCGTCAGTACGCGATCGCGGAGGCCGCCGGCGACAAGGCCGCCATGGCCGGCGACCTCAACCTGATGGGGAACGTGCTGCTGTCCGCCGGACGGACGGATGAGGCGCTGGCGAAGTTCGAGCAGGGCGTCGAGACTTCGGATGCCTCGAACGCCACCGACGAGGTCAAGAATGGGGCCCACCGCAATCACGACTTCGACCTCGGTCGGGTCGAGCTCGCCCGCGGCGAAGCCGACGCCGCGGCTCGAGACCGCCGCCCGCTACCTCGCGGCGACCGAAGCCAGCGGCGTCGCCTTCGAGCGCTGGCAGGCCCACCATCTCGCGGGCCTTGTCGCAGGTGCGCAGGGCGATTGGACGACCGCGCTTACCGAGCTCGGACAGGCCAACCCGCAGGATCCCCGGGTGCTGCTGGACACCGCTCGGGCCTTGGTCGCGGCAGGCCGCCGCGACGAAGCGGCGACCGCCTGCCGCCAGGCCGCCGAGTTCAACGGCCTCGGGATCAACTACGCCCTCGCCCGGCCCCGGGCGAAGGCCCTCCTGGCCGAGCTCGGGGCGTGACTGGGCAGAGGCCCTGAGCGATGAGTGGGAGGTCGAGACGCGGCCGGGGGCCTCTGCCCTGCGGGCTCGAGTCTGGATGCGCACAGCGCATCCCAAGCTGCGCGTGTCCTGGACCCCTCCGTGGGGTCCAGGGCGCGCGCTGCTACCTCACGACCATCAGCCCGATCCGCAGCTGTGACGGCAGACGCTGGTCGTAGGTGCGCAGCGTCTCGCCCCAGCCGTTGAAGTACTGGACGTGGAGGTAGGCCTCGAGGTTGCCGCCGAGCAGTCTGTCGAGGGGGTAGGAGAGGTCGACCTGAAGACTGCCGTGGCCTGCCTTCGTCCCCTTGCGCACGGTCGCCGCGACCCCGAAGCCGTCGGGGTCCAACCACTCCGCGCGCAGGTCCACGTAGCCCCGGTACCCGGCAATGTCGGGGTTGTCGGAGAGATCGCCGATGTAGGCATAGAGCTTCGGTGCAATGCGGAGCTGCCCTCCGAGAACCTCGTCAGCCACGACGAAAGGCGTCACGTAGGCGATGTCGAAGCTGCGCGACTGCTCGCCGGCCTTGCCGTTGGACTCGTGCTCGAGCCCGTAACGCAGGCCGAACCGGGTCGTCTCGGAGAAGGTGTGGACCCGATCGCGCAGCACGAACAGGCTCGGCCGGTAGCTGGTGTCGAAGAACGGAGCCGAGGCGGCGCCGATGTCCCACAGCGAGGTCTGGGTGAAGCCGAGGTAGACACTGCGCAGCAGCGGCACGCGGCGTGCGGAGCGTCCTTCCGGGTCGAGGAAGCGATACTTGAAGCTGATCTGGAACTTGGCGGTGGTGCTGCCACGCCAGCCGAGCGAGAAGTACATCGGCTCGTTGGGCGAGAGCTTGCTCGCGAACTGCTGGAAGCGAGTGTCGCCGGGCTCCGCGCCGAACGTGGCCTCGGCGGCGGCGCTCGGGTTCGGGGTCAATCCCGGCGTCGGAGTCGCCGGCGATTCGGCAGCGGCAACGGCACGGGAGGCGAGCATCGCGAGCAGGACAACTCGGGCAATCGCCCTCATCCGCGAGCCACCGCCTCGAGGAGGCAACCCCTGAGATGGTCACACCAACGGTCCCACTCGCCCTCCGGCGGGGCCACGGCCGAGACCCGCACCCAGCCCGGGGCGCCAAAGTCCTCCCCGGGCCATAGACCGAGACCCCAGCGCTCGGCTGTGCGCTCGCACCATCCCAGCGAGGACAGCTCGCCGAGCACCGGCCTCAGGTCGCACCAGAGGTAGAACCCCCCCTCAGGCGGCTCGACCACGAGACCCGAGCCCTCGAAGGCCGCGCGAACCTCGATGAGGCGGGCACGGACGACGTCGCGCGCCGCCGTCAGCTCGGCCTCGTCGACGGCGGTCACCGCAATGGCGGCCTCCTGGGCCGGGGTGTTGGGCGGGTTGAGCAGGGCGCCCTGCCACCCCTCGACCGCCCGCGCCACCTCGGCGCTCGCCGCCACCCAACCGATCCGCCATCCGCACAGCGCATAGGTCTTCGAGAGGCTACGCACCTGGACGACCGTTTCGCGCCCCGGGTCCCAGGCGACCGGCGGGCGCGGCGCGTGAGGCCGCATGCGAAACGACTCGTAGGCCTCGTCACAGACCAGTCTGACGCCGTGCTCCCGACACGCCTCGACCAGTTTCTGCGCTTCGACCTCCCGCAGCACCCCTCCGGTGGGATTGCAGGGTGAGGACAGAACCAGCAGTCGGCTGCGCGGGGACAGCGCCGCCAGTACACCGTCGAGGTCCCAGCGGGCACCGCCGCCTGCCGCAGGGACCCGGACCACGCGGGCGCCGACGGCCGCGGCGGCGCGCGGGTAAGCGGGGTAGCAGGGCAGCGGACAGACGACCTCGTCGTCGTCGGC
The DNA here is from genome assembly GCA_963814875.1 of uncultured Acidobacteriota bacterium. Lineage (GTDB taxonomy): Bacteria > Acidobacteriota > Thermoanaerobaculia > Thermoanaerobaculales > Sulfomarinibacteraceae > CAVSIS01. The sequence continues at coordinate 181,223 of CAWFFJ010000015.1, forward strand.
GAGCAGGGCGCCGAACAGGGCGAGCAGGGCCGCCTTCGCGCCGTGGGTGACGACCACCTGGGAGGGCTCGACGGGCTGGCCCTGGCGCCGGTGAAGCTCGGCCAGGGCGGCACGGAGCTCGGGCAGGCCGCCCGCCGGTCCGTAGGGCACGCGGGCGGCGCCGGCGGCCCTGGAGAACGCGGCTCGAAGCCTCTCCGGCGGCGAGAAGAAGGGCTCTCCCACCAACCACGCCCGTGTCGGTCGGTTGGACCGCCCAAGCGCCGCGACGACGCGGTCGACCGCCGTCACTGCGGACCCCCGTCGACGGCGCCTGAGAGGAAGCGATCGGCCTCGCCCATGATCTCTGCGAAGCCCTCGCCGTCGCCCGCCTCCACCGCAGCGACCAGCTCCTCGGCGGCCGCCGCCAGCCGTCGACCGGTCTGGGCCGTGAGCCGGTTGAGCGCCTGAATCTGGAAGTAGAGCTCGGGGTTCTCGCCGGCGACCTCGCGGGTGGTGGCCAGCTGCTTCGAGAAGGTGACGCCAGCGACCTGGGCGAGATCTTCGGCCCCCACGCCGGAACGGCTCAGGGCCCGTGCAAAGACCAGGTTCGCGAGGTGGGTGAGCCCCAGAACCAGGCTCATCCGGCGGTCGTGGTCGGGGATGTCGAGCTCGACCAGGCGGACGCTGGTGTCGGCGAACAGCGCCTGGACGACCGCACGATCCGCGGGGTCGCCCTCGCGGCAGATCACGATCGTCCGCCCGCTCAGCATGCGCACGTCGGGACCGAACATGGGATGAAAGGAGACCAGCCGCATCCCGCCCCCGCGCACGCGGGCCGTCACCGGCTCGAGGTGCCCCTTGAGGCTGCACATCTCCGCCACCACGCCGCGCGGCCCGACCTCCGCCAGCTCCTCGAGCAGCCCGGCGCAGACCGTCATCGGGACCGCGAGGACCACCAGGTCGGCATCGCGGGCGGCCGCGAGGTCGCTGGCTTCGCGAAAGAGCGACGGCTCGGGCGCGGGGTCGAGCACGGTCACCTCGTGACCCTGGCCGGCGAGGAAGCCCGCCATCCATCGCCCCATCCCGCCTTTGCCGCCGACCACGAGCGATCTGAGGCGCTCGCCGGAATAACGGGCGTCGAGCAGCGTCGCCTGCTCCTCGACCGCCTTGTCGATCAGGAAGACTGCGAGGTCCCGGCCCAGGACGGGCTCGAGGTGGAGGTCGCGGCAGGCGCGCTCGAAGCGTCGGTGGACCTGCGCCTCGACCTCGAAGTTGCGCAGCGGCACGCCGCAGCGGCGCTTGAGCTCACCGATCTGGCGGGCGAGCTCGAGCCGCTCGCACACCAGGTGCAGGATCCGGCGGTCGAGAGCCTCGATGTCGCGACGGTGCTGATCGAGCAGCTCCTCGAGCCCGAGACCGTCGCCATCGTTGTCGCCCGACGCACTCGGCATGGCGCCCTCCCTCGCCGAGCTCGCCGGCCCGGCGGTGGGTCAGAAGGTGTAGACCAGGCGTACCGACCAGGTCTGGTAGTCCAGGTTGAGGCCACCGATGTCTCCGGAGACGTTGTTCAACAGCGCCTCTGCCCGCAGCGTGCCGAGAAACGAGAAGCCGCCGCCGACGCTCCAGGTCGCGCCTCCGTTGGCGCCGCCGTCGGCGAGATCGCTCGCCGACACATCAGCGTAGCCGAGCCGTGCCGCGAGGTAAACGGGTCCGAAGACGGTCAGACGCCCGACCGCGTAGAGGTGTGCGAAGCTGAGGTCTCCGCTGAGGCCGCCGCTGGCGCCGCGGCTGAAGCCGTACTCCGCGCCGACCCCGACATCGACGAACGGCAGGTCGGCGACGACCTCGAGGCCGAGCGTGTAGCCGGTGTCGGCGTCGAGGCTGATCGACCCGAGATCGAAGGAGCCCCCGAGGTCGAGCCCCGCGGTCAGGTTGAAATCGAGGGCCGCGGCGGGAAGAGCCGCGACGAGGACTGCAGCCACGAGAAACAGACGTCGCAGCATCAGGTGCCTCCCGTGCGAGGGAGTCTACCTTCCAATCCACACCGCGTCACGCCGCGGGCGGCGAGCGCTACAACCTGGAACCGCGGAATAGCCATGATCGTGGATCCCGTTGCCTGCCGCAGACGGCGCCCCGGAACCACCGCGGTGCCGAGGAGGTCGCGATGACCGACCAGTCGACTGGGTTGCACCCCGAGGACACCCCCTCGTCCTTCCTCGCCGAGATCACGGATAACCTCTACCGCGCGCGGGGCTCGAGCCTCCACTCGGCGAGCGCCTTTGACTCACACTGGGCCCTGGCGATGACCGTGCGCGACCGCCTCGTGGACCGCTGGCGGCGGACCACCGAGGCCCAGTTCGAGGCCAACCCGAAGTTCGTCTATTACCTCTCCGCCGAGTACCTCCCGGGCCGCCAGCTGGCGAAGAACCTGCTGATCACGGGCACTCTGGAGCTGGCGAGGAGGGCTCTCGAGCCGACCCCCGTTTCCCTCGACGGCCTGCTCGAGCTCGACCCGGAGCCCGCGCTCGGCAACGGCGGCCTCGGCCGCCTCGCCTCCTGCTACCTCGACTCGATGGCGACCCTCGACATCCCCGCGGTGGGCTACGGCCTCCGCTACGAACACGGGATCTTCCGCCAGAGCTTCCGCGACGGCCGCCAGATCGAGAGCCCCGACTCGTGGCTTCACTACGGCAACCCCTGGGAGTTCCCCCAGCCCGACGACATGGTCGAGGTCGGCTTCGGCGGCCGCACGGTCCACGCCACCGACCCCGACGGTCGGTTGACGGTCCGCTGGCAGCCCGAGAAGCGGGTCCTCGGCGAGCCGTACCACACCCTGGTTGCCGGTTGGAGCACCGCCACCGTCAACCTCCTCCGGCTGTGGCGGGCGCGGGCCACCCGCGAGTTCGACCTCGAGCTGTTCGACGTCGGCGATTACGAGCGCGCGGTCGCCGACAAGGTCGACTCGGAGACGATCTCCAAGGTCCTCTACCCCAACGACGCCACCCCTGCGGGCCGCGCGCTGCGGCTGAAGCAGCAGTACTTCTTCGTCGCCTGCTCGCTGCACGACATCCTGCGCCGCTTTCGACTGCGCAACGACGACTGGACAACGCTGCCCGACAAGGTGGCCATCCAGCTCAACGACACTCATCCGGTGGTCGCGGTTCCGGAGCTGATGAGGCTGCTCGTCGACGTCAACGGGCTCGACTGGGAGCCGGCCTGGGAGATCTCGCGGCGCTGCCTCGCCTACACCTGCCACACCCTGCTGCCCGAGGCCCTCGAGACCTGGCCGGTGGTGATGTTCGGCCGCCTCCTGCCGCGCCACCTCGAGATCGTCTACGAGATCAACCGGCGCTTTCTCGGCTCCGTCCGCGACCGCTTCCCGGGCGACGACGCGCGCGTCGCCCGGATGTCGCTGATCGAAGAGCAACCTGAGCGGCGGGTCCGGATGGCAAACCTCGCCGTGGTCGGCGGCTGTGCCGTCAACGGAGTCGCCGAGCTCCACTCGCGCCTGCTGCGCGAGCACACCCTGCACGACTTCGCCGAGCTCTTCCCGGAGCGCTTCACCAACGTCACCAACGGCGTCACGCCGCGGCGCTTCGTCGCACTGGCCAACCCGCGCCTCGCACACCTGATCAGCGAGGCGATCGGTGACGGCTGGGTGCGTGACCTCGACCGCCTCGCCGAGCTCGAGCCGCACGCCGACGACGCGGGCTTCCAGCACGCTTGGCGAGAGGTCAAGGCTGCCAACAAGGCAGACCTGGCGGCACTGCTTGCCCGCAGGGACGGAATCGAGGTCGACCCGGCGACCGTGCACGATGTGCTCGTCAAGAGGATCCACGAGTACAAGCGCCAGCTGCTCAAGATCCTCGAGGTGGTGGCCGCCTATCACCGGATCGTGGACCAGGCCGAGCTCGACGTGGTCCCTCGGACGGTTCTGCTCGGCGGCAAGGCCGCCCCCGGCTATCGCGCGGCGAAGCTCATCATCCGGCTCGCCCACGCCGTTGCCGGAGTGGTCAACGGCGATCCCGCGGTCGCCGGCCGCCTGCGCGTCGTGTTCCCGGCCAACTTCGACGTCTCCCTCGGCGAGCGCATCTACCCCGCCGCCGACCTCTCCGAGCAGATCTCACTCGCCGGCAAGGAGGCCTCTGGGACCGGCAACATGAAGTTTGCCTTGAACGGCGCGGTCACGGTCGGGACCCTCGACGGCGCCAACATCGAGATCCTGCAGCGGGTCGGCGACGACAACTTCTTTCTCTTCGGCATGACGGTCGACGACGCGATGCGGCGGCGCGAGCGAGGCTACGACCCGCGCGCCGAGCTCGAGGCCGACGGGGACCTCCGCCGCGCCGTCGATGCCATCGCCGACGGCGCCTTCTCGACCGGCGACCGCGAGCTCTTTCGGCCGCTGGTGGCCTCGCTCGTCGAGCACGACTCGTACATGGTGCTCGCCGACTTCCGGTCCTACCTCGACTGCGTCTCCCGCGCGCTCGAGGCGACCCGCGACCAGGATGGGTGGACCCGGCGCTCGATCCTCAACACCGCCCGCTCCGGGTTCTTCTCCTCCGACCGCTCGATCCGGGACTACTGCGAGCGGATCTGGAAGGCCGCACCGATCGCGGTCGAGTGAGCCCGGGCCCGGTGAGTCTTTTCAGCGAGCCGGGGGCAACGACCGTACCAGCAGGAAGGAGCCGATGACCGCGGCGGCCAGGGACGCCGTCAGGATGCCGATCTTCGCGCTCGCGACCAGACCGGGGTCGGCGAAGGCGAGCCCGGCAATGAAGAGCGACATCGTGAACCCGATCCCGGCCAGGCATCCGACGCCCACAATCTGGCCCCAGGTCACCCCATCCGGCAGCGACCCGCGGCCGCTGCGCACGGCGAGCCAGCTCAGCAGCACGATCCCGACCGGCTTGCCGAGCACCAGCCCCGCGACGATGCCGAGACCGACCGGGTTGGCCAGCGCGGCGCCCGCGCCCCCGCCGAGCGCGACCCCGGCGTTGGCGAGCGCGAACAGTGGCAGGATGAACCACACCTGGACGGGGTGGAGCGCGTGCTCCAGCGCGAGGCCGGCGGGGACCATCTCCCCGGACGCCTCGTGAAGGCCCTCGATGGCGTCGAGCTGCTCGGGGTCGTCGATCATGCTGTGCCGGCGAAGCTCCACCGACTCGAGCCGACCGAGGCGCTCACGGACGATTGCGAGGAAGCGCCCGGGCTCGATCCGGGCGCGCACCGGGATCACCATCGCGACCAGGATCCCGGCCACGGTGGCGTGGACGCCCGACGCGAAGACCGCGAGCCACACCCCGACGATCAGCGGCGCCAGGACTGCGAGACGCCGGGCGCCTGTTTGGACGGCCACGAACAGCACGACCAGCAACACACCGGCGGCGGCCAGCGCGAGCCAGCGGATCTCGGCGGTGTAGAAGAGCGCGATCACCAGCACCGCGCCGAGATCGTCGGCGATCGCGAGCGCGGTCAGGAAGACCTTGAGACCGATCGGCACGCGGGAACCGAACACGGCCAGTACGCCGAGCGCGAAGGCGATGTCGGTGGCCATCGGGATGCCCCATCCCGAGGCCCCGAGCCCCCCGGCATTGAACGCGACGTAAAGCAGCGCGGGGGCGATCATCCCGCCGGCCGCCGCCGCGACCGGCAGCACAGCGCGGTCGATCGAGGACAGCTGACCGACCACTACCTCGCGCTTGACCTCGAGCCCGACCACGAAGAAGAAGATGACCATCAGGCCGTCGTTGATCCAGTGGTGGAGCGTGAGCTTGAAGGCGGCATCGCCCCACGAGAGCCCGATCTTGGTGTGGAGCAGGTGGTCGTAGAGCTCTGCCCACGGCGAGTTCGCCCAGATCAGTGCGGCCACGGTGCACGCCAGCAGCAGCATGCTGCCGACGACCTCCGAGCGCACGAACCACTCGAACCAGCCGCTGAAACCTCGCGCCGCCGACCCCGCGGTCCTCGCCATCCTGGATCCCCCCTGCGATGTGGGCTTCGAACCCGAGCGAGTCCGATGTGTTGATGCTAACCGCAATGTGGCGTTGACCCTTTCCCGCGCCTGGCACCCGTCGCAGCATCGCCTGCGCCACCGTCCGACGCAGCGAGTGGTCAGGACTGCACGCCACCGAGAGCCGACCAGACTCTGTAGCGCCAGGCCCTACCAGTCGGCCCAGCTGTGCAGCGCCTCGCGTCTCGGGCATGAGCGAGCTTCCTGTCGGCGCACCCGTGAGGATCTGGTGCTACGGTAGCTCTCCCGCCGAGGCCGGTTAGCGCCGGTCATCCGCCGTGGGCTGAGACGGGTCCTCCGAGAGAGTGGCTGCGCGGCATCCGCCCATCGAGAGGCTCACTTTCGCGACGGGGTACGAGGCGAAGATCTCGCGGAAGATGTTCCCGAGCCGCTCGACCCTGGCCGCGGGGTCACGACCTCCGGACGTGCGTCGTCGGGCGCGACGGTGGTGCGGCCCGTGACGATCGTCGCTGGTGGCCTCTGCCCGGAGAGCGCCTCACGCAACCTCTCCTCGCTCTCCACCGTAGGATGGACCCGGGGGGCACCCGCTTGAGCTACCTGCGTTCAACCCGACTCCGCTCGCGTTGGTCCACCCGGGCCCGGACGCTGCCGTGATGCGCAGGGTTCAACGGCTGGTCGACGTCCGCCCCGGCGAGCGCGTCCCCTTGCTGCTCTCAGCCGCCTACTTTTTCCTCCTGCTGGCGAGCTACTACGTGCTGCGCCCGGTCCGCGACGAGCTTGCCGTGGCTGGCGGCGTACGCACGCTGCCGTGGCTGTGGACCGGGACCCTGGTGGTGACCCTTGCCGCTCATCCGCTGTTCGCCCTGATCGCGTCACGGCTGCCGCGGACCCGCTCGATCCCCATCACCTACCACGTGATCGCCGCCAATCTGGTGCTGTTCGCCGCCGGGTGGGCGCTCGTCTCTCCGGCCCAGGCGGTCTGGCTGGGACGCGGGTTCTACGTCTGGGTGAGCGTGTTCAACCTGTTCGTGGTGTCGGTCTTCTGGTCGTTCATGGCCGACACCTTCCGACCTGAGCAAGGCGCCCGCCTGTACGGCGCGATCGCGCTCGGCGGGACGCTCGGGGGAGTCGCCGGTTCAGGGTTCACAGCCCTCGCCGCCGAGCGGGTCCCGGCAGTGGTGCTGCTGGTGGTCTCTGCGGCGCTGGTCGAGGCGGCAGTGGTGTGCGTCACCGCTCTCGCCCGACGCTCGGTTCCAACGCGGACGGCGCCCGAGGCGCGTGACGTCGGGGTCGGCGGGGGCGCGCTCTCCGGCGTCAAGAGCGTCCTCGGCTCGCCCTACCTGCTCGGCATCTCACTGTTCCTCCTCCTCCACACCATCGCCGGGACCTTCGCCTACTTCCAGCAGACCGAGATCCTCGGCCTCGCGATCGCTGACCGGGCGGCCCGAACCGCCTTCCTTGCCCGCATCGACCTCACCGTCAACCTCCTGACCGCGGTGGTCCAGGGATTGCTCACCGGCCGTGTCCTGCACCGGCTCGGCGTCGGGCTCACCCTCGGGCTGCTGCCGCTGGCGTGCATGCTCGGCTTCGGAGCGCTCGGCGCCATGCCCACGCTCGCGGTCCTCGCCGCCTTCCAGGTCACCCGGCGGGCCTCGAACTTCGCACTCTCCCGACCTGCTCGAGAGCTCTTGTTCACCGTCCTTGACCGCGAGGACAAGTACAAGGCGAAGAACTTCATTGACACCTTCGTCTATCGCACCGGCGACCAGCTCTCGGCGTGGTCCTACGCCGGTCTGGCCGCGCTCGGGCTCGCCGCCGGGGGGCTCGCCACCGTCGCTTCGATGCTGGCAGCCGGTTGGTTCGTTCTCAGCCTGTGGCTCGGGCGACGCCAGTCGGCGCGCGCGGGCGAGGCGGCGTGATAGCCTGCTCGCGTTGCCACTGCACGTCGCGAGGAGCATGGTACGGCGGCCGTGTCCGCCACCGCACGAGCGGTACGAGGTCGAAACCCCACACGGTGACGACCTCTGCACCCGGCTGAGGCCGCAACCTGGCCCTGACCGGCTGCACCCCGCTGGAGGATGTTGAGGCGATGAGGCCCGCTGCAGCACGTGGACGCGTCCCTTCATGACCGACGACGACCGTCCGACGCTGGACCCGCGAGAGCAGCCGACCGTCATGGGCCGGGTGCCCGTCGTAGGCGTTGACGATGCTGCCCGCCAACCTCGCCTGGTCGTGATCGTCGGCGGCGAGATCGGCCGCCAGGTGACGATCGGCGCCTCGCTGCTGATCGGCCGCTCTGCCGCCGCCGGCCTGCGCCTCGAGCAGCCCGCCATCTCGCGCCGCCACGCCCGGCTCGAGAGCCTACCTGACGGCCGCGTCGAGGTCGTCGACCTCGGCTCGGCAAACGGCGTGTGGCTCAACGGCGAGAGGGTCCAGCGCGTGATCCTGAGCGACGGCGACCACCTCCAACTCGGCGACACCGTGCTCCGCTTCACTCGCGGCGATCCGGCCGAGAGCGGTCTCCTCCACCGTGTCCAACGGAAGGTGAACTTCGACGAGCTGACCGGGCTCGAGACCATGGAGTCAGCGCTCGCCGCGGTGGAGCGCTTGCTCGCTCGCGGAAGGGGCGTTCTCAGCCTCGCCATGACCGATCTCGACGGGCTGCGCGAGGTCAACACGGCCCATGGACACGGCGCCGGACGCGCGACGGTTGGCGCGATGGGCGCGGCCTTTCGCAGCGTGCTCCGGGCACCGGAGCGGGCCTGCCTGTACGGCGGAGACGAGACGCTGGTCCTGTTTCCGGGCGCCGACCTCGCCTCGGCCCGGGACCGCGCGGAGGCACTTCGCAGCGCCATCGCCGCGATGGCGGTCCCCTGGCAGGGCACGACGCTCACGGTCACCGTCAGCCTGGGTCTCGCCGAGTCGCCCCGGCACGGCACCTCTATCTCGGAGTTGGTCGCGGCCGCCGACCGCGCGCTCTACCTCGCCAAACGCCTCGGCCGCAACCAGATCGCCACCGCTGACGAGGTCGCCGAGCCTTGACCTGGTGAGAGGTGCAGGTGAGCCCGCAGCATCCACGAGAGATCGGCCGCGACCGCAGACCCGCTGGCTATCGAGCGATGAGCGGCGGAAACTCGTCGAGCAGGCGCCGCGCGGCCACCTTCAACGGCTCGCTACTATAGCGGACGATGGAATGCGCCACGAGGGTTCCCCTGCTATCCTCAGTCGGAGGAGCTCGGGGCAATGATCTCGTTTCACGTGGTTTCGACCGCCGGAGGCGTGTTTGAAAGGACTCTTGAGACCGAGTCCGTCGTCATTGGACGGTCGTCGAGTGTCGATCTCTCCGTTCCCGACCCGTCGATGTCCCGGCGACACGCCCGTCTCAAGCGATCCAGTGGCGAGTGGTTTGTCGAGGACCTCGGGTCGCGCAACGGCACCATGATCAACGGCCAGCGGGTCGTCGGCGCACGCCTCGTCGTCGCTGGCGACGTGCTCACGGTCGGCTCCAGCCAGATCACGGTGCGCCGGCTGAACGGCGCCTCCTCTGCGCCGGCGGCGCCAGCCGCCACGCCCGCTCACACGCTGTTCAGGCCCGTCTCCGAGATGCTCGGCGATGTTTCGCCAACCCCTTTCCCGGATCGGGTCGAGGGCGACGTCCGGCGCTACGCGGAGCGACTCCACCTGCTCACGGCGGTTCACCAGGCGCTCGGTCGCTCAATCAGCCTTGACGAGCTCCTCGAGCTGATCCTCGATCGGGCTTTCGATCACTTGCGTCCGGAGGACGGTGCGATCTTCCTGCGCACCGGCGACGACCGCTACGTGTGCGCCGCACGACGCTCGGCGAGGCGCGGCGATGTCGAGCCGCCGGTGGTCTCGATGCACCTGGTCCAGGAGGTTGCCGAGAAGGGCCAGGCCGCACTGGTTCTCGACACGGCGACCGATTCCCGGTTCAACCGCGCCGCCAGCCTGGTCGCGGCGGGCGTGAGGTCGCTGGTCGCGGCGCCGCTGCTCGATCCCGAAGGCTCGCTCGGGATGATCGTGCTGGGCTCGTCGCTCGGTGTGCGCCAGTTTACCGAGGAGGACATGGAGCTGCTGGTCGCGCTCGCCTCGGTGGCGGCGATGCGCATCCGCAATGTCCGGCTGGCCGAGGAGGCAGCGGAGCGGCGGCGGTTCGAGGAGGAGCTCGCCCTCGCGCGCCGGATCCAGCAGGCGCTGCTGTCCGACCGACTGCCCGAGATCCCCGGGTGGTCGTTCCACGCGGCCGCGACGCCCTCCCGCGGGGTCTCCGGAGACATGTACCGAGTGATCGAGCGGCGAGGCGGCGAGGAGTGCGTGATCCTGGTCGCCGACGTGTCCGGCAAGGGCATCGCGGCCTCGTTGCTGACCGCGTCTCTCGAGGCCCTCACCGCCGGCCCGATCGAGGCCGGTCTCGGTCCGGCCGAGGTGCTCGATGGAACGTCGAGGCTGCTCTACGAGCGCACGCCGCCGGAAAAGTACGCGACTGCCTTCCTGGCGGTGCTGGAGCCGGCGAGCGGGACACTGTCGTGGACCAACGCCGGTCACAACCCCGCATTCATCGTCCATGCCGAGGGCAGCGTCGACTCCCTCGATGCGACCGGGATGCCGATCGGGCTCATTCCCGGAGGGACCTACACCGCGGGCCACACCCGGCTGACCCCAGGCGACTGGCTCGTGGTCTACACCGACGGGATCACCGAGGCTGAGAATCCGGACCAGGAGGAGTACGGCGGAGAGCGGCTCAAGGCGGTGTGCCGAGCGCATCGGGACGACAACGCTGCCGGCCTCGGCGCGGCCATCGACTCGGCTCTCATGGCGTTCACCCAGGGAGTGCCGTTCGCCGACGACCGTACCCTGGTGGTGATCAAGCGGACCGGTTGACGGTCACTTCTCCCGCGGAGCGACCGCCGCCTGGGTCACGGGCCCGATCGACGGGCCTTCCAGCACCACCCGTCCGTCCGGGTAGACGGCCTCCAGGCGCCGACCGTCCCGGATCTCGAGCGCAGCGGGAAGACCCGAATCGACGAACACGATTCTGCCTTCGAAGCGCGTGTGGATGGTGCCGTCGTAGCGCTCCGTGTGACCGAGCACGATGCGGTCGAGGCCGAGCGTCGAGAGGATGGTGTCGACCAACTGCGCGTGCTCGTCCTCGGTCCAGACCGCCATGCCTCGGTACCAGAGCGGGCCGTCGGGGTTGAGCAGAAACCAGTCCGAGCAGTGCAGCAGCTTCTCGAGCTGGCGCGCACGGGCGGCTTCGAAAGCGGTTAGACGACCGCGCCGGGCGACTCGCGCCTCGTAGAGCTTGAGCTCGTTGAGGGCCTGGTAGACCAGGTCCTGCAGGGAGGCGGTCGGCTGGGCGATTCCGTCGGCGATCATGGTCGCCTTGATCTCGTCGTAGGTCGCGATCTCTCCTGCGATGCGACGGTTGAGATCGTCCTCGGTGAGATCCAAGTTGGCCGGGCTGATGCCGCCGTGCAGCAGCAGCGTGCGCCCCACCCGCACCGCCGCCGGCAGCGTGCGCAACCAGCGACCGTAGGCGCCGTCGGGACCCATCGCATCGATGTACTCGAGCCGCCCCAGGGGATGCGCGCCGAGCCAGGCCGCCTTGTCTTCTGGCGCCTCGCCCGCGCTGCGTTGACCGAGGTCGAGACGGCGCCTGCGCCGGAACCGCTCCATCGCCTGCCATCCGTCGCGCCGGCGCCGCTCGGACTGACCGTCGGCGAATACCAGGTAGGCCTCCGGATTGACGTCACGGTCGATGCCGAGGATGTTCATCACCTCGTGGTTGCCGAGAACAACCACGAAACGTCCACCAGCTGCGGCGGCCTCGTTCTGAAGTCGCATCATCAGGTCCATGACCTGGCGCACCTCACGTCCGCGGTCAAGGAAGTCGCCGACCTGGACCAGCACGGCGTCGCCCCCCACCCAGGCGCGCTGGCCGTCGATCATGCCTGCGGTTGAAAGCGCCGTCACCAAGTGGTCGAGGTCACCGTGGACATCGCCTATCGCCACGAGTCGCGGCGCCTCGACCGCTTCCTGCCCGGCCGCCACGACCGCTGCTCCAGCGAGCAGCGCTGCGGCGACCAGCCACGCGAAGCGCCTTGGCTCGGACCTCATTGCAGGGTCTCGGCGGCGGCTTCTGCGCCGAGCCTCGACGTGATGGTGCGAAACAGGGCCTTCACAATCTCGATGTTACCCGAGAGCAGGTCGAAAAAGTCGTCGGCGTCGATTGCCAGGAGGAGCGTGCTCTCGCTCGCCACGGCGTCACCGCGATGGAGGCGGCCGCTCAAGATGTCGAACACTCCGAACGCCTCGCGCGGGCCGGCGGTGGACGACTGCCCGGGTTCGCTCCCGCTCAGCTCGACTCGCCCCTCGATAACGCAGAAGAGGGTCTCGGAGGGGTCCCCCGCCCGGTAGACACGGGTGCCGGCTGCGACCGAGCGCTCGGTCGCGATCGCCGCAAGCTGCAGCACCTGCTCGGCGGTACAGGCCGCGAACAGGTCGATTGCCCGCAGGAAGACGACCATCTCGATGCGCGCCATTGCGGTCATGCGCGGCTCCCTTCCAGTCATCGGCGACCCCTCCGAGAGCTGCCCGGAGACCCAGACCGCCGCCGCCGCGAGCTCGGGTTGGTCGGTTCGGCGCGCTAGCTCCGCGATCGCCGGCGCGAGCTCCCGATCCCGCCTCTCCCAGACCAAATGCAGAGCGGCCAGGGCCATTTCCGCCGCCGCCGGGTTGTCGCCGACGTCTGCGGAAATGAGACGAAGAATCGTATCACGGCGACTGGAGGGCACGATCCCTCGCTCCGGTCCGGCCTGGCGGAGCTTCCACGACGCGGGCACCTCGTCGATGACCGCGAACAGATCGCGCCGCTCGCGCCCGGACAGTGTGTTGTCCAGAAACTCGAGGGCGTGCGCACGCAGGGTGCGGTCGCCGCTGACCAGGCTGCGATGGACGGCGCGCACATCTGCGGCCGGGTGGAGAAGCTCCAGCAGCCCGAACAGGTTCGCCAGACGGTGCGCCATGGCCTGGCGAAGCAGTTGGACGAGAAGCGGGTCAGCTACCGGGTCGACCGCCGGTGCCGGGCCGTCAGTGTCGGTCGGCCCTGCACCGATCGCCGCGAGGTCGGCTAGCGCCCGGAGGTAGCCGCGCACGTCGTCGGACATCGCGGTCTCGATCGCGGCCGAGTCGAACTCGAGGTGAGGGTCGCGAGTGCGGAGGTAGACCAACGCCTCCACGACCTTGCGTCGCAGCACGGTGTCGTGCTCGTCGAGCGCACCGACAAGGGCCTCTGCGGCTGTGGGTCCTCCGATGCGTGCGATCGCCTTGGGCGCCGCCCTGCGGACCCAGATCCGCTCGCCAGACTCCTGCATGAAGAGGACCAGGGCGTCGATGGCGTGGGCGCCGTAGGCCTCCAGCGCGAGGCGCGCATCGTGCTTGAGACGGCGGTCGCGCAACAGCGAGATCAGAATCGGGAGGTAGACCGGATTGGGCCCGTCACGTTGGGTCCGCCGGCGCACCGCGGCGATCGCCTCGCGAACCACCTGACCGTCGCGGTCGTACAGGGCCTGAACGAGCTCGTCCTGGTGCGACGGCATCGACAGCTGTCCGAGTGCCCGGCAGGCCTCGGAGCGCACCGCCGGCTTGCCGTCGACCAGCATGCCGGCGAGAGCGGCATCCGCGCGGGCCGCCAGCTCGGGCGGTGCGTATCGCGCCAGGCAGACCACCGCGGCCGCGCGCACCCGGGGGTCGGGGTCGCCGATCCGAGGTGCCATCAGCTCGCAGGCGTCGCGGCCCTGCAGCGCCGCGAGGGTGCGGATCGCGGCGCTGCGCACCTCGGGCTCGGCGTCCGCCAGGCAGCGCTCGATGAGCCCGACCGCGTCGCTCCTCCCGAGTCGGGTGAGAACCTCCAACGTGCGCAGCCGAACCGTCGGGTCGTCGTGGTAGAGCAGCAGCGGCGGCACCAGGCGGCCGCGGCCGTGCAGGGCGAGCAGATCGATGCTCGACAGCACCTGCCGGGGGTCGGGGCTGCCGAGGAACTCGACCAGCGTGGTGACCGTGGTGACGTCCTCGAGGTCGATGGTTGCGGCGCTGTCGACCGAGCCTGCGCTGAGCCCCTCGCGGAACGATCTCACATACTCGCGGCGGGTAGCGACGGTGAGCGGCAGCCACACGGCGACCAGAGCGAGAGTGAGCCAGGACAGGTGCTGCACCGGGACCAGTCCGAAGGTCACTGTGAGCAAGAAGATGGCGGAGCAGCCCTCCGCGAAGCGCTGCACGAAGACGTCGAGCGAGGCCTTGGCCCGTCGGCGCAGGTCGGCGGGCACCGGGAAGAAGAGCAGCTCCCGCGTCGACTGGTCGAGCGAGTGGCGCAGGCCGCTCTCGCCGAGCTTGAGGAATGCGCCCGCCGCGAGCAGCGCGCTCGGGCCCAGCCCGGCCGTGGCAAGGAGCAGCAGCGACCCCATCGCCACCGTCACCGGCATCACCCGCATCGCGAACCCGACCCCGAGCGCACGGTGGATCCAGCGGGTCGCAACCAGTTGGAAGACAAAGGCGAATAGACCCATGACGCTGAAGAAGTTGCCGAACAGCGCGGCGCGCCGGTCGAGCCCGATCGTGGTGCGCTCCACGGCCCAGTTGAACTGCACGTCGACGACCTGGGAGACCACCATCGTGAGGAACATGACCGCTGCGATCAGCAGCAGGAGCCGCGAGCCGCGTACCGCCGCCAGACCGCCGCGGGCGTCCTCGATCGAAGCCTCCGCCTGTGCAGGGCGCTGCTCAGGCGCTGGCGCCTCCGGTGCCAGGCGCCAGCGCCCGAGGCCGGCGGCGAGCACGAGCATCAGGGCCGCCGCGACCAGGAGCGACGCTCTGGTGCCGAGAAGGTCGGCGGTCAACCGGGTGAGCTGGCCGCCGGTGAGGCCACCGAGCAGCCCGCCGGCACAGATGAAAGCGAACAGCCTCCGCGCCTGGCGTGGATCGAAGACACTCGCCGAGTAGAGCCAGAACTGGCTGATCGCGATGCCAAAGGCGGTGGTGATCCAGAGGTAGAAGGCGAGCGCAACCCACCCCGAGGGTCGCGCGAAGAGCCCGTAGAAAACCACCAGGGCTGCTCCCTGGACCAGGCAGGAGAGCACGATCAGGCGGTGCAGGGAGCGGCCGCGGGCGAGCCGTGCGTAGAGCAGCAGAACCGGCACCGCAGTGGCGGTGAGCAGAAGGTAGACCCACGGCAGACGCTCGGCGCCGAGGCTCTCGATGTAGGTCGCCTGGCGAACCGCCTTGCCGATGTAGTGGCAGGTCTCCAGGAGGAGGAAGGCGCCGAACAGGGTCCACGCCGTCCGACCCTCGCCCTCACGAACGCCGAGCCAGCCCGACAGGCCGCGCTCACCCCCGGTCCGCAACGGGGTTCGCGGCCGGTTACGGGCCATCGCCGTGACGTCCCTCGCCCACCTCTCCTCTCGCCACCCACCGGAAGGACAGACCACGCCCGTCCCGCTCCTGCCGAGGGTGCGGGAATGGGCCGCCGTCGACGCGCGCGCACACGCTCGTGGCGGGGGGGGCAGAGGGGGAGAACCTCGCTCGCACCGCGTGCTCCGAATCGCGGCAGTGTACCATCCGCACCCCGCACCGCTGGAGCGGTCGCGGCCCGCGGAAACGCTCGACAGCGTGTGCCGTATCTCTGAGAGTGCCGGCGGTCGCCGGAGCCGGGAGGTCCGATGTCACACACATCGTGGAGATTTGCAAGAGCAGCTGGGCTCGCGGTCATCGCACTCACCGCGCTCGCCGGTGTCACCAGCAGCGTCGCTGCCCAGCCCGGTGAAGGTGCGGGGGCGCAGGCGCAGGAGGAGGGCCGGTGGCTGGGCCCGGACGGCGAGCGGCTGCCGTTCGTCAGCGACGAGGACGCAGAGAGCTTCCTCCGCGAGGCTCGGGTGGTGTCGAGCGAGGTGCTCGGCAGCGGCACCAGCCGTCCGTGCCGGTTGGTCCTGGAGCGGGACGGCGTCACGGCCCGCGCGATCTTCCGCACGGTGAACACCAGCGCGTTCAACATCAACCAGCGAGCGACGCGTGAGAACCTGCTCACCGACAGCTTCGTCAACGAGGTTGCGGCCTATCGGCTGAGCCGGCTGCTCGGTCTCGACACCGTTCCGCCCACGGTCCTCCGGGAGATCGGCGGTGTACGCGGTTCCGTCCAGCTCTGGGTTGAGAACGCCCGGACCCAGGAAGAGCTCGCCGCTGCTGATGCCGAGCACCAGAATCCCTACTACTGGGTCATGCAGGAGCGGATGATCCTGGTCTGGGACGAGCTGATCTCGAATTGGGACCGCAACACCACCAACCTGCTCGTCGACGCCAGCGGCCGGCTGTGGTACATCGACCACACTCGGGCGTTTCGGCGCACCACCACCTTCGACCACCTCGACCAGGTGACGGTGTGCGAGCGCCACCTCTGGGACGCCCTCCAGCAGCTCGACGAGGCGGCGGTCCGCCGCGAGCTCTCGCCCTTCCTGGAGGACACGCAGATCGTCGCCCTGCTGAAACGGCGGGGCCTGCTCCTACGGCACTTCGAGAGCGCCCTGCGCGCTCGGGGGGCGTCGGGCGTGCTGTACGACCTTGCCGACGCACCGCGCTTGCTCGAGGCACGGCGCACCGCGGGCGGCTGAGCGCCCGCTCCGTTCGGCGACGAGCGCCTGCGGCGGATACCCTCCCTTCCCGCGTGTTGAGACCCGCCCGGAAACCCGCTATGCTCGATGGGTTCGCGGAGAGGGGAGGTTCGCCATGCGCTCGATGGTGCTGCGAAACCTCGTGGTTCTGGCAGCGACCGGCCTCGTCGCGACGGTCGCAGCGGCCGGTGCGCAGGCCCGGCTGCGGGGCAAGGTGGTCGACAGCACGGGCGCACCGGTGTCGGGCGCGATCGTGGTGATCACCACGGACGAAATCGCCAGCTTTCGCAAGGAGATCGAGGTCCGCAAGGACGGCACCTTCACCGCAGTGGTCCTCGACGCCACGAGACCGTACGTCTTTCACGTCGAGGCGCCCGGCTTCGTGCCGCACGACGAGCCTTTCAAGGTCCCTGCCGGGAGCACCGAAAACGAGTTCACGCTCACGCTGACGTCGGTCGAGCAGACGCGCAAGCAGGGCAACCCCACGCTCGCGCTGCAACCCGGGTACGCGGAGCTCGGCGAGGCCCGCGACCTGCTCACCCAGGGCAAGAAGGCCGAGGCCCGAGGCGCTCTCGAGCGCGCTGTGGCCGCCGATCCGAAGTTGCTGCTGGGGTGGTCCAGCCTGGCCCAGCTCGAGATGGACATGGGGGACGCCAAGGCGGCACTGGCGAGCGCAAACCGCTGCATGGAGCTCGACCCGGAGTCTCTCGGCTGCCTCGCGGTGGCGGCGAACGCGGCCGCCGCGCTCGGCCTAGCCGACCAACATCAGGGCTATCTGGAGCGCTATCAGAAGCTCAGTCCCGACGACCCGGCCGTGCTGTTCAACCAAGCCGCGGTCTTCCTCAACAAGATGGACGACGAGGCAGCCAGACCGCTGCTCGAGCGCTGCCTCACTTCCGACCCAGACTTCGCCAAGTGCTTGTTCGAGTATGGCATGCTGTTGCTGCGTTCGGGCGATCTCGAGGGTGCCAAGAAGGATCTGCAGCACTACCTCGAGGTCGCGCCCGACGGGTCCGACGCGGCCACCGCGCGAGAGACCCTCAAGTACCTGTGAGGGTGTGTGGGTACCGAGACGACCGACCGGCTGTGCATTGGCGTCGCCGGCGGCACCGGTTCGGGCAAGACGACCATCGCCGACGAGATCGTCCGCCGGGTCGGCCGCGAGCGGATTGCGGTCGTCAACCACGATCGCTACTACCGCGACCTCTCCGAGGTCGACGAGTCGATGCGTCCTCGCCACAACTTCGACCACCCCAACGCGCTCGAGACCTCGCTGATGATCGAGCACGTGCGTCTCCTGCGGGCTGGACAGCCGGCGCCGTTGCCGGTCTACGACTTCACGCGGCACGTGCGCCTCGAACAGGTCGAGTGGGTCGAGCCGCGCTCGGTGATCCTCGTCGAAGGCATCCTGATCCTGTGGGAGCCGGTCCTGCGCGAGCTCCTGGACATCAAGATCTTCGTCGACACGGACGCCGACATTCGGTTCATCCGCCGGCTCGGCCGGGACGTGCGCGAGCGCGGCCGCTCCGTCGACAGCGTCGTAGACCAGTACCTGGGCTCCGTGCGGCCGATGCACCTGGAGTTCGTCGAGCCGTCGCGGCGGTGGGCGGACGTGATCATTCCCGAGGGAGGGTTCAACCGGGTCGCGCTCGACCTCGTCATCAGCCGTGTGGAACAGCTCGCGGGGGTTCGAGGGGCTGGCGCGTGAGCCCGCACCTGTGGTCGGCGTTTGGTCATACCACGCCCTATGCAACCGGCCCCGGACTCCAGTAGAGTTGCAAGGACCATGCGCCGAATCATCACCGTGTCGTCCGGGAAGGGGGGCGTCGGCAAGACCACCTTCGCGGTCAATTTCGCTCTCACCCTGTCACGGGTGGCGCCGACCATACTGGTCGATCTCGATACGGGAACGTCCTCGGTCCGCAACACGCTCGACGTCCCGATCGGCTCCGATCTCTACCACTTCTTCCGTCGCGGCCGACGCCTCGACGAGTGTCTGACCCCGCTCGACCGCCGGATCGATCCCGGCGGCATGTTCCGCAACTTTGCCTTCGTCGCCGCCCCACGCAACGCCATTGACGAAATCACCAACCTCTCCGACAGCGCACGCTGGCAGCTCGTGCACGCCATCAACGAGCTTCCCGCGACCTTCATCGTGCTCGACCTACGCGCCGGTCTCGACGCCAACGTCATCGACTTCCTGCCGCTGTCGAACTCTGGCGTCCTGGTCTTCACCCCCCATCACCCGGCCGCCACCATGGCGGCTGCCGACATCGTCAAGAGTCTCCTGTTCCGAAAGCTGCGCTTCCTGTTCTCGGAGGACTCGCCGATGTTCGGCCGCTCGGGCGACCGCCGCCAGCACCGACTCGTGAACGAGTTGCTCGACCAGGTCGAGGACGTGTACGAAGAACGGCTGCCGAACCTCGACGTGTTCCTGCGCGACCTGCTCGAGTCGCTCGGCGAGAGCCGCTACCTGCACGCGATCGCCGACGTGGTCCACTCCTTCGGGGTGTACTTCGTACTCAACATGTTCAACGGCGTACGCGAGTCCTACGAAGGAGCAATCCAACCGTTCGTGCAGTACCTGACCCGTCACGTGTCGTCGAAGCTGCGCCTGACCAACCTCGGCTGGGTCGTCCAGGACGAGCTCATCCACCGGGCCAACTGCGAGCGGCGCCCAATTCTGCTGCAGCCGATCCGGCGCCCCGCCGAGCGGCCGATCGACCCGGTGCTGGCCGAGCTCGCCGACCTCGAAAGCGCCGTGCTCGGCCTGCCCAAGCCCGCGGAGGTGCAGCCCGGACCCATCAACCGGCGCGACGAGATCCTGCACATCGATCCGCAGGCGGCGCTGTCACGCCAGCTCGAGATCCTGCAGCAGATGTACCACGCGAGCGGAGCGATGCAGGTCCGTGACAACTTTGCCTACATCACCCATCGGGCGCTGCATCTCGCACGCTCTCTCCCGCCGTCAGCCTTCGGCCAAGCTCAGCTGGCGACCCCTCTCGACATGCTTCAGCAGCTCTTTCCGGAGCAGAAGCCGCGGCTCTAGGCATTCATGTCGCATCGGCCCAGCGGTGACGATCTGCATCCGCCGATGCCGCTCGACGGGCCAGGTGCGGCAGGAATGCCTATGTCAGATTGACCTGGTATCACGCACGATCGGCGGTCGTCGGCGTCGGCGCAGGTGGAGCTCCTCTTCCTTGAACATGAACTTGATGGCGTGCTTGAACAAGAGCAGGTTGGGCGCGTCCGTCCGGTTGAGCTTGACGCAGGTCTTGTCGTACCACTCGATCCAGCCGGTCAGCTCCGTCCCGTCGAGGAGCACCACGACCATCGAGGTCCTATTCTGCATCTGTTTGAGGTAGTAGAAGTTCTCAGCGTTCGTCTGCTCCGCCGGAACCTGCTTACGCCGGCCCGTGGCGCGGGTTGGAAACCGCTCCATCATCTCGTTCATCGACGGTCGGATCAGCTTGCGATCGGGCATCGGTGCTCCCCCTGCCCCTGAAGATGGTGCGTGGCCACCGGCATGTGATCGGTTCTGAGAAGCAAAACTCGCGCCAGAAGCCTGTGATCGGTCGGATGTCTGACCTATCATACCGGCATTGGCGGGACGAGGGAACCGGTGCTCCGGACGCGCCGTCAGCCCTGCGCCTCGACCGCTACCACTTCGGGTCCGGCGCTTCGGTGGGCGCGCTGGGGGTAGAGTTCGACCTCGTGCGCGAGACAGCACATCAGGCGGCCACACAGGCCGGAGATCTTGGCCGGGTTGAGGCTCAGGTTCTGGCGCTTCGCCATCCGGACGGTCACCGAGTGGAAGCGCGCCATAAAGGTGGAGCAGCACAGGCTGCGGCCGCACGGGCCGAGCCCGCCGCAGGCTTTGGCGCCGTCGCGAACGCCGTGTGGTCGCATTTCGATCCGGCGCCGGAAGCGGCCGCCGAGCTCTTTCAGGAGGGGGCGAAAGTCGACCCGTTGCTCGGCCGTAAACGACACGATGGCCTTGCGTCCAGAGAGCGGAATCCACACCTTGAGGGGCTTGATCTCGAGGCCCAATGCTCTCACGCGCTGGCGGAGGTAGGACTCTATGTCGGCCTCGAGGGTGGCGAACGAGCGCTGACGCTCGAGATCCTCCTCCGTGGCACACCGAAGGACTCGGCCGCCCTCCTGGAGGGGATCGCGCAGGACGGGACAGCAGAAGCTGGTGGCGTGGCCGACGAAAAGCCCTTCAGGCAGCTCGATCACGTAGGGCTCACCATGGATCAGCTCGAGAGATCCGGCTCGGCACGGGATCGCGGGCACATCGGGATCGACCACGACACGCACCCAGTCTTCGTGAACCGACGCGACGGCCCGGGGACAGGCGCAAGTCATGGCTGAAGCTCCCCAGTGCATGCGGCGCGGATGTCGCGGTCGCTGCTCTCGACCGCGGCTGCGCCCTCGCGCCGCTGTGCTGCGAGCGCCTCGGCCACGTCGGGACGATCGAGGGCGACGATCTGGGCCGCGAAATGCGCGGCGTTTCTTGCGCCGGCCGAACCGACGGCGAAGGTTGCAACCGGAACGCCCGCCGGCATCTGGACGGTGGACAGCAGCGCGTCGACACCATCGAGAACTCCGCCGGGAAGGGGCACTCCGAGCACCGGCCGGAGCGTGTGCGCGGCGACCACCCCGGCGAGGTGGGCCGCCATGCCGGCGGCGCAGATGAAGACGCGGCACCCGGCGGCGTCCGCTTTGCGGACCAGCTCCACAGTCCGCTCGGGGGTCCGGTGGGCGGAGCTGACGTGAACCGTGAAGCGCAATCCGAGCCGGGACAGCACCGTAGTGGCCGGCTCGAGGTACTTCCAGTCGCTGGCGGACCCCATCAGAACGAGCACGTCACTCGGCGTCACCGGCGCCTCCCGCGAGCTTGGCCAGGGAGTCCGCACCAATGTCGGTGCGGTAGTGTCGACCGTCGAAAGCGATCTTCTCCACCCCTCGGTAGGCGGTGGCCACGGCCTCCGCGAGGTCGCTGCCGCGCCCGCACACGGACAGGACCCGTCCGCCGGAGGTCACCAGGCGGCCGCCTTCACGGCGCGTTCCCGCGTAATAGACCGTGACTCCGGGCAGCGCCATCGCCTCCTCGACCCCGCTGATCTGGTCGCCTCGCCGGGCGCTGCCAGGGTAGCCGGCGGCCGCCAGCACGACGGTGGCCGCCGCCTCGCGGCGCCACGACAGCGTCGACACGGCGAGCTGCTCGTCGGCAGCCGCGCGCAGCACGCCGGCGAGGTTGTCGTCGAGGCGCAGGAGGATGGACTGCGCCTCGGGGTCCCCGAGCCGGCAGTTGAACTCGAGCACCCGCGGTCCCGCCTCGGTGAGCATCAGGCCGACGTAGAGCACGCCGCGGTACGGCCGGCCTTCGCTCGCCATGCCCGCGACCGTGGGACGCACGATGTCCTCGAGAATCCGCCGCGTGGTACCGGGCGGGAGCACTGACGGCGAGTGCGACCCCATGCCGCCGGTGTTGCCGCCGCAGTCGCCGTCGAGCGCGCGTTTATAGTCGTGGGAGGTGGCCAGAGGGACGATCCGGGTCCCGTCCGCAATCACCATGTAGGAGAGCTCCTCACCGACCAGGAGCTCCTCCACCAGCACCTTCTGTCCGGCCTCGCCAAAGCGGCGAGCGACGAAGAAGCCATCCAACACCTCGTCCAGCTGGTCCTCGGAGGTCACGATGAAGACGCCCTTGCCCGCGGCGAGACCGTCCGCTTTCAGGACCAGCGGCAACCCGCAACGGGCGACCACCCGGTGGGCGTCGTCGAGGCCAGTGACGGTCTCGGAAGCGGCGCTCGGTATCCCGTGGCGCAGGCAGAACTCCTTGGCGAACACCTTGCTCGCCTCCAGCTGTGCGGCAGCCCGGGTGGGTCCGAACAGCCGTAGGCCGCGGCGCTCGAACTCGTCGGCAATGCCGAGCGCAAGCGGCAGCTCCGGTCCGACCACGGTGAGGTCGATGCGAAGATCTGCGGCGGCCTCGGCGAGGCTCGGCAGGTCGTCCGCGGACAGCTGGAGCAGGTCCGCGGCCTCACCGATACCCGGATTCCCGGGGGCCGCAAACACCGCCGTGACCCCGGGGGAGCGACGGATCGCGTGGACGATCGCGTGCTCTCGGGCGCCGGAGCCGATGACCAGGACCCTCACGTCGACCTCAGCCCTGAGCCTGGAGCAGGGTCAAGTGGGTTGTCTGCACGATGTCCGCCGCCGAGCAACCGCGGCTGAGGTCGTTTGCCGGCCGTGCCAGGCCCTGTAGGAGGGGACCGAGCGCCCGTGCACCGGCGAGCCGCTCGACCGCCTTGTAGCAGATGTTGCCCGCGTTGAGGTCGGGAAAGACGATGACATTGGCGCGACCCGCGACCGCCGAGCCCGGCGCCTTGCGCGACCCGACCGACTCGATCAGGGCCGCATCGAGCTGGAGCTCACCGTCGAACGCGAACCCCGGCGCCCGGCGCGCGAGCTCCTCGACCGCGGCCTTGACCTTGTCGACCAGGGGATGGTCAGCACTCGAGCGGGTCGAGAAGCTGAGCAGGGCCACCCGCGGCTCATCGCCGACGATCCGCACGAAAGTGCTCGCGGCGGCGACGGCGATATCGGCCAGCTGGCTCGGGTCCGGATCGGGCATGACGGCGCAGTCGGCAAAGACCATCACCCCGCCGGATCCCCAGCGGGCTTCGGGATGGACCATGATGAAGGCTGAGGAGACGGTCTTAAGACCCGGCGTTGGCCCGATCGAGTGCAGCGCCGCACGCACGGTGTCGGCAGTGGTTCGGGCCGCGCCGCCGACCGAACCCGAGGCGTGGCCGGTGGCGACCATCAACGACGCGAAGTAGAGCGGGTCACTGACTGCGGCGAAAGCAGCCTCTTGGGTCAGTCCCTTGGCGCGACGGCGCTCGAGCAGGTACGCCGCCAGTTGATCCCGCAGGGGGTCGGTGGCGGGGTCCACTGTCTCGACCCCGAGCGCCCGGAGCTCGTCGTGGACCGGCTCGCGCCGGCTCGCCGGACACAGCAGCGTGACCTGACACACGCGGCTTTCGGCCAGGACCCTCGCCGCCTGCTGGGCGCGCGGGTCGTCACCCTCCGGCAGGACGATCCTCCCACCTGCCGCTGCCGCCCGCGCTTCGAGCTCGTCGAGGAACCTCATCGCTCCCTCCACCGGCGCATTGTACCCCACGGACACCACGTCGTCTGCGCGCCGATCTCAAAGTCGCCCCGATCCGACCACTTGACAATCGGATGATGATTAAGTATGAATATGATCATGTTGATCATGAATACCACGGACCGCTACCGGCTCGAGCTCCTGGCCGAGCTCGCGGCGCGGTTTCCGGACTCGATCTCGGGGGCTGCGGTTGCCGAGCGCCGCGGCATCCCCGCCGCGTATCTCGCACACCTGGTCCGCGAGCTCGCCCGGCAGGCTGTGGTCCAGACGCGGCGCGGGCCGGGCGGCGGCATCCGACTTGCCCATCCCCCTCACGAGATCCCGCTCGACCGGGTCTTGGCGCCGACCGCCCCGGATGCCGAGTCGAACCCGCCGGGAACTCTCGAGGAGCACCTGCGCGACCTCCTCGCCAACGCTCTCGGATCGCTCTCCGTCGCCGATCTCGTGGTCTGGGAGCGTGAGGCCTCGCCGGCCTCGAACTACGTCATCTGACCCTCGTCGTGCCACCTGGAGGCCATACCATGCGGATCGCCACCGACGTCACCCGCCTGATCGGCAACACGCCCCTTGTCCAGCTCAACCGCGTCGCCGCCGGGCTCCCCGGGCGGGTAGTGGCCAAGCTCGAGTTCTTCAACCCCGCCCACTCCGTCAAGGACCGCATCGGCTTGGCGATGGTCGAGGCCCTTGAGCGGGACGGCACCCTCGTCCCCGGCCGTTCGACCATCGTCGAACCGACCTCGGGCAACACCGGCATCGCACTCGCCATGGTCGCCGCCGTACGCGGCTACCGTTGCGTGCTGACGATGCCGGAGTCGATGTCCCGGGAGCGCCGCCGAGTCCTCAAGCTGCTCGGGGCCGAGCTTGTCTTGACCCCAGCGTCCGAAGGCATGAAGGGGGCCTCGGCGCGAGCCGAGCAGTTGCTCCGCGAAATCCCCGATGCCGTGATGCCGGAGCAGTTCTCCAACCCGGCCAACCCCGACGTCCACGCCGCCACCACCGCACAGGAGCTGTGGCGGGACACGGACGGATCGATGGACGTGTTCATTGCCGGGGTCGGTACCGGCGGCACGTTGACCGGCGTCGGCAGGGTGTGGAAGGCACGCCGCCCGACCACTCGAATCGTAGCGGTCGAGCCCGAGGACTCGCCCGTGATCTCGGGCGGACAGCCCGGCGCGCACAAGATCCAGGGCATCGGTGCCGGCTTCATCCCCGAGAACCTCGACCGCTCTCTGATCGACGAGGTCGTCAGGGTGAGCAACGCCGACAGCTTCGCGACCGCCAGGAGGCTCGCCAGAGAGGAGGGCATCCTGCCCGGGATCTCCACAGGCGCCGCCGCTTGGGCCGCACTGCAGATCGCCGCCCGCGAGGAGATGCGCGACAAGCTGATCGTCTTCGTTGCACCTTCGACCTCCGAGCGCTACATGTCTACCGACCTCTTCGCCGGCCTCGACGACTAGCAACGCCTAACCCCACCGCCCTATGGCGGGAATCCCTGCCGGGTGAGCGGGTTCTGGGGCTCCATCCACCCACGCCGACTCATGAGGCGCCCGGCGCATCAAGAGGGGCCTGCTGGGCAGGGGCCCCCGCCCCCCCCTTTCCACTTCTGAAATCCCGTCAAGGGCCTATGCCCCGCGGGCTCCTACGGATCACTCCGGAAGGCGCAGCAGGAGCGGCTCGGGGTCGACCCAGATCTCCACCGGAAGGTCGCCCGCAACGTCGCCGTCGACCTGGTACGGGACCGGGCCGTTGGCGGTCTCCACCTCGAGAGCCACGCGGTCGACCTCGAAGCGGAGCACGTCGCGGCGGCGGACGTGCCGCCCTGCCGGGATGCCGAGGGCGAAGGGCACCGCCGCGCCGCGGCCGGCACGGGTCTGGACCACCGCCTCGAAGCGATCTGCGAAGGGATCCGCCGCCGGGGTTGCGTGGTAAGGGCCCGCGTAGCACGCCGATTTCCCGACGATCGCCCAGCCGGCTGAGAGCACGCGGCCGTTGAGGCGCAGCCGCAGGACAGGCAGCCGTGTCGGCCGCAGCACCTCGAACACCGCCTGGACTGCAACCCCGAAGCGGCCGCCGAACCGCTTCAGGCCCGGGCCCAACCGGTCGAGGACCAGGGCGTCCGGTCCGGCGGAGAGCATCAGCAGGACGATGTCGCCGTGGCTGGTCCGGCCGACGCGCATCGCCCGGTCCCGGCCTGCCACCAGAGCCGCCAGCGCGTCCGGAGCAGGCCGCGGCACACCCAGCTCGTAGGCGAAAACGGATGTGGTCCCACCGGGCAGGATGCCCATCGCGGTCCCGCTGCCGAGCAGCCCGCGCGCCGCCTCGTTGTAGGTTCCGTCGCCGCCGTAGGCGAGCACCAGGTCGCGGCCCGCGGCCGCCAGGCCCGCGGCGAGCTCCGTCGCGTGACCGCGGCCGCGGGTCGGGCACCACTCGAGCTCGACCCCGAGGGCGGCCGCACGAGCCTCGAGGTCCACCCGCGCACGCAGCAGTCGGCCGCCACCGGCGATCGGGTTGAGAATCACCGGAACGCGGGCCACCATCTCAGGGCCTCACGGATCGGCCTCGAACAGCTCGCCCGGGGCCCCTTGGATGGCGAGGCCAAGGTGCCGGATCGCCCGCGGGGTCACCACCCGGCCCCGCGGGGTTCGCTGGAGCATCCCAATCTGGAGCAGGTACGGCTCATTGATGTCCTCGAGCGTGCCAGCATCCTCGCCGAGCGACGCGGCGAGGGCCTTGAGCCCCACCGGTCCGCCGCCGTAGACCTCGACGATGGTGTGCAGCAGGCGCCGGTCGAGCAACTCGAGACCGTATGCATCGACCTCCATCTGCTCGAGACCGAAGCGCGTCGCCTCCAGAGTCACCCGGTCGGACCCGAGGTGATGGGCGAAGTCGCGCACGCGACGCAGGAGGCGGTTGGCGATGCGTGGCGTCCCCCGCGCCCGTCGCGCGATCTCCGCCGCGGCATCGATGTCGAGGTCGAGGTCGAGGATCCGGGCTGAACGGCGGACGATCGCGTCGAGCTCCTGTGGCGGATAGAAGTCGAGCCGGTGGACGATTCCGAAGCGATCGCGTAATGGCGCGGTGATCAGGGCGGTGCGAGTGGTGGCGGCCACCAGCGTGAAGCGCGGCAGGGTCAGGCGCACGCTGCGCGCGGCCGGGCCCTGGCCGATCACGAGGTCGAGCTCAAAGTCCTCCATCGCCGGGTAGAGGATCTCCTCGACCGCCGGGCTGAGCCGGTGGATCTCGTCGATGAACAGGACGTCGCCGGCCTCGAGGTTGGTCAGGATCGCGGCCATGTCGCCGGTACGCTCAAGCACAGGTCCGGACGTCGTGTGCAGGCCCGCGCCCATCTCAGCGGCGATGATCTGCGCCAGCGTCGTCTTGCCGAGACCCGGCGGTCCGAACAGGAGCACGTGGTCCAGGGGTTCGCCGCGGTCGCGGGCTGCAGCGATGAACACCGCGAGGTTCGATGTCAACCGCTTCTGGCCCACGAAGTCGACCAGCCGCGATGGGCGGAGGGTGTCCTCGAGGGGCCGCTCGTCGGGGCCGAGGCCCGCAGACAGGACGTCCGTGGCCATCACCTGCGGGTGAGGCGCTTGAGCGCGACGCGCAAGACCTCGCCGAGGTCGTCCGCGGTGGTCTCGCTGAGGGCGTGGTCGGCGGCGCCCTCGGCGTCACGCGCCGAGTAGCCGAGATTGGTGAGTGCGGAGATCACGTCCGCGCGGCGGCCTCCGGCAGCAGACAAGTGGTCGCCAAACCGTCCGCGCAGCTCGAGGATGAGGCGCTCTGCAGTCTTGCGACCGATGCCGGGGACGCGCTGCAACCGGACCGCATCATCGCTCTCGATAGCGGCGGCGAGCTCGTCGGCGCCGAGACCGGAGAGCACCGCGAGCGCCATGCGCGGGCCGACACCGGCGACCGTGATCAGCTTCTCGAACGCCTCGAGCTCGGTCCTGGCGGGAAATCCGAAAAGGACGATCGCGTCGTCCCGGACGTGGGTATGGATCCACAGCGCTGTGGTCTCCACGTGCTCGAGCTCGGAGAACGCACGCAGACTGGTGAGCACACGATAGCCGACCCCGCCGACGTCGAGCACGACCTCGCCCGGACGAACCTGATGGAGGCGACCCTCGAGCCGACCGATCACCTGCCCCGACGCTCCCCCGTCCCCGGCGCCCGCCGCCGCCGCGAGCCATCCCTTCGCTAGGACCCCTGCGGGGCGAAGCGCTCGATCAGCTCGCTGTTGACCGCGACCACCGTATCACGGCGCCGTTCGTTGAGGATCGAGCGCAGCAACTGGCTCGCCTTCTCATTCACCAGCTGGGTTCGCACGGTCTCTTTCTCGGAGGCGAGCTGCGTGGGGTCGACGCGGACGACCCGCTCGACCTTGGCGATCACCGCACCGCGCTCGGGAAGCTCGACCGGACCGACGACCTCGTTGTCGGCAGCCGCGAACACCGCCTCGTCGAGACCGGCAGCCGATCCGATGCCGCCCGGCACCGCGGTTGCGAGGTGGTGGTCACGCGCCTTGACGACCGTCGACCCGACCTCGGCGGCGAGCGCGTCGGGGTCGGCCCCGGAACGCCACTCAGCGGCCAGCGAGGCTGCCTTCTCCATCGACTTTTCGACCGCCAGACGGCGGGTGAGCATCTGTGCAACCTGGGCGCGGACCTCTTCAAGTGGAGGCACGCCGGCCGGCTTGACGTCTTTGAGCTGCCATACGATCCAACCCCGGCTGGTGGCGCGGGGCGCACCGATGTCACCCGGCTTGGCCTCGAAAATCGCCGCGGTCAACCCGGCATCGTCACCGAGGCCGGGGACGCTCTCATCCTTCGACACCGACGGGCTGAGGTTGAGGGTCAGGGCCTCGTCGGAGTCTGCGATCTGCTGCCAGGCTTCGTCAGTCTCCGGCTTCTCCTTGGCGATCCGCTCGGACAGCGCACGGGCGCGGCTCTCCGCCTCGGCGGTTGCGCGACCCTCCAGGAGCCGGAAGCGGACCTGGTCGCGGACCTCCTCGAGCGGACGCTGCCGCTCCGGCTGGTAGCCTTCGACCTTGATCACGTGGTACCCGAACTGGCTCTCGACCGGTCCCACGATCTCGCCCGGCTTGTGACCGAAGACAGCGTCCTCGAACTCCTTGACCATTCGGCCACGAGCAAACCAACCAAGGTCGCCGCCGTTGTCCTTGGATCCTGGGTCCTCCGAGTACTTCTTCGCGAGCTCGGCAAAGTCCGCGCCCTTGCGGGCCATGTCCGCCACCGACTCCGCCTTGAGCTTGATCTGGTTGCGCTGCTCCGGCGTGGCATCGGGCGGAATCCGGAACAGGATGTGGCGTGCGTGCGCCTTCTCCTCCTCCATGAAGTCGCTGCGATGCTGGTCGTAGTAGCTCTGGATCTCGCTGTCCTCGACCGGCAGCAGCCGGCGCAGACGCGCTGTGTCCACGAGCAGGTAGCGGATTGAACGCTGCTCGTCGCGTCGGAACTCGTCCGGGTGGTCGTTGTAGTAGGCGGTGACCTCGTCGTCGGGAACCGAGACCTGACTGAGCAGGGGCTCGTAGCGGACCTCGATGGCGTCGAAGTCGGCCACCTCGCGGGTTCGCCGCACGCGCTCCTCGACCTCGGCGTCCGACACGTAGATGCCCTGCTGGACCAGCTCGCGCAGCTTGCGCAGGAGCAGATCCTCCTTGAGCTTCGCCTCGAACAGCGGAGGCGTCATCTGGTTGGCCGCCAGAATGCGCTGGTACGTGGCCTGGCCGACGAAGCCGCCCGACTCCCGCTGGAAGGCGGGGTAAGAGAGGATCTCGTCCTGGAGCTCTTTATCCGGCACCCTCAGGCCCAGCTTCTTGGCCTCGTCCAGCTGGAGGGACCGCTCGATGAACTGCTGGGCCGTCTGGCTCGCGAGGTTGAGCTGCTTGCGGACCTGTTCCCACTGGCTCCCGTAGAGGTCTCGGTACTGCTGCTCGCTGCGCCGCATCTCGTCGAGGAACTCGCGCTGGCTGATCACCCTGTCGCCGACCTTCACCGCGTAGTCGCCGGACGCACGGGCACCCTGGCGTCCCGTTCCCCAGTCGACGAACACGAGCAGGACGAAGACCGCCACCACGGCCCAGAGGATGATCTTGAGGTGTTTGAACTGGTCGCGCAGCCACTTGAGCGCCATTCTCGTCCTCCCAAAGACACGCCACCCACAGGCAGACATGTGTCCAAGATCGCGAAGTGTATCGGAGCGTCCGGTGGTGCGCAACCATCTCAGCCGCGCCGGCTTGCCGCCATGCACCTGACGCCGGGTTCCGCCAGTGACCTGGTTCGCTTGCCGCTCCCTGGGTGGCATGTTACCGTGGCGGCTGGAGGTTATCCCCTGTGCCGCGGGGCTTTGAGATCGACTGGGTCATCGTTCGAGTCAACAGTCTCCGCCGAGCCGCGGCACTCGGGTTGACGGCCCTTCTGGCCGCCTTGCTCCTGTTCTTCGCCTACTTCCGTCTCAACCTTCCACCGCCCGCGCGCGCGCGCCAGGCGATCGAGCGCGCCGAGGCTGCTCGTAACCGGGTTCTGGAGTCGTCAGTGGTCGAGGCGTGGCAAAGTGAGATCCAGCAGGCCTCGGGCCAGCTCGCCGCCGCGCGCTCGGCCTACGTCGACGATCAGTGGTCGCTGGCCATCGATCAGGCCGATGAGGCCCGCCGCCGCTTCGACGCCCTGCTCGGGGTCGGCGACCGCGGCGTGGTCGGGGTCGGCCAGGTCTTCAGCCTCGAGGGCCGGGTGACCATCCAACGCGCGGGCAAACCCGACTGGGACCCGGCGAGCGAAGGGATGCCGGTGTTCAACGGGGACTTCGTCCGTACCGGACGAGACGGATCGGCGGAGATCCTGTTCGCCGACGGAAGCCTGTACCGTATCGACCCGAACTCCCTGCTCGAGATTCACCAGAACCGACGTGCCGCCTCGGATGCCGGCGGCAACGTGAAGATGCGGGTGGGACGGATCAACGTCTACACCTCGAGCTCGCCGTCGACGGTCACGACGGAAAGCGCCGAGACCCGAGTCGAAGGCGCCAGCCGCGTGGCGGTCGATGTTGCCGAGACCGATCGAGAGACTGTCGTTGAGGCCTACTCGGGGGGTGCCCGGGTACGGAACCCAGAAGGCGGCGAAGTGGTCCTGACCAGCCGCGAGCGGGTCGCCGCCCGATCCGACGGGAGCTTCTCAGAGAAGTCAAGACTCCCCGAGCCACCGCGCATGCTCGCTCCAGAGAACAACGCCGCCTTCGACGTCGAGGCCCGCTCAGTCGTGGCGCTGCGCTGGAGACTCTCCAGCCCCGGACTGGTGACGCACCTCCAGGTCAGCCGTTCGAAGCACTTCCTTTCCGATCAACTCGACCTCGACGCGAGCAGACTGGGTAAGGACTTTGCCCGCATCAAGGCGGTCTCGCCGGGAACCTACTACTGGCGCGTGGCCGCCGTCGACCACCGCGCACTGCAGTCGGAGTGGAGCACTCCCCGCCACTTCCAGGTCTACTCTCCGGATCGGCGGCTCCTGCTCGAGGACACCATGCCGCCGGAGTTGACCGTGGAGCCGGCACGTCAGCTCGGCACGATGTTCATCGTCGAAGGCCACACCGAGGCCGGGGCGTCGGTCAGCGTCAACGGCGAAGACGCGGAGCTTGACGCAGGCGGCCATTTCCGGAAGATGGTGGACGTCGGCCGCGCCGGCTGGAACGAGCTGGCTGTGGTCGCGGTGGATCCGTCGGGCAACCGAACGGAGCTCCGGCAGCGTGTGTTCGTGGAGGTCTATTGATGCACTTCGGGAGCCTGCTCGGGCTTTTCTCCTCTGATCTCGCCATCGATCTCGGCACCGCCAACACGCTCGTGTACGTGCGGGGCCGCGGGATTGCTGTCGTCGAGCCTTCGATCGTGGCCGTCAACCGCGTCACCAACCGGGTCGAGGCAGTCGGCGCCAAGGCGAAGGACATGCTCGGCAAGACGCCCGGCAACATCGAAGCTATCCGACCGATGAAGGACGGTGTCATCGCGGACTTCGAGGTGACCGAGAAAATGCTCGAGCACTTCATCCGCAAGGCGCACGGCCGCTCTTTTCTGGTCCGCCCGCGGATCGTCATCTCGGTCCCGTCCGAGATCACCCAGGTCGAGAAGCGCGCAGTCAAGGACACCGCCCTCAAGGCCGGCGCGAGCGAGGTTTACCTCATCGAGCAGGCGATGGCCGCGGCAATCGGCGCCGGGCTGCCGATCACCGAGCCTTCGGGCAACATGATCGTCGACATCGGCGGCGGCACCACCGACGTCGCCGTGATCTCCCTCGCTGGGGTCGTCTACTCGCGATCGGTTCGGATTGCCGGCAACGAGATGGACGAGGCGATCATCCAGTACCTCAAGAAGAAGTACAACCTGCTGCTGGGCGAGCGGACCGCCGAGCAGATCAAGATGCAGGTCGGCTCAGCCTTCCCCCTTGACGAGCCCCTCACGATGGAGGTCAAGGGGCGGGACCTGGTCGAAGGGGTCCCCAAGAGCCTGACCATCACCGACGAAGAGATCCGCGAGGCCCTGGCCGAGAACATCGCGACCATCGTCGACGCGGTCCGCAACGCTCTCGAGCGAACCCCTCCCGAGCTCTCGGCGGACATCATGGACAAGGGCATCATCCTGGCTGGCGGCGGCTCGCTGCTGAAGAACCTCGACAAACGGCTGCGTGAGGAAACCGGGCTGCCGGTGGCACACTGTGACGAGCCGATCTCCGCAGTGGTGCGGGGCACCGGCATGATGCTCACCAACATCGATCTCCTGCGCCGCATCGCAATCGACTAGCCGCCATGTCTGTGCGCGTCACGTCGCCAGGGTGCCGCCCGACCAGCCGGCGCCGTGCCTTCTGTGCCAGCTGGGCTCTGTCGGTCGCTCGGTCATCTGGAGGCGCGATCGGCGCCGTCGCCGCGCGTCGTTCGGGCGCCCGGTGACCGCAGTCCGCACCGTCCTCCTGCGCTCCCTACTGCTGTGGCTGCTTCTCGAGTTGATCGCGGCGGCCCAGGTTCGGCGCGCCGACGAGACCGTGCTCACGAGCTGGGTGCGCGCGGCGGTGGCGCCGGTCGCATCGGCGGCCGAGTGGCTGACGACGGCCGGGAGCGATCTCCGCGAGGGGCTCCGCGACACTGCACGACTGGCCGCAGAGGTCGGCCACCTGCGCGGCGAGCTCGACGACGCCGAGACCCGAATCCGGCTGCTCGAAGAGGACCGAGCCGCGCTCCGCGAAGCTCTTGACGTCGCTGTTGCCATGCCTGAGCTCGACACGCCGAGCGTCGTCGCACGGGTGACCTGGCGGGACCTCGCCGACGGCGTCATGCAGGTCAGCGCTGGACGCCTCGACGGGGTAGTACGCGACACCGTGGTGGTTGCGCCCGGCGGCGTGGTGGGTCGCGTGATCCGGACCGCTCCGCACGCGAGCTGGGTCGAACTTGTCACGCGCGCCACCGCCGCGGTCGCAGTTCGGGCGGCCGACGGAGGCGCGGACGCGCTCACTGTGGGCGCTGGCAACGGGACGCTGCGGGTCGACTACCTACCACGCCGCAGCGAGCTGCTGCGCGGGGCGGAGCTGCTCACCAGCGGGGCCGACGGCATCTACCCGCCGGGGCTGCCGGTGGCCCAGGTGACGGCCGTTCGGGAGAGCGCGGGCGCATTTCTGGAGGTGACCGCGACCCCCTCCGCGGCCATCGCTGACACGCGGGTGGTCAGGCTGCTGACCGGCTGGCCCGGACGGACGGAGCGACCGTGACCGTCGCGGTGCTGGTCGTGCTGACCCTGGTGGCGCAGCGCATGTTGGGCGCCCCCGGGATGCCATCGTGGCTGACCGGTCTGCTGCTGCCCATGGCCTGGGTGGTGGCGCCGCGGATTCGCACCCCGCTCTCCGGGTTCCCGATGGCCGCCCTCGCCCTCGGTCTCGGCTGGGACGTGCTGCTCGAACCGGTGATCGGCACCGGGGGGATCGCCTGGAGCGCGGCAGCTTTGGCGGTTGGTGTCGCAGCGGCGGTGGTCGCGGACCGCTCGCCGGCGGCATGGTTTGGGCTCGGCGCACTCGGGGGAGTAGTGATGCTGGGTATGCGGAGCCTCGCCCAGCTCCCGCTGGGCCTCGCGACGCCACTCGGCGCCGTGGTCCTGATCCGATCCGCGCTGCTCACCGGAGCCTGGGTCGGCCTGGTGGGCTGGATCCTGGCCCTCGACCTCCCGGCGCGTTGGAGCCGCCACCGGGCGCGCCGGTTGCACTGAGATGGACCTGCGCGAAGATCTCGCACCACTGCGGCGCCGCGGCGCCGCCCTGACCCTGATCGTGCTCGCGGCACTCGGCCTGCTCCACTTCCGTCTCGCCATGCTCCAGATCCTCGAAGGTGCGAAGTGGCGGGCACAGGCCGAAAACAACCGCGTCCGGCGGGTCCCGGTCGAGGCCGCGCGCGGGCGCATCTATGACCGCCGTGGCGCGGTGCTCGCGGAGAACGTTGCGACCTGGCAGCTGCTTCTGTTTCCCGACGAGGTGCAAGATGTCGACAGAACGCTCCTCTTTCTCGCCCGCGCCGGTGTCGGCGACATTGGCACGTTGCGTGAGCGTTTGAGCGCACCACGATGGGGTCCCCTCGCACCGATTGTGGTTGGCGAGGATCTCAGCTGGGATCTGGTGGCGCGGCTGCGCGCCCATCAGAGCGACCACCCCGAGCTGTCGGTCCTGGCCGGCTTCCGCCGCTTCTACCCGTTCGGCCGCCTGACCGCCCACGCCGTCGGCTATCTGCGGTTACCGACCGTCGCCGAGCTCGCGGCCAACCCGTCGCTGCAGCCGACCTCGTTGGTCGGCGCGATCGGCGTCGAGGGCCAGCGGCAGGCGACGCTCGCGGGTAGGGACGGCGAACGCTGGGTGATTTCCAGTGCCATTGGCCAGCAGCTCGGCGTGGTCCGCGAGCTGGCTTCCGAGCCCGGTCGCGACCTGACCCTGACCCTCGACATCCAGCTTCAGGCCGCCGCCGCCAAGGCGCTCGGCGACGCCTCCGGCGCGGTCGTGGTGCTCGACCCGCGCACCGGCGCCGTCCGCGCGCTGTACTCCGCACCGTCCTTCGACGCCAACCGCTTCGTCGGCAGACTCTCCTCCGCCGACTGGGCCGCGCTCCGCGACGATCCCCAGCGACCCCTCCAGGACCGCTGCACCCAAGGGGTCTACCCACCGGGTTCGACCATCAAGCCCTTCATGGCCATGGCAGGCCTCGCCGAGGGGGTCATCGGACCCGGATGGGGTGTCAATTGCACCGGCTCGGTGGTGCTCTTCGGGCACCCTTTCCGGTGCTGGCAGCGCGGCGGGCACGGTGCGGTCGGGCTGGAGCGGTCGCTCGAGGTGTCGTGCGACGTGTTCTACTATCTCCTCGGCCAGCGTCTCGGGATCGACGCCATTGCCTCGTGGTTGAACCGTTTCGGCTTCGGGCGTGCGACCGGGATCGGGATCGGCAGCGAGGCGTCGGGGCTGGTCGGGACCCCGGAGTGGAGCAGCCGCGTGCGGGGCCAGCCGTGGTACCCGGGAACGACGGTCTCGGTTTCGATCGGCCAGGGACCGGTGGACGTGACCACCCTCCAGCTGGCCCGTGCGTACGCGGCCCTGGCCAACGGCGGGCGCCTGGTCCGACCGCATCTGGTCGCCGACTCCGACGCGGACCGCGGCGAGGACCTCCACTTGGACCCGGACTCCCTGGCCCGTGTGGTCCGTGGCTTGACCGCCGCGGTGCAC
Organism: uncultured Acidobacteriota bacterium; assembly: GCA_963814875.1. Classification (GTDB taxonomy): domain Bacteria; phylum Acidobacteriota; class Thermoanaerobaculia; order Thermoanaerobaculales; family Sulfomarinibacteraceae; genus CAVSIS01. The sequence continues at coordinate 216,788 of CAWFFJ010000015.1, forward strand.
GGCAGCGAGGGCACGGCCCGCCGGCTTGCCGCGCTGCCCGTGGCCGGCAAGACCGGCACCGCCCAGGTGGTGGCGCTCCAGGAGGGTGTCACGGTCGACGAAATGGAGGCCCGCTTTCGGCACCACGCCTGGTTCGTCGGCTGGGCGCCCCTCGATCATCCACGCTGGTTGGTGGCGGTCCTGGTCGAGCACGGCGGCGGCGGCGGCGGCGTCGCCGCGCCGGTGGCCGCGAAGATCGTCGCGGCCGCCCTCGCGGGCGAAGCGGACGACGCGCGCGTCGACGACGCGGCTCCCGTAGAATCCAAGCATGGAACACCGAACTGACCCCTGGCTACTGCTGGCCGTGGTCGGGATTCTGTCGGCATCCCTGGCCACGTTGCAGGCGGTCGCACAGGTGGTCGGTCCGCGTTTGTTCACGCGCCAGTTGGTCTGGGGCGTTGCCGGTGTGGTTCTGCTGTGGCTGCTGTCGCGGGTCCACGTGACCGTTTACGAGAGGCTCGCTCCGGTCTTCTACGCCGGTGCGGTGCTCGCCCTGGTTGCGGTGTTGATCGTCGGCGAGGCCCGCGGCGGCACCCGCGGGTGGTTCGCGATCGGTCCGATCACCGTACAACCGAGCGAGTTCGCCCGCCTCGCGACGGCCTTCATGGTCGCAGCATGGCTCGGAAAGGGACGCCAGCGGCGTCTTCCGCCACACGACGCCTTCATCGTGACCGGCTTCGTCCTCCTGCCCACCGTCCTGGTTCTTGTCGAACCGGACCTCGGCGTGGCCTTGACCTACCTGCCGCTGCTTGCGGCTGCGTTGTGGCTCGGCGGACTACCGGCGCGCGCCTGGGTGGCGATCGTGCTGCTCGGGGTGATGGCTGGCCTCGGTGCCTGGAACATGGTGCTCAAACCGTACCAGAAGGAGCGTGTGCTCACCGTGCTCGACCCGGAACGCGATCCCTACGGTGCCGGCTACCAGGTCCGGCAGTCGAAGATCGCAGTCGGATCGGGCTCGCTGATCGGCCAGGGGCTCGGTCGCGGCAGCCAGTCGGCTCTGCGCTTCCTGCCAGCCCAGCACACGGACTTCATTTTCGCGGCCTGGGCCGAGGCGACCGGCTTCGTCGGCTCCACCCTGCTCTTGCTCGCCTATGCGGTGCTGCTCGTGCGCACGGCAGCCGCCGCGCTCGCCGCCGACACCCGTCACGGCCTGCTCCTCGTCGGGCTGATCGGCGCCTGGCTTGGTTTTCAAATCGTGGTCAATCTCGGGATGGTGGTCGGGTGGTTACCCACGACCGGCATCACCCTGCCGCTGTTCAGCTATGGCGGATCCTCGCTGTTGACGACCTGCGCGGCCCTCGGCGTCGTGCAGTCGGTGTGGCGCTACCGGCTGGTGAACCAATGAGCGGAGCGACTCTGTACGTGTCGTGCAACCCGTTCGAGACCCGGGTCGCGGCCCGGGAGGAGGGTCGGTTGGTCACCTACCGTGCGGAACGGCACCGCGCGTCGTCAGTGGTGGGCAACCTGTATCGCGCCCGGGTGACCCGGGTACTCGCCGGCATGCAGGCCGCGTTCGTCGACATCGGGCTCGGTCGCGACGGCTTTCTGTACGTTCGAGAAGCGGGTGGAATCGCGGACGAGTTCGGCGAGGTCTTCGGAGTCGAGGAGCGGGAGAGCGACCCGCATCTTCCGGCTGCCGCGATCGGGGATCTGCTGCGCGAGGGACAGGAGATCCTGGTCCAGGTGGTCAAGGATCCGCTCGGCAGCAAGGGCGCCCGGCTCACCACCTACATCACCCTGCCCGGCCGCTTCCTCGTCTACCTGCCTACGGTGCAGCAGCTCGGAGTGTCGCGCCGGATCACGGAGCCCGAGGAGCGCGAACGACTCAAGGATCTGATAGCGGGCTTTGGCAAGGGTGGCTGGATCGTGCGCACCGCGGGCGAGGGTCAGGGAGCTGTCGAGCTCGAGACCGACCGCGCCTACCTGCTCGGCCTGTGGCACCGGATTCAGGCCGTGGCCGAGCGCGTCCGCCCGCCGGCGCTGGTGCACGAGGAGCTCAGCCCCGTTCTTCGCACCGTCCGTGACACCTTCACTGCGCGCTACCAGGAGTGCTGGGTCGACGACGAGGAGGCCTTCCGGGAAATCCTCGACTTCCTCGAGCAGTCCGACCCCTCTTTGGTGCCGCGGGTCAAGCTGTTCCAGCGTGAAACCGACCTCATGACCGCCTTCGGCATCGACCAGGAGCTGGAGAAGGCGGTGCGTCCAAAGGTGTGGTTGAAGTCGGGCGGCTATGTGGTCGTCAACCAGACCGAGGCGCTGGTCGCCATCGACGTCAACACCGGCAAGTTCGTCGGCTCAACCTCACTCGAGGACACCGTGTTCAGGATCAACCTCGAGGCGGTTCGGGAGATGGTGCGCCAGCTGCGACTGCGGGACCTGGGCGGCATTGTGGTGATCGACTTCATCGACATGGAGCAACCGGAGCACCGGGCTGCGGTGTACGAAGCGCTCGCCACCGAGCTGAGCCGCGACCCGGCCCGCACCCAGCTCCTGCCAATGTCGGAGATCGGCCTCGTCCAGCTCACCCGCAAGCGGACCCGACCCAGCCTCGATCGGACCCTGACCCGAGAGTGCCCGTACTGTGCCGGTTCTGGCCGCATCAAGTCGCTGCCCACGGTCTGCTTGGAGATCCGCCGCCAGGTTCTGGCGGCCGCCGAGGGCAGCGAGGGCGGGCAGGTCTCCGTGGTGGTGCACCCGGAGGTCTCCCACTACCTGCAGGGACCGTTCCGTGACCTTCTGCGAGAGCTCGAAGAGATCCACCGGCTCGCGATCATCGTGCGCGAGAACCCGCTGTTTCACCAGGAGCAGTTCGAGGTTCAGGCCTAGCCTGCGACGGCTCGAGACGGCCAAGCCACACCCGGGAGGTTCCCGCGAGCCGCACCACCCGCTCGGACAGGAGCCGCTGCACGAGCGCACGCCCCCGCGGCGATCCGCCCCACCAGTAGTCATCGTGGCCCCGGAGGCCGGCAAGCCACGTCATCTCCCCCCGGTTGACCAGAACGTGGGTGATGCCGCGGCGGACTAACTCTTCCTGGAGCGCCTCCACTGTCTGCACTCTCTCGGCAAGCTCAAGGAGCAGCGGCGTGCGATTGGGGTCCTCGACCTCCACCGCGCGATCGAGGTAGAACGAGCGCGGCTCACCGACCAGGAGAATGCGCGCTCGTGCGGGGAGGGATCGGACCGCTTCGACCACCGGCCAGTAGCTGACCCAACGGCCAAGGAAAGCGTCCTCGCTCTCTATCCCAACCGTGGTGGCGATCCTCTCCAGGTCGAGGCGGGTTGCGAGGGTCGACGCGTTCCAGGCGAGCACCACTGCGAGGAGCGCGACCACTGCCGCGCGCCCCGCCGGGGGAGCCTTGCGGCCCGTGATTCGCGCCGCGCCGACCCCGGCGAGGGCGGCCGCGGGGACCAACGCCGGGAGCAGGAAGCGGCCGAATGGCAGCAAGACGGCCCATGCGGCGGCCGCCGCACCCGCCCCCAGCCACAGCACCGCGGCGCGCCGTGAGCGGACGAGCCATGCGGCCGGGGGAAGCAGGATCAGCCACTGCAATCCGAGGCCGCTCGCGGTCTGCAGCGGCTCGAAGGTGCGCACCACCGGTGCTGCCAACGCGTGGAGGACCCGCGCACCCCATCCCTCGGGTCTGGCGGCATCCTGCGCAAGCATGGTCTGGGTAGTGAGCTCGACCGGAGGCCCGCCGAACACCCCGCGGGCGAACGGGTAGACAGGGTTGCCAGTGGCAACAGCATTGCGGAGGTACCACGGCCCGGCGGCGACCGCGATTCCGGCGAGGAACAGCGCGGCGCACACAGCCCCTGCGCGCGACGCGCGCAGCGGCTTGCGATCGACGAGAAGGCGAACCGCGACTGCGATCACGACAACGGGCGCCAGGACTGTCGCGAGTGCGAGGTACTTCGCACCGACCGCGGCCCCGGCACAGATCCCGGCGATGGCTGCCCGGCCTTCCGGCCGCAGCCGCCGTGAGTGAGCTGGCAACAGCGCCACCATGGCGGCCCCGGCCCATGCCGCGACCGCGAGGTCGACCATGGCGTAGCCGGCGAGCTCGAGGACTGACGGCGTGATGGCGAAGAGGAGCACCGCCCAGCGCGCGGCATGGCGGCCGCCGAGACGGTGGCCGAGCGCGCCCGCCGCGGCGATCGCGAGGAGGCCGAACCACGCGTGCAGCGCTTTTGCCGCCCACGGCCCGACCAGTGCAAGGGGGTAGAGGTAGAGAGCGCCGACCGACGCCGGAAACGACGCGTAGGCATGGCGCGGGAACGCGACCAGGCCGCCCGCGCGCAGCCACTGAGCCGGAAACGCGAGATGATAGTGGAGACTGTCGTACATCACCGGCGGCGCGGGCAGAGTGGCGGAGACCACTGCCATGGCCGCTACCACCGGCACCAGCCACCAGCCGACGGGGCTCAACCCCGGCCATCGCAGATCGTGTCGCGCCCGCGACCAGGCGGTCGCACCTCGCAGGACCGAGAACAACATGAGGCCGGCGAGAATGGGTGCCCGGAGCAGGCCAGCAAAGGCGAGGACGGTGGCTGCGAGGGAGAGTACGGCTGCTCCAAGGGCGAGGACGAGAACCGCCGCGATTGGCGTTCGATCCCGGCCCGCGCAGGCGGCGGCGACGTCGGTCCCGGCGCCGAATGCAGCCACAGTCCACACCACGAGCCAGAGTGGCGGCAGAAGCAGCCTGAAAAGCGGTTCGGCGGGGACCACGCCACGGTAGAACCACAGCGCCGGCACGGCGACCGCGGCTGCGAGAAGAGCGGCCACGGCGATCCGGCCGGGACTAGCCTGCATGTCTCACCACGTCACGTCGCGAGGGCGCCGAGGCGCCTTTCGGCGCGGAGCAATCGAGCAGCGAAGGGCCGGGTCGTGTGCGATCTTGGGTGGCAAGCGCCGGGTCAGGGAAGGGCCCGCGACGGCAGACAGATCCGCGCTCACGGCAGGGCGGCGGCGAGAATGACCGGCTGACCACGGCCGCAGTATAGGCCGCGCGCCGATCGCCGCCGCGCCGACTGCCCTCTGCTCAGCTCTCGCGGAGTCATCGAGCAACGAGGCCGGATCGGGCGAGGGGCAGCGACGGCGGGAGAAGGTGCAGTCCCAGGAAGGACGTGGTGACACGTGCGGGTGAGCGGCCGGGGGTCAGAGCGGCTCGTAGAGCGTGCGCCGCTGTACCGGCGTGCAGCCCGCGCCGGAGATGGTCCTCTCGATGTCTGCGCGGGTCATTCGGTACTGGGCGCCGGCCGCTGCGACGACGTTTTCCTCGAGCATGATCGAGCCGAGGTCGTCGGCGCCGAAGAAGAGCGAGAGCTGGCCGATCTTCGGGCCCTGGGTTACCCAGGAACCCTGCACGTGGGCGACGTTGTCGAGCGCGAGGCGAGAGACGGCCAAGGTGCGGAGGTAATCGTAACCCCCGGACGGTTCGACCTCGCCCTCGAGGTCGGTGTTGGCGTCCTGGAACGTCCACGGGATGAATGCGGTGAAGCCGCCGGTCTGGTCTTGGAGCTTGCGCACCGCCAGCAGGTGTGCGACCCGCGCCGAGAACGGCTCACCGACTCCGAACATCATGGTCGCGGTGGTCCTGAGACCGAGCCGGTGCGCGGTGCGGTGGACCTCGAGCCACTGCGCGGTCGACGCCTTCGCCCGCGACCAGATCCTGCGTCGGGTCTCGTCCTCGAGGACCTCGGCGCCACCGCCGGGGATCGAGTCGAGCCCGGCGTCGATCAGGCGCTGCAGCACCTCCTCCAGGGGACGGCTCTCGACCTTCGCGACGAACCAGATCTCGGGCGCGGAGAAGGCGTGCAGGTGGACCTGGGGAAAGGTCACCTTCAGCCGCCGCAGCAGGTCCTCGTAGAAGTCGAGGCGCAGCGACGGGTGGACGCCGCCCTGGAGGAGGATGCCGGTGCCACCTGCGGCGACGGTCTCGGCGACCTTCTCGGCGACCGACTCGAACGGCAGCACGTAGGCGTCGGCGGCGAGCGGGGTGCGGTAGAAGGCGCAGAATCGGCACCGGTAGACGCAGACGTTGGTGTAGTTGATGTTGCGATCGATGATGTAGCTCGCCGTCGCGGGGTCGTTGCGATCTCGGCGCACCGCGTGGGCGGCCTGGCCGAGCTCGATCAGGTCGCCGTCGTCGAACAGCTGCTGGATCTGCCCCGCGCCGAGCCGCTCCCCGGCGATCGCGCGATCAAGCAACGAGTCAACTGCTCCCATGGTCATCGAAACACAGTCTCAATCATCCCGCCTCGCTCGTCAACTGGTGCAGCCCCGGGGAAGGGGCAGCGACATTCGGACCTCGCACCTCAGAGAGTCCCCCGATTCGCACAGCGAATCGAAAGGGATGAGCTCGGTGGAGCCCGCGTCCGCTGCCGCCCGAAATGTCATCGCCCGGCTCCACCGAGCTCATCCCTGAGACATCGCCTCGAGGAACTCGCGGTTGCTCGGCGCCTTGCTCAGTCGCTCGAGCAGCAGCTCCATCGCCTCGACCGGTGACAGCGAGCTGAGGACCTTGCGCAGCACCCAGATCCGGCGGAGCTCCCATTCGTCGATCAGGAGCTCCTCTTTGCGAGTGCCGGACTTGTGGATGTCGATGGAGGGGAAGACGCGGCGCTCGACGAGCTTGCGGTCGAGATGGACCTCCATGTTGCCCGTGCCTTTGAACTCCTCGAAGATGACGTCGTCCATCCGCGAGCCGGTGTCGATGAGCGCGGTGCCGATAATGGTCAGGCTGCCGCCCTCTTCGATGTTGCGTGCCGCGCCGAAGAAGCGCTTCGGCTTTTGCAGCGCATTGGAGTCCACGCCGCCCGACAGCACCTTTCCCGACGGTGGAACCACCGTGTTGTAGGCTCGGGCGAGCCGGGTGATCGAATCGAGCAGGATGACCACGTCGCGCTTGTGCTCGATGAGGCGCTTGGCCTTCTCGATCACCATCTCGGCGACCTGAACGTGGCGGGTAGCCGGCTCGTCGAAGGTCGAGGAGATCACCTCACCCTGCACCGAGCGCTGCATGTCGGTCACCTCCTCGGGCCGCTCGTCGATGAGCAGCACGATGAGGGTGATCTCGGGGTGGTTGTGGGTGACAGCGTTGGCTATCGCCTGCAGCATCATGGTCTTCCCGGTGCGTGGCGGAGCGACGAGCAAACCGCGCTGCCCCTTGCCGATCGGCGTCACCAGGTCCATGACCCGGGTGGTCATGTTGTCGGGCACCTCGAGCTTGATCCGTTCCTCCGGGTAGAGGGGGGTCAGGTTGTCGAAGTGGACCTTCTCCATCGCCACCTCGGGTGGCTCGAAGTTGATCGCCTCGACCTTGATCAGGGCGAAGTAGCGCTCGCCCTCCTTGGGCGGCCGGATCTGGCCGGACACCGTGTCCCCGGTATGCAGGTTGAAGCGCCGGATCTGGGACGGTGAGACGTAGATGTCGTCCGGCCCAGGCAGGTAGTTGTACTCCGGTGCACGCAGAAACCCGAACCCCTCCGGCAGGACCTCGAGCACACCCTCGCCGAAGATCAGGCCTTCGCGCTCGGTCTGGCGCTGGAGAATGCGGAAGATCAGGTCCTGACGCCGCATCCCGGTCGGGTTTTCGACCCCGAGCGCCCGCGCCACCCCGGACAGCTCGTTGATCGTCATCTCCTTGAGCTGCGTGAGGTCGAGCCGGCCCTCCTTGGCGGCCTCGGTGGTCGCCTGTTCGTACTCCTCGATCTCGTCGTCGAGGTCGAGGGGAATCACCACCGGGTCCTGCTCCTGCGTCGTCTTCTTCTTGCGTCCCATGTGTCACTGTCTCCGTTCGGAGGATCTCCAGCTCGTAGCCAGGGAGTCGATACGTGCCAGCAGCTCACCGCGTCCCTCGCCGCGTGTCACGCTGACCGCCAGCGGCGACGACGGAAGCCCGAGCTCGGCACGGACGCGATGCTGCATCGCGGCCTGCTTGCCGCGACCGACCTTGTCGGCCTTGGTCAGCACGACCTCACGTAGCCGGCCGCTACGGGCCAGCAGCTCCTGGAGGTCGAGGTCGAGTGGGGTCGGGCCGTGGCGGATGTCGACCAGGCAGACCACCCCGGCAATTCGGTCGTCGTCAGACAGGTAGGCGTTGATCGCGGCGCCCCACTGCTCGCGCAGATCGCGCCCGACCTTGGCGTAGCCGTAGCCCGGCAGGTCGACGAGGTACACGTTGCGGTTGATCAGGTAGAAGTTCACGGTTCGTGTCTTGCCCGGGGCCTTGGCGACACGCGCCAGGTCCCGTCGGAAGAGCCAGTTCAGGAGGCTCGATTTACCGACGTTCGAACGGCCGGCGATGACGACGTGCGGAAACGGTTCGGCGGGTCGATCTGCGGCCGTAAGGGCCGCCGCGCGGAACGTGACGCTCGCGATCTCCACATTCTGTCTCAGTGCGGCATGGCGGGCTGGCCCGGGCGGGTCTCGGCCTCATCACCAGTTGCCGCAGACACCTCGCCCCCGACTGGACGCGACAGGGCGTGCTCGAGCACGCGGTCCATGTGGTCGACGAAGTGGAAGCTCATCTTGTTTCGCGTCTCGGCGGGTATCTCCTCGATGTCCTTCTCGTTCTCGTCGGGGAGCACGATCTCACGGATGCCGGCGCGGTACGCGGCAAGGATCTTCTCCTTGAGTCCACCAACCGGCAGCACACGTCCGCGGAGGGTGATCTCACCGGTCATCGCGAGGTCCGCCCGTACCGGCGCCCCCGTGAACGCGGAGACGAGCGCCGTCGCGATGGTGATGCCGGCCGACGGCCCGTCTTTCGGAATCGCGCCCTCCGGCACGTGCACGTGAACGTCCATCTTCTCGAAGGTCTCAGGGTCGAGGCGAAGCTGCTCCGCCCGCGAGCGAACGTAGCTGAGAGCCGCCCGCGCCGACTCCTGCATGACCTCGCCGAGCTGACCCGTCAGGGTGAGGCGGCCGTTGCCTCGCATGTAAGTGACCTCGGTGGAGAGCAGCTCACCGCCTACCTGCGTCCAGGCGAGACCGACCGCTGCGCCGACCACCGGATCGAGGTCGCGACGATGAACCCGATAGCGGGGCATACCGAGCAGGTCTTCGACCACCTCCGGCGTCACCTCGAGGCGTTCGCCGCGCGCCACCTTCTCCTTGAGAACACGGCGCGCGAGCTTGCGGCAGATGGAAGCGATCTCGCGCTCCAGATTGCGCACCCCGGCCTCGCGGGTGTAGCGCTCGATAAGAGTGAGCAGGGCCTCGCTGGTGAACTCGATCCGGTAGCGCCCGAGACCGTGCTTGGCGACCTGCCGGGGAATCAGGAACTGCTCGGCGATCGCCTGCTTCTCGAGGTGGGTGTAGCCGGCAAGGGTGATGACCTCCATCCGGTCGAGGAGGGCGGGCGGGATCGTGTGGGTGACGTTCGCGGTGCAGATGAACATGACCTTGGAGAGGTCGTACTCGACATCAAGGTAGTGGTCGTGGAAGGAGTTGTTCTGCTCCGGGTCGAGGACCTCGAGCAGCGCCGCTGCTGGGTCGCCGCGGAAGTCCGCGGCCATCTTCTCGACCTCGTCGAGCAGCAGTACCGGGTTGACCGAGCCCGCCTTGCGCATCATCTGGATGATCTGGCCGGGGAAGGCGCCGATGTAGGTGCGGCGATGGCCGCGGACTTCGGCTTCGTCGCGGACCCCGCCGAGCGACAGACGGACGAAGTTCCGCCCCGTGGCGCGCGCGATCGAGCGTGCCAGGGAGGTCTTCCCGACGCCGGGCGGCCCGACGAAGCACAGGATCGACCCGGTCGTCTTGCGCACTAGTTGGCGCACGGCGAGGAACTCGAGGATCCGGTCCTTGACCTTCTCGAGGCCGTAGTGGTCCTCGTTGAGCACCTTCTCGGCGCGTCCGATGTCACGGATCTCGCGCGAGGCGTGCTTCCAGGGCACGGCGAGCAGCCAATCGACATAGTTCCGCGACACCCCGGCCTCGGCCGATACCGGCGGCATACCTTCGAGCCGGCGAATCTCGACCAGGGCCTTTTCCCTGGCCTCTGCGCTCATTCCGGAGCTCTCGACCTGCTCGCGGAGCAGGTCGAGCTCCGCCTGTGAGTCGTTGCGGCCGAGCTCCTCGTTGATCGCCTTGATCTTCTCCGACAGGTAGTACTCGCGCTGCGCCTTCTCCATCTGCTTCTTGACCTGGGCGGAGACGCGCCGGTCGATGTTGAGCTTTTCGATCTCGACGTCGAGGATGTCGTTGAGCCGCTGGAGTCTCTCAAGAGGCTGCAGGATCTCGAGCAGCTGCTGCTTGTCGGCGGTGGGTAGCGAGAGATGGGCGGCGAGAATATCGGCAAACTGGTCGGGGTCCTGGGTCTGTAGAGAGCTCAGCACCCCCTCGGCCGAGAGGTGGTGGGAGAGCTTCGCGTACTCTTTGAAGAGCTCGACCAGGTGGAGCATGTAGTCTGCAACCGCCTTGTCTGCAATAACATGCGGGACATGGGCCTCGACACGGGCCATCAGACAGGCGGTCTCGGAAACGAACTCGACCACCCGCGCGCGCTGGAGTCCCTCGACCATGACCTTGATGTTGCCCGACGCGAGCTGGAGGTGCTGCACGACCCGACCGATAACGCCGATCGTGTGAATGTCGCCGGCCTCCGGCTCGTCAATCTTCGGGTCACGCTGGGTAGCGAGGAAGATCCCCTTGTCAGGCCGCTCCAGCGAGCGCTCGAGAGCGACCACCGACGGCCGACGGCCGACCACGAAAGGCGCCATCAGGTAGGGGAACACGACCATGTCCCGTAATGGGACGATCGGCAGCTGTACGGTCTGAGGATCTTGGCTCATGAGGCTCCACTCGGGCTCGGCTCAGCTGACCTTGCGCACGGCGGTGAGGGGCGGCACGCGTCGCTCCACCACGTCGCGCGAGACGACCAGCTCCTTGACGTCGGGCACCGACGGCACCTGGTACATGATGTCGAGCATCAGCTCCTCGAGAATGATGCGTAGACCCCGGGCGCCGACCTTGCGGGTCAGGGCTTCAGCCGCGATGGCGGCGAGCGCGTCCTGAGTGAAGGAGAGCTCGACACCCTCGAAGGAGAGGATCTGGCGGTACTGGCGAACGAGGCAGTTCTTGGGCTCGGTGAGGATCCGGACCAGGGCCTCGTGGTCGAGGTCGTGCAGGGTTGCGACCACCGGAATGCGACCCACGAACTCGGGGATCATCCCATACTTGATCAGGTCCTCGGGGTGGACGTGCTCAAGCAGCTCCGTGGCGCGACGCTCGTTGCCTCCGAGGTCGACACTGAAGCCCATCCGCTTGCGGTTGAGCCGGGTCGCGATCACGTCCTCCAGCCCGACGAACGCGCCACCGCTGATAAACAGGATGTTGGTCGTGTCGATCTGAAGGAACTCCTGGTGAGGGTGCTTGCGCCCGCCCTGGGGTGGCACGTTGGCCACCGTGCCCTCGAGGATCTTGAGCAGCGCCTGCTGGACACCCTCGCCGGACACGTCGCGTGTGATCGAGGGATTCTCGGACTTGCGCGCGATCTTGTCGATCTCGTCGATGTAGACGATGCCGCGCTCGGTCGCCTCGCGGTCGCCACCGGACGCCTGGTAGAGCCGGAGCAGGATGTTCTCGACGTCCTCGCCAACATAGCCGGCCTCGGTCAGGGTGGTGGCGTCCACGATCGTGAACGGGACCTGCAGCTGGCGGGCCAGGGTCTGGGCGAGGAGCGTCTTGCCGGTGCCGGTGGGGCCGATGAGGAGAATATTCGACTTCGCAAGCTCGACGTCGTTGCGGCCTCGGCCGGTGTGGTACTCAATCCGCCGATAGTGGTTGTACACAGCGACGGCGAGCTTCTTCTTGGCGGACTCCTGCCCGATCACGTACTCGTCGAGGGTCGCCTTGATTTCGTGCGGCTTGGGCAGCACCTGCTGCCGTGTCTTGGCTTCGTGGACTCGGTCCTCGGCGATGATGTCGAGGCACACCTCGACGCACTCGTTGCAGATGTACACGGTCGGCCCCGCGATCAGCTTTCTGACCTCGTGCTGGCTCTTGCCGCAGAAGCTGCAGCGCAAGACGTCGCCGTCGCGATGGGACATCTGGTCCTCCGAGCCCTATTGTAGCCTAGTCGCTACGAGCCTACTCCCTGGAAACCATGATCTTGTCGATCACACCGTAGTCCCGCGCGGGCCCCGCCTCGAGGATGAAGTCACGCTCAGTGTCGGCGTTGATGCGCTCGATCTCCTGTCCTGTGTGGTGGGCGAGGATCTCGTTGAGGCGCTCGCGCAGGCGCATCAGGTCCTTGGCGTGAATGTCGATGTCCGTCGCCTGCCCCTGCAGCCCGTACATCAGGGGCTGGTGCAGCATCACCCGACTATTGGGCAATACGAATCGCTTGCCAGCCGCACCCCCGGCGAGCAGCACGGCGGCCATCGACGCGGCCTGCCCGATGCAAATTGTCGCCACGTCGGGCTTGACGTATTGCATGGTGTCGTAGATCGCCAGGCCGGCAGTGATCGACCCGCCGGGCGAGTTGATGTACAGGAAGATGTCCTTCTCCGGGTTCTCCGCCTCGAGGAACAGCATCTGGGCGATGACCAGCGACGCAACCTGGTCGTCGACCGGCGAACCCAGGAAGATGATGTTGTCCTTGAGCAGCCGGGAGAATATGTCGTAGGCGCGTTCGCCGCGGCTGGTCTGCTCGACGACGTAAGGGATCGTGAACGTCATGCGCTGTCCTCCCCACCGGCGTCCCGGATCAGGCGGTCCACGACCGCCGCCAAACGGGCGGCATCGCGAATGCCTTCGAGCTTACCCTCGCGGGCGAGGTTGGCCTTGTGCTCTGCCGGGGGGACACTGAGCCGGGCTGCCTCGCCGCGGACGTAGGAGTCGACCTCCTCCTCCGGGACCTCGATCTCCCACTCGTCGGCAAGCTGCTCAAGGATCAGCGTGTCCATCGCCTTGCGTCGGGCACCGGGCTCGAGCTTGGCCGAGATCTCCTGCCAGTTGACGTCTTCCGACTCGAGATCGACGCCGCGCATCGCCATCGAGTAGGCAAAGCGGTGCATATCCTCGTCGAGCGCGGCGTGCACCACGCTGCGCGGCAGCTCGTTCGGGTCGAACGACGCCGACAGCTGGTCGAGCAGGGCGCGCCGCCACCGACTACGACGCTCGGCATGCATGCGTGACTCGATCGCCCCGGAGATGCGCTCGCGCAGTTGCTCGAGATTCTCGAGGCCGAGCCCCTTGGCGAGCTCGTCATCCACCGGGGGCAGCGCCTGACGTTTGAGGCCGTCGACCTTGATCTGGTACTCGATGCGCTTGCCGCGCAGGTCCTCGTCGGAGTGGTCCTCGGCGATCCGGCGCACGGCAACGCGCTCGTCTCCCACCCGGGCACCCTGCAGCGCCTCGCTGATCTCCGGGAACAGGGCCTCGCTTCCGAGGTGAAAGTGTGCGTGCTCGTCGCTGAACGGCTCACCACCTCCGTCGGGAAACGTGGCGTGGACCTCGGCCTCGACCAGCACACCGTCCTCGGCCTCGGCATCGTCAGCCGGTTCCCACATGGCCTGCTCGCCGCGCAGCTTCTCGATCTCCTCGTCTACCTCGGCCTCTCCGACCTCGACCGAGGACTCCGGCAGGGTCAGGCTCTCGACCGCTGGGAGCTCGAAGCGGGGCCGGGTCTCGAGCTCGGCTGTGAGCCGGAAGCCTCCATCGGGCTCGAGCTCGGCATCGGTCACTCGCGGGGAGGTCAGCGGGCGCAGGTCGTCTTCGCCCTCCACCACCTCCTGCCAGACGCGTTCGGCGAGGTGCTCCTTGAGCTCGGCAGCGATCTCATCGGCGAAGCGGGCCTGGAGCACCTGCATCGGCGCCTTGCCGGGCCGGAAGCCAGGCACCCGTGCGGTGCTGCGCATGCTGCGCAGGATCTGCCCGCGCTCCTCGTGCACGGCGTCGGGTTCGAGGCGTCCCGAGATCTCGACCGAGTAGTTCGGACGGCGGCTCAACGAGTACGGCATGAGTGATCTCCGAGTGGTGCGAAAGGGGGGATTCGAACCCCCACGGGGTTGACCCCACGAGATCCTAAGTCTCGCGCGTCTACCAGTTTCGCCACTTTCGCAGCGAAGGGGGTTGATGGTGAGCCGTGGAGGAATCGAACCTCCAACCTAGGGATTAAGAGTCCCTTGCTCTGCCAATTGAGCTAACGGCCCACGCACCCGCGGCATGGTAGCGGAAAAGCGCTCGCCTGACAAGTCATCGATGGACCAGGTGCTTCATCTCTGTCTGGCCAAGCTCGGACTGGGCAGAAATGACCACCGCGGAGGTTCCACCATTGAAGACCGGCAGGGTGGTCTCGACGGTGTAGCCGCCATCGTCGCCGGTCTCACCTTCGGCCAGGAGCAGGCGACGTGGCTCGGCGGTGGACTTGAACAGCACCATGATCCGGACACCGGTCTGGGGATTGGAGCTGTGCGAATCGACCGCCGCGATCTGGACGCGCACGGGCCGCCCGTAGACGAAGTCCTGGTCGCCGACTGCACGCAGCACGAGGTGGGCGCGTTCCCGCTGCGCCTCGAGATAGTCGAGGATGACCTGATCGAGGCTGCGCTCTGCCGGCAGATCGGAGACCGGCGCCTTCGAGCTCCGGGAGATCGTGGTGTCCTCGTCGGCCTCCGCTTCGCCGGTGGCCGCGGTCAGCTGGCCCAATCGTCCGCGACGGATCGCCTCGACGATGGTGCGGTGCTGTCGGTCCATGAGGGTGGCGATGGCTTTGGAGTCGACCTCCTGAGCGACGAGGTCGTGGTAGGGCGTCCGTCGTGAGTAGAGGATCTCGCCGCGCGCGTAGACCAGAGATTCAACGAAGGGGTTGGAGCGCCCCTTGTCCTCGGTCTGCACGTGATAGGTCGTACCGGCGTATTCGATGTCGGTGTTGAACCCGGTGAGCACCACCTCGTTCGGCTCCGTTCCTTTGGCCCACTCAGGCTACCGTCTGCGCCGGTTGGGGTCAATCAGCCCACTCCTCAAAGTGAGCGGTGAAGTGTCGTAGGACCTCCCGCGAGGCGACCAGTCGGAGACCGCGGAGGCTGTCACAGCTACACTACGGCGCCCGGTTCACTTCGGCGACCGGTTCGAGGTGGGTGTTGGTGGAGACCCGCCGCGGGATTCAAGAGACGTCGACTCCCACCTCCTCGAGTTGCCGACTGCGGGGGTCGCGGGCCGGCAGGTTGATCGGCTCGACGACCTTGCCTCACCACGGCTCCGGTCCATGCACCTTGGGGCCTCCTCTCGTGGGGCCTCCTCGGCGACGGTCACGGTTACATGGGCCGGCCGCAATCCGCCGTCTCGACGCGGGTGATTGTATCTGGAGCGCACGCGGTGACCAACTGTGGCGTGTAGACTGCGCGCATGAATCCGCTCAGGGTCCTGTTCTTGTGCATCGGAAACTCCTGTCGCTCGCCGATGGCGGAGGCCATGGCGCGCGCCCTCGGTCGTGGCCGGATTGCTGCGTTTTCGGCCGGCCTGGCACCGATCGACCGGATCTCGCCCGGTACGCTCCTCGCCCTCGCCGAGCTTGGCTACTCCGCGGAGAGCCTCTCCACCAAAGGTCTTTCGGACGTCTCGCTCGGCGACATGGACGTGATCGTGAGCATGGTCGGAAAGGAGGGCCTGCGCCACCTCCCGACGAACATCCCAGCGCGGAGGATCGCGTGGTCGATCCGTGACCCCTTTGGCGAGGATGACGAGGTCTTCCTCGCCGTCGCCCGGCTGATCGACCGCCGCGTCCGCGCCCTCCTGGCTCAGCTCGAGGCCACGGAACTCCGCCGCCTGTAGGCGCTCTCACTGGGCGTGGATACGGCCGCCGAGCGACCGGCACTGGCACCGCCCACTGGAATCTCGTGGCACACTGGGCAGGTGACGTTCGAAGAGGTCTACCGGCGATTCCGCGCACCGGTGTGGCGGCTCGCGCGCCGCCTGACCGGAGGGGAGGAGGAGGCGCTCGACGCGAGCCAGGAAATCTTCCTCAGGGTATGGCGAGGGCTCGGCGGTTGGCGGGGAGAAGCCCAGCTCAGCACGTGGGTCTTCCAGATCGCGTGGAACTACCTGCGCTCCCTTCGCCGGCGGGAGATGGGCCGCGCGCGCGCGCTGTCGCTTGACCCCTCGGGCGGGGACGGAGAGGCCATCACGGTCCCCGATCCGGCGCCGGATCCCGAGCGCCGGGCCGACGCGGCCGAGCGCCTCGGGCGGCTGGAAGGCGCTCTCGCGAGCCTCGGGGAGGCTCATCAGGTGGTGATCTGGCTGCGCGACGGCGAGGACCTGAGCTACGAGGAGATCGCAGCGGTGCTCGACGTGCCGATCGGAACCGTTCGCTCGCGCCTCGCTCGCGCCCGCGAGGCCCTGCGGCGGGCGGTGGAGGGATGATGAACGAGGCGACTCTGGAGCTACTGAGCCGCTACCTGGACGACGACCTTGGGGGCGAGCAGCGGCAGGCGTTCGAGGTTCGGCTCGCAACCGAGCCCGAGCTGCGAATGCGGCTGGACCAGCTGAGCCGAGGCCGCGAGGCGGTCGCAGCGTTGGCGGCACGCGAGCAACCGCCGGCGACCCTGGAAGCGCTCGTGGAGCCACTGCGCCGGGCTCGAGCGCCGGCCGTGGTTGCGCGCCCTGCGTTTCGCTGGCTGGCCGCCGCGGCATCGGTGGCGGCCGCAGGCCTGCTCGCCCTGCAGCTCGCCCGCCAGCATCCGGCGCCGACGTCTACCGCACGGGTCGAGGGGGCGCGACCGCCGGTAGCGCAGTCCTCCGGCGGCCGTTACTACCAGCTCAAACCTCTGCCGCGCGCGGCCGACGCAGACCAGGCTCCGATCGGCGTCGCCGAGCGGCTGCTGCGCGACGTGCCGGCCACCCCGGTGCCAGAGCCGCTGCCGCCGTTGGAGGTGGTGGGACCGCTCGACGCCCCGCCCTCGTCCGCGAAAGTTGAGACCGGACGGCGTCAGGAGACGACCGTCGCCGGCGCTCCTGCCGCCGACGCGACCGCCCGGGCTCGCGAGCCGAAATTCGAGGAGGTCGTGGTCGCCGAGGGTCAGCCCGCGACCGAGGACCACGAGGCTCGGCCAAGCCGGCTCGAGGCCGCCAAGGCCGGCAACGAGGGCGCCGGTACGCAGGCGGCCCAGCCCAGATCTTCGCCTCTGCCGGGAGTCATGTTCATCCAGACAAGCGCGGGCACGGTCCGTGTCCCCGTCTCGGGTCTCGTGGTGGGACGAACGCCAGTCGTTGTCCGGGTCGAGGTTCGCGGTGCGCGGATCTCCCGGGTCATGTCGGCAGCGGTCGGCCAGCCCCTGCCCGAGGGACTTGCCGCCGCCCTGGCCGGCAGCCCGGTGCCTGGGATCGGGGACGGCGAGTACATGGCGCGGCTGGAGCGTGCGCCTCGCCCGCGGTAGGGTCGCAGGACAGGCTAGAATGGAGGTCCGACCGAGGTTAGGGGAGGGTCGAAGGCATGCAAAGCCTGCGCCGAGTCATGATCGCCGACGACAACCGCGTTTTCCGTGCCGTGCTGCGGGAGCTTTTTGAAGACATGAACGCAGAGGTCGTGGAGGCGGCCAACGGCCGCGATGCCTATGAGAAGGTCATGTCAGAGTCCTTCGACCTCCTGGTCATCGACCTCTTGATGCCGTTGATGGACGGCTTCGAGGTGATGACGAAGCTCCAGGCCGCGCCGGCCGATCAGCGTCCGGTGGTGTTCTTCACCACCGCCGTCTACAAAGGGCGGCGGTGGGAGAACGAGGCCATCCACACCTACGCGGCGGACGAGTTCCTACCCAAGCCGATCGACCCAGAGACCCTGGAGGCCGCCGTCAAGCGCCACTTCACAGTTTCCTGACGGCGGACCGCGCGAAAGGGGGCCCTCCCAGGGCCACGACGGGGCAGGGCTCGGGCTCAGCGGCGCAGCGCAGTGAGGGCTTCCTGCTCAGTATCGTAGACATCGAAGACCGTGATCAACTGCGTGACCTGGAGGATGTCGTTGATCTTGGGCGAGAGCCTCAGGAGCTTGAGCTGTCCGTCGCGCTTGGTCACCGTGGTGTAGCAGGCGACCATCTCGCCGATTCCGGAGGAGTCGATCGCGTTCACCCCGGCGAGGTCAACGACGATCTTCGAATGGCCGGTATCGAGCGCCTGGTGGATCAGCTCGCGGAGCTTGACGTCGCCGCTGCCGATGGTGATCTTTCCCGAAAGCTCGATGATGCGAACGTCGTCGAGGTCACGGATCGTGCTCTTCATGCTCCCCACTCCCTTCGAGGGGCTGCACCCGGCGGGTCATCTCCACCGTCGTGCCGCCGTGGCTGCGGGTCGAGTACTCCACCCTGTCCATGAACTGCCGCATGTAGAAGATGCCGCGACCGCTTGGGCGGAGCAGGTTCTCGGGGTCTGTCGGGTCCGGGATCGACGCCGGGTCGAAGCCTGAGCCCTGGTCGCTGACCATGATCGTGAAAGTGTCGCCGGCCAGACGGTATTCCACCTCGACCGGCAGGCTCGGGTTCTCGCGATTGCCATGTCGGATCGCGTTGGCGAGAGCCTCGCGCAGCGCGGTGACCAGCCAGTAGCGATCCTCACGGGCACACCCGGCTGCGGCACAGGTCTCGACCAGGGCGCACTCCGCCACCTCAATGCTGTCAAAACGGCTGGCCAGAACCAGCACGGTGTGGACGTCTGCGGCCTGTGGCATGGCCCGCGAAGAGTACCCCAGGGACCGCTGGAGCGGCAACTCGGCTCGGGCAGTTTCAGTCGTAATCCGGACCGTCGTCGTCGTGGTCGTCCTCGGATGGCTCGACCATCTTCAAGATCCACTCGTGAAAGGCGCGCTCCGCAGCATCGACCGGAAGCGCGAGAATCTCGGGCAGCTCATAGGAGTGCAGCTCACGGATCGCCTCCGAAACCTGGTCGAACAGGCGGCGAGGCGTCTTGACCACCAGAAGGTACTCGGTGTCCTCGCAGACCTTGCCCTTCCATCGGTAGATCGAGCGCAGACAGGGCACGATGTTGATGCAGGTGGCAAGCCGCCGGGCGATGAGCTCCTCGGAAATCTCGACCGCCTGCTGCTCGGTGCCGACCGAGGTGAGGACGAGGCAGATCGACTCGAGCTCGCTCATGTTGGCACGCTAGCGAAATCGCCGTTCCGAGTCAAGAAAGGCGCGGCCCGGTCGGATGGAGTGGGCGCTCAGTAGCGCCGCAGGAGTCCGACCACGACGCCCTGGACAAGCACTCGGTCGGCGGCGACCACGAGAGGCGCCACGGACGCGTTCGCGGGCTCAAGCCGGACGGTGGCCGGATCGGGACGAAAGAGGCGTTTGAGCGTCGTTTCCGTGCGATCGACCAGCGCGACCACCACTTCGCCGTCGGCGGCGCGATTGCGGCGCTGCACCACAACCAGATCACCGTCGTGAATACCGTCGTCGACCATCGAGTCGCCGCGAACCTTGAGCACGTAGTGGTCACCCCGGCGCAGCATGTCAGGCGGAACGGCGACGGTGTCATCGCCTTCCCAGGACTCGATCGGGGTGCCGGCGGCGACGGTGCCCAACAGCGGCAGTTGGGGTGCAGCTCCTACAAACTCATCGGAGAGCTCAAGCCCTCGTTTCTGGTGCTTGGTCTTGTGCAGGAGGCCCTTGGCAACCAGGAGCGCAACGTGCTTCTGGGCGCTCGCGGTTGAGGAGAACCCGAAGTGCTCGGAGATTTCGCGAAGGGTCGGCGCGACCTCGCGAGCCTCGACGGTGCGCTGGATATAGTCGAGAACCTCACGCTGGCGGTCGGTCAGAAAGGTCATCGGTCACCCCCGGCCGTCGATCGCTCACCACAACCGGAACGATAGGTGAACATGAGGCGTACGTCAAGGCAAGGCCACGCCATCGACGCCTGACGGCCAGAGGAGGAATGGTCGGGGCGAGTGGATTTGAACCACCGACCTCACGGTCCCGAACCGTGCGCTCTGCCAGGCTGAGCTACGCCCCGATTCGCCAAGGGCGGCCATTCTAGATCAGGGTGGTGGGGTTGGCAAGGCCCCGCCCGCAGGACCTCGGGGCGCGGCCGGGCCCCCACCAAGCAGCCCGTACCGCGGCGTCCCATGAGGGGGGTCCTAGAGGCCCGGCCGGAAACCTCCTCACGGCTGCGAATCGCGACTGAGGTGCAATCTGCTGCGCCGGAAGTTCTTGAAGTAGAAGGACGACATCTGCGCCCTTCCGGCGCCGCATCTCACGCCTCCTCGCGATTCTCGCTTCGCGGGGGGGTTCCCGGCCAGGCCTCTAGATGAATCGCGTGATGAGAATGATGACGATGAAGATCGGACACACCACCCCGATGAAGACCCACCACACCGGGGCGAGTCTGCGGAAGACAGGCGCGCTCACAGCAATCTCCTCCGAGGCGCGCCGCAGGCCCCACACGAATGTGGCGAAGAGACACAGCAGCAGGGCCCCGAGGGGCAGCGAGAGGTTCACCCAGAGGAAGTCCATCAGGCTGAAGAACCCGGTCTGTCCGAGGATTTGCGCCGACGCCAGCGGCTCGGCGCCGACCCACGCGAGGGCCGATGGAATGCCGACCACCAGCGTGATCCCGCCGGCCGTCCAAACCGTGCGCGTGCGCGGCCAGCCGAGCTCATCGATGAAGTAGGCCGCCACTACCTCGAGCAGCGACACGGTGGAGGTCAGGGCCGCGACCCCGAGCAGGAAGAAGAACACCGCGCCGACCAGGTCGCCCCCTGGCGTCATGCGGGCGAAGACCTCGGGTAGAACCTTGAAGATGAGGGTCGGTCCCGCACCAGGCTCCTGTCCGAGGGCGAACACGGCGGGAAAGATCATGAACCCGGCAAGAACCGCGATCAGGGTGTCGGCGAACACCACGGCAAGGCCGCAGGTGAGGAGATTCTGCCGTTTGGAGAGGTAGGAGCCATAGGTGAGCATGGCGCCCATGCCCAGCGAGAGCGAGAAGAACGCCTGCGCCATCGCCTCGAGCACCACCCTCCAGCCTATCTTGGAGAAGTCGGGGTGGATCAGCCAGCGGACACCGGCGCCGGACCCCGGCAGCAACAGGCCTCGGATGATGATGGCGACCATCATGACAAGCAACAGCGGCATCAGGATCTTGGACCAGCGCTCGATGCCACGCTGCACGCCGCCGACAACCACCAGCACGGTGAGGATCAGGAACAGCGCGAAAAACACCATCGAGTCCCACGCGCCGAAGCCGGTGAAGAGCACCCGGCCGGTGATCACGCGTTGGCTGTAGTCGATGAAGACCGCGAGCACCTCGCCGGCGATCACGGCGTAGAACGAGAGGATGCCGACCCCGGTCGCCACAGCGAGGTAGCCCACGAGCTGCCACGGCCCGCGCGGTCGCAGCGACCGGATCGCCCCGACGGGGTTCTTCTGGGTGGCGCGGCCGAGGGAGATCTCGAGCAGCATCACCGGCAGGCCGAGCGCGAGGACGCAGACCAGGTACACGAGAACGAAGGCGCCGCCGCCGTTCTCGCCGGCCGAGTACGGGAATCGCCAGATGTTGCCGAGCCCGATGGCCGAGCCGGCGGCGGCGAGGATGAACCCGAGCTGGGAGCTCCACTGACCTCGGTCGGGGGCGGGGCCGGTCACGCATTCCTCCATGCGCTCGGACACCGGCGATCGACCGGCCCGCACACTCGAGGTGCCGCGCCGGCATGGCGTCCGAAGGTGCTGATGGCGCCACGCTAGCCGTCGCGGGATGGGTTGTCAAACTCTCAAAATCAAAGACCGCGGCAGGGCGACCCTGCCGCGGCCGGAGAGCTTACGCGGGTCCCTTGGTCAGGCGCCGGCCACGGCGATCCGGGTCTCGGCGAGGCGCAGGCGCGAGGTGAGCTCGTCAATCTGCTCCGCACTGGCCGTCTTCATGGCGCTCTGGATTTCATCGCGCTCGCGGCGGGCGGCATCGACATCAACGTCCTTCGGCCATTCGGCGAGGTCGGCGAGCACCGTCACGCGATCCGGCATAACCTCGGCGAAGCCCCCCTGGACGACCATTTTCTCGACGCCCTTAGCGGTGCGGTAGCGCAGCTCGCCGGTCGCGAGCGAGGTCAGCAGCGGGGTGTGGCCGGGTAGGACACCGAGCTCGCCAAGGGTTCCCGGCATCTCGACCGTGGCCACCTCGGCCTCGACCATCACCCGCTGCGGGGTGACGACCTCGAGGCGCAGGGTCTCGTTCATCTCAATCCTCCGCCTTCATCCGTTCCGCCTTTTCGATCGCCTCCTCGACCGCACCGACGTACAGGAAGGCCTGCTCAGGAAGGTGGTCGAGCTCGCCGCTGCACAGCATCTTGAAGCCCCTCACCGTGTCCTCGATCTTGACGTAGCGGCCCTTGAACCCGGTGAACTGCTCGGCGACATGGAACGGCTGCGAGAGGAAGCGTTGGATCTTGCGCGCCCTGCCAACGGTGAGCTTGTCGTCCTCGGACAGCTCGTCGATGCCGAGGATCGCGATGATGTCCTGGAGGTCCTTGTAGCGCTGGAGAATCCGCTGGACCTCGCGGGCCACCATGTAGTGCTCGTCACCGACCACGGCGGGGTCGAGAATGCGCGAGGTCGACGCCAGCGGGTCGACCGCGGGGTAGATGCCGAGCTCGGAGATCTGGCGCGACAGCACACTGGTGGCGTCGAGGTGGGCGAAGGCCGCTGCCGGTGCCGGGTCGCTGAGGTCGTCGGCAGGCACGTAAATCGCCTGCACCGAGGTCACCGAGCCCTTCTTGGTCGAGGTGATGCGCTCCTGGAGCTCGCCCATCTCGGTCGCGAGGTTGGGCTGATAGCCGACCGCCGACGGCATGCGGCCGAGCAGCGCGGAGACCTCGGAGCCCGCCTGTGTGAAGCGGAAGATGTTGTCGATGAACAGGAGCACGTCCTGGCCCTCGCTGTCGCGGAAGTACTCGGCGACGGTGAGGCCGGTGAGGCCGACGCGCAGGCGCGCGCCCGGCGGCTCGGTCATCTGGCCGTAGATCAGGGCGGCCTTGGACTTCTTCCAGTCGGTCGGGTCGATGACCCCAGACTCCTGCATCTCCAGCCATAGGTCGTTGCCCTCGCGGGTGCGCTCGCCGACGCCGGAGAACACCGAGAAGCCGCCGTGCTGGAGGGCGACGTTGTTGATCAGCTCCATGATGATGACGGTCTTGCCGACGCCCGCGCCGCCGAACAGCCCGGTCTTGCCGCCCTTGGTGTAGGGTTCGAGGAGGTCAACGACCTTGATTCCGGTCTCGAACATCTCGACCGAGGTCGACTGCTCCTCGAGGCTGGGCGCGGGGCGATGGATCGGCAGGCGCAGCTCGGCCTCCACTGGACCGTATCCATCGACCGGCTCGCCGATCACGTTGAGCACGCGGCCCAGCGTTGTGCGGCCCACCGGCACGCTGATCGGGCCGGCCAGATCGACCGCTCGCATTCCGCGCACCATACCGTCGGTGGCCTTCATGGCGACGCAGCGTGCACGGCCCTCGCCGAGGTGTTGGGCGACCTCGGTGACGACGTCGATCGGGACGACGCCCTTGTCGCCGTCGTCGACGATCCGCACCGCGTTGAAGATCGGGGGCAGGTGCTCGTCGGGGAACTGAACGTCCACCACCGGACCGATCACCTGGACGACGCGGCCTTCTACCTGCTGGCTCATCCTGCTCGACTCCCTAGTCTCCCAGCGCCTGGGCGCCGGACACGATTTCGATGAGTTCCTTGGTGATCGCCGCCTGGCGGGTGCGGTTGTACAGCATCGTCAGGCTTTCGATCATCTCTTTGGCGTTCTTGGTGGCGGCGTCCATCGCCGTCATGCGGGCCGCCTGCTCGGCGGCCGCGGAGTCATAGAGGCTGCGCTGGACCTGGGTCTGGACATGGCGAGGGAGCAGCTCGGCGAGAAGGGTCGGAGCGTCCGGCTCGTAAAGGAAGTCGACCCTTGCCTCGTCGCCCAGCTCCGCCTCCGGCGGGTCGATGGGGAGCAGACGCTGGAGAGTGAACTCGTAACGGATCAGGCTCGCGAAGCGGTTGTAGCACAGCCACACTTCGCCGACCTGACCCGAGGTGAACTCCTCGATGAACTGGTTGCCCAGCCGGCGACCTTCGCCGCCCTCGAGCGAGGACATCGTCTCGCGCTCCTCGTGGGCGATCGTCCACTGCCGTCGCCGGAAGTAGTCCGACGCCTTGCGTCCGATCGCGACCACCTCGGCTTCGCCCCAACGCTCACCGCGCAGCTCGCGCTCGGCGGCGCGCAGCAGGTTGGCGTTGAAAGAGCCGCACAGGCCCTTGTCCGAGGAGATCACCACCAGCCACACGCGCTCGGACTGCGGCCGCTCGAGCAAGGGGTGGCTATGCTCGGTGCGGGCGGCGACGTCGGCGAGCACCCGCGCGAGACGGTCGGCGTACGGCCTCGCCTGCGTGATGCGCGCCTGGGCTCGGCGCAGCTTCGCAGCCGCGACCATCTTCATCGCCTTGGTGATCTGCTGGGTACCCTTGACCGAGCGGATCCGCCGGCGCAGGTCTCTCGTGCTAGGCACGTCCGGCCTCCGGGTTTTCCTTCAGGAAGCGCTCCACGGCCTCGCTGATCAGTCTGCCGAGCTCCGCGGCCGTGGCGTCGTCGATCTTGCCGGTCGACAGGATGCGCTCGAGCGTCGCGGCGCCGTTTTCGCGGACGTGGCGGTGGAGGAAGGCCTCGAAGACGCGCACCGCGGAGACCTTCAGGGTGTCGAAGAAACCCTTGGTGCCCGCGTAGATGGAGACGATCTGGAGCTCGACTGGCAGGGGCTGGTACTGACCCTGCTTGAGCATCTCGAGCAGGCGCTCGCCGCGGGCGAGCTGACGCTGAGTGGCCTTGTCGAGGTCGGAGCCGAACTGGGCGAATGCGGCGAGCTCGCGGAACTGGGCGAGCTCGAGGCGGAGCGAGCCCGCGATCGACTTCATCGCCTTGATCTGGGCGTTGCCGCCGACGCGGCTGACCGAAAGGCCGACATTCACCGCCGGCCGCTGGCCGGCGAAGAAGAGGTCGCCCTCGAGGTAGATCTGGCCGTCGGTGATCGAGATGACATTGGTCGGAATGTAGGCCGAGACATCGCCCATCTGGGTCTCGATCACCGGCAACGAAGTCAGGGACCCGCCGCCGAGCGCGTCGTTGAGCTTGGCGGCCCGCTCCAGGAGCCGGGAGTGGAGGTAGAAGACGTCGCCGGGGTAGGCCTCTCGCCCCGGTGGACGACGCAGCAGGAGCGAGATCTCACGGTAGGCCTGGGCATGCTTGGTAAGGTCGTCGTAGAACGTGATCGCGTGCTGGCGGTTGTACATGAAGTACTCGCCGATGGCGGCGCCGGCGTACGGCGCGAGGTACTGCATGGGTGCCGGTTCGGACGCGGTCGCCGACACCACCACGGTGTGGTCCATGGCGCCGTGGCGGTCGAGGATCGCGATCACCTGGGCGACGGTCGACCTCTTCTGCCCGATCGCGACGTAGATGCAGATGTTGCCGGTGCCCTTTTGGTTGATGATCGTGTCGAGGAGGACCGCGGTCTTGCCGGTCTGGCGGTCACCGATGATCAGCTCGCGCTGGCCGCGGCCGATCGGGATCATGGCGTCGATCGCCTTGATCCCGGTCTGCATCGGCTCCTTCACCGGCTGGCGATCGACCACGCCGGGCGCGGTGCGCTCGAGCGGATAGCGTTCGACCGAGCCCACTGGACCCTTGCCGTCGAGCGGGCGGCCGAGCGGGTCGACCACGCGACCGACGAGCTCTGGGCCAACCGGAATGTCGAGGATCCGGCGGGTGCGCTGGACTTCGTCGCCCTCGGCGATGAGGTGGACCTCACCCATCAGCACCACGCCGACGTTGTCCTCCTCGAGGTTGAGCGCAAGGCCGTAGACGTCGTGCGGCAACTTGAGGAGCTCGCCGGCCATGACGTCGTCGAGGCCGTAGACCCGCGCGATACCGTCGCCGACCGAAATGACCGTCCCGACCTCGGTCATGTCAATCGTGGTCTCGTGTCCTTCGATCTGGCGGCGGATGATGTCCGCGATCTCGGCGGCTTTGATCTGCATGGTCTCCCTACCCCTGTTCTGCACCGGCCTGGCGGCGCAGCTGATCGATCTGACCCACCAGCGAACCGTCGAAAACCTTCGAGCCGACCTGCACCCGGAAGCCGGCGAGCAGCTCGGGCTTGGCGACGAACTCCGGGACCACGTCGGCGTGGACCACTCCCTCGAGCACCGAGATCAGCTTCTTCTGCTGACCGGCGGCGAGCGGGATCGGCGTTTCCACCCGGGCGCGGACCCGGCCCATGCTGCGGTCGACCACCTCGCGGTAGGCAGCGACGACCTCGGGCAGCTGCTCGAGCCGATAGTGCCGCTGCAGCACGTGCAGGAAACGGCGCGTGGTCCCGATGATTCCGAGCCCGTCCATGACCTCATCGAGGATCGTTGTCTTGGTTTCCGGGCTGACCGTCGGCGTCACCATGACTCGGTTCAGCTCGGGCACCGCGTGCAGCGCCTCGACCATCGCGGCGAGCTCGCCGGCGCTGCGTTCGACGGCCTCGGCGCCCTCGCCGTCGAGCACGGAAAAGAAGGCGCGGGCGTACGGCATGGCGCGGAATCGTGCCATCTCAGTCCTCCGCCTGGAAGCTGGCGAGGGCATCAACGCTGCGGTCGAGCAGGCGGGCGCGGTCCGCCTCCGTGAGCTTGCGCGTCAGGAGGTCGCGGGCGATGTTGGCGGTCAGCTCGGCGGCTTCCGCCGCGAGCATCTGTCGGGTCTCGGCGGCGCGGCGCTTGATTTCGTCCTGGACCCTCGCCACGAACCGCTCGGCCTCAACCTGTGCCGATTCGGCGATGCGCTCTGCCTCGGCTGCCGCTTCGCGTTCGCCGCGCGCGCGCACCTCGGCAACTTCCTTCTCGACCGCATCGAGCCGTTCCACGACCTGCGCCCGCAGTGTCTCGGCTTCGCGAAGCTTGTCCCGTGCTTCCTGGAGCTCGCGGGCAATGTCGGCACGGCGGGACTGCAGGAATGCGCCGAGGGGGCGGCCGACGAAGCGGTAGAGGAAGTAAAGGAACGCCGCCAGGTTCAGCGTCATCCAGATCGGGTCGGGGATACCGAGATGGCGTCCCCCCTCGGCGGCGAAGGCGACGGAGGGGGCGGCTGCGAGCGCTGCGCTGACGACGACGGTCAAGCTGCGGTTCACGACGCCAGCTCCCGTCCTACCAGGCGCTCGGCGAACGCGTGGCCAAGCGCAACGGCTCGTACGCGCAGGTCATCCCGGGCCGCTGATGCGTCCCGGTCGATCCCGCGCAGGGCGTCGTCGAGCCGCTGCTCGGCGTCCGCCCGGGCGGTGTCGAGCAGCTTCTGCCGCTCCCCCTGCGCCTCCTGGCGCTTCTCGCCGCGCACCCGCGCGGCCTGGCGGGCGGCCTCCTCGAGCTCGGCCTCGAGCCGCGCGGTGGCGGAGAGGTAGGCCTCGTGCTTTCCGGCCCACTCACGCTCGGCGCCGGCAATGCGGCCCTCTCGCTCTGTCATCACCCGGGCTATCGGCCGGATGAGGAACCTCTGGACGAGCCAAAAGGTCACCCAGAAGCAGATCATGATCAGTATGAGCGACGCATTCGGTGGGGTCATCCGACCCTCCCAATGGAGCCCTCTCCTGCGGTGACTGCAGGGCGGCTCACGTTACCAAACGGTGGAATGGCGGTCAAGGTGTCTCTGCCACTTTATTGTGATTGGAGTGATCGTCTCGAGAGACCATCGCAATTCGCCCCTCGAGAAACGCACCCTCCTCCATGATCACGGCAGGCGCCGTGATGTCCGCCCAGACCTTCGCGGCCGCGTGGAGCACGACCCGCTCGCTGGCCTCGATGGCACCGCGGACAGTGCCGCCCACCAGGCACCGGGCGACGTGGATCTCTCCTTCGACGACGCCGTCCTCGCCGATCACCAACTCGGAGCTTGAGCGCACCGTGCCAACGACCGTGCCGTCGAGACGGAAGGTGGTCGCAAACTCGAGCTCGCCCCGGATCGTGCATCCGGAGTCGACGAAACCGTTGAGACCGTTCTGTTCGTGCCGCATCAGCTCTCCTCCATGAGGCGGTCGAACACCCGCATCAACTCCTCTTGGTCGGCACATGAGATCACGATGCGGCCACCGCGGGCGCGCGACTGAATCTCGACCTTGGCCCCGAGCCGAAGACTCAGGCGGTGCTCGGCGTCGCGCAGGTTGGGATCCGGCGGTCGCCGTGGACGGGACCGGCCCGCGCGGGCACCACTCTCGGCGGCCGCCCGCTCGAGATCGCGGACGCTGAGCCCGGCTGCGGCGGTCCGCTCCGCCCAATGGCGCCGCTGGGCGTCGTCCGCGAAAGCGAGCAGCGCGCGCGCGTGCCCGGCGGTGAGCCGTCCGTCCTCGACCATAGTCTGAAGGTCCTCGGGCAACTTGAGCAGGCGCAAGGCGTTGGCGACCGAACTGCGATCAACCCCGACCCGACCCGCGATATCCGCCTGCGACATTGCGAAGGCGTCCGCGAGGTGGGCGTAGGCTCGCGCCTCCTCCAACGGCGTCAGGTCGCGGCGCTGGAGGTTCTCGACCAGAGCGAGCTCGAGCTCCTGTGCGGCATCGACGCGCTCCCTCACCACGGCCGGCACCTGACGAAGGCCGGCGAGCCTGGCGGCCCGCCACCGGCGCTCGCCGGCGACGATCACGTACCGCCCCCCACCCGCATCCGAGACCAGGAGCGGCTGCAGCATCCCGTGCTCGGTGATCGAGGCGGCGAGCTCCCGCAGGGCGTCGGGCTCGAAGCGCTGGCGCGGTTGCTGGGGGTTGGCCTGCAGGCTGTCGATCGGGAGCTCGGCGAGCCCCGCCCGCGGCCGCGGCGTGTCCGGCAGGAGAGCCTTGAGTCCGCGCCCGAGAGCCGGCTTACGCGACATCGGCGGCCTCGATGCGGTCGAGGTACTCACGGCCAAGCTGGAGGTAGGCCTGTGAGCCCCGACTGCGAAGGTCGTAGGCGTGGATCGGCCGCCCATGGGACGGCGCCTCGGCAAGCCGCACGTTGCGCGGCACGACCGCCTGAAAGACCACCGCGCCGAAGACCCCTCGGACCTCCTCTGCAACCTGCTGCGCGAGGTTGGTGCGTTCGTCGTACATGGTCAGCAGGATGCCCTCGATCTCGAGCCGGGGATTGAGGAACCGGCGCACCTCGTCGACCGTGCGCATGAGCTCCGACACTCCCTCGAGAGCGAAGTACTCACACTGGATCGGGATCAGCAGGCCGTCTGCCGCGGTGAGCGCGTTGACGGTCAGCAAGCCGAGGGACGGTGGACAGTCGATCAGCACGACGCGGTAGTCGCGAACCGCAGACAGGGCGTCCCGAAGACGGAACTCCCGGCCCACCATGCCGACCAGCTCGACCTCCGCCCCGGCAAGCTCGGGGGTCGCCGGCACGATGTCGAGGCAGGGGAAGGACGTCGGCATGACCGCGGCGTCGAGCTCGGCCTGGCCCGTGAGGAGCTGATAGGAGGTCGGGGCATCGGCGCCCGGCCGCAGGCCGACGCCCGAGGTGCAATTCGACTGCGGATCGAGATCCACCAGGAGCGTCCGCCGCTCGTAGGCCGCGAGGGCCGCACCGAGGTTGATCGCGGTCGTGGTCTTGCCGACGCCGCCCTTCTGGTTGGCTACCGCCACGATCCGGTGTTTCACGTGGAACATGATTGCAGTTGAGCGAGCCGACCGCGGTCCAGACCCGGTAGCGCGGAGCTTACCACACGCCAGCCGGGCTTCCCGCGGAGCTCCGAGAGACCATCCTGGGTGGTCCAGAGCAGCACCGACCCACCCGGCGCGAGGCGTGGTCGGGACCACTGCAGCAGACCGGCGTAACCGCCGAGCGCGCGGGCGACGACGGCGTCAAACGGCCCGCGCTCCGCCTCCGCGCTACCGGTGCGGGCGGCGACGGCCTCTGCCTGCAACCCCAGTTCCCTGATCACCAAGCTCAGAAAGGCCCAGCGCTTCGCGCGCGGCTCGAGCAGAACGCCCCTCCAACCCGGTCGTGAAACCAGCAAAGGAACACCGGGGAGACCGGCCCCGCTGCCGACGTCCACTAGCGTGCCTGCCGAACCGAGCACCGGCGCCGCCGCCAGCGAGTCCAGGATGTGACGTCGGACCAGCTCCTCTCGCGAGCCGAAGCGGACCAGGCTGTGCACCGCCGCCCATCGCTCGAGCAGCGCGGCATACCTGGCGAGACGATCCACGGCATCGGCGGACTCGAGGTGCGCCGACAGCAGACCGGCATAGGCCGCGCGCGCCGCCTCGGCCACATCACACCCCGCCGCGCCGAGACAACCACCCGGCGAGAATCGCCACCGCCGCCGGCGTGACGCCGGGCACGGCGGCCGCCTCTCCGAGACTGCGCGGACGGTGGCGCTCGAGCGCCTCCAGAACCTCGCGCGACAAGCCCGGGATGGAGCGCGGTTCCAGCTCCACAGGGAGAGCGGCCTCGCGCAAGCGGCGCATACGAGCCACCTCCCGCCGCTGTCGCTCCAGGTATCCCGCGTAGCGGACCCGCGACACCACCACCCGCCGATCTTCCGCTGGCAGGTGGGTGAGCGCCCCCAGCCGGACCGCGGCAAGCTCGGGGTCGACGTCCCCGCGCCGCAGGATGCCCGCCCAGGTGGTGGGCGCCGAGAGCTCCACGCCGCACATCCGCCGGACCGCGTCCCGCGTCTCTCGGTTCGGGTTGAGGCGCGTCGCCTCGAGCCGCTCCCGAGCGCGCTCCCGCGCCTCCCAGCGCCGGTGTTCCACGTGAAACGCCCGCTCGGGCACCAGGCCGAGCTCCACGCCGCGCGCCATCAGACGCTCGCGCGCCGAGTCCACGCCGAGCAGCAACCGGTACTCGGCCCGGGAGGTCAGCATCCGGTAGGGCTCGCGGTGCTCCGTCCGCACCAGGTCGTCCACCAGGACGCCGAGGTAACCCTCGTCGCGGCCGATCACCAGCGGGGCAAGGCCGTGCAGCCCGAGCGCTGCGTTGATGCCGGCGAGCAGCCCGAGTCCGGCCGCCTCCTCGTACCCAGACGTCCCAACGACCTGACCCGCCAGCCACAGCCCCGGCACACCCCGGGCGGCGAGGGTCGCGTCGATCTGCCGTGGGCCGACAACGTCGTACTCGACGGCATAGCCGTAACGCAGGAACTCCGCGCGCTCGAGGCCCGGCACCGCCCGCACCACTCTCTCCTGGACATCGCGCGGCAAGCTGGTTGCGAGGCCGTTGACGTACATGCTCTCGCTGTCGAGGCCTTCCGGCTCGATGAATAGGGTGTGCTCGCGGTGGTGCGGAAAGCGGACGACCTTGTCCTCGATCGACGGACAGTAGCGCGGCCCGACGCCGACGATCTGCCCGCTGAAAAGCGGCGATCGGTGGAGGTTGTCCTGGATGATCGTCCGGACCGCTTCGGGGGTGCGTGCGCTCCAGCACAGGACGCGGTTGCTGACCGCCCGAGTCCGCCACGAGAACGGCCGGGGCTCGTCATCGCCGCGCTCCTGTGCGAGCCGAGCATAGTCCAGGCTATCCCTTCGCAGGCGGGGAGGAGTGCCGGTCTTGAAGCGCCGCAGCTCCAGGCCGAGGCTTTCCAGCGCGCCGCCGAGGCCGACGCTCGCCGGCTCGTCCGCCCGACCACCGGAGCGGCGCTCCGGCCCGGTGTGGAGCACCCCGCCGAGGAAGGTCCCGGTGGTCACAATGATTGCCCGCGCCGCGATCCGACGGCCGTCGCCGAGTCTCACCCCGATCACGCGTTCGTCGTCACTCACCAGCCCGACCACCTCGGCCTCGATCAGCTCGAGGCCCG
This sequence comes from uncultured Acidobacteriota bacterium, assembly GCA_963814875.1. Classification (GTDB taxonomy): domain Bacteria; phylum Acidobacteriota; class Thermoanaerobaculia; order Thermoanaerobaculales; family Sulfomarinibacteraceae; genus CAVSIS01. Next base: position 248,607 of record CAWFFJ010000015.1, read on the forward strand.
GCAAGCGCGACAGCAGCCGCAGCAGCAGCCGCGAGTACCTGACCTTGTCGCACTGGGCACGCGGGCCCCATACCGCCGGGCCACGGGAACCGTTGAGGGTCTTGAACTGCAAGCCGGCACGATCGGTCGCCCACCCCTGGAGACCGCCCAGGGCGTCGACCTCGGTCACCAGGTGCCCTTTCCCGACTCCGCCGACCGCGGGGTTGCATGGCATGTGGCCGACCCGCCCGCGGCGCAGGGTGACCACGACCACTCGCGCACCCATGCGCGCTGCTGCCACCGCCGCCTCGCATCCCGCGTGGCCCGCCCCGACCACCACGACATCAGCTCTCACTGGCCACTCATTTACCGATGCAGAAGGTCGCGAAGACCTCGTCCAGAACGTCCTCGGTCAGCACTTCGCCGGTCAGCTCCGCCAATGCAGCCAGCGCCCAGCGCACGCCCTCGGCTGCCACCTCGGGCGTCCCTAAGTCGATCTCGGCGAGCTCGTCGAGCGCCCGCTCGAGCGCTTGCCGATGGCGCGCACCGAGCGGCGCCGGCCCGTCCTCGTGCCCCGCCACCTCTCGAACCGCCGACGCCAACCGGGCCTCAAGCTCCGCCTGGCCCTCGCCGCTCTGGGCAGACACCCGCAACCAGCCGTCACCGCCTTCCGCTCCGAGGTCCGCCTTGCTGCGCACCAGCACGCGCACGGCGCCCGGCGGCAGCACGACCTCCGGTCGCCCCCCTGGCATGCCCGCTGGCCACATCACCACCGCCACATGCGCCTCTGCCAGCGCGGCTTCGGCCCGCGCCATGCCCTCGCGCTCGACCTCGTCGCGACCTGTGCCGAGGCCGGCCGTGTCCACCAGCACAGCGCGCACGCCGGCGATCTCGGTCGCGGCCTCCAGCACATCTCGGGTCGTCCCCGGCCCGTCCGCCACGATCGCGCGCGGCCGCCCGAGGAGACGATTGAAGAGGGTGGACTTGCCCGCATTAGGAGCACCGACGAGAACGATTCGGACTCCGCCGCGGGCGAGCTCCCGCCGTCGGGCTCCCTCCAAAAGCCCGGCGACGGCCTCCCGCGCGCCCGCCAGATCCTCAGCGGTCGCTCCTGTGGACGGGTCGATGTCCTGGGTCACGAAGTCGAGCCCTGCCTCGAGCCGCGCCAGGAGCCGCGTCAGATCGCTGCGCAGGCGACTCAGCTCGACCGAGAGCTCCCCGCGGAGCTGTCGCTGGGCGGACTGGTACTCGAACCGTGTCTCAGCCGCGATCACGTCGCGGACCGCTTCCGCCTGGAGGAGATCGAGCTTTCCGTTCGCCACGGCCCGCCGGGTGAACTCGCCCGGCTCGGCCGGCCGCGCTCCCGCCGCCCGGCAACGCTCGAGCAACGAGTCGACAACGAACGGCGAGCCGTGCAGGATGAGCTCGACCATGTCCTCGCCGGTCGCGCTCCGCGGCGACCGGTAGGGGATCGCGACTGCCCGCTCCTCGAAACCGAGGTCGTCTCTCAACTCGACTAACTGCGCCCGCCACGGTCGTCCAACGTCGAGACCGGAGCAGACCTCTCCGGCGATGCGTCCCGCCTCCGGGCCGCTCAGCCGCACCACCGCGAGGGCGCCTCGCCCCTCCGGAGTCGCGCGAGCGACAACCGTGTCAGATCCGCCCGCGAAGGCGGACGACAACCCGCTTGAGAAAGCCGGCTCCATCCGATTCCGTCTCCACCCGGTCGTCGTCACGCAGCGCGAGGTGGATCTCTCGCCGCGCGGCCGGCGTCAGCGGCCCCAGAACCACCGGCTGACGGCTGTGAACGGCCCGCGTCGCCGCCTCTTCGGCCTGGCGGCACAGATCGTGGGCTCGCCGGGCCTTGTACCCGGCCGCGTCCAGCTGCACCGGCTGGTGCTCCGCGATACGCCCGTTCAGCACCCGGTTGCTCAGGTACTGCAGCGCATCGAGGCCGCGCCCGTCCCCGGCCGTCAGCAGCGAGACATCCTCGCCCTCCAGCTCCACTCGGAGCAGTCCGTCCTCGCTCGTGACCCGCGCGCTGACCGCGAGGTCGCCGGCCCTGAAGCTCTCGGAGAGAAACAGGCCCAGCACCGCGACCGGGTCAACGTCGGCCAGTATCGTCACGCCGCCACCGTCGCCCGGAACGATCTCGTAGTGGATCTCTCCGAGCCGCACGCCGAGCGCCTCGCAGGCCATGGACAGAGCCGCGTCCAGGCTGGTCCCTGCTGCTGTGACCGCGGGGCTCATCGCTGCTTGCCCTTCGTCGCCGCGCGGCCCATGCCCGGCAGCGTCCGTTCGCCGATGAGATGAAGGGTGATCTCCTGCTGGAGGATCGTAATCACGTTGTTGGTCAACCAGTAGAGCACCAATCCCGACGGGAACTGGAGGAACATGATGCCGAAGATCAGCGGCATCATGCGGAAGATCTTCTGCTGCTGGGGATCGCCGGCCTGCGGCGCGAGCCGCTGCTGGAGCCACATCGTCGCGGTCATCAGGATCGGCGCCACGTAATAAGGGTCCTTCGTCGAGAGGTCATGGATCCAGAAGATGAACGGCGCGCCACGAAGCTCGATCGCCTTCATGAACAGCGTGTAGAGCGCCCATAGGATGGGGAGCTGGACCAGCATCGGAAGGCAGCCGCCCATCGGGTTGACGCCCTCGATCTTGTACAGCTCCATCATCTCCTGATTCATCTTGGCCTTGGCCTGGGCATCGCCCTTGTGCTTCTTGTACTTCTCCTGAATTGCCTTGACCTTCGGCTGCACGCGCTGCATCTTGCGCATTGACACCGTCGAGGTGTGCATCAGGGGGAAGAGCAGCACGCGGATCGCAAGGGTCAACAGGATGATCGCCAACCCCCAGTTGCCGACCCCTGAATAAGTCCAACGCAGCGCCTTGAGGAAGAAGACCGAGATCGGGTGGAAGAACCCGAAGTGCAGGGTCTGGTCGAGCCCGTGGTCGACCTTCTGCAGGAGGTCGTACTCCTTGGGCGCGGCGAACAGCTCGCCCTTGATTTCGGGCCCCGCCGCTGCCAAGAGCACCTCAAGCACCGGCTCCTTGACCTCCTGGCCCTTGTCGTTGGTCTCGCTGATCTCGAGCCGTTCCACCCGCACCGCGGTGATCGGCGTCTCCGGCCGCCACATGCTCAGGAAATAGGTGTCCTCGAATCCTGCAAACTCGAGGTTCGTCGGTTCAACGCTGACCGTGTCCTTGACCTTCTTCCGCAACCAGCGCTCAATCTTCCCTTGTGATCCGACCGCGACATCTCCCCACGTCGAGTAGCGATTGTCCTGCTCGAACTTGCCCCGGTCGCGCAGCCCCGTACCAACGCTGAGCTCCCATGTCGTAGCCGCGCCCCGGCGCCCGATCTCGGTTTCGATGCCGTATCCCCGCTCCGGCACGCTGACCGTCTTCACGACCTGGCTGCCAAGCCCGTCGGCCCACTCGAAGCGGCACGTCCGCTCGGCGCACGCCACGCGGTAGAGCGCCTCGTCTGGGCCACGCTCGTTGACCAACTGCAGCGGAAGCGCTCGGGCCGGGTCCGCCACCGTCTGGACCAACTCCAGGGGCTGTCCCTCGTCGGCCGTGTACCGCCGCAGCACCAGAGAGGTGATCGCCGCGCCGCGGTTCGACATCGTCACCTCGACCACGTCGTTGGCCAACCGGACGGTCTCCTCGCGCTCAGCCGCCACGGCTTCTGCCGCCGCTTCCACGACCGGTTGCTGCTCCGGCCTGGGCGCCTCGGTGGCGTGTGCGTCGGCGGCGGGCGTCGGCGTCGCCGCCATGGCCGGGCTCTGAGCCGGCGCAACTGACTCCGGCGGCTTCGGCGGCGGAAACAACACCGACCACGCGGCGAAGATCACCGCCGACAGCACGAACGCGAGCAGCAGGCGTTTTTCCATGCCTTCTCCCCTCACGGAACCGGATCATAGCCGCCGCGGTGCAGCGGGTGACAGCGCAAGAGACGTTTCAGCCCGAGCCAGGTCCCTCGGACGAAGCCGTGGCGCGCGACCGCTTCCGCGGCGTACTCAGAGCAGGTTGGCTGGAATCGGCAGACTGGTGGGAGGAGGGGGGAGAGGTAGCGCTTGTACAGGCGAAGGGCACCGAGCGCGACTCGAGCCGCGAGCGAAGGATCGCCATGCACCGCGAGAACTCCCGTCGAAGCTCGTTCCAGGGAGCGTGCGCGCATCCCCGCCGAGCATTCACCACCACGTCGAGGGACGCAGCGACAAACTCGTCATCAAGCAGCCGATACAACTCGCGAAGCCGTCGGCGACAGCGCGAGCGGACCACAGCCGAGCCCACCTTGCGCGACGCCGTCAGCCCGAGACGACCGGGACCGGTATCCGCACACCGTAGCCCGAACAGCACGAAGTAGCGACCCGCGACGCGCTCGCCGTCCCGGTAGATACGCTGGAACTCCGGGCGCCGTTTCAGCCGGCGCTGGCGCGGCAGGCGCCACGTCAGACGGCAAGACGCTTTCGCCCCTTGCGACGCCGCGCCTTGAGCACGCTGCGACCGCCCTTCGAGCGCATCCGCACCCGGAAGCCGTGAGTCCGCTTGCGGTGCCGGTTGTTCGGTTGAAATGTCCTTTTCATCGTTCATACCTCTCTCGACACAGGGGGCTTACCGTACCCCACGTCGATCTGGGTGTCAAGCCGCGCCCAAGCGCCCCGTCGCCGCTGTGCTAGGCTACCCGAATGGACCGCTGGCAGGAGCTCCAACCAAGCCTTCGGCAGCTCGTGGGCGAGGAGGAGTATGGCACATGGCTGACCCGCGTTCGCGCCGTGCGCGGCGACGCTGACAGCCTCACCCTCGGAGCCGACAGCGCGATCGTCGCGGACTGGGTCCGGGATCACCTGCTGCGCGACATCGAGGCGGTCGCGCGCAGTCAGTGGGGCCAGAACTTTAGGGTCCTGCTCAACGACGGACCTCCCCCCGCCGACGCTCGTTCGGAGCCGGCGCAGGTCTCCAGTCCCGCCCTGAACCCTAGCTTCACCTTTGACCGATTCGTGATCGGACCTTCCAACCAGTTCGCCTGCGCCGCGGCGGAAGCTGTCGCGGATCGTCCGGGAGTCGCCTACAACCCCCTCTACATCTACGGTGGATCGGGACTTGGAAAGACCCATCTCCTGCACGCCATCGCTCACCGCGCCCTGGCCGCAGGCAGTCGACTGAAGGTCCTCTACATGACGACCGAGCAGTTCGTCAACGAGCTCATCAACTGTATTCGCCGCAAACGAATGGATGAGTTTCGGATGACCTTCCGCGGGGTCGATGTCCTGCTCCTGGACGATATCCAGTTCATCGCAGGCAAGGAGAGGACCCAGGAGGAGTTCTTCCACACCTTCAACACCCTCCAGTCGAGTGGTCGTCAGGTCGTCTTCACCTCTGACGCCAAGCCGGCCGACATCCCCGGCCTCGAGGAGCGCCTCCGCTCACGATTCCTCCAAGGACTCCTGGCCGACATTCAGCCGCCCGACCTCGAAACCCGCTGCGCCATTCTTCGCGAGAAGGCCCGCGCGGCCGGATGGGAGCTCCCCGAGGACGTCGTGCTGTTCATCTCCCGTCGGGTGCAAAAGAACGTGCGAGAGCTCGAGGGCTGCCTCAACCGTACCATAGCCTTTGCGCAGCTCACCAACCGGTCGCTCTCCGTCGAGCTTGTTCGTCACGCACTCACTGAGCTGCTCCCCGAAGAACGCTCCAGCACACCTTCCGACATCATTCGCTTCGTTGCGCACCACTACGGTATCCGGGTGGTCGATCTCAAGGGTCGTTCCAACCGTCGCTCGATCGCCCTACCGCGGCAGGTCGCCATGTTCCTCATCCGCGACATTCTCGACCTCAGTTTTCCAGAGATCGGCCGAATCTTCTCCAAGCACCACTCCACCGTCATCTACGCCATCGACTGCATCCAGAAGATGCGCCAGTCCAACCCTGACTTCGACGCCACCCTGACCTCCTTCCGCGACCATTTCGGTTGATGACCAGTGCTCTTCCACAGGAAGCTGTGGAGAGCTGTGGAATCCACAGCTCTCCACAGCTTCTCCACAGACACCTCCACACGCTCCCTGAATCACAAGCCGCACATCGCACTCAACCTGCCTCAATCTCCACAGATCTGATCCTCTCGACGATGATGACGGGCTATGCTATCTTTCCACTAATGAGCTACTTCGTCGTCACTCAAAGGGGCACTTGATGGACGTCACGCTGAACCGAACCACCGTGCTTCAGGAGCTTTCCGTCCTTCAGGGAGTGGTGGAGCGTAGAACCACCATTCCGATCCTCTCCAGCATCCTCGTCGAAGCGATCGAGAGCCGGCTGCACATGGTTGCCACGGACCTCGACATGACGATCCTGACATCGTGTCCCGCGGAGGTTCACGTCGCCGGGCGTCTGACGCTCGAAAGCCGTGTCGCGCAGGAACTCTTCCGCAACCTGCCGAGCGAGGAGCTCAGCCTTCGGCTCGACGGTGACGCGGTCGAGATCGTCAGCGGTCGTTTCCGGTCACGCATGTCGGTCGCCGACGCCGGGGAGTACCCGACTGTACCTGACGTTCCCGATGCCGGCAGCTATGGTCTGTCGCTCAACTTGTTCCAACTGATGCTCCAGCGGGTCGCCTTTGCGATCACGAAGGACGACCCGAAGTTCCAGCTCAACGGAGCCCTGGTGAAGCTCTTGCCCGGGGAGATTGAGATTGCAGCGACCGACGGTCACCGACTTGCGGTGGTGCGGGCGCAGGTTCCGGAGGGTCAGCCGCCATTCGAACAACAGCTCTTCCCGCGCAAGCTGCTCGCCGAGTTTGCGCGCTTCGCCGATGACGAGGTGGTGCTGTCGGCGGGCGACAACCATCTCGGTTTTCGAATGGGCGACAGGACCCTCGTGTCGCGCATCGTGGAGTTGCGCTTCCCGCAGTATGAGAGGGTCATCGTCCGCAACCATCCCTATCGGGCTCGAGTGGACCGCAAGGAGTTGCTCGCTTCGTTGCGGCGGGTGAGCCTGATGGCTCACGAGAAGGCACGCGGCGTGCGGTTCCGGTTCGATCCGGCGGGTGAGATTAAGTTGGTGTCGATCGGGTACGAGCGCGGCAGCGCGGAGGAGGTCCTGGCGGCGACCTACCAGGGCGAGATTATGGAAATTGCGCTCAACGCTCAGTATGTGATGGACGTGCTCCAGGTTCTCGACGGCGACACGGTAGATTTTCAGTTGCGCGACGGCAACAGTCAGTGCGTGATCGTGCCGGTGGACGACGATCCGCGCCTCGAGGAGTACATCTACGTTCTCATGCCGATGAGGATCTAACCGGGGTGTGGTTGGAGTGGCTGGACACCACGGGCTACCGCAACCTCACCTCCGAACGCATTCCATTCTCTGAGGGTGTCAACCTCGTCGTCGGCGACAACGGACAGGGGAAGACTAACCTCCTCGAAGCCGTGACGGTACTTGGTAACCTGCGTTCCTTTCGCAGTGCGGGTGTTCGCGCCTGGGTCCGTCACGGTGAGCGTGCGCTCCGCGTCGAGGGACTCGTCCGAGGCCCGGACGGTGGACGGTGTATGCGGCAAATCGTTGAGACAGGTCCTCCGCTCCAGCGTGAGCTCTCGTTGGATGGCGTCGCCACGACGGTGCCGGAGTACCTCGCCGCGTGCCCAGTGTTCGCAATGAGCTCGGGCGATCGCGACCTCGTCGTTGGAGGGCCCCAAGAGCGACGGAGCTATCTCGACAGACTCGCCTTTCTGCTCGATTCCACGACCTGGGACGAGCTGCGCGCCTTCCTGCGCGTGTTGCGCCAGCGTAATGCTGCGCTCGCTGAACGGGCTTCACACGGTGAGCTCGGCGCGTGGAGTGCTCGCCTCTCCGTCGCGGCGGCCCGTGTTGTGCAGCGGCGCAGGGAGACTGCCACAAGGCTGCGACCGGTTCTCGACAAGCTCCTGGCCGGCCTTCTGCCGAGCCATGGTCCGCAGGTGGAAATCGGGTACCGTGTCGAGCCCTGGCTGGACCCGGAGCAGACCCACGAAGTGCTGGCCCACGAGTACGAAAAGCGCTATACTGAGACGTCGGTGCGGGACCGTGAGCAGGGCTTCACCGGCGAGGGTCCGCATCGCCACGACCTCCGGCTCCGCGTAGATGGCCGGGTGGCCAGGGATGCTCTCAGTGCGGGGCAGGCGAAGGCGGTTGCACTGGCATTACGTCTCGCCGCTCTTGGGCTCGTCGAGGGCGCCCGAGACGAGCGGTTACCGGTGGTTGTGGACGACGTCGATGCCGAGCTCGATGAGGCCGCCCTGGAACGGCTGCTCGGCGTCCTGGGCACGGAGCGCCAGATCTTCCTCTCGAGCGCTCATACAGACATGGTCAGGCTCGTGGTCCCGGCGCAACAGCGGATTGAGATGCGCGACGGCCGGTGCTGCTGGGATCCCGAGGGAGCAAACGGATGAGCAACTCGTACACTGCTGATGACATCAAAGTGCTGAAGGGCCGCGATGCGGTCCGCAAGCGGCCAGGGATGTATATCGGCGACGTCGACGACGTCGCCGGCTTGAACCACATGGTCTGGGAGGTCGTCGACAACTCCGTCGACGAAGCCCAGGCAGGGTACTGCGATCGCATCACCGTGATCCTGCACGCCGACGGCAGCGTCTCGGTCGACGATAACGGGCGCGGCGTACCGGTCGATCTCCACAAGGAGAGCGATCGCTCGGCCGCCGAGGTCATCATGACCGAGCTCCACGCCGGAGGGAAGTTCGACAACAACTCGTACAAGGTCTCCGGCGGCCTGCACGGCGTCGGTGTCAGCGTCGTCAACTTCCTCTCCGAGTGGCTCGAGCTCGAGATCCACCGAGACGGCACGGTCTGGCAGCAGCGGTACGCCCGCGGAGTGCCGGAAAAACCGCTCGCGCCGATCGGGAAGACCCGTCGCACCGGCACGTTGGTGACCTTCAAGCCGGACCCCGAGGTGTTTTCGATCACCGAGTTCCACTCTGACCTTCTCGTCAGACACCTGCGCGAGCTCGCCTTTCTCAACTCCGGGCTGGAGATCCGTTTCTCTGACGAGGCCATGCTCCGTGAGGAGACTTTCCAGTTCTCCGGCGGCCTGTCCGAGTTCGTGACCTACCTCAACCGGTCCAAGAACGTCCTCCACAAGCCGCCGATCCTGCTCACGGACGGCAACGACCAGGGCGAGAGCATTGAGGTCGCGCTGCAATGGCACGACGGTTACACCGAGAACGTCCTGTGCTTCACCAACACCGTCTTCAACCGCGACGGCGGCACTCACATGGCGGGCTTCCGCGCCGCGCTGACGCGCACCGTCAACGCGTACGCCCTCGCGCAGAACCTGCTCAAGGGCATGAAGGAGAATCTCTCCGGCGAGGATGTGCGCGAGGGTCTGACGGCGATCGTGGCGGTCCGCATCCGCGAACCGCGCTTCTCCAGCCAGACCAAGGACAAGCTGGTCTCCAACCACGTCAAGGGCTGGGTCGAGTCGATGCTCAACGACCGGCTCGCCACCTACTTCGAGGAGAACCCGGCCACCGCCCGCCGCATCGTCAGCAAGTGCCTGGAGGCGGCGCGTGCCCGCGACGCCGCCCGCCGGGCACGTGAGCTGACGCGGCGCAAGAGCGCGCTCGAGAGCTCGTCTCTCCCGGGCAAGCTGGCCGACTGCTCCGAGCGCGACCCTGCCCGCGCCGAGATCTTCCTCGTCGAGGGCGACTCCGCCGGCGGCTCGGCCAAGCAGGGACGGGATCGGCGCTTCCAGGCGATCCTGCCGTTGCGCGGCAAGATCCTCAACGTCGAGAAGGCCCGCTTCGACAAGATGCTCTCGAGCGAGGAGATCCGGACCATCATCCTGGCCCTCGGCACCGGCATCGGGCCGGAGGAGTTCGACCTCAGCCGGCTTCGCTACCACAAGGTCATCATCATGACCGATGCGGACGTTGACGGGTCCCACATCCGCACCCTGTTGCTGACGTTCTTCTACCGTCAGATGCGCGAGTTGGTCGATCGCGGTCACCTCTACATCGCGCAGCCGCCGTTGTACAAGGTGGCACACAAGAAGCGCGAGGCCTACCTCAAGGACGACGGTGAGCTGTCGAACTTCCTCCTCGACAGGGTCGAGGACGAGTACCGCGTCGTGACCGCGGTCGACGGACAGGTTTTTTCGGGCGCGGAGCTCCGCCGCATCGTGCTCGCAGCGCAGCGCTGGGTGGAGTGTCTGCGGCACCTCGAGCGCCGGGGCTGGCCGCGCGACGTCGTCGCCACAGCGCTCGACCTCGCTCCGGGCTTCGCCGGGGGAATCGGTAGTCAGGAGTTCGCGGCCGCCCTCTCCGGCGAGCTCGCCGCCCTCGGGTACGCGGACGTGGCGCCGGCCTTCGACGAGGAGCACGGCACCTGGGACGTTACCTGCACCGCGGCAAGCAATGGACGGAGCTGGACTGCGGTCGTCGGTCGCGTCCTTGCCGGGAGCTGGAACTTCCGCTTTGCCCAGCAGATGACGGAGCAGATTCGTCCCCTGCGGGTCGGCCCGTACCACCTCGAGCGCAACGGCGACCGGCTCACGCTGGAGACCCTCGGAGAGCTCGTGGGCGAGGTCTACGAGGCCGCCAAGAAGGGGCTCAACATTCAGCGCTACAAGGGTCTCGGCGAGATGAACCCGCAGCAGCTGTGGGAGACGACCCTCGACCCCACGGTTCGGCGGTTGCTCCAGGTCACCATCGAGGACGCCGCCAAAGCAGACGAGCTCTTTACCGTCCTGATGGGTGACGCGGTCGAACCGCGCCGCGCGTTCATCGAATCCAACGCCCTCGAGGCACGCAACCTGGACATCTGAAATGAGCGACAACCGGATTTCAGGGGGCGCGTCGCGCGTCTCCGTCACGATCGAGGAGGAGCTTCGCAACTCGTACCTCGACTACGCCATGTCGGTGATCATAGGGCGCGCTCTACCGGACGTGCGCGATGGACTCAAGCCCGTCCACCGCCGGATCCTGTACGGGATGGCCGAGGGCGGGCACTCCTCGGGCAAGCCGTACAAGAAGTCGGCGCGCATCGTCGGCGACGTCATGGGCCGATACCACCCCCACGGCGACTCGCCGATCTACGACACGATGGTGCGCATGGCCCAGGACTTCTCGATGCGATACCCGTTGATCGACGGACAGGGCAACTTCGGGTCGATCGACGGAGACGCTCCTGCGGCGATGCGTTACACCGAGGTCCGTCTGACCAAGATTGCCGAGGAGATGCTCGGCGACGACGTCGGGAAGGACACCGTCGACTGGGTGCCGAACTACGACGGCTCGAGCCTCGAGCCGTTGGTCCTACCGGCGCGCTTTCCGAACCTGCTGGTCAACGGTTCGTCCGGCATCGCCGTCGGGATGGCGACCAACATCCCGCCGCACAACCTGTGCGAGGTCGTCGACGCCACCATACGATTGATCCAGCAGCCCGACGTCACACTCGCGGAGCTGCTCGAGGTGCTCCCGGGTCCCGACTTCCCCACATCGGGCTTCATCCACGGGCGCCAGGGCATCGTCGATGCGTACCGAACCGGCCGCGGGATCATTCAGATGCGCGCCCGGGCCGAGATCGAGCTCGACGACGACGGCCGCCATGCCGCCATCATCGTGCGTGAGCTGCCCTACCAGGTCAACAAGGCCCGGCTCATCGAACAGATCGCGGGGCTGGTCCACGCCAAGCGCCTCGAGGGGATCTCCGACCTGCGCGACGAATCTGACCGCGATGGCATCCGGATGGTGGTCGAGCTCAAGCGCGACGCGATCCCGGAGGTCGTTCTCAACCACCTCTACAAGCTCACTCAGATGCAGACCACGTTCGGGATCATCCTGCTCGCGGTGCGCAACAACCAGCCCGGCGTCTTCACCCTCATCGAGCTGCTCCGGCACTTCATCGACCACCGCAAGGAGGTGGTCGTCCGCCGTACCCGCTACGACCTCGCTCGAGCCCGCGAGCGAGCCCACATCCTCGAGGGTCTGGTGATCGCGCTCGACCATCTCGACGAGGTGATCGCGCTGATCCGCGGTGCGGCCGATCCTGCCACAGCGCGGGTCGGGCTGGCGGATCGGTTCGGTCTCAGCGAGCCCCAGGCGCAGGCCATTCTCGACATGCGACTGCAGCGCCTGACCGGCCTTGAGCGCGACAAGATCGTTGCCGACTACCGCGAGCTGCTCGCCCAGATCGAGCATCTCGAGAAGATCCTCGCCTCGCCTGAGATGGTGCTCGGCATCGTCGTCGGCGAGCTCGAGCAAGTCAGGAAGGCCTACGGCGACCCGCGCCGAACGCAGATCATTGCCGACCCCAACGAGATCTCCGACGAGGACCTGATCGCCGAGGAGGACATGGTCCTGACTGTATCGCGCGACGGCTACGTGAAGCGCTCGGCGCTGTCGACCTACCGGGCGCAGCGCCGCGGCGGCCGCGGCCGACGGGGCATGGCGACCAAGGCCGAGGACGTGGTGTGGCGGTTGTTTGTCGCCTCGACCCACGCGACAGTGCTGTTCTTCACCACCAAGGGCCGGGTGTTCGCGAAGAAGGTCCACGAGCTGCCCGAGGTCGGACCCACCTCCCGCGGCCGCGCCCTCGTCAACCTGCTCCCGCTCGAGCCTGAGGAGGGCGTTGCCACGCTGCTGACCGTGCGCGACTTCGGCGAGCACGAGGACGCCTTCCTGCTGTTCGCCACTCGTCGCGGCAAGGTCAAGCGCACCCGGCTGTCCGCCTACGCCAACATCCGCTCCAGCGGACTGCGCGCGGTGTCGATCGTCGACGGCGATGACCTCCTCGCCGTCCACCTCACCAACGGCAGCAGCCACGTCTTCATGGGGACCCGGGCGGGGATGGCGATCCGCTTCGACGAGGCCGACGCGCGCCCGATGGGCCGGGTCTCGGCCGGCGTGCGCGGCATCTCCCTGCGCGAGGGTGACGCCGTCGAGGAGGTTGCCACCTTCGACCCAAGCGACGAGGGCGATGTCCTCGTGGTCACCGACCGCGGCTTCGGCAAGCGCACGGCGGTGGCCGAGTTCCGCCTCCAGCACCGCGGGGGCATCGGCATCACCCTGGTCCGGTTGACCGACAGGAACGGCGAGGTGGTCGGCATCCGCCACGTCCACGACGACGACCAGGCGCTCCTCATCACCGAGACCGGGATGTTGATTCGCATGCACATCGCCGAAATCTCGCGGATCGGCCGTGCCACCCAGGGCGTGCGCCTGATACGGCTCGACGAGGACGATCGAGTGGTCGCGGTGGCAAAGCTCGTGGACAGCGACGACGGTGACGAGGAGGACGACGAGCTCGAAGCCAACGAGGTCTGACGAGCGGTGCCGGCCCCGGGACCGCTCGACCCGCGCACGGTCGGCGCGACCGCCGTGGCCCACCAGGAAGGCGTGATCGGCCTTCTCGCCCTGGTCGGGCTGTCGCTCACCGAGGGCGGGGCTGGCGCAGCCCTTCTCCCTTCTGGATCCTGGGCGGCTGCAATCGGTATCGGCCTCGCCTGCGGCCTCCCGCTGGCCGGGGTGATGTGGCTCTTGCGAGTGATCCCCGCGCTGGCCGAGCTCGAGGCATGGCAGCGGCGCATGGTCGCCAGCTGGCGGGTCGCGGACGCGCTCGCGGTGGCGCTGCTCTCCGGCCTCGCCGAGGAGGCGCTGATGCGCGCGCTGCTCCAGCCGATCGTCGGGCTGGTGGCCGCCGCGGCACTGTTTGCCGTGCTCCACATCGTTCCGGACCGGCGGTTGTGGCCGTGGCCGGTGATGGCGTTCGGAATGGGACTGGTTTTCGGCCTGCTGTTCGAGCGCTGGGGGTACCCAGCCGCGGCCGCGGCCCACGCCGCGGTCAACGCGGTTGGCCTGATCCGACTGCAGCGATGAAGGGAAGCCGAACGGTCCGCACCTGTGTACAATAGTTGGCCCCGTCGGGCATGGTTGCCGATGGCGGGCAGGGAGGCGGAGCCATGAACTTCCAGGATGAGCGGTTCCGGGTTAAGGTCGGCCTGGCCGAAATGCTCAAGGGCGGCGTGATCATGGACGTGACCACCGCCGAGCAGGCGAAGATCGCCGAGGACGCCGGCGCCGCTGCCGTCATGGCGCTCGAGCGCGTGCCTGCCGACATCCGCATACAGGGCGGCGTCGCCAGGATGGCCTCCCTCGACAAGATTCGCGAGATCCAAGCCACGGTGTCGATCCCGGTGATGGCGAAATGCCGCATCGGCCACGTTGCCGAGGCCAAGATTCTCGAGGCGATCGAGGTTGACTTCATCGACGAGAGCGAGGTGCTGACCCCGGCCGACGACGAGAATCATGTCTTCAAGCACCCCTTCAAAGTCCCCTTCGTGTGCGGCTGCCGGAACCTCGGCGAGGCCCTGCGCCGAATCGGAGAGGGCGCCGCGATGATCCGCACCAAGGGCGAGGCGGGATCGGGCGACATCGTCGAGGCCGTGCGCCACCTGCGCGCGGTTCGGCGCGAGCTCAAGACGCTCACCGTCCTCGACGAGAACGAGCTCATGGCCGAGGCCAAGCGCCTGCAGGCGCCCTATGAGCTGGTCGCCTGGGTAGCGGAGAACGGCCGCCTGCCGGTGCCGAACTTCGCCGCCGGCGGGGTCGCGACCCCGGCCGACGCCGCCCTGTGCATGATGCTCGGTGCAGAGGCAGTGTTCGTCGGGTCCGGCATCTTCAAGTCCGGCGACCCGGAGCATCGCGGGCGCGCGATCGTCCAGGCCGTCACCCACTGGCAGGACGCCGCAAAGCTGGCCGAGCTGTCCGCGAACCTCGGCGAAGCAATGTCCGGTCTCGCTGTCGGCAAGCTGACTCCCGAGGAGATGCTCTCGCGCCGAGGGTGGTGATGCGCGTCGGCGTGCTCGCCCTGCAGGGCGATTTTGCGGCCCATGCCGCGCGGTTGACCGATCTCGGGGCGACGGTCTCGCCGGTCCGTACCGCCGCCGAGCTCGCCCGGGTCGACGCCCTCGTCTTCCCCGGCGGCGAGTCGACCGCCATGCTCCGCCTGATGGAGCCCGAAGACCTGTTCACAGCACTCGGTGTCCGTCTCGCGGCCGGACTCCCGGTGCTTGCAACGTGTGCCGGCGTCATCCTGATCGCGGCCGGTGTCCGGCCGGTTCAACGCAGCCTCGCAGCTCTTGACGTGGACGTCACTCGCAACGCCTACGGGCGACAGCTCCACTCCTCGGTCGCTCCGGTCCGTCTCGCCTCCGGCCTTGATGGGCCCGCCACCATGGAGGCCGTCTTCATCCGCGCACCGCGCATCGAACGCGTCGGTCTCGGCGTGGAGGTCCTGGCGCACCGGGACGAGGACCCGGTGCTGGTCCGGCAGCGAGGCGTCCTGGCCGCCACCTTCCACCCCGAGCTCGGCGCGGACACCCGCGTCCACCGCTGGTTCCTCGAGCTGGTCGCAGCGCGCGCGGCCTGAGCCTGGTCGGTATGGACACCCACACGCTCGCGCAAGTGGACACGCTGCTGCGACGCGCCGTGCTGCGGATCGTGCCCCTCACCGAGCCAACCGCCGGGCCCGCCGCGGGCGGGAGCCGGCCCTGGTTTGTCGGCGCGCAGGCCTGCCTCGACGCGGTCGCGGCGCTCGTGGGTGGAGAGAGTCTCGCCGCCGCGGGGTTCGGCGGACCCTGGCCGGCCCTCGAGACCTCGGGACGCGTGCTCGCACCCGGGCTTCCGATGGTGGTCGGCACGTCGCCTCGAGAGGGACCGGACGCCCTCTACTGGCGCGAGGGCGACGAGGTGTGGCGCTCGGCCGACAGAGGGGCGGAGCGGGTCCTCGCGCTGGGGGCCGATGCCTCGCCGCCGGGGTGCGCCATCGACCTGCTCTGGTTCGGTGACGGTGAGCGCTACCTGCTCTCGGGGGGCGACCTCACGGTGGACGACCGCTTCAGCCGCCTCCGGGTCGCGGCCGACCCGGCCTGGCTCGAGCACGAGCTGGCCCGCCGCCACCGTGTCGATCGAGGCGTCGTCTCGGGCCTTCCGACCCGGCCGAGCTGCCGACCTTCCCGGATCGAGGTCCGGCGTGCGCTCAACTTGCTGCCGACCGGGATCTGGGACGATCCCGCCGCTGTGCTCGCTGCGCGCGAGGGTGTCGAGCGCGCTGACCTTCTCGGTGACCGGTTACTGCTCCGCCTCGCGGCAGGCCAGGAGGTCCAGCTGATTGTGTCCTCACGTCGCGGCGGGTGGCGAGCCGAGCGCAGTGACGGCGAGTGGCCCTATCTCGCGGCGGAGATCGCAGCCGAGGGGTCGGATATCACCTACGCGGCCGAGCTCGACCCTCGCATCGACCCGCTCAGGCCGGGAGTCCGCACACGTCTCGCCTTTGACCTCGTCTCGGATCTGGTGGTACTCGGGGGGGCCAGGAGCGCGTCGGACATCGGCCCTTGACGTCGGTGCCGCTCTGATAGCAGCTCGGCCGACAGGATTCGCACGGCGAATCCAAAGCAGAGCGCACCGCAGAGCCCCTCAGCGCCCTCTCCCGACACCTGGCCCTTCCACGGGGGGCAGCGGCACGCCTGGCTAGAACTCGTACTCGCGACCCTGCTCGAGCTCCTCGATGGGCCACGGCAGCTCGGTGGCGGCGAGCTCCGCGCGCAGCTCGTCGATGTGAGGCGGTTTGAAGTGGTAGATCAGGATTCGCGGCGGGCGGCGGAGCTTGGCGAGCTCGCCGGCGAGGGTCTGCGGGCTCAGGTGCAGGCTGGCGTCCGCAATCGACTGGAGACGGTTCGGAAAGGAGCACTCCGTGATCACCGCGCGCAGGTCGTCGGTCGCGTTGGCAACCGTCCAGACCCTCTCAGTCGGACCGGTGTCGGAGGTGAACAGGACACTGGCGCCACCCTGGCGCAGGAGCAGGCCGACGGTGGGGACGATGTGGTTGACCGGTATGGCGGTCACTTCAAGGTCGCCGCCCGGCAGACCGGGGATGACGAACGGGCGCTCCGCCTCGACGGCGACGAAACGCAGTCGTGGGTAGACTCGATTGGGGATTCGGCTGAAGTCGGGCCAGGTGTCGTTGTTGAACACGTGGCGGCGGACGACCGCCAGGATCCGCCGGGTCGAGTAGATCGACATCGCCTCGTGGTCGAAGCCGAAGGTGTTTTCGATCAGGAACGGCAGGGTCGCCGTGTGGTCGATGTGGGAGTGGGTGATGAGGACGTGCCGGATCCGGCCCTGGTCGACGATCGGCAGCGCCCTCGTGATGGCACCGGCGTCCACCGCGACGGTACCGTCAATCAGGAACGAGGTCATTCGACAGGCCGGGCTGTCACCGCCAAAACTGCCCAGGACGCGGAACTTCACCGCGCGATTATACCGTGCCGCTAGGAGTGTGTAGCCCATAGCGTGCACGGCGTCTTTCGGGCGGCGTGAAGCCCCGTTCTTGTTGCATTCTCGGCCCGTACTGGGAGTACTGCTCCTCGAATGCGCCTCAACGGAGGCGTCACGGCGTTCCCAAACCCACCATCCATCTATGAGCCACACACTCCTCGGCCCCGCGTCCGGGTACCATGCGGTGATGGGCGTCGATATCCCGCTCGAGCGTCTCGCCATCCTCCTCGCCGGGAGCGGGCGGACGGTGCGCGGTCTGCTCGCTCGCGAGCCGGCCGACACCCCTCCGCAGACCGTTCTCGCCCAGAATGACCGGCTCGCGCCGCTCGCGCGGATGGCGCGCGAGCTCGCGCACAACGAGGCGCCGGCGCTCCGCGCGCGCCTCGCCGAAGGCGGTTGGCACTGGCTGACCCCAGACGGCCCGGACTATCCGGCCGACCTCGCTGCCACCGCCGACCCGCCGCTCGGCCTCTTTGTTCGCGGCAGGCTCGCGCCCTCGCGCCGCGTTGCGGTGGTCGGCTCCCGCCGCGCAACCGCCTACGGCCGCCAGGTCGCGCGGGCACTCGGTGAGCAGCTGGCGGGCGCCGGAGTGACCGTCGTCTCCGGGATGGCCCGGGGGGTCGATGCCGCCGCCCACGAAGGCGCGATCGCCTCCGGCGGCCAGACCATCGCCGTCTGGGGCACCGGCCCCGATCGGGTGTACCCCGCAGAGCACCGAGGCCTCGCCGAGGCTATTGCCGGCTCCGGAGCGCTAGTGACCGAGTACCCCCCCGCGACGCCGGCGCGCCGCCATCACTTCCCGGAGCGCAACCGGATCATCGCCGGCATGGTCGACACCGTAGTGGTGGTCGAAGCGGCTGCCCGCTCGGGCGCGCTGGTGACGGCCCGCCTCGCGCTCGACGAGGGCCGCGAGGTGGTCGCGGTGCCGGGCAGCATCTTTTCGGAACAATCGCTGGGTCCGAACGCCCTGCTCGGCCTCGGTGCGCGGCCGCTCGTCACCCTGCGCGACGTCCTCGACCCGGTGCCGGGCGGCCAGTACCAGCCGTTGGTCGGTGGAGGTGAGCCGGCGGGCCTGCTGGGAATCCTGCCGCGCGGCGAAGCGTTGGCGGTGGATGAGATTGCAGCCCGCGCCCACCAGGACGTCCGCGAGATCATGGTCGAGCTCCTTGAGCTCGAACTGGTAGGCGCCGTCGAACGCTTGGCGGACGGCCGCTTCTGCCGGCGCTGAGCGCAGCGACAGCACCGTGGCCGCCCGGCGGGCGCGGCGTGACCCCTCTCGAATCGAACCGGCGCGGGGTACCACCGGGGGTGTGGTAGTGTGTCGCGCCTGAAGGAGGCGCCCATGGCGCAGAAGCTTCTCATCGTCGAGTCGCCGGCCAAGGCGCGGACGATTGGAAAGATCCTCGGCTCCGACTACGCCGTGAAGGCCTCGGTCGGCCACATTCGCGATCTGCCCAAGAGCTCGCTCGGAGTGGACGAGGCGGCGGGCTACGAGCCGCAGTACGAAGTCCTGCCCGCGAAGGAGAAGATCGTCAGCGACCTGCGCCGAGCCGCGGCCGCCGCTGCCGACGTCTACCTCGCAACCGACCCCGATCGCGAGGGCGAAGCGATCTGCTGGCACATCGCGGAGGTCCTGCGCGACCTCGAGCGGCCGATGCACCGCGTCGAGTTCCACGAGATCACTCGCCGGGCAGTGACAGAGGCCCTCGAGCACGCCCGAGCCGTCGACATGGACCGAGTGAACGCCCAGCAGGCGCGCCGGGTGATCGATCGCCTCATGGGCTACCGCCTCTCCCCGCTACTGTGGCAGAAAGTCAAGCGGGGCCTGTCGGCGGGACGGGTCCAGTCGGTCGCCCTCAAGATGATCTGCGACCGCGAGGCCGCGATCGATGCCTTTGTGGCCGAGGAGTACTGGCTGGTCGACGCACTCGCGGCCGCGGCCGATCCGCCGGATTTCCGTCTCCGTCTCGCCCGCAAAGAGGGGCGCAAATGGCGACCCGGCTCCGCCGAGGACGCGGAGTCCGCTCGCGGCGCCATCGAGCGTGGACCGCTGACGATCGCCAAGGTCACCCGCAAGACCGCCACCCAGTCGTCGAAGCCGCCCTTCATCACCTCGCACCTGCAGCAGGAAGCCTCGCGCCGGCTGCGCCTGCCGGTGCGGCGCACGATGCAGATCGCGCAGCGTCTCTACGAAGGAGTCGATCTCGGCGCGCGGGGTCGGATCGGTCTGATCACCTACATGCGCACCGACTCGTTCCGGGTCTCGGAGGAGTCGATCGCAGCGGCCCGCGCTCTCATCGCGGAGCGCTGGGGCGAGGCGGCCCTGCCCGCTGCGCCGAACCGATTTCGAAACCGCTCGACCGCCCAGGACGCCCACGAAGCGATCCGGCCCGCGGACGTCGGCCTCACCCCCGAGCTGGTCGCGCCGCACCTCGAGCCTGAAGAGCTCCGCCTCTACCGGCTGATCTGGGAGCGCTTCGTCGCCTCTCAGATGCACACCGCGACCTTCGACGTGACCCAGGTCGACGCCACCGCAGGGGCGTACGGGTTGTCCGCCACCGGCCGCGTTCTGCGCGACCCCGGGTTCTTGCGCCTGTGGCAGGACGCCGAGGACGGTGACGGCGTGGGCGAGGCCAGTGTCGCCCTTCCACCGGGCCTCGAGGCCGGGATCACCCTCGCCTGCCGCGGCGTCCAGCTCGAGCAGAAGTTCACCCAGCCGCCGCCGCGCTTCACCGAGGCGAGCCTCGTCAAGGCGCTGGAAGAAAATGGGATCGGTCGCCCATCGACGTACGCCTCGATCCTCCAGACCCTGTCTTCCCGCGACTACGTGGTGCGCGACAAGGGTAGCTTTCATCCCACCGACCTCGGCAAGGTGGTCACGCGCCTGCTCACCGGCTCGTTCGCCGACCTCATCAACGAGGACTACACCGCGCGGCTCGAAGGTGACCTCGACCGCGTCGCCGATGGCGGAGAGGACTGGCGGGTGCTGGTCTCGCGCTTCGCCCTCTCGTTCGAGCGCGACCTCGAGAGCGCGCGCGACAGCATGGAGCAGGTCAAGGGCAAGGGCCTGCCGACCGACGAGCTCTGCCCGGAGTGCGGCTCGCCGCTGGTGATGAAGTTCGGCCGCTTCGGCAGCTTCCTGGCCTGTTCCGCATATCCGGGGTGCGGCTACACCCGGGACACGGAAGCCGCGGCGGCGAACGGCAGCGAGGACGCCACCACAGAGGAGGCCCCGCGTTGCCCCGAGTGCGAGGCGGAGATGGTCCAGAAGCGATCTCGCTTCGGCCCGTTCTGGGCATGCTCGCGCTACCCGGAGTGCCGCGGCACGCGGCGCATCGGCGGCACGCCGGCGGCCAAGCCCGAGCCCACCGGCGTGGCCTGTCCGCGGCCCGACTGTGGCGGCGAGATCTGCGCGCGCCGTTCTCGGCGTGGACGGACGTTCTATGGCTGTAACCGCTACCCCAAGTGCGACTTCACCATGTGGGACCCGCCGGTCGCTGTCCCGTGCCCCGAGTGCGGTTTGGCCGTGATGGGGCTGAAGGAGACCAAGCGGCGAGGGCGCGAGCTGGTTTGCCCGACCAAGGAGTGCGGTCACCGGATGCCGGCGCCCGACACTGGCGGTGAGAACGGGGCTTGAACCGGGTCCTTGTCGTCGGCGGCGGGCTCGCCGGGAGCGAGGCCGCCTGGCAGCTCGCCGAGGCGGGGCTCGATGTGCGGCTGGTCGAGATGCGGCCCGTGCGTCGGTCGCCGGTGCACCACAGCGATGCCCTCGCCGAGCTGGTGTGCTCCAACTCCTTGCGGGGTGACACCCTCGCCAACGCCGTCGGGCTGCTCAAGCGCGAGATGGAGGAGCTCGGTTCCCTGGTCATCGCCGCGGCGCGCGCGGCCGCGGTCCCGGCCGGGTCAGCGCTGGCCGTCGACCGGGAGCTCTTCTCCGCCGCAGTCACCACCACCCTGGCGCGACACCCGCGGATCGATGTGGTCCGCGAGGAGGTTGTCGAGCTGCCGGACGGGCCGGCGATCATCGCCACCGGGCCGCTCACCTCACCATGCCTCCACGCCGCCTTGGAAGCGCAGCTCGGCGAGGGCTCGCTCGCGTTCTTCGATGCCATCGCGCCGATCGTGGCGGCCGACAGCCTCGACGTCTCACATCTCTTCCGCGCATCGCGGTATGGCAAGGGGGGTGGCGACGACTACCTCAACGCCGCGATGGACCGAGCGGAGTACGAGGCCTTCGTGGCCGCGCTGCTCGCCGGAGAGCGGGTGCCGCTCAGGTCCTTCGAAGCCGAGCAGGTCCGCTACTTTGAGGGCTGCCTCCCGATCGAGGTGATGGCCGAGCGGGGTCTCGACACCCTTCGCTACGGGCCGATGAAACCGGTCGGACTGATCGACCCGCGCAGCGGCCGCAGGCCGTGGGCGGTGGTCCAGCTGCGCCAGGACGACCTCGCGGCCGAGCACTGGAACCTGGTCGGCTTTCAGACCAAGCTCTCCTTTGCCGCCCAGCAGGAGGTCTTTCGCCGCATCCCCGGGCTCGAAGCGGCTCGTTTCGTCCGCTTTGGGATGATCCACCGCAACACCTTCGTCAATGCTCCGGCCCACCTCGACCGCCGGCTCCGGCTGAACTCGCGGCCAGGCGTCAGGCTGGCCGGGCAGCTCACCGGAGTCGAGGGCTACGTCGAGTCGGCCGCCACCGGGCTGATCGCCGCGCGCATGGTGGCCGCCGAGCTTGAAGGCGCCGAGCCGCCGCTGCTGCCGGCCGAAACCGCCCACGGCGGCCTGGTGCGACATCTCACCGAGCGCCCGGCGGCCACCTTCCAGCCGGCCAACGTCTCGTGGGGTCTCATCGCCTGTCCGGAGGAGCTCGCGGCACTGAGGGACAAAGGCCGGCGCCGCGAGCTCCAGGCCGAGAGGGCGCTGTCCGCGATCACGTCGTGGGGCGCAGACACCCCCGGCGCGACCCTGGCCGCCGCCCGCGCCGCGGTGACGTTCACAACCACCAACCGCCCACGTTGAACCACGAAGGCACAAAGCCATCACAGAGGGCAGAGCAGAGACCATCTTCCCATGGGCGCGAAGCGCGTGCCAGCTTGCCCAAATCACACAGTATCTCTTTGTGTCTTTGAGTCTTTGTGGTAAATCGCGTCAGGCCTTGGGGTGGGACTTGCGGTACACGGCCATCAAGTGGGCGAGGTCGACGTTGGTGTAGATCTGGGTGGTTCCAAGCGAAGCATGGCCGAGCAGCTCCTGAATGGCACGCAGATCCATGCCGGCCTCCAGCAGGTGGGTGGCAAAGGCGTGGCGCAGGTCATGGGGGTGGAGGTGATGGAGGCCGGCGACTCGCGTCACGGCGGCGTCGAGGATTCGCCGCACCGAGCGGTCGCTGAGGCGGCCCCCGCGCTGGTTGACCAGCAGCGGTTCGCGTTCGCCGCGGGGGCTCGACCGGCGCCACGCGGCGCGGTCGGGCAGGTAAGCGGAGAGGGCGGCGGCGGCGAGACGCCCAAACGGCACCACGCGTTCCTTGCGTCCCTTGCCGCGGACCCTGAGAAGACGCTGGCCGAGCTGGACGTCGACGAGATCGAGGTCGACCAGCTCGCCCACCCGCAGACCCGCTCCGTAGAGAAGCTCGAGTGCCACCCGGTCGCGGCGACCGGCCGGGGTGTCCGGGAGCCCTTCCAGAAGGTTGCGCAGGGCGTCCAGTGTGACAGTCTCCGGGACCCGACACTCTCGGCGTGGGTGGGGGACGGCCCGGGCAGGGTTGCTCGCCACAACTCCTTCCTCCAGCAGGAACGCGAAGTAGGTGCGCAGCGCCGCGAGCGCACGCTCGGTCGAGCGCGCGGCGAGATGGCGGCCGTGGAGGTGGGCAAGGTAGGCGCGGATGTCGACCGGCTGGACCTTGCCGGGTGCGCCGCGGCCGAGCTCGTCCTGCATGAACACCGCGAAGGCGAGGAGCTCGCGACGATAGGCGGTAACGGTGCGCGAGGCGAGGTTGCGCTCCCACTGCAGGTAGGCGACGAACGGCTCCACCAGGAAGGCAGCTTCGAGATCCACCGCCGTCATCTTTCGCGTGCCGCGCCGCGGGCGAACGGGGGCGCGGGCGGCAGCCGCCCAAGGCCGCGTCGGACGACCAACCCGAGCAGGTCGAAGAGCATCTCGGTCGAGTGTCGCACGGGCGCCACCCGGGATGCCTCGACGTGGCGCCATCGCACCGGGACCTCGCGCACGGTCCACCCCCAGCGTCGAGCGAGCAGCAGGAGCTCGACGTCGAAGGCGAAGCCGTCGATCCGTTGAGCACCCGCGAGCGCCCGCGCGAGCACGCCGGGGAAGAGCTTGAACCCGCACTGGGTGTCGTGAACGCCCGGTAGGGCGAGCACTCGGACACCGAGGTTGAAGGCGCGGCCCATCAGGTCCCGATAGCGCGGCTGGCGAACCTCGATGAGTCCTCGGTCGATGGCGCGCGAGCCGATCGCCACAGCGCTCCCGCCGGCGGCCGCTGAGAGCCGCTCCAGCTCCTCGATTGGCGTCGCTAGATCAGCATCGCTGAGCAAGACCGCTTCGCCCTGGCTGGCGGCAAATCCGGTTCGCACCGCGGCACCCTTGCCCCGGTTGAAGGGGTGGGAGAGGAGCTCGAATCGGAGCTCGGCTCCTCCGGAGAAGCGGCGCGCGGTGGCGGCCGTGGCGTCGACGGAGCCGTCGTCGACGACCACGACCTCCGCCGGGAGCCAGCGCGGCGTCGCCACCAAGTAGGCCTGGATCGCCTCGAGCGAGGGTGTCAGCCGTTCGGCCTCGTCGAACGCCGGCACCACCACGCTCAGGCGAGTCACGGCTGCCGCTCACGGAGCCGGAGCCCGATGCCCGGCACCTTGGGCCTGGTGCTACAATTTCGCCACGGGCACCCAGGACACGGCGGGGAGGACGGCATGGAAGGGGACCGCTGGGAGTACAAGATCATCAACATCCGTTCCGAGAACTACCGTCTCGATCCCGCCTACGAGGCCCAGCTGAACGAGCTTGGGTCCGACGGGTGGGAGCTCGTGGCGATTACCGCCATCAACTTCAAGACCGGTGCCACCGACCACATCGGGATGGTCTTCAAGCGGCGAGCGAGCTGACTCGCCGCGAGCAGGGCGGCGGCGCCGAGAGCGGCCGCTATGCCCTCCCGGCTCACTCCAGCTCTCCGCCGTCGATCGCCGCTACCACCAGGTCCGAGCCACTGACTCGAGCGAGCAGTGTGCGCCGCCCTCCGGGGAGGGCGAGCAGACCGCCGCTGGCGGCGGTGAGCAGGGCGACCAGCAGCGTCCACGGCATTCGGTGCGGCATGGGCGGTGAGCGCAGCGCAATGCCGGCCATGAGCATCCCCGGGGTTGCGCGCCGGACCGCCAGCAGCACACAAGCCGACGCCAGCCACCAGGCGAGCGCGAGGGCACAGGTCCAGGGCAGCGCAGCGACGGTCACCGGGCGCCCGGCGAGCAGGACTGCCACCAGGGCCGCTGTGAGAACTGCCACGACCGCGACCAGATCCCCCCAGGCGGCCGCCACGAGGGTCATCCGTGGAGGCGCCGTTTCCGACGGTGGCGGCAGCAGTTCCTCGGCACCGTTCTCGTCGTCGTCGAGCCGCAGGCGATCCCAGTTGGCCGGGACGTGGGCGTCTTCGGGCGGCTCGGGGCTCATCTCGGAGCCAGGCTCGAGATGTAGGTTTCCATCAGGGGATCACCCGGACGCGACTTGTACTTTTCGATCAACTCCAGCGTCCGGGACACCTCGGCGTCGTCGGGATGCCGATGGGCAAGCTCGCGCAGCAGGCCCTCGCCGCCGGTTAGGTTGTAGCCGCGAAGCTCGGCGATGGCAGCGTTGAACAGCACCCGGTCGAGCTCGGCGGTCACCTCCGGGCTGTTCGGATAGTCTCGGGCGAGGTCCCGGGCGACGTTCACCGCGGCTCTGGGATCGTCGGACTGGAGGTGGTTGTACAAGGTGGCAAGGCGGGGCTCGTGCTCCAGCACCCTCGAACGGACCTCGAGCAGGCCGGTGTCCTGGGGCGAGCTCTTGAGGCCCTCCATGGCAACCCGATATGCGGCCAACCAGCGCCCCTCCTCAAGCGCGGCCCGAGCGTTGACCAAAGTCTGGGGCACCGGCGTCGGGGTCGGGGGCGCCAGGGCCTGCTGGTAGCGGGCCAGGCGATTGGTGATGCGGGTCTGATCGAGCCCAGTGGCGGGGAACTCTTGCAGGAGTTCGATCGCCTCCTCGATGTGCCCCTGCTTGAAAAGCTCCTCAGCCTGCACCAGAGCCCGATTCAGGGCTTCGGTCTGCTTGGCCTCGGTGTCCGAGGAGAGCAGCCGGGTACCAAACCAGATGCCGAGTGCGAGCACCACGAGCCCGACGACTGCGAACAGGATCGCGCGTGCGGGCAGCCCGCCCTTCCGCCGCACCGGCAGTCCGGCGGACGGCGCGCCCGAGCCCCGTTCCTCAAGAGCCATCTCCGCGGTGTCGAGCCCTTCCGCTGCCGGCAGGTCCTCCTGGAAGAGGTCGTCTTCGAGGTCTGGCATCGACGGGGCGCCGGTGTCGATATCGAGTGCGCCAAGCGCGCCTTCGCCGGCGTCGGCGAGGCTGTCGCGCAGCTCGATCGCCTCGATGTGGTTGGCCTGAAGGGCGAGGACCTCATCGACCAGGCGGCGCGCTTTGGCGGTGTCACCGGCGACCGTCGCCTCCTGGGCGTCGTACAGCATGTGCTCCACCCGACGGTCGATCTCCTCCTTGCGGCGCCGAGCCTCCTCGATGCGTTCCGTCGCCTCCTCGTGGGCGGGATCGATAAGGTAGATCCTCGACCAGGCATCGATGGCGCCCTGGTAGTCGCTCCGCTCGAAGGCCGCCGAGCCGGTGGCAAGCAGCTGCTGGATCCGCCCGGCTTCCTCGACACCCTGGTCCGGAGCCGCCGAGGTCTCCGGGACGACGGGCTGCGGCGGAGGCGCATCGACCTCGAAGAGGTCGGAAAGATCGCCCATGCCTTCGGCGCCCGGCTCCTCGCCGAATGCGAGATCGCCGCCGCCGAAGAAGTCGTCGCTTGGCGCCCGGGTCGGGGGCGATGCGGGAGATTCGACGGCCCCTGGCTGGGGAGCTGCTGCGGCCGCCGCCATGTCCGCAGCGAAGCCCGGCTCGCGGTCGTCCACGGTCGCGAACGAGATCGCGATGTCGTCGTCCTCTCCGTCGCGGCCAGTGTCCGGTGGGCGGAGGCTCGCGGTGTTTCCGCCGGCCGAATGGATGGCCTCGAGCATCGGGCTGATGCCTGGATGATGTGGGTCGAGGGCCTGGGCCATGAGGACGAAGTTGGCCGCCTCCTGGGGGTCACCGAGGTCGAGGGCCTCACGCGCCTGCGCCAGAAACTGGCCGACCTGGCCTTCGACCTTGAGGCAGTCGTGGATCTGGTTCGCCAGCTGTCGAGCATCGGGGTGGCCGGGCAGATCGTTGAGCACCCGCTCGACCGTCTCCTTTGCCTCGAGGAACTGGCGCTGGTTGAACTGCTCCACGGCCTCGACCAGAAGCTCGTTGATCGCATCGGTCGTGGGCGCCCGCAGCTGCGCGATGATCTCCGAGAGGTCGATCTCGGCGGAGCCGGAAGCGAGCTGCTGTTGGAGATTCATGGCCGGCGCGAACGACGCGTCGAGGCGGAGCACGAACTCGAGGCCGATCAACGCCTCCTCGCGGTGGCCGTCCTGGAGCTTGGCGACGACTTGGCGGAACGCGGTCATCACTCGTTCCTGCGCCTGGCCCGAAAGCTCTGGGTTGCCGGGATACACCATTGCGTCCGCGATGGTAGCAAGTGCGTGCGAGGCGGGTCAACGAACCGCGGCGCCGCGCTCCGTGCCCGGGTCGCCGATCAGCGCACCGGGAAGCACAATGCGCGCTCGCGTGCCCTGCGACAGGCGGCGCTCGAGCTCGAGGCTGCCCCCGTGGTCGACCACGATCCGCTGCACGAGGGCGAGACCCATGCCCGACCCGCGGCCCTTGGTCGAGTAGAAGGGCTGCACCAGCAGGGTGGCGTCGTCGGTCGGCAGCCCGACCCCGTCGTCCTCGACCTCGATCACCAGCGAGCAGTGGTCGACCGCCGCCCGCACCACTATCCGTCCGCCGTCGGGCAGGGCCTCCACGGCGTTGTCGAGTAGGTTGACGAGAGCGAGCCGCAGCAAGGTCGGGTCGACCACCGCGGCGAGCGATCCGGTTGGGCGCTCGAGGTTGATGTCGAGACCGTCACGCAGGCCGCCGTACAGCGCCACGACCTCCTGCAGGAGCTGGCCGACGTCGGCGCCGCGCGGACTGACCGCCGGCATGCGGGCGTACTCGTGAAACGCGTCGACCAAGGCCTTGAGGTCCGCGACCTGCGCGATAATGGCGGCGCAGCCTTCGCCCACGACCTCGCGGAGCTCGCCGTCGAGCCCGGACGTGCGCCGCTGGATGCGCTCGGCGGCCAGCCGGATCGGAGTCAACGGGTTCTTGATCTCGTGCGCGATCCGCCGCGCGACCTCGCTCCACGCCGCCTGCCGCTGTGCTCGAACCAGCTGTGTCAGGTCGTCCATGGCGACCACGTGACCGCCGCCGGCGAGCGGCCGAACCGTGACCTCGACGTGGCGCATGGTGCCCTCCACCTCGAGCCCCACCTCTACCGGCGCAGCCGTGCCGGCGCCTTCGTGGAGATGGCCGGCAATGGCGGCGAGCACAGCCTCCGGGAGGTCGGCGAGGGGGCGCCACTGGCCGGCCTCTACGGGCCCACCGAGCAGCCGCGCCGCCGCCGGGTTGGGCCGGAACCGCCCGCCGTCCGCAGCGAGGGTCAGGATCCCGGTTGGGATCGTCGCCAGCAGGGTGGCCAGCTCCTGGTTGGAGGCCAGGATTTCGCGTTCGGTCGAGCGCACGCGACGGACCATCGCGTTGAACGAGTTGACCAACGCGGCGACCTCGTCCGACGCCGGGATCGCGACCTCCTCCAACTGGTTGCCTTCGGCGACGCGCTGGGTAGCCGCAGCCACCGCGAGCAGCGGCTCGGTGAAGCGTCGCGAGAGGTACAGCCCAACCCACACGGTGGCGAACAGGAGCAGCAGGGTGATGGCGAGGAAGACCAGGATTGTCGTCGAGGTGATCGCCCCGCGCTCGAGCTTCATCTCCTGGAACGTCGCCTCGGCGGCGGTCGCCCGCTCGAGGTGCACAAGCACCTCGCGCGGCAGCAGGTCGCCGACTACCACGGTGGCTCCGTCCGTACCCACCGGGCTCCAGGCCCGCACGAGGAGACCACCCCGCCAGCGGTCGCTGCGCGAGCCTGGAGCGAGCAGCTCGCCGGGCGGTAGCGGTGGCAGCGAGCGGGGGATCCGGCGCGGGTCGGCGATCGCGTGGACCAGACGCTGTCCCTGGTAGAGGGCGATCACATCGACGCCGAGCAGCGCTTGGAGCTCGGTGAGGCGATCCGTCCCGCGGTGAGCAAGGAGCTCGTCGGCGGCGACGGAGGCCTGGCGCCGAAGCCGGTCCTCGGCAAGCTCGCGGAGCTGCACAGTGACCGCCGCCCCGCCGCGCAGCACCTCCTCCACCGGGGCCGAGAACCAGCGGTCGATGGAGCGCTGGAGGAGGTTCGTCGCGATCAGAAAGAGGAAAATGACCGGCAGGAAGGTGAGGCCGACGTAGGTGAGCACGAGCTTGGTGCGGAATCGGCTGCCGAGGACGCCGGCGCGTTGCTCGAGCCCGAGACGGATCAGGTTGCGCAGCAGGATGAACAGCAGGACGCCGATCAGAGAGACATCGAGATACCAGAGCACGAACAGGAGCAGTCGGTTGGTCAGCTCACGGGGCGAGGCGGCCTGGGTGCGCTGCAGCAGGTAGAAGGCACCCACCGAGAGGGTCATCAGCACAACGAAGGCCGCGAGCAGAAATCGGTTCTGCCGCCGCCAACGGTGCCAGGCCCGGACCCACTCGCTCACTGACTCGCGTCCAGCTCGACCTCGATCCAGTCGGTGCCTTCCACCGAGGGGAAGATCAGCCAGGTGGTGGAGCTCGAGAAAACCGCTCGGGCGCGCACGTACAGACGCGGTGCTCGATCGATCTGCGGCAGGACAAGGCGTACGGCCGGAGGGTCGGTGAGCCATGCCCGGGCCTCGTCGGCGGTCTCGACCTCGCGGCTCGAGACGACCACATCGTCGAGGGTCAGGTCGCACCGGTAGCGACCGGTGACCGGGTCGAACGCCGCCACAGAGCTCACGTTCCCGCGCCAGACCCGGCGATCCCACCACAGGCGACGGTGCGAACGAACCTGGAGGCGATACTGGAGCCTGACTTGGGCGCCGGAGGGCAACGCCTCCACAAAGGGCGCGGGCAGCGGAGCCTGCAGATGAAGCCCGACGCTGAGAGCGCCCTGATCGGGCCGAACCTCCACGACCAAGGCTTCCCCGGGCAGCCCCGCAGCCAGCGCGAGCAGGACGAGCAGCACCGCCATCGCACCGCCACTCTAGCACAGGATCGGCCTGTAAGGCCTCGCATTAGCAGGATTTCCGGCCATGGTGCCAGGAGGGCGGCCGGCGGCTCGGCGCGCCGATGGTACACTCGGCGGACGGTGGTCGTGACGACCGCCGGACGAGGCCTTTTAGACATGGTCGCGATTCCTGCCGGCTGGACGTCAGAGCTCGAGCGCATATTCAAGGAAGTGCTGTACCGGTTCCTCGAGGAGATCCACAGCACCAAGGCGGCGCTGTATCTGCTCGGGCCGGACGGCACGTTCGCGCTCATGACCCAGTACGGGTTCGGTCGCCGGGACCAGCTCGCCATCGCCCATGGGCACGGCGAGCCCTATGTCCAGAAGCTAAGAGAGATGCGAGTCAAGCCGCAGGCCTTCAACCAACCGCGGGACTTTCCCGAGGTCGCCGGATACCTTGAGGCCGCTGGAAGCGCGCGCCTGCTGCTCGTGCCGATCTGCGCCCAGTCTCGACTGGTCGGCTTCGTGGATGCCCGCGACAAGGGCCGGCGCCGGACCTTCGATGCTTCCGACCTCACCAGGGCGGCGACGATTGCCCGAGACCTGCTCGACCTGCTGCGCCAGGAGCGTCTTTACCCCGAGTTTGACGAGCCGGCGGAGGCGGCCGCCGTGCCGACGCCAGTATCGCGGCTCGAGGCCGCGGCGCCGGCTCACGCCGCCGAGGGCGAACCCGGCGTCGATCGCTACGGCCTCGATGTGGTGCTCTCTGCGGCGCTGCGAACCGCAGTCGACGAGGGGATCACGATCGCGCTGACGGTGATCAAGGGCGGTGGATCCGCGACGCGCATCGTCGCCTCCGGAGAGCTCGGCGACACGGGTCAGCAGGCGCTGCTTCGCCATCAGAGCCAGACTCTGGAGCAGGCGTCGCTGCCGGCGCCCGAGGCCTCCTCCTGGCGCGTCGAGGCGCGCACGTTCACCATCGAGCGTCCGGTGGAGCGCAGCCGCACGGTGTCGAGCGCGATCCTGCTCAGCGTGCCGGGCTGGACCCTGGTCGCGTCAGTTATCGCACCGGCCGAGGTCGACGTCGCAGAGCCGGTTCTCGAGCGACTCGGCGAGGTCGTTCGCGGCGCCCAGGAGATGACCGGCCTGCGCTGGGCGCACCGGCTGCTCGCGCGACGTCTGCTCAAGCCGGGCGAGCGGGAGTACCCCGAGCTCGAGGCCCACTCGGTAGCGGTCTCGCGCCT
Source organism: uncultured Acidobacteriota bacterium (assembly GCA_963814875.1). GTDB lineage: Bacteria > Acidobacteriota > Thermoanaerobaculia > Thermoanaerobaculales > Sulfomarinibacteraceae > CAVSIS01. The sequence goes on from CAWFFJ010000015.1 coordinate 279,608, forward strand.
CGCGTGGACCATGGCGCACCTGCTCGGATGGGACGAGGCGCAGGCCGAGAACACAGCGATCGCCGGCCTGCTGCACGACGTCGGCATGCGCGAGCTCGACTACGAGAGGCTCTACCGGCATCCGTCCCCGGGATCCGAGGAGCGGCGGCTCTACCAACAGCACGCCGTGCTCGGTGAACGAGTTCTCTCCGGTTGCGGGCTGGACGCGGTGGCCGAGGCCGTTCGTCACCACCACGAGCGCTGGGACGGTAACGGCTATCCGGACCGGCTGTCCGGTGGCGAGATCCCGGACCTCGCGCGCCTCGTTCACGTGGCTGAGGTCTACGACGTGCTCACCGCCAACCACAGCTACCGGCGGCCGATATCGTCCGAACGGGCGCTGGCGATCCTCAGCGCCGCGGCCGGCCACCAGTTCGACCCGACCATGGTCGAGGTCGTGACGCGGGCCGTGAAGTGAACGTCGAGCGACATCAGCTCGCCGTGAACCGGCACGCCCGGTTCGCCTACGAGATCCTTGAGCGCGAGGTTGCGGGCATGGTCCTCACCGGCAGCGAGGTCAAGGCGATGCGAGCCGGCCGGATCAACCTGCGCGACGGGTGGGTCGAGTTCGGCGCCGGCGAGGCCTTTCTCGTCGGTTGTCACATCGGGGGCTACGAGAATGCGGGCTACGCGGCCCACGAGCCGGTCCGACGGCGCAAGCTCCTCCTCCATCGCCGCCAGATCGCCCGCTTCGCCGGCAAGGTCCGCGAGAAGGGGTTCACAGTGGTGCCGCTGGCGGTCTTCCTGGAAGGCAACTGGATCAAGGTCGAGATTGCACTGGTCCGCGGTAAACAGCTGCACGACAAGCGCGAGACGCTGCGTCAGCGGACCCTCGACCGCGAGGCCGAGCAGGCGCTGAAGGAGCACCACTAGGAGTATGTAGCTCATAGATGGATGGTGGATTTCGGAGCGCCGTGAAGGGCCTGTTGAGGCGCATTCGAGGAGCAGTACTCCGAGTACGGGCCGAGGATGCAACGAAGACAGGGCTTCACGCCGCCCGAAAGACGCCGTGTACGCTATGGGCTACATATTCCTAGCAACCCACCGCGCGTCGATCGAGGATTGCATCCCCTTGTACGGTGATGGCAGCCGGACGATGTGCGACGGATTGCTTTCGATGCGCTGCGCGCATCAGAGTTGTTGGTATACTTCAGACGTAAATTTTCAGCGGAGAGAGAGGCATTGGAAGGGAATCCGAGGCGGGCTCGTTCGATGACTGTGGAGCACAGACTCGATGCATGACGAGATCATTATCCGCGGAGCTCGGGAGCACAACCTGGCCAACATCGACGTTGCGATCCCCCGCAATCGTTTGGTGGTGATCACCGGGGTCTCGGGCTCGGGCAAGTCGTCGCTCGCCTTCGACACTCTGTTTGCGGAGGGCCAGCGTCGCTACGTCGAGTCGCTCTCGGCCTATGCGCGGCAGTTCCTGGATCAGATGGAGAAGCCCGACGTGGACACCATCGAGGGCCTGTCTCCGGCGATCTCCATCGAGCAGAAGACGACCTCCCGCAACCCGCGCTCGACGGTCGGTACCGTGACCGAGATTCACGACTACCTCCGCCTGCTGTGGGCCTCGGTGGGGGTGCCCCACTGTCCCGACTGCGGCAACCCCATCCGTCCGCAGACGGTCGACCAGATGGTGGACCGGATCCTGGCGCTGTCCGAAGGGTCGCGATTCCTGCTCCTCGCGCCTTTGGTCAGCGGCCGCAAGGGTGAGCACCGCAAGCTCTTCGAACAGATGCAGCGCGAGGGATTCGTGCGTGCGCGGGTCGACGGTGAGGTGGTCGACGTCGCCGAACCGCCGGTGCTCGACGGCAAGCGCAAGCATGACGTGGAGGTGGTCATCGACCGCTTACGCGTGCGCGAAGGCGCAGGCCAGCGCCTGGCGGCGTCGCTCGAGACCGCGCTCGCCGTCGGTGAAGGATTGGCTCGGGTCGCGGTCGAGGGTGGTGAGGAGCTGGTGCTGTCCTCCCGCCACGCCTGCCCCTCGTGCGGGTTCTCGCTGGCGGAGGTGTCGCCGCGGCTGTTCTCGTTCAACTCGCCGCAGGGCGCGTGCCCGGCCTGCTCGGGGCTGGGGTTCTTGCGCGAGGTGGACCCGGAGAAGCTGATCGCAGACCCCGAGCGCTCACTCGCATCGGGCTGCCTCGCGATCCTCGGCGACGGCTCCCAGTCATGGGTCCGCCGCCAACTCGACCAGGTCGCCGAGCACCTCGGCTTCGATCTCCACACTCCGTGGCGACGCCTGCCCGAGGAGGTGCGTCGCTTCATCATGTACGGCACCGAAGAGGAGCTCGAGTTCGTATGGCACGGCAAGAAGGGCGCCTACCGCTACCGTGATCGCTTCGAGGGGCTGGTCTCGCGCCTCGAGCGGCGCTATCGGGAGACCAGCTCCGAGGAGGTTCACCGCGAGCTCGAGCGGTACATGTCGTTTGCTCCCTGCACGGTCTGCCACGGTGTGCGGCTCCGCCCCGAGGCGCTCGCGGTCAAGGTCGGCGGCGGTTCCATCGCCGAGGTCTCTGCGCGCCCGGTCAGGAGCGCCCTCGCCTGGTTCGAGGAGCTCTCGCTGGGCGAACGGGACGCGCAGATCGCCCACAAGATCCTGCGCGAGGTCAAGGACCGCCTCGGCTTCCTGGTGGCGGTTGGGCTCGACTACCTGACGCTCGACCGTATGGCGGGCACGCTGTCGGGCGGGGAGAGCCAGCGGATCCGGCTCGCAACTCAGGTCGGCTCCAAGCTCATGGGTGTGCTGTACGTGCTCGACGAGCCCTCCATCGGGCTCCACCAGCGCGACAACCGCCGCCTCCTCGACACCCTGGTCGGGATGCGCGATCTCGGCAACACGGTGGTGGTGGTCGAGCACGACGAGGAGACCATCCGGGCCGCCGATTGGGTGATCGACCTCGGCCCCGGTGCCGGGAGCCACGGCGGAAGGGTGGTTGCCGCCGGCCCCCCGGAGGTGATCGCCTCGACCCCGGGCTCCCTCACCGGACGTTACCTTTGCGGAGCGGAAGAGATCCTCGTGCCGCCCGAGAGACGGCGGGGGAACGGCGCCGCGCTGGTCGTGCGCAGCGCGCAGGAACACAACCTGAAGGACATCGACGTCGCCTTTCCACTCGGTCGCCTGATCGCGGTCACCGGCGTCTCGGGCTCGGGCAAGTCGACCCTCGTCAACGAGGTCCTTCACAAGGCCGTCGCTCGCGAGCTGTACGGCACCCTTGCCCGACCGGGCCGCCATCGCGCCCTCGAAGGCAGCGACAAGCTCGACAAGGTGATCGCGATCGACCAGTCACCGATCGGCCGCACGCCGCGCTCGAACCCCGCAACCTACACCAAGCTCTTCGACCCGATCCGGACCCTGTTTGCCGGCACGACCGAAGCCAGGGCCCGCGGCTACAGCCCTGGCCGATTCAGCTTCAACGTCAAGGGCGGGAGGTGCGAGGCGTGCCAGGGGGCCGGGCAGATCCGGATCGAGATGCACTTCCTGGCCGACGTCTTCGTCACCTGCGACCTGTGCCGGGGGCGGCGGTACAACCGCGAGACCCTCGAGGTGCGCTACAAGGGTCTTTCGATCGCCGATGTCCTCGACCTCACCGTCGCCGACGCTCACGAGCTGTTCGCGGCAGTGCCCAAGATCGTCCGGGTCCTCGACACCCTGGTCGCGGTCGGCCTCGGCTACGTGCGCCTCGGGCAGCCGGCAACGACACTGTCCGGCGGCGAGGCCCAGCGGATCAAGCTCTCCCGCGAGCTCGCCAAGCGCGCAACCGGGCGGACACTCTACCTGCTCGACGAACCGACCACCGGGCTCCACTTCGACGACGTCCGCAAGCTTCTGGTGGTGCTCCACGCGCTCGCCGACCGCGGCAACACGGTGGTGGTGATCGAGCACAACCTCGACGTCATCAAGACCGCCGATTGGGTGATCGACCTCGGCCCAGAAGGCGGCGACGGCGGCGGTCGGGTCGTGGTCGCCGGCACGCCAGAAACCGTGGCCGCGTGTGCCGCGTCCCACACCGGCCGCTACCTGGGTCCCCTGCTCGGTTCCGACGTCGAACGCGCCCAGCTGTCCGCCTAACCGCCATGGCTCGCCACCGCCCTGCTGTGGGCGCCGATGTGCCTGGCTCTCGCGGGGTCCTTCGCGCAGCTCGCCGCCCTGACGGGACGTAGTGAGAAGTGCGGGCTGACCGGCGCCAGGCGCGGGCCTCAAGCGACGATCGAATAGCCCCCGTCGACGACGATGATCTGGCCGTGGATCATGGAGGCGAACTCCGTGCACAGATACACCACCGTGTTGGCCACGTCCTGCGGGTCGAGCAGTCGGCCGGCCGGAGTCCGCTCGCGGGTGGCGGCGAGAATCTCCTCGCGGTTGGGGAAGTGGGTCAGCGCGTCGGTATCGACAGTGCCCGCCGAGACGGCGTTGATGCGCACGCCGAGGGGGGCGTACTCCGCCGCGAGGTGACGGACCATCGACTCGAGCGCGGCCTTCGACGCCCCGACCGCGGTGTAGTTGCGGATCGCACGGATCGCGCCAAGGGATGACACGGCAACGACCACCTTCGAGCCTGCCGAGGGCAGGGCGACGAGGCCCTGAACCAGCGGCAGCAGGGCGGCGGCGTTGATCTCCATCGTCCAGCGGAAATGGTGCAGGGTGAGCTCGCTGGCGGGTCGCATGACGCCGGACGCCGCGTTGGAGATCAGGATCTCGAGCCCACCCCACTGCGTGCTGATGGTCTCGTACAGAGCCTGCACGTGCTCAGGGTTGGCGACGTTGCCCTTGATCAAAAGGGCGTTGACACCTCGCGCCTCGATCTCGCGTGCAGTCTCCTCGGCCCGTCGCCGGTTGCGGAGGTAGTTGATCGCGACGTCGACCTTGAAGTCCGCCAAGGACAAGGCGATGGCTCGCCCGATTCCGCGCGACGAGCCGGTGACGAGCGCCCGTTTTCCGCGGAGTCTGAGATCCATGCGCACCTCCGACCTGCTCACGCTACCCTCCCCAACCAGGGAACACAAGCCGGGAAAGGCCTTTCTCGTCGTCGAGTCCCTTGACACCGCCGGAAGCGGCGACCAATAATGGCTGCACAGTACAGCTGCGCAGGGAGGTTTGCATGAACAAGACCGAGATGGCGATGAAGCTTGCGAAGAAAACCGGCCTGAGCCAGGGCAAGGCTGCCGACGTGCTCGAGGTGCTGTTCTCGGCGCAGCCGGGGAAAGGGATCATCGCGACCGCGCTCGACGCGGACGAGAAGGTCACGATTCCGGGCTTCGGTACCTTCTCCTCTCGACGCCGGGGCAAGCGGCAGGGCCGCAACCCCGCAACCGGAGCGACCATCACCATCCCCGCCAAGAAGTACGTTCACTTCAAGGCGGGCAAGACGCTGCGCGAGCGCGTCGAGAAGTAGCCCAGCGCACCGACAGCGTCGGTGCGCCCCATGCACGGGCGCGACAAGCGGCCCCGCGGTCCAGGTCCGTGGCTTGGCTCGCGTGTTGCTGCTGACGGCCGAGCCATCCGGCTCGGCCGTTCCTGTCGGCGCATGGTGCTGGAGATCGTCTCGCCTGTCAGCCCAGCGTCGGAGCGGGCGGCCGCGCAAGCGGGACGCTCAACGACGTGTTGGTGGGGACGGATGCAAGGTCCGGTATCGGGCCGCCAGGCGACCCCCGTCGCGGGACCGGCGGCGGAGTCGGGACCTGGTCAGTTCCGGGCGAACGCGTACGGCACGGTGACGGTGGCGGTCGACGTGACGCGCACGCCATCCTTGGTCGCGGGTTTAAACAGGTAGCCGCGGACGGCCTCCATGACGGCCTGGGGAATCCCGAACCCTTCGTGGTCGGCGCGGAGCAGCTCCACATCCTGGACCTGACCGCTCCCGTTCACCGTCGCCTGCAGGATCACGACCCCTTTACGGCGTGACAGGATCGCGAGGCGCGGCCACACCACCGGCTGCTCCTTGAGCACGGTTGGCAGGGTGTCGCACTCGGGAGCAGGGACGAACGCGTTTTCGGCGACCCGTTGGCCCTGTGGCGGGCTCGCCCCAAGGGCGGCCGTCGCGACAGCAGTCGGTTTGGCCGGTGCGGGGGTTGGCTGGATGACAGCGGTCCCAGCGGCGGCGCCCGCGGTGGTGGTGCGGCTCACCGCAGGGGCGACGGAGGAAGTCCGCGGGCCGGCAACCGTCGGCTGCAGCTCGGCGACCTCGGCCGCGGGCGTTGCCTCAGCGGCGCGCCGCCTGGTCTCCTCGATCGCGTCCTGGCGTTGTTTCTCCAGGGCAGCCTCCTGCTCACGTTTGGCCGCCTTCTCGGCTGCGATCTGCCGCTGCAGCTCCGCCTTCGTCGTTTCGGCGCTCTTGCTCTTCTCACCACTGCCCTTCGCCTGGCGTTCCATGTCGTGGAGCCGCTTCTGCAGCTCGTCGATCTTGCCCTGGCGGGCGAGCAGCTCTTCGCGGATCTGCTGCTCCTTCTCGGCGAGCATCTGCTGCAGCTGCTCCTGCACGAGCTGCTGCATCTGCCGCTCCTGCGCCTCGCGTCGGGCGAGGACCTCCTCCGGGCTCGGCGTCGGCGTCGGCGGTGGGGCGGTGGGCCCGCGGCTGAGCAGGGTGGCGAGCAGCGCGACCGCCACCACGACGGCGGCCGCGAGGCCGATCCACAGGCCGCGGTTGCCGCCCGAGCGGGTTGCGGTTGGAGCTAGAACGACCTCCTCAGGCTCGGGCTTCGGCTCCGGCCGCAGGTAGGGAGCGGGATCGACCACCGACTCGGCGGCCCGCTCCTGTTCCTCGACCTCGACATCGGCGCGGAACAGACGGTCCATGAACAGGGCCAGGTTGAATGTGGTCGGGCTGTATGCGCCTCCGTACAGGAGCTTGTCGAGCTCCTTCTTGAAGTCGGCGGCAGAGCTGAACCGGTCCTCCGGGCGTACCGCGAGGGCACGGTCGAGGAGGCCGCGAATGTCGGCGGGGATGGGCTGATCGTCGAACGCCAACTGGGCCTCGGCGAGCGCTGCGGGCCGCGCCGTCGGGTCGACGGGCAACGCCCGGTTGGTCAGCAGCTGGTACAGCATCGCGCCGAGCGAGTACACATCCGTCCGCTTGCTGGCGGTGCGGGTCATGGCGACCTCAGGAGCGAGATACGGGGCGAGAGTCGCGCCAACCTCTCCGTGGTCGAGCAGGCCGAGCAGCGGCTCGCCGAGGCCAAAGCCCGTGACCTGGGCCTCGCCGTCGGTGCTGACCATGACCATTCCGGGGTGGAGGAAACCGTGTACCAGCGCGTCACCTCTGACCTCGACCGCAAGGGCGGAGGACAGGGCGAGCGAGACCTTCTCGAGGATCAGCAGGGCGTTGTCAACCGGGACCGGAAAGCCCTCTTCGTTGACCGTCCGGAAGAGCCGGTTGAGGGGTTGGGCGGAGCTCCAGTCCCAAGCCATCGCGACCGTTCCGCCCTCGGCGAAGCAGCGCATTCCGGTCGGGATGGTCGCCGCCTTGAGCTGGCTGCCGACGGCGTTGGCCACGTCGAGACGACCGGCGAGCTCCGCCGACGGAATCCGCGGCCCGTCGAACACGCGCAGCCAGACCGTGCGGTGGAGTCCCTTGCGGTCGAGCTCTCCGGCCCGCCAGAGGTGGCCAAGCTCGTCAGCGAGCACCTCCTTGAACAAGATGTAGGAGCCGAACGTGCGGTACATCTGTGACATGCCCCTCCTCCCGCCCAGCGTAAGCTACCACCCGGGCCGGGGTGGGTCAACGCGCGGCGCGCCGCAGCGTCCGGACGGCCTGATTGTGCTCCCGAAGGGTGCGTGAGAACGCGTGGCCGCCATCGGGACGGGCCACGAAGTAGAGCTCGTCGGTGGCCATCGGACGAAGCGCCGCCTCGAGCGCTGCCCGTCCCGGCGAGTTGATCGGCCCCGGCGGCAGCCCGGGATACCTGTAGGTGTTGTAGGCCTGGTCGACCTCGAGGTCGGCATGTCGAAGCCGTCCGGTCCAGCGCCCGAGCCGTCGCAGCGCGTAGACCACCGTCGGGTCGCACTGCAGGAGCATGCCGCGGCGCAGGCGGTTCGCGAACACGCCGGCGATCCGGGCCCGCTCCTCGGCGCGGTTGGTCTCCGCTTCGACCAGCGAAGCGAGGGTCACGATCTCGAGCGGCGGAGCCCACGGGCGCTCGCGCGCCGTCAGCTCGCTCCACACGGTTCGGAACCGCTGGACGAGGTGGCGAGCTGCGGCGTCCGGCGACGTCTGGACGGCAAAGCGGTAGGTGTCCGGAAACAGAAAGCCCTCCAGGGACGGCGCCAGCGGTGCGAGGTCGGCGATCCAGGAAACGTTGTCGGCGACTGCCCGCCACGCGGCCTCGTCGCCGATCCCAGCGCCGGCCATGCGCTCGCCGATGTCCGCGACCGTGGAGCCTTCGACCACCGTCACCGTCACTTGGTCGACGACGCCGTCGAGAAGGCGCTGGAGGACGTCGATCGGTCGAGTACCTGGCGGTATGGTGTACCGCCCCCACCGAATCGGACGTCCGTTGGCGGCGACCAGCAGCCACCCCCGGGCGACGAGTGCCGAAGGGAGCAGGGCGGAGCGCTCGGCGGCGTTCAGCACCTGGTCGACGCTCGCGCCCTCTGGGACCTCGAGGACGATCTCCCGGTCCGGGCCCGGGCGCAGCAGCGCCCAACCCGAGACCGCAGCCGCGGCGACCACGGCCGCGAGCACGAGAGCGGCCGATACGGTCAAGGCGCGCCGCCGCATCAGCCACTACCCATGTAATCCTCGAGCAGAACCGCCGCCGCGAGGTGGTCAATCGGACGCCCGCGCGGGATGCCGGCCTCGCGGGCCCGGCGCTGCGCCTCATTCGTCGACAGGTACTCCGGCGCCAGAACCACCTCCAGGCCGTGCGCCGCGAGGGCCGTTGCGAGAGCCTCGGAGCGTCGGCAGGCCCGGGTGTGGGAGCCATCCGCCGCCACCGGCAGCCCGATCACCACCCGCGCCGCCCGGTGGCGGGTCGCTGCGGCTGCGATGACCTTGGCAGCAGCCTGGACGCCGATCACCTCCACCGTCTCGAGCGGCGTGACAACTCCGGTGCCATCATCGCCGACGGCGAGCCCGAGACGCTTTCCTCCTGGGTCGATGCCGAGGTACCGCACCCCACCATTCTAGCGGTCGGGCCCCGGACTACCGCAGCGGCGGTCTACAATACGGGCGGCGCTGTCGCAACGGCTCCGGAGGAAGCATGAGGGAGATCGTCATCCTGTCGTCCGCCCGCATCCTGACCACGCTGCTCCACGCCCTGGCCCAGCGCGAGGCCCGTATCGGTTGCGCCGCGATCTGCATCGGCGGTGGGGAGGCCGCGGCGATGATCGTCGAGCGGCTGGCCTGACCGGGGCCCCTTGCGCCAGCTGCTCTTTGTCGCGCTGCTCGTACTGCTGACCGCGGCGGCCCACGCGGCGGCTCCGACGGCGGCGCCCGCGGCGGACGAGCAGATCAGCGTCGAGGCGGAGTCCCAGGAGTGGGTCGACGACACCTGGCGAGGGGTCGGTGCGGTGCACATCACCTACCAGGACATCTCCATCCGATGCGAAGAGATGGAGCTCAACCGCTCGACCATGGACCTGCTCGCTCGCGGCGGCGTGACCATGGAGCAGGACAAGAAGAAGCTGACGGCCGACGAGGTCCGATTCAACCTGCGCACCAAGACCGGCGTGTTCCTCAACGCCACCGCGTTCATGCCGCCGTCCTACAGCTTCACCGGCGCCCGGCTGGAGAAGCTCGACGACACCCACTACCGCCTCGAGGATGGCACCTTCACAACCTGCGAGCCTTCCGAGCACACGCCGTGGGAGTTCCGCACCTCGACGGCGCTGATCGAGGAGGAAGGCTACGGCTACTTCTACGGCACCGCAGTTCGGGTCCAGAACGTGCCCGTGTTCTACCTCCCCTACCTCGTGTGGCCGGTCAAGATGGACCGCACCACCGGGCTGCTGGTGCCTTCGTTCGGCTACTCCCAGCGTCGCGGCGGCTATCTCGGCAACGCCCTCTACCTCGCGCTCGGGCAGTCGTACGACAGCACCGTCTACCTCGACCTGTTCACCAAGGGTGACTTCGGGATCGGCAACGAATGGCGCTGGGCGCCGGCAGCCGACACGCGCGGCGAGATCACCGGCTACACGATCCGCGACCGCACCACCGGGCTCTGGCAGTGGAAGTTCAATGGCAGGCACCAGCAGGCGGACTTCAAGGGCTTCCGGATGCTGGCCGAGATCGACGAGATCTCGAACATCGACTTCTTCCAGGAGTTCGAGCGATCGTTCGACCAGAACGCCCGCCGCGACACCTACTCCTACACCTACCTCACCCGGTCCTGGGGGCCGTACTCCCTCAACCTCAGGGCGGACCGCAGGGTCACCTTCCTGTCCACCAACAACGTCAAGCTCCACCAATTGCCCGAGGCCGAGCTGCGGGTGCGACCGACTCGGGTCGGTCGCTCCTCGCTCTACTGGGCGCTGGTGTCCTCGGCGAATCTGTTCAACGTTGACCGCGGCGGCGACCTCAAGGCGACCTACGGGCGCGTCGATGCGTTCCCGTCCCTGTCCTACACCCTGCCCGGCCCGTCGTGGCTGTCGCTCACACCCAATGTCGGCGCGCGGGCGACGTACTACACCAAGCGCTACAGCGCAAACCGCCAGGCCTTCGAGCCGGAGTCGATCGAGCGCAGCTACATCGAGGGTGGTGTGGCCCTGGTCGGCCCCTCGTTCTCACGCATCTTTTCGACCTCGCTGGGCTCCTTCACCAAGCTCAAGCACCTGATCGAGCCGCGGATCGACTACCGCTACGTCTCCGACCCCGGCGACACGAGTCGGATCCCGGTCTTCGACGAGGTCGACTCCACGCCGGTCGCCAACCTCGCCCGGGTGACCCTCGCCAACCGCCTGTTCGGCCGCGCCGGCGAGGGCTCCAGCGCGCGTGAGATCGGCCTGTTCGAGCTGTACCAGGAGTACTCGTTCGACGACCCGCTGAACCGGAGTTCCGATGGTTCACAGACCAGCCAGCGCGGTCCGCTCGGCGCGACGCTGCGGCTCAACCCGTCTTCGGCGATCTCGGTCGATGCGCGGGCGAGCTACGACACGTTGTTCTCGAACCTGCGGTCGACCTCGCTGTCCGCTTCGCTGACGCGCAAGGCCAACGCCTTCAACCTGACCTGGTATCAGGGCTTTTTGCCGGCCACTGGCGATCGCAGCAGCTCCCAGGTTCGCGCCGCCCTCGGGTTCGGCGGCCACGGAAAGCCGGTCCGCGTCGACCTCCACCTCGCCTACGACCTCGAAAAGGGCGAGTTCCTGCAGCAGCACGCTCAGGTCGCTTACGAGGGAAGCTGCTGGGGGGTGGCGGTGGAGTATCGAGACCTGCGGGCGAGCGCGTATCCCACCCGGGACTACCGCATTACCATCGACTTCAAGGGCATCGGCAAGCTGCTCGACATCCAGGGGGGCTTCAGCTCTCTCGGCCAGTAGCCGCAGGCAGTTGGCCGAGAAAGCTCCCGCCATCCACCTCCGGCGACGGTCCGAGTCGCCGAAGGTGGATGGCGGAGGGAGTGGGATTCGAACCCACGGAGGCGTGAACCTCAGCGGTTTTCAAGACCGCCGCCTTCGACCACTCGGCCATCCCTCCGGTCGACGCCACTTTACAGCCGCGCCTGCCGACCGTACAATACCGCTCCCAGACCGGAGAGGTGCTGGAGTGGCCGAACAGGACTGCCTGCTAAGCAGTTGTCCGGGGTAACCTGGACCGGGGGTTCGAATCCCCCCCTCTCCGCCAGCCGAAACCCGCGCCGCCCGCCGGGCGGCGTTTTCTCGGAGAAGCCGATGGCATCAGATGTCCGGACCCGGATCGCACCGAGCCCGACCGGTGACCCTCATGTCGGCACCGCCTACGTCGCGCTCTTCAACTCCGCGTTTGCCCGCCAGCACGGCGGCAGTTTCATCCTGCGCGTCGAGGACACCGACCAACAGCGGTCGAACCCGGCCAGCGAGCGCATGATCTTCGAAGCCCTGGCGTGGCTTGGGCTCCAGTGGGATGAAGGCCCGGACGTCGGCGGGCCGTACGGACCCTACCGCCAGAGCGAGCGCACGGCGATTTACCGTGAGCACGCCGAGCACCTCGTCGCGCATGGCGCGGCCTACCCCTGCTTCTGCACCCGAGAGCGCCTCGATGAGCTCCGCGAGGCCCAGCGCCAGCGCAAGGAGGACCCTCGCTACGACGGGCTGTGCCGTGCCCTGCCCGCGGTCGAGGCGGCGCGTCGCCGGGCCGCAGGCGAGCCGCACGTGATCCGTCTGGCGATGCCGCGCACCGGCGAGCTCGAGGTGCGCGACCTGCTGCGCGGCGTGATCCGGTTCGACGCGTCGACCCTGGATGACCAGGTGCTGCTCAAGTCGGACGGGTTCCCGACCTACCACCTCGCCAACGTCGTTGACGACCACTTGATGGCGATCAGTCACGTGATCCGCGCCGAGGAGTGGATCTCGTCACTGCCCAAGCACGTTCAGCTCTACCGCGCGTTCGGCTGGGAGGAGCCGGTCTTCTGCCACCTGCCGCTGCTGCGCAACGCCGACCGCTCCAAGATCTCCAAGCGCAAGAACCCGGTCAGCCTCAACTACTACCGCCGTGCCGGCTACCTCCCGGAGGCGATGCTCAACTACCTTGCCACCATGGGTTGGACGATGCCGGACGAGAGCGACGAGTTCACCCTCGACGAGTTCATCGCCGAGCTCCGGCTCGACAGGGTGACCCTCGGCGGGCCGGTCTTTGACCTCGACAAGCTGCGCTGGCTCAACGGGCGCGCCCTGCGCCGGCTGTCCGTGGACGAGCTCCTCGAGCGCCTGCGTCGCGACCCGCTCAGCGACGACTACCTCCACCAGGTCCTGCCCCTAGTCCACGAGCGCATCGACACCCTCGAGGAGTTCTTTGCCTACGCTCAGTTCTTCTTCGCCGGCGACCTCGAGTACGACGCCGAGGCTCGCTCCCGTCTGGTAGCCAAGAAGCGCACTGCGAGCGACACCGCCGCGGCCCTGGTGCGGCTGGTGGAGGGCCACCTCGATCCCCTTCTGGACTGGCGTCCCGAGGTCCTCGAGGAGGTGCTGCGCGGCTTCTGCGAGGCCGCTGGTTGGACGCCCCGTGAGCTTTTCATGCCGGTGCGGATCGCCGTCACCGGCCGGGCGGCGAGCCCGCCCCTGTTCGAGACCATGGCCGTTCTCGGCCGCGAGGTCTGTCGCCGACGGCTCCGCCGCGCGGCCGAGGTCCTCGTCACGATGGCCTGAGCGCCCCGGAGGTCCGCCATGCCGGAGAACGAAACCACACCCGTCGACTTCATCCGCGCGCGCATCGCTGCGGACGTCGCAGCCGGCGCCAACGACGGGCGGGTGTCGACCCGCTTTCCGCCGGAGCCCAACGGCTACCTGCATATCGGCCATGCCAAGTCGATCTGTCTCAACTTTGGGCTCGCCGAGGAGTACGGTACGCGCTGCAACCTCCGCTTCGACGACACCAACCCGAGTAAGGAGGAGGACGAGTACGTCCGAGCCATCCAGGAGGACATCCGCTGGCTCGGCTTCGACTGGGGCGGTCGGCCGCTCTACGCCTCCGACTACTTCGAGCAGCTCTACGACTGGGCCGTTCTGCTGGTCCAGAAGGGCCTCGCCTACATCTGCGACCTGTCTGCGGACGAGGTCCGCGCGACCCGCGGAACCCTCACCGAGCCCGGTACCACGAGCCCCTACCGTGAGCGCTCGGTCGAGGTGAACCTCGACCTCCTCCACCGCATGCGGGCCGGCGAGTTCCCCGACGGGTTGCGTACCTTGCGCGCGAAGATCGACATGGCGGCGCCCAACCTGAACCTGCGCGACCCCGTGATGTATCGCATCCTGCGCGCGCCCCACCACCGCACCGGGGATGCGTGGTGCATCTACCCCACCTACGACTGGGCCCACGGCCAGTCCGACGCTATCGAGGGCATCACCCACTCGCTGTGTACCCTCGAGTTCGAGGACCACCGGCCCCTCTACGAGTGGTACCTCGCCGCGATCGGCGTCGAGCACCGGCCCCAGCAGATCGAGTTCGCGCGGCTCAACCTCAACTACACCGTGATGTCCAAGCGCCGCCTTCTCCAGCTGGTCCGCGAGGGCCATGTCTCGGGCTGGGACGATCCCAGGATGCCGACGCTCTCGGGCCTGCGGCGTCGCGGCTTCACGCCAGAGTCGATCCGCACCTTCTGCGACCGCATCGGCCTCGCGAAGCGGGACAGCACAGTCGATATCGCCCTCCTCGAGTGGGCGGTCCGCGACCACCTCAACAGCACTGCCCCTCGGGTCATGGGGGTTCTGCGGCCGCTCAAAGTCGTCATCGAGAGCTTCGGCGCCGACCAGGTCGACGAGCTCGAGGCGCCCTACTTCCCGGACGACCCACCCCGCATGGGCTATCGGACCGTGCCCTTCTCCCGCGAGCTCTACATCGAGCGCGCCGACTTCATGGAGGACCCGCCGAAGAAGTTCTGGCGGCTCGCTCCCGGGCGTGAGGTCAGGCTGCGCTGGGGGTACCTGGTCACCTGCACCGACGTTGTCAAGAACCAGAACGGCGACATCATTGAGGTGCGCTGCATCCACGATCCGGGGTCGCGCGGCGGCACCGCGCCGGACGGGCGCCGCATCCAGGGCACCCTGCACTGGGTCTCGGCCCGTCATGCCGTGGACGCCGAGGTCCGCCTCTACGACCGTCTCTTTCGCGTTCCCAACCCCGGAGCCGGTGGCGCCGACTTCCACGACCACCTCAACCCGGAGTCTCTCGAGCTGCTGACCGGCTGCAAGCTCGAGCCGAGTCTCGCCTCCGCGGCTCCTGGCAATCGCTTCCAGTTCGAGCGCCAAGGGTACGTCTGCGCCGACCTGCACGACTCGCGTCCGGATCGGTTGGTCTTCAACCGCACCGTGCCGCTGCGGGACTCGTGGGCGAGGATCGAGCAGCAGTCCGGCCGGGGCGGCGGCGGGTGACCACCCGAGACGCGCTCTGCGTCGCCCTCGACGGGTCGGACCGAGGCTGGATTGCTGCCACGGCCGCCCGCCTCGCCGGGACTGTGGGCTGGCTCAAGATCGGCCTCGAGGCATTCACGGCCCACGGTCCCGACGTCGTGCGCGAGGTCGCCGCCACCGGGGCGCGGGTGTTCCTTGATCTCAAGCTCCACGACATTCCGACCACGGTTCGCAGGGCAACGGCCAACTGTGCGTTGAGCGGGGCCGATCTCGTGAACGTCCATGCCTCGGGCGGCCGGGAGATGCTGGTTGCGGCCGTTGAGGGAGCGCGTTCGGGCGAACGGCGACCGCTGGTGGTGGCAGTGACGGTGTTGACCAGCCTCGACCGCCCGGCCCTGGCCGGCATGGGTCTCGACGTCGAGCCTCGCGACCTCGTGCGGCGCTGGGCTTCGCTCGCGCGCGACGCAGGTCTCGATGGAGTCGTCGCGTCCGCGTACGAGGCGCCCGACATCCGCCGCGACTGCGGCGACGACTTCCTGATCGTTACTCCAGGGATCCGTCCGACGTGGGCAGCAGTTGGTGATCAGCGTCGAGTGGTGCTGCCTTCAGAAGCGTTGGCGGCGGGGGCGGACCTGCTCGTGGTCGGGCGCCCGATCACCGGTGCACCCGACCCGCTCTCCGCGGCCAAGCGCGTCCTCGCCGAGATGGACGCGGCGGCCGGAGCATCTTCTGCCTGACCTGCGGTCCCGAATGTGCGAAGCACATTCAAAGCCACGCGCGGTTGCCAGTCGGACCCCGTCCGACTGGCAACGGCGTCGTGGCTAGAACAGCGGCCGGTTCTCGGCGTGGACCTTGTGCAGGTTGTAGGTCCAGAACAGGATCTTGAGCTTGAGGTCGTAGGTGACCGTGATGTCGATGAAGCTGCGGGTGCGCTTGATCTTGACGTCCTGCGGCTCGACCGGGAGGCGGAGCTCGTCGGCCTTCTCGAGGATCTCGCGCTCGATGCGAGCGTCCTTGTAGTCGATCCGGTTGGCGCGGTCGGCGAGGTTGTCGATCGTCGTCTGCATCTCGTAGACGCGCATGAGCGGCGGCACGATGTTGATCGCGACGACCGTGACCAGCAGCAGGAAGACGACGCCGATCAAGCACCCGATGCTGAGCTCACCTCGCTGACCTCGCCAGGAACTCATGCCAGCCTCCTCCTCGTCGACCCCTCGCACTCGAGAATGCCTGACTATGGTATCGACTCTCCGGCAGCGGGACAAGCCAGCCAGCTCATTCTGCCCGATGCGCGAGGCGCATGAGAGGAATCGCAGCGGTGTCGAGGCTCTCTGAGCGTCAACACGGCCGGGACTCCTAACGGATGATTCGGAACTCCCGGTCCCACCTCGTCTTGGTGAAGAAGTGGATGAAGACGTCGGCGAGCTGCTTGAGCCGAGGCAGGAAGCCGTGCCACTGACCGTCGCTGCGCTGGGCCTCGTAGGACCAGTAGATCAGCACCGCCCGTCCCTTCAGGTAGTCGAGCGGGACCGGTCCCCAGAAGCGCGAGTCGAGGGAGTTGTCGCGGTTGTCGCCGAGACAGAAGATGGTGCCTTCGGGGACGGTTACCGGCCCGAACTGATCGCGGATGCGGCGGCTCGGAGGCACCTCGCGCGAGTCGCTCCACGTCTGCGGGTCTTTGTGCACGACGTACGGTTCGAGCTGCAACTCGCCGTTGAGGAAGAGCTGCTTGTCGCGGATCTCGACGGTGTCGCCGGCAAGTGCGATGCAGCGCTTGATGAAGTCGCGGCGCGTGTCCTCGGGGAACTTGAACACCACGACGTCGCCCCGGCGGGGGCCGCGGTAGGGCATCAGGTCGTGGAGCCAGGTGTGGAAGTGGGGCGCGTAGATGAACTTGTTGACCACCAGGTGGTCGCCGATGAGGAGGTTGTCTTCCATCGACCCGGACGGGATCTTGAAGTTCTCGAACACGAAGGTGCGGACGAACAGAGCCAGCAGGAAAGCCACCAGGATCGCCTCGTAGTACTCTCGAGCCACCGACTTCTTCATTGCTCTCCCCGTCTCGTGCGCCGCGTCGGTCGCGGCTCGCGGGTCATTGTACCGTCGCGGGACCGCGCCGCATCCCCGGTGGCTGCCAGCTCTGGCGGGGGCGAGCGTCGAGCCGCCGCGGGTCGTCATGCAGCCCGCGCGCGAAACCGAGCTGCCCCGCGCGGGCGATCATCGCCGCATTGTCGGTGGTCAGCGTCGGTGGCGGCACTCGAACCGCGATACCAAGCTCCTCGCCGCGCTCGAGCAGCCGTCTGCGCAGCAAGGTGTTGGCGGCGACCCCGCCGGCGGCGGTCAGCAGCACCGGCCGGTGGCGTGCGACCAGCTTCGCGAGCGGGGCGAGCAGCACCTCAACCACCGTCGCCTCGAAGGTGGCCAGCAGGTCGCGTACCTCCTCCGGGGCACCTCCATCGGGGTAGCCTGCCAGGCCGGCCTCGCGAACCAGCCGGATTGCCGCCGACTTCAGCCCTGAGAAGGAGAAGTCGAGACTATCGTCGCGGATGCGAGGGTGCGGCAGCTCGAAACGTCCGGGGTCGCCTTCGCGAGCGAGCCGGTCGACCACCGGACCGCCGGGGTAGGGCAGGCCGAGTGCCTGGGCGAGCTTGTCGAAAGCTTCGCCGGCGGCGTCGTCGCGGGTGCGGTTGAGCCGCGCGGAGGTCCCGTCGGTTGCCAACAGGTACCAGGAAGAGTGTCCGCCCGAGGCGACCAGGGCCAGGGTCGGCCCCGGGATCGGCGATGCCGGCGAGCCGCCGAGGTCGAGCAGCGATGAGACCAGGTGGCCCTCGAGGTGGTCGACCGCGATCATCGGCAACCGCCGGGCCCAGGCAAAGGCGGCGGCGTAGCGGACACCGACCAGGAGAGCGCCGATCAGCCCCGGCCCGGCGGTGGCGGCGACCAGCTCGAGCGGTCCCCGCGCTTCGACGAGCGCGCATTCGACGAGCCAGGGAAGCGCCGCGAGGTGCTCCCGGGAGGCGAGCTCGGGCACGACGCCGCCAAAGGCCGCATGGGTCGTCGCCTGGCTGGCAAGCAGGTTGACCTCGACCGAGCCGTCGCCGGCAAGCACCGCCACCGCAGTCTCGTCGCACGAAGTCTCGATGCCGAGGGTCCGTGCCAGGCTCACGCCGAGGCGTCCCGGCACAGCCGCTCCAGGTCGGGACCGAAGGGCGGGCGGGCGACGCCGCGCTCGGTCACGATGGCTGCGATCAGCTCGGGTGGCGTCACATCGAACGCGGGGTTGTAGACCGCGACCTCGGGCGGGGCCGTGAGGCGTCCGCCGCAGCGCCGGACCTCGTCTGGTTCGCGCTCTTCGATCGGGATCGCGGCGCCGTCGGGGGTCGAGAGGTCGACCGTCGAGGTCGGTGCGGCGACCACGAACGGGACGCCGTGACGCGCTGCGAGGACCGCCAAGGTGTAGGTCCCGACCTTGTTGGCGGTCGCACCGTCGGCCGCGATTCGATCTGCCCCGAGCACAACCGCGGCCAGCGGCCGGCGTGCGAAGACCGATCCCGCGGCGGTGTCGGTGAGGAGGGTGACCGGCAGCCCGAGGCGCGTCGCCTCCCAGGCGGTGAGCCGGGAGCCCTGCATCACCGGCCGGGCCTCGCAGGCCCACAGCCGCTCGAGCTGGCCGCGGCGGTCAAGCTCGCGCACGATGCCGAGAGCGGTCCCGATGCCGGCAGTGGCGAGGGCGCCGGTGTTGCAGTGGGTGAGGATCTCGACCGCCGAGTCGAGCGGGAAGAGATCGGCGCCGTGGCGAGCGAGGGCGTCGCAGGCCGCGATATCTTCGGCGTGAATCCGGCGCGCCTCGGCGAGCGCGCCTTCGGCGCCGCTGCGTCGCGCCGCCTCCCCGACCCGGCTAACCGCCCAAGAGAGGTTGACCGCGGTCGGCCGCGCACCGTTGAGCAGCGATGCCGCTCGGTCGAGGTCTTCGCCTCCGGCGGAGGCGAGCACCATCCCGTAGGCGGCAGTGACGCCAATGGCCGGCGCGCCCCGCACTACCAGAGCCCGAATCGCCTCGGCCACTGCTGCGGCGTCGCGCAGCTCGAGCCAGCGCTCCTCGCCGGGCAGCAGCCGCTGGTCAAGCAGCTCGAGCCGGTCGCCGCACCAGCGCAAGGCGAGGCTTTCGGGGTTCGTCATGGTAGATGGTCCCTGGGCCGTCCGGCCGGCGGGCGACCGCCGGCCGGTCACCGGGGTCAGTTCAAGTTCGCTCGCACCGGAACCTGCAGGGTTGGAAACTGCGGATCGGTGGTGTGGACGGTGAGCACGGCGTCGCGGGTCCCGGGGGTGGCGTCCGGCTTGACCGTGACCGTCACCTGATAGCGGCGACCCTCCTCGATGGTCATGATCTTGGCCTCGAACGCCGGGTCGTTGACCTCTGCACCGGTGACCTGCACCGCCTGACCTTCGCGGTTGTTGACAATCAGCACATTGCGGCCGGGTGAAGTGGCGGCCTCGACGGAGCCGAACTGGAGCTGTGACGGGGTCACGTGGAGCAGTGCCCGGACCACACCGAAGATCTTGATCGGCACCTCCTTGGCCTTCGGGCTGTCGGTCTTGAGGACGACCTCGGCGTTGATCGGACCGACCGGCGCCTTGTTGGTCAACGTGAGGGTGACCTCGTACTGGCTTTTCTGCTTGCCCGGGACCAGCTCACTTTCAGCGAGCTTGCGCACCGATGCGGTGATGTAGGGAACGCTCGACACTGCCGAGCCGATCGTGAACGACTCGGGCTGATCGGAAACCACCGTCACCTTGTCGGTGACCTGCTCGAGCTGGATCGCGTTGAACCGCACCAGCGCTCGCGGCAGGACCTCGAGGATCGGCTGCACCTCGGCCTTCAGGACCAGGGTCATGGTCGGTTTTTCGGGGTCGTTGGTGATCACCAGCAGCGACTTGCTGATCGGTCCTTTGAAGTTGGTCGTATCGAGCTTGGCACGGATCACCCCGGTGCCGCCGGCCGGAATCTCCTTGTCAAAGTCGGCCACGGTGCAGCCGCAGGTCGGCCGCACGGCGCGGACCTCGAGGGTGGCGTCTCCCTCGTTGCGCACCTTGAACTCCGCGTTGACCGTCTGGCCCTGGGTGACGGTGCCGAAGTTGAGCACCTGCTCGGCAACGACGAGCTTGGGTGCGCCCGTCGTCTGCGCGCCGGCCGGCAGCACCCCTGTGAGCACGAGTGCCGCGGCGGCGATGAGCGCGGTTCGCTGAATCATTTCTCGAGTCCTCCTTGTTCTCCTCAACCCGACGGGCGACAATCATATGGCTCGTGGCGTCGGCCCGCAACCCGATCGGTCATTGATTTGCAAACCGTATACCAGATGAGAGAACATCTCTACTTTCTTCCCATTGGCGGCACCGCAATGGCCTCCCTGGCCGGCCTCCTCCAGGCGGCCGGCCACCGCGTCGAGGGCGTCGACTCGGGGCTCTACCCCCCGATGTCGACGTTGCTCGAATCGCTCGACATCCCGGTCCGGCTGGGATTCGATCCGTCCCGCATCCCCGAGGTCGACCGCGTGGTGGTCGGCAATGCCGTCGGCCGGACCAACCCCGAGGTGCTCGCGGTCGTCGCCCGCCGCCTGCCGATGCTGTCCCAGGCCGAGGCAGTCGCCCACTACCTCCTGGCCGAGGGACGCGAGGCTTTGGTGGTCGCCGGAACCCACGGCAAGACGACCACCACCGCCATGCTCGCCTGGATCCTCGAGCGGGCCGGGGAAGATCCCACGACCCTGGTCGGCGGACTGCTGCCGTGGTCGCGGCGCTCGTTCCGGCTCGGCGCCGGCCGCTACATGGTGATCGAGGGGGACGAGTACAACGCGGCCTACTTCGACCGCGGACCCAAGTTCCTCCACTACCGGCCGCGGGTCTTCGTCCTCGGACCGGTCGAGTTCGACCACGCCGACCTCTACCCTGATCTCAATGCCGTTCTGACCGCATTCCGCGCCGGATCGGCGCAGGTGCCGCGCGACGGCGCGGTGGTGGTCAACTGCTTCGTCTCCGGCGGCGAGGCCGCGGTGCGCGACGCCACCGCCCCGCGCCTCCGGGTGGGTCCGGGGCCCGAATGCGAGCTGCGCGCGCGCGCGGTCGCCACCGGGCCCGACGGCGGCCGGGCGGACCTCGAGTGGCAGGGGCGCCGGTTCGAGCTCGCCCTGCCGCTCGCCGGGGTCCACAACGTGCACAACGCGGCAATGGCGGTGGCCGCCGCCGCCGCGGCCGGTATCGAGGCCGTCGCCGCCGCGGCGAGCATGGCCGAGTTCCCGGGCGTGGTTCGCCGTCTCGAGCCGGTCGGGGAGGCCGGGGGTGTGCAGGTGGTCGATGACTTTGCCCACCACCCTACCGCGCTCGCGGCCACCGTCGCGGCCGCCCGCGCCCGCTGGCCGGATCGGCGCCTGGTCGTCGCCTTCGAGCCGCGTTCCTTGTCCGCGGCCCGGGCGGAGTTCCAGGACGCCTACGTCGACGGTCTCGGCGGGGCGGACGTGGTGCTGATCGCTACGATCTTCCACCGCGATCGACTCAAACCGGAGGAGCGCCTCGATTGTTCACGCCTGGCCCGGGAGCTTCGGGCGCGGGGTGTCGACGCCTTCGCCATGAAGGACGGCGAGGACGCGGTCGCGGTACTGGCGCCACGGTTGGCGCCCGGCGATGTCGTGCTCGGCTGCTCCTCCGGAGACTTCTCCGGCTTCCACCGTCGGCTGCTCGCCGTCCTCGCCGGCGAGCCGCTGGCCTGAGCCGGTCATGGCTGCCCCCGACGGCCGCCGGCAGCAGATCGCCTACGCCCTTGCCACCGTGGCCGGCCTCGGGGATCGCCTTCCCGCCCCCGGCACCCTGGCCGGCTCGCTTCCGGCGGCGCTCGGCTTCTGGCTCGCGGTTGCGGTCGTACCCGAGGATCGTTTCCGCAATGCGGGCCTGGTGATCGCGGTTGCGCTCGCTGCCATCGTCGGGATGTGGGCGGCGGGTGTCGAGGCGTGGCGGCGTGGAGCTCACGATCCGGGAGCGGTCGTGATCGACGAGGTTGCGGGCCAGTGGCTCGCCCTGGTGGTCGCGTGGCTCGTGCTCAGGCCGGCGACCCCGACCGGCCTGGCGGTCCTGGTGGCGGCCGGTTTCGTCCTCTTTCGGCTCCTCGACGTCGTCAAGCCGTGGCCGATCCGGAAGCTCGAACGCCTCCCCGGCGGCCTCGGGATCGTCGCCGACGATCTCGCCGCCGGGCTGCTCGCCGGCCTCCTGGTCGCCGCAGCGGGACGCCTCCTTGCCCCCTGAACACCAGGACGAGAAAAACCACAGAGACACAGACGGCACAGGGGAAGTCAGAACGGGCGCTGCCCGCAACCCAAGAGCGCTCCAGGTGCAGGCATGAGAGGCGGTGCTGTCGGCTGTGATCCACACGCATCGGGCGCCCGAATCCGGGGGTCGGGCGGCAGGCGGCCGGCAGCGGGGTCGGGTTCGGCATTCGGGTCGGCAGCGCACTCACGTCCCGATCCTGGCTCCCCGCGCCCTTCCGCCCGCAGCCTGCCCGGACGCTGGGGCGGGAGCAGCCGGGCCCACCGGTAGGGGGTGCTCGGTCGAATCCGGGGGACGGGCGGCGGGCAGCCGGAACGGGGTCGGGGTCGGCATTCCGGCCGGCAACGCCACGGCGTCCCGGTCCCGGCTTCCCGCTGCCTGCCGCCCGCAGCCTGATCCCGGACCCGGACGCTGGGGCGGGAGCAGCTGGGGCGACCTGCCAAGGGTGTTGGGCAGAATCCGGGAGTCGGGCGGCAGGCAGCCGGCGGCGGGGTCGGCGTCGAGGTCCCGCGGGTGGCCGGGCTGTCTGGACGGAGAGTGTGCTGGCTCAATTGGAGTGAGTAGGCGACCGCCAGTCGGCAGTCAAGGGCAGGCTCGCTTTGCTCACGGCCAGAGGCCGCCCCTGACAGCCGACTGCCAGCCGCCTTGGGGGCAGGTATGAGCCAGCACACTCCCCCGTCCAGCCAGCCACGAACCTCCCACCGCAGCCTGCCTCGGGGCCGGGCCAAGCTGCTCGCGCTTTCACTCGCCGTAGAACTCGCCGCGGCGGTCTCCGAGCTGTCCCTGCCTCGCGGGCTGTCACACTTGAGAGACCACCTGGGCCGGGCGGCCGACAATACCGCGTTGCGGTTGTCGGAGGCCAGCGGGCGGACGCTGGGCAACCGGTATCAGCATCTCGAGGCGGCCTACGCAGAAAACCAAGAGGTGCAGAGCGATCTCGTCCTGATGCAAGCGCGCGGGGTCGAGATCCCCGCAGCGGTCCTCCATCACGCAGATCAGCTGGGCGGTCTGATCTACGGGCTGCTGCGCGCAGAGCTGCGGGATGCAGGCATGTGAGGGCCAATACCCAAGTGATGGCTTGGTGTCTTTGTGTCTTGGTGGTGAGAATCCGCTGCGACCGACGCACACGAATCAGTTGGGCCGGCGCGCTCACGTCAAAGATGGCCCTCGCGAAAGTGTTGCGTCTCCCGTCGTGCGTCTCGAGCTCCGTGCCTCTGTGGTTACTCCCCGAGGAGCTCGGGGGTGGGCAGGATCTCGCCCACCATGACCGTGGGACCGGTGAGACGAGTGGCGCAGAGCGGCGGCTCGCCCAGTGCCTCGACAACCAGGATGTCGCCGCTCGCGACCCGGCAGGCAACCTGACGTTCGGCCCGTCCGGTGAGATGAACCAGGGCGGCGGCGACCACTCCGGTCCCGCACGACAGGGTCTCGCCCTCGACGCCGCGTTCCCACGACCGGATCGAGAGCCGGTCGGCCGCCTCGACCTCGACGAAGGACACGTTGGCGCCTTCGGGACCGAGCTCGGGATGCCGCCGCAGGGGCGGCGCGAGCGAGGCCAGGTCGAGCGCCGCGAGACCCGTCGGGACCGTGACCACGAGGTGGGGCACGCCGACGACGGTGAACCAGCCTTTCCAGGTGAGATCCCCGACCAGAAGGCCGCATGGGCTCGGCCTCGTGGACGGCGGCGCCAGCTCGACCGTCACCAGCGTGCCGTTGACCCGGGCAGGGACCGCTCCGACATCGGTGACGAGCTCGAGCTTCGGCGGCAGTCCGAGAAGCTCGACTGCAGCCCGCGCAGCACAGCGCAGCCCGTTGGCGCACAGCGCCGCCCGCCCACCGTCCCCGTTGCGATAGGTCACCTCGAGGCGGTCCCGCCCGAGCGAGCGAACCGCCAGGGTGCCGTCGGCACCGATCCCCAGCCGACGGTGGCACAGGCGCGCGACCAGTGCCGGGTCGGTGGCGAGGCGCTCGCACCAGGTCCCGATTCCGAGCAGGAAGTCGTTGCCCGAGCCGTGCAGCTTGAGCAGGCGGTCGGTCACGGCCGGGTACCGGTGGCGAGCGTGGTGCAGGTGGTCGCATCGGAGGCGTTGCCGACGGCGTCGAGGGCGCGTACTGCATAGGTCAGGTGCCCCATGGGCGGTTCGGAGTCGGCGTAGGCGAGCTCGGTCACCGATCCGGCCACGACCTGCCACGGGCCGTCCTCGAGCCGGCGCTCGACGCGGTAGCCCGCGGCGTCCGGTGACGGCTGCCAGCGCAGGAGGACGCGCGCGCCCTCGGGCAGGCAGACCAGGTCGGTGGCCGGCTCCGGCGGCCACACGTCGGGATTGGCGACGACCACGACGGCGCTCGGGGGGCCGACGACGTTCCCGCCCGGGCCGGCGCGGCGAACCGAGCGCAGCCGGTAGGACCAGCTCTGTCCCTGCGCAGCACGCGCGTCGAGCCACTCGCCGCCCTCGACCGGGGTCGGCGTCAGCACCGTCCACAGGTTGCCGTCACTGGAACGGTCGACCTCGACCGCGAGCCCCTCGGAGGGAGTCCAGGAGAGCCGGATCCCGTCAGGTTGGGCCTCCGCCGTAGGGCCCTCGGGCGGTGCCGGGGGCTGTCCGGGAACCAGACGCGCGATGTCCGACATCTCCGAGTGCCGCCGCCGGCAGCATAGGGTCCGGACGCCGTACCAGACCACCTCGCCGTCCGCTGCCGCGATGTCCTCGAGCGGGTCGGTCAGCTCGAGCACGCCGCCCTGCTCCCGCTCCGCGATCTGGCCGGCGTCGAGCAGCACCCGCACCGCGCCGCGCGCGGTCAGGAGCTGGACGCGGGACGCGCGGCCGCGAGGTGAAGTGTCCTTCGGCTCTAAAGCGGCCGGCAGCACCGCCCGCCAGACCTCGATCGACTCGAGGTCGGGAAGCGGACCGCCGGCAGTGGTCAGAGTGGGAACGGTGAAACGCAGCAGGGCATCGGCCTCGCGCTGGGAGACCGTGAGGTCGTCGATGCGGGCCGCGATGCGCAGCACGGGCGGCAGCGGGTCGGCCTTGCGGCCGCAGCCGCCGAGCAGGGCCGCGAGGGCCAGCGCGACTGCAATCGCCGGTGCGCCGCGGCGGCCCGGAGGCCGCTCAGAGGATGTACCGGGCCAGATCACGGTCGGCGATGAGCGGCGCCAGATGCTCGCGAACCATGGCGTCGGTAACGACGAAGACCTCACCCGCGCGGTCGGGCGCGCTGAACGAGAC
This sequence comes from uncultured Acidobacteriota bacterium, assembly GCA_963814875.1. Classification (GTDB taxonomy): domain Bacteria; phylum Acidobacteriota; class Thermoanaerobaculia; order Thermoanaerobaculales; family Sulfomarinibacteraceae; genus CAVSIS01. The sequence goes on from CAWFFJ010000015.1 coordinate 305,168, forward strand.
CTCCTCGAGCAGACGCTCGAGCACGGTGTGCAACCGCCGTGCGCCGATGTTCTCTGCCGCCGAGTTGACCTCGGCGGCGCCGTGGGCGATCGCGTGCACAGCGCCCGGGCCGAACTCGAGACTCATGCCTTCGGTGGCAAGCAACTCGGTGTACTGGCGGATCAGCGAGTGCTCCGGCTCGGTCAGGATGCGCTCGAAGTCCTCGGCGCTGAGGGCGTCGAGCTCGACCCGGATCGGGAACCGGCCCTGGAGCTCGGGGATGAGGTCGGACGGGCGCGAGACGTGGAAGGCGCCGGCAGCAATGAACAGCACGTGGTCGGTACGCACTGCGCCATAGCGGGTGGTCACGGTGGTGCCCTCGACGATCGGCAGCAGGTCGCGCTGTACCCCCTCGCGCGAGACGTCGGGACCGCGTCCACCGCCCTCCTCGCGGCTGGCGATCTTGTCGATCTCATCGAGGAACACGATCCCCGCCTGCTGGACGCGCTCGAGGGCCTCGCTCTCGACCTGCGACCGGTCGATGAGCTTGTCCTCCTCCTCCCCGATCAGCATGCGGCGCGCGTCGGAGACCTTCATCCGCTTGGTCGTGCGCCGCTTCCCCATGAGCCCGCCGAACATGTCCTTGAGGTTCAGACCCATGGTCTCCATGCCCTGGGGCCCGAACATCTCGAGGGTTGGCATGCGCTGCTCGTCGACCTCGATCTCGACCTCGCGCTCCTCGAGCTGTCCGTCGCGCAGCAGGCGCTTGAGCGAGCGGCGCGTCTCCTCGAGCGTGGACGGGGTCGCGGTCGCCATCGTCGACGGCATCAGCAGGTCGAGGAGGCGCTCCTCGGCGGCCCGTTCGGCGCGCACCTGGACCTCCTCCGCGCGCTCGCTGCGCACCAGCTGGATCGCGGCGTCGACCAGATCGCGGACGATGGACTCGACGTCGCGCCCGACGTAGCCGACTTCCGTGAACTTGGACGCCTCGACCTTGAGGAAGGGCGAGCCGGTGAGGCGGGCAAGGCGTCGCGCGATCTCGGTCTTACCGACCCCGGTCGGCCCGATCATGATGATGTTCTTGGGTGCGACCTCCTCGGCGAGCTCGGGCTCGAGGTGCTGTCGGCGCCAGCGGTTGCGCAACGCGACCGCGACCGCACGCTTGGCGGCGGTCTGGCCGACGATGTGGCGGTCGAGCTCGGCGACGATCTCCTTCGGGGTCAGGTTGTCGGACCTCACGTGCGCAGCTCCTCGACGGTCAGGTGGTCGTTGGTGTAGATGTCGATGCCGGCGGCAATGGTGAGCGCCTCACGCACCACATCGCCGGCGCCGAGCTCGGTGTGGGCGAGCAGAGCCCGCGCGGCCGCGAGCGCATAGCCGCCTCCCGAGCCGACCGCGACCACGTCGTCGTCGGGCGAGATCACCTCCCCGGTTCCGGACACGAGCAGGGTCGCCGTGCGGTCGGCGGCGACCAACATCGCCTCCAGGTGGCGCAGCGCGCGGTCGGTCCGCCAATCTCGGGCGAGCTCGACCGCGGCCCGCTCGAGGTTGTGGCCGTAAGCCTCGAGCTTGGCCTCAAAGCGTGTGAACAGGGCGAGCGCGTCGGCCACCGAGCCGGCGAAGCCGGCCACGACCTTGCCGCCCGCGAGGCGCCGGACCTTGGCCGCCCGGTTCTTCAGTACCGTGGTGCCAAAGGTGACCTGGCCGTCGGAGCCGACGGCCACCACCCCGGAGCGCCGGACCGCCACGACTGTCGTGTGATGCCACTCGGTCATCCGCACCTCCTCGGCGATTGTGACCGACCCTCAGGAAGCCGGCAAGTGCGGCTTCGCGGCGAGCGTAACCAGGAACACCCCAAGCTCACGCGCGTCGTGCTGCGGCCGGAACGCCTCGGCGTGCAGCCCGAGCACGAACGTGCCGTCGCCGCCGAGAGCTGCGGCGGGCACCTCGAGGGCAACCTCGACCACACCGGCGACCTCGACCTCCCGTCGCGCACCGGCCCAGGAGACTGCGAGTCGGGGCGTGCCGGGGCGGGGGGCGGCAACGGTCAGGACCAACCGCCCTGGCCGAGCGGGGACGAGCACGCGGGCCTCAGCGCCGGTCCAGCGACCGCGCACGGTTCGCCCCGCCACAGTTACCGTCTCGGGCCTGAACACGCCCTCGAGCAGCACGCCGGCGCGGGCCAGCGGCGCGTCGGCCTCGCCGAACTCGAAGGCGTCTGCCGGCGGGACGGCGAGCATCGGGACCGCGAAGACCTCGCTGTGTGCGCTGCGCTGGAAGGCTCCCAGCCCGAGAGCCTCGGCGCGCTGGGCGGGCTCGCTTCCGGGCGCCGCGACCACCCAGCGGACACCCCAGCGGTGACGCAGCCAGGCGGCGGCGACCGCAGCCGGGGGTGCGGCGTCGACCGGTCCGGCGCCGAGCAGTGGGCCCAGCACCGGGTCTGCCAGGCGCCGGCGCCACTGCGGCTCCGGGGTCCGTGACAGGTAGCCGAGGGTCTGCGGCCGGCCGTGCTCGAGCTGGCGGACCAGCGCGCCGACGCCGGGATCGAGGTCGAGCACGGTGCCTGGACCGGGCGCAGCGGCAATCGCCGCCATAGCGGAGTCGTCGGGCCATGGCTGGACCCCGGGCGCGACCGGGGCGTACTCGACGGCGAGCACCGCCGCTGCGGCGAACACCAGGAGGCGTCCGCGGGTCCCGGCGGCGAGCCCGCGGTCGGTAGCCCAACCGACGGCGAGGGCGAGAGGAAGCGCCGCGAGCTGGACGAACCGGCTGACGCAGCCGCCCAGCGCGAGCCCGGGCACCAGCCGCTCCAGCCACGCGTAGGGCAGCGACAGGCCGAGGTGGCCGTCGAAGACGCGCGGCGCGGGACCGAGCGCGAGCACGAGCGCGACCACACCGGCGGTCAGCACCCAGTCGAGGTCGCGCGGGCGGCGGCGGTCGACCAGCAGCCAGGCGAGCGCGGCGAGCGGCACCAGGCCGAGGTAAGCCGCGCCCTCGGCGATGTTCTGGGTGTTGCGCTCGGTCAGCGGGCGGGTCCAGCGCGCGATCTGCTGGATCCGATTGGGGACCACGAGCGAGGTCACAGCGGTGCAGCACAGGGCGGGGTCGTGACCGCGGGCCGCGGTCGCGGCCTCGGCGGCGAGGGGGCGGGCGACCGGGGCCACAACGGCGAGCGCAACCAGACCGCTCGCGCCCAGGCGCGCGGCGACGACGACGCGCCGCCCGGGGCTGCGAATGACCTCGAAGAACGCAAAGCAGCAGGCTGCGAGGGCACCGAGCACGGCCAGGTACCAGTCGCTGAGGGCGAGCGCAACCAGCGCCGCGGCGGCCAGCGCAGCCCCGCCCCATGCCCGGGCGCCGTGCTTCCGAGCCGCGACCACAAGCCCCTCGAGGGCGAGCGGGACGAAGCCGAGGGCGAGCAGGTTGAGGTGGCCCCATGTGCGGGCGAAACGGGCCGGTGCGAAAGCGAGCACGAGTCCGGCGAGCACCGCCGCCGGCGGCGACATGCCGAGCCGCCGAGCGAGCCGGTAGGTCGCCCCGGCAGCGAGCACGAAGCTCGCCAGGACGAGCAGGTCGTAGGCTGCCGGAAGGCCTACCGCGCGCCCGAGCAGCGCGCCGGGAATGGCGAACGTCGGGGCGAGGGTGTGGGCGCGAAGACTGGCACCTTCCGGCGCCCACACCCGGTCGGAGAACCACAGCGGCTCCTCGCCTGCGAGGACGCGAGCCACGTGGTCGAAGTTCCACACCGTCTGCCAGGCGTCGCCGCCGCCGATGACACCGCTGCGCCAGCGGGGGCCGGCGCCGAGCAAGAGCGCTGCGAGGAGCAGCGCGAGAGATGCGGCGACGAGCGTTCCGCGGCCTCCCGGCCGTCCCGGTGCGGGCGTGCCGACCGACGCGGGGGACGAGCGGTCAGCCGGCATGTCCCACCATGTCAGGTTGCGGTGCAGCCGCCGCGGGATCGCGGCGGCGTCACGCCTTCTCCAGGTGTGCGACGTGGGGCACCAGGGTCTTGCGGCCGGCGCGGTCGAAGTACACGACCAGCTTGAGCTGTGGCCCGCGGCCCTGGCAGGAGAGCACCACGCCGGTGCCGAAGCGCCGGTGGCGCACGCGATCACCGGGGCGCCAGCCGTTGCCGTCCTGGTCGAGCACGGTGGCGGCGATCCGTCCGCCCGAACGCGACGGTCGCGGCGTCGGCCCCGGGCGGGCGGGCGGGGCTGGTGCCGCCTCAGGCTGAAGCCGTGGCCGGACCACCGTGTCGGGTTCGGCGACGGCGAGCGGGTGGTCGGAAACGTCCCGGTAGACGTCGCGCGGCAGCTCGAGCAGAAAGCGCGACGGCCGGGTCGGTTGGCGTTGGCCGAACAGGAAGCGGCTGCGTGCTGCGCTGAGAGCGAGCCAGCGGCGCGCCCGGGTCATTCCGACGTAGGCCAGGCGGCGCTCCTCCTCGAGCCCGTCGACGTCGTCGCGGGTGCTCGCGTGGGGCAGCAGCCCGTCCTCGAGACCGGCGAGGAACACGACGTCGAACTCCAGCCCCTTGGCCGCGTGCAGGGTCATCAGGCTGATCGAGTCGTTGCCGTCAGCGTCGTCGCCCTCCTCCAGCAAGGCGACGCCGTCGAGGAACTCCTCGAGCTCCTGGCCCGCCGCAGCGGCTTCGGCGACGGCTGCGGCGAGCTGGGCGAGGTTCTCCCGGCGGGCGATCTTCTCCGGCTCCGGTCCGTCGTAGAGGGCGAGCAGCCCGGTGGCCTCGAGCAGCCAACCCACCAGGTCGCCAGGGTCGAGCTCGGCGCGCAGCGTGCGGCCCTCGGCGAGGAGCCCGAAGAAGCCGCCCAACGCCTGCCGTGCACGAGGCGTCAGGGTTTCGGGCAGCTCCGCCGCGGCGACCGGGAGCGGTGTGGCACTGGTTTCGGCATGGCGAGCGAGGGTGTCCATCGTCGCCGCGCCGATGCCGCGCGCGGGCACGTTGACAACCCGCTGGAAGGCGATCACATCCTCGGGGCGCACCAGCAGGCGGAGGTAGGCGATGGCATCCTTGACCTCGGCGCGCTGCCAGAAGCGCAGGCCCCCGATGACCCGGTAGGCCAGCCGGCGCCGGGTGAGCTCCTCCTCGAACGGGCGCGTCTGGGCGTTGGTCCGCATCAGAACGGCGATCTCCCCGAGACGGCGCTCGAGGACATGCTCCTCGATCCGCTCGGCGACCCAGCGGGCCTCGCTGCGCTCGTCCTCGGCGATGAACAGGCGCACGGGATCGCCGCCGGCGCGAGTCGTGAACAGGTTCTTGCCCCGACGCAGCACGTTGCGGGCGATGAGCGCGCCGGCGGTCGCGAGGATCGTCTCGGTCGAGCGGTAGTTCTGCTCCAGGGCGACCACGCGCGCGCCGGGGAAGTGACGCTCGAACGAGAGGATGTTCTCCATCTCCGCGCCGCGCCAGCGGTAGATCGACTGGTCCTCGTCGCCGACCGCGGTGAGGTTTCGGTCGCCGTCGAGAGCGAGCGCGAGCAGGTCGAGCTGGAGCGGGTTGGTGTCCTGGAACTCGTCGACCAGAAGCCACCGCGCCCTTCGGCGGACCTCGGCGCGAACGGCGGCATCCTCACGCAGGACCGCGAGCGCGAGGCTCAGCATGTCGTCGAAGTCGATCGCGCCCGCCTCGCGCTTGAGCTCGCGGTAGCGCCGCCAGGCCTCGGCGGCGACGCGGTCGAGCGGCGCGACGGCGCCGTCGAGGGAGGACGGCCCGCGACCGGCATTGGCGGCCGCAGAGATGCGGGCGAGCACGGCGCGCGGGCTCGGGTCACGGCCGTCGTGGCCGAGGTCCTTCAGGATCCGGGTGATCAGCGCCCGCTGGTCGTCGCCGTCGAGGATCGAGAAGCGCGGCGGCAGGCCGGCGGGCTCGGGGTAGCGGCGCAGAAGGTTGAGCGCCCAACGATGGAAGGTCCCGACGAAGCCGACCGCGGGTCCGCCGGCCACAAGTGCGTCGACCCGCTCGCGCATCTCGCGCGCTGCCTTGTTGGTGAAGGTGACCGCGGTGATCTCGCCGGGGCGGGCCATGCCGGCCTCGAGCAGGTAGGCGATCCGATAGGTCAGCACCCGGGTCTTGCCCGAACCGGCGCCGGACAGGACCAGCAGCGGGCCGCTGCCGTGGGTGACGGCCTCCCGCTGTGGCGGGTTGAGGGCGTCCAGCAGCGCGCTCACAGGCCCTCCATCTCCCACTCGGCGAGCGCCCGCTCGCGGGCGGCGAAGGCCTGGCGGCGGGTCAGCACGCCGACGAAGGCGGGATCGTCGCCATCGGCCACGACCGGAATCTCCTCGAGGTCGGAGCTGGCGAAGACATGCATCGCCTTGTCCAGCGTTTCGGACTCGTGCAGGGTCGGCACGTCGGGCGAGGTCGCATCCGCGGCGACCACCAGCTCCGCCAGCTCGGCGGCGTCGAGGTGGCCGCGCAGGTCGGCGAAGGTGAGGGCGCCGAGCAGACGCCGATCGGCATCGAGGACCGGGAAGACGAGCTGGTCAGAGGTGGCGATCACGCGCAGGATCTTACGGTAGGGCGTGCTCGCGGCCAGAGTGACCACGTCCCGGCGGATGATGTCGCCGACCGGTACCGCGGCCAGCAGACGGGTCTCCGGGAGCTCGCCCGCCGGACCGCCCATTTCCTCGAGCCGACTGTGGTACATGCCGCGCTTGAGCAGAATCCGCGCAACCGGCGTCGCCACGGCGCAGGCCGCCATGATCGGGAGGATGACCTGGTACGAGCCGGTGAGCTCGAACAGCAGCAGGATGGCGGTGATCGGGCAGCGCACCGCGGCGGTCAGCATGGCGCCCATGCCGACCATGGCATAGGCCCCGGGTGAGAGACCGAGACTGGGGAAGATCGCATCGAGCCCCCGCCCGTACGCCCCTCCGAGCATGGCGCCCATGAACAGCAAGGGTGCGAAGTCACCGCCCCAGCCCCCGCTGCCGAGCGTCAGCGAGGTCGCGACCAGCTTGGCGAAGACCAGCGCGAGCAGGATCTGCGCACTGGTCGGCGCGGCCAGCGCCGATTGCACGTGCTCGTAGCCGTTGCCCATCACCTGCGGCAGCACGAGGGCGATCACGCCGACGCCGAGCCCGCCCAGCGCCGGGCGCAGCAGGGCCGGGACCCGCGAGCGCGCGATCCGGCGCTGGATTTCCTGCTCGACCCGCACGAACAGCGGCGCCACCAGGCCCGCTGCGAGACCGACGCCGGCATAGAGGCCGATCTCCCACCACGCCCCGAGGTGGTACGGCGGGACCTGGAAGTGGCTCAGGGCCGGATCCTCGAGGGCGCGGGCAACGGCGGTGCCGGCGACCGAGGCGAGCACGACCGGCGACAGGGTTGCGGCCGAGTAGTCCTCGAGCACCACCTCGAGGGCGAAGAAGACGCCGGCCAACGGCGCGTTGAAGGCTGCGGCGATGGCGGCAGAGGTTCCGCAGCCGATCAGGATCTGACGCCGCCTGGAGTAGAGGCCGAGCTTGCGCCCGACCCAGCCGCCGAGGATGCCGCCCATTGCCACCACCGGCGCCTCGCGGCCGGCCGAACCGCCGAAACCGATGATCAGCGCCGAGGCGATGAAGGTGATCGGCACGATGCGCAGCGGCAGCGAGCCGGGACTGGTGCGGGCGTCGAGCATCACGCCCGGTACGCCGAGGCGGTGCGGGACGTGGAAGACCTTGAGCGTCAGCACCGCCATGATCAGTGCGCCGATCGCCGGGAACAGGGTGAGGTAGAGCTCCGGGTGGCCGAAGGGAGAGCCGAGCGTCGAAGCGATCCACGGGACCACCGTCCCGCGGTCGAGGGTGTCGATCCGATGGATCGCCCACCAGAACACCACCGAGAGCAGGCCGGAGAGCGAGCCGACCAGGGTCGCGAGCACCAGCACGCCCGCCCCGCCCGGCTCGAGGGTGCGTTCGAGCCACCGCGCGAGCCGCTCGCGGCCCCGGGCGATCCGTTCGGGCAGCAGGTCCATCACTCGACGGTCACGCTCTTGGCAAGGTTGCGCGGCTGGTCGACGTCGTGGCCGAGCTCGACTGCGACGTAGTAGGCGAGCAGCTGCAGCGGCACGACGGTGACCACCGGCTGCAAGAGCGGGTGGACAGCGGGCACCGGCAGGACGAGGTCGGCGACTTCGGCCACGTCGACCGCGTCGTGCTCCGCAACCGCGATCACCCGCGCGCCCCGGGCACGGACCTCCATCAGATTGCCGAGCAGCTTCTCGCGGGTCGCCGTAGCGGACGCCACGGCGACCACCGGGAAGCCCTCGTGGAGGAGCGCGATCGGTCCGTGCTTCATCTCGCCGGCGGGATACCCTTCAGCGTGGAGATAGGAGATCTCCTTGAGCTTGAGCGCGCCTTCGAGCGCGATCGGGTAGAGCAGGCCGCGCCCGAGGTAGAGGGTGTCTGGCGCGGCGGCGACGATCTCGGTGGCGGCGAGGTAGGGGTCGCTCGGCCCCTGGAGCACCTGCTCGACCGCCAACGGCAGGCGCTGGAGGTCCGCAATGAGGGCGCGGTCGGTGGCATCCGCGCCACCGCGTATCGAGCGCAGCGCCAGCGCCAGCAGCAGCAGCGCCACGAGTTGGGTGGTGAAGGCCTTGGTCGAAGCGACGCCGATCTCGGGGCCGGCCTGGGTCAGCATGTGCCCGGTGGCGAGCCTCCAGGCCGACGAGCCGCGCACGTTGCACACCGTCGCGAGGAGCGCGCCGGAGGCCTCGGCGAGCTCCATCGCGGCGAGGGTGTCGGCGGTCTCGCCCGACTGGCTCACCCCGACCACCAGGACATCGTCGCCGAGCAGCGGTGCGCGGTAGCGGTACTCCGACGCGTAGTCGACCTCGGTCGGCAGCCCGGTCAGCTCCTCGATCAGGAACTTCCCGACCAGGCACGCATGCCACGACGTGCCGCAGGCCACGAGGTGGACCCGTCGGACCTTTGCGAGGCGGTCCTCGGGGAAGCCGAGACCCTCGAGCGAGACCCCTTGGCGGTCGCTGTCGAGATAGGCGACGACGGTGTTGCGGATCGCATCCGGCTGCTCGTGGATCTCCTTGAGCATGAAGTGCCGGTAGCCGCCCTTCTCGACTCGGCCCGCGTCCCAGTCCAGGACCTCGGGTTCACGCACGCGAGTGTTGCCGGCCGGGTCGAGCAGCCGCACTCCCTCGCGCGTGATGACCGCGACGTCGCCGTTGTGGAGGAAGGTGACCCGCGGCGTCCGGCTGACCAGGGCGGTGACGTCGGAGGCGACCATGTTCTCGCCGTCACCGTGGCCGACCACGAGTGGCGGACCCTGGCGGAAGGCGACGATGGTGCCGGGCTCGTCGCGGCACATGGCGACCACCGCGTACTGGCCGTGCAGGTGGGGCAGGACCTTGAGCACCCGCTCCTGGAGGCTGCCGGTCTCGCGCCCGAGCAGCTGCGCGATGAGCTCGGTATCGGTGTCCGAGCGCAGCACGAAGCCTGCGTCGAGCAGCTCGTGGCGCAGGCTGGCGTAGTTCTCGAGGATGCCGTTGTGGACCACGGCCACGGTCCCGGAGGCGTCGACCTGCGGGTGGGCGTTGGCCTCGGTCGGTGCGCCGTGGGTCGCCCAGCGGGTGTGGCCGACCCCGACCGTGCCGTGGAGCCGGGTGTGGTAGGCCTTCTGCTCGAGGTTCTTGAGCTTGCCCGGGGCGCGCAGGATCTCGATCCGGTCCCCGCCCATCACCGCCAGGCCCGCCGAGTCGTAGCCGCGGTACTCGAGCCGCCTCAAGCCGTCGAGGATGACCGGTACGACCTCGTCGTTACCGACGTACCCGATGATTCCGCACATCTCGTCACGCCTCCGCCTGCGGACCCCGTGCCCCGCAGGGCCGCCAAGTATACCCGCGCCGTCGGCCTCCGCCGGGGATCAGCGACCGAGCACAGCGAGCGCCGCCTTGACCACGTGGTCCGCGGTCAGGCCGAGCCGCTCGGCGACCTCACGGCCCGGCGCTGAGGCGCCGAAGCGGTCGATCCCGACCGTCGCCCCGCGGTCGCCAACCCACTCCCGCCAACCGAGGGTGGTGCCGGCCTCGACCGAGACCCGCGGCACTCCGGGCGGCAGGACACGCTCGCGCCATTCCCTCCCGGCGCCCTCGAACAGCTCCCAGGAGGGCATCGAGACGACCCGCGCTGCGACCCCGCGCTCGGCGAGTTGGCGGGCCGCCTCGGCAGCGAGCGCGACCTCGGAGCCGGTCCCGATCACCACCACCTGAGGGCTGCCTCCGGCGGCCTCCTCGAGAACATAGGCGCCGCGGGCGACCCCCTCGGCGGCGGCAGCTGCCGTCGCCGCCATGCACGGCAGCCCTTGGCGGCTCAAGATGAGGGCGACCGGGCCGTGATCGTGCTCCAACGTGACCCGCCACGCGGCGATCGTCTCGTTGCGGTCGGCCGGACGGAGCACGGTCAGGTTGGGGATCGCGCGCAGGGCCAGGAGGTGCTCGATCGGCTGGTGGGTCGGCCCGTCCTCGCCAACCCAGATCGAGTCGTGGGTGAAAACGTAGATGACCGGCAGCTCCATCAGGGCGGCGAGCCGGATCGAGGGTCGCATGTAGTCGGAGAACACCAGGAAGGTCGAGCCGAACGGGCGCAGGCCGCCATGCAGGGCGAGCCCGTTGAGCATCGCCGCCATGGCGTGCTCGCGGATGCCGAAGTGCATCACCCGTCCGCCGTGGTCGCCGCGAGCGACGGCGCGGGAGTCGGGCAGGGTGGTCTTGCACGAGGGCGCGAGGTCGGCGGAGCCGCCGATCAGCTCCGGAAGGACGCCCCCGAGGGCCTTGAGCACCTCACCCGAGGCGTTGCGGGTGGCGACCGACGAGCCGTCGCCGCGGGGCGCGGGGAGGTGCCCGGTCCAGCCCTCGGGCAGGCGGCGCTCGAGCCGGCGCCGCCACTCGGCGGCAAGCTCGGGGTGGGCCGCGCTCCATGCAGCGAGCGTGCGCCGCCACGCCGCGGCGGCCTCGGCCCCGCGGGCGACCGCCTCGCGGCCGCGCGCGGCCGCCGCCGCAGGGACCAGGAACTGGGCGTCCTCGGGCCAACCGTAGGCACGCTTGGCGCCTCGGATCTCGTCCGCTCCGAGCGGGCTGCCGTGGGCGCTGGCGGTGTCCTGCTTGGTCGGCGCGCCCCATGCGATGTGGCTGCGCACCGCGATCAGCGACGGCCGCGCGGTCTCGGCCCGCGCCGCGTCGAGCGCATCGGCGATCGCGGCGAGGTCGTTGGCGTCGTCCACCCGCCGGGTGTGCCAGCCGTAGGCCCTGAAGCGCGCTTCAACATCCTCGCTGAAGGCGAGGGAGGTCTCACCCTCGATGGTGATCCGGTTGTCGTCCCAGATCCAGGTCAGCTTGCTAAGCCCGAGGTGGCCCGCGAGCGACGCCGCCTCCGAGCTCAGGCCCTCCATGAGGTCGCCGTCGGAGACAATGACCCAGGTGTGGTGGTCGACGACCGTGCCCTCGGGCCGGTTGAACTCGGCCGCCAGGTGGCTCTCGGCGAGGGCCATGCCGACCGAGGTCGCACAGCCTTGTCCGAGCGGTCCGGTGGTCACCTCGACGCCGGGCAACAACCCATGCTCGGGGTGTCCGGCGGTGCGCGAGCCCCACTGCCGGAAGTGCTTGAGCTCGTCGAGCCCGAGCTCGTAGCCGGTCAGGTGGAAGATCCCATAGAGCAGCATCGAGGCGTGCCCGCAGGACAGCACGAAACGGTCGCGGTCGGGCCAGTCGGGCTCGCCCGGGCTGTGCTTGAGTGTCCGGGTGAACAGCACCCAGGCAACCGGCGCGAGCGCCATCGGCGTGCCCGGATGGCCGGACTGTGCGGCCTCTACCGCGTCCATCGCCAGCGTCCTGAGGGTGGTGACGGCGAGCTCATCGGTGGAGTCGAAAGTGTGGCTCACGGGAACCTCCGGAGGTGGGTCTCGCGGGTGCGGCGCCAGCCTACCATCACTCGGAGTGAGGAATGAGGAATGAGGAATGAGGAATGAGGAGTGAGGAGTGAGGCGTGAGGAGTGAGGCGTGAGGTTCAGCCGGTGCGGTGCGTGAGCGGCGGGATCTCGCCGCCGGTTGGGACCTCGGCCCCGTCGAGCACGGCGTGGGCGCCGATCCTCGCCCCGGCGCCGACCCGCGTTCCGCCGCGCAGCACCACGCCGGGCTCGAGCACTGCATCCGGCGCGACCGCGCAGCCCGGCTCGACCCACGTCGTGGTCGGGTCGAGGACGGTCACGCCGCTCGCCATGAGCCCGTCGAGCACCCGGCGGTTGAGGATCCGCGCCACGGTGGCCAGATCCTCTCGGGTGTTGATCCCGAGCATCTCCTCGGGATCGTCGAGCCGGACGCCGGCCACGGTCAGACCGGCGCCGCGCAGCGCAGCGACCACGTCTGTCAGGTAGTACTCGGCCTGGTCGTTGTCCGGGCGCAGGCGGGCCAGTGCGTCCTCGAGCGGGCCGCGGCGAAAGGCGTAGACCCCCGCGTTGACTTCGCTCACGGCGAGGATCGCAGCATCGGCGTCGCGCGCTTCGACGATCGCGGTGACCGCGCCGTCGATGTCGCGCAGCACCCGCCCGTAGCTCCCGGGGGGGTCGAGGATCGCGGTCAGCAGCGCGGCGGCAGCACCGCCGTCGACCTTGAGCCGCAGACCCTCGACGGTGGCCGTGACGAGCAGCGGAACGTCGCCCGAGAGAACCAGCAGGCCGCTGGCGGACTCGCCGTGCAGTGCACCAACGGCCGTGCGGACGGCATCGCCGGTGCCGAGCTGCGGCTCCTGGATGGCGGTCCGGACGCCCCGCCCGGACACATACCCGGCGACCTCCGCCGCTCCGTGACCGACCACCACCACGGTCCGTTCGGCCGGCGCCACCGCCAGGGCGAGGTCGAGCACGTGGTCGATGAGCGGGCGGCCGGCGAGCTCATGGAGGACCTTGGGCCGCCGGGATCGCATCCGTGTGCCCTTGCCCGCAGCGAGCACGGCGACCGACCAGCTCACGGTGTCGCCTCTGCAATGTGAGCCACGGCGTTGGCGAGCGAGCCGCGGTCGTGGCGCACCAGGCCGTCCTCGGTCTCGACCAGCAACGGCCACGGCAGCAGCCGGCCCGGTCCGGTCCAGGACGCGTCCTTCGCGACCACGAGCGGCTCCTGAGATTCGGCGGCGTAGCGCCGTCGAGCGGCCTCGGAGGGGGGTACGGCGTTGGCGAGCACCAGGTCGGGCGCAACTCCGGGGGCGTGCCGGACGAGGGCATCGACGTGGTCCTCAAGCGACAGCCCGACCGTCTCGCGTGCCTGGGTCATGAGGTTCGCGATGTAGACCAGCGGACCGCGCCGCTGCCGGAGCGCCTCGACAACCCCTGGTACGAGCAGGTTCGGCACCAGCGAGGTGAAGAGCGAGCCCGGGCCGAGCAGCACGAGGTCGGCGCTGCGGACGGCGGTCACAGCCTCGGCGACGGCGGGCGGGTCGGCGGGCTCGAGCCAGACCTCAACCGGTGGACCCAGCGCGGTGATCTCGCGCTCGCCCTCGAGCCGGCGCCCGGAGGCGTCCCGCCCAACCAGGTGGACGTTGGCCGAGGTCGCCGGGAGGATGGTGCCCCGGACCTTGAGCACCTCTGCCGAGAGCCGGGCGGCGAGCGCGAAGTCGCCGGTGATCTCCATCAGGGCGGCGAGCAGCAGGTTGCCGAGGCAGTGGCCGCCGAGAGCGCCATCGCCGGGGAATCGGAACGCGAACAACCGGGACAGCAGCTCGTCGTCCTCGGCCAGTGCGACCAGGCAGTGGCGCAGGTCGCCGACCGCCGGGATGTCGAACTCCTCGCGCAACCGGCCGGTGGAACCGCCGTCATCGGACACCGTCACCACAGCGGCGAGATGCTCGATCGGCAGGTGCTTGATCCCGAGCAGCAGGGAGGCGAGGCCGGTACCCCCGCCGAGGGCGACGATGCGGTACCCTGCGCGCATCAGGCATCCTCGCAGCGAGTCGCGCCTGCCGCAGTCGCCCCAGCGGTCGAGTGTTGACCGGAGCCCACCTCGGAGTCCGGAGAGTCGCTGGCGTGCGAGCGCGGGATGCCGTCACAGGTCATGCGGCACGTGGTTCCTTCCGTCGGTCATCGATCAGCCCGATCACGATGCACGCGGCGCATCAGAGGAGGCCGGGGGGCACAGGTCCGCGGCATCGCATCGAGCATCGTCCGCCTCGAAGGACCCGTGCCCCCCAGCCTCCTAGCGTCGGCGCAGGTCGTACAGGACCTGCTTGGCCACGGCCTTCAGGGTCTCGAACACCCCGATGCCCGTCGTCGCCACCGCTTCGAAGGTCGGCTCGCCCTTGAAGTTGAGCAGACGGTACAGGGTCTCGACTGCCACCGCGGTGGGCAGATCACGCTTGTTGAGCTGCAGCACGTACGGGATGGTCTTGACGTCAAACCCGTTGTCGCGCAGGTTCTCGCCGAGGTTGCGCAGCGACTCGATGTTGGCGTCGGTGCGAGCCTCCTGGGAGTCGGCGACGAACACCACTCCGTCGACCCCCTTGAGGATCAGCTTGCGGCTGGCGTCGTAGAAAACCTGTCCGGGGACGGTGTAGAGGTGGAAGCGGGTCTTGAAGCCCCGCACCGAGCCGAGATCCAAAGGCAGGAAGTCGAAGAACAGCGTCCGGTCGGTCTCGGTTGCGAGCGAGATCAGCTTGCCCTTCTGCTGCGGGTTCGACTTCTCGTAGATGTACTGCAGGTTGGTTGTCTTGCCGCACAACCCAGGACCGTAGAACACGATCTTGACGTTGATCTCGCGGGCGGCGTAGTTGATGAAGCTCATTCTGAGAACAGTGCGTCGATGTCCTCGTCGGTGATCTCGGCGAACGGCGAGGCGATGTCCGCCGCACCGGCCTCGAGCGCCTTGCGCTCCATGTCGACGAGCACCCGCTCGAGGTCCCCTGACGCCTTGCGGACCCGCAGGCGGACCAGGCCGAGCGACGAGCGTTCGTCGAAGATCACCACCAGGATCAGGCGCTGACCGACGATGGAGATGTGGATGTTGTCCTTGCGGCCCTCGTGGAAGAGGATCGAGAACTCTTTCTCCCCGATCAGCTTGGCCAGGCCGTCGGTGGCCGCGACGTTGCCCGCTGTGAGCGAGGCGAGGGATGTCGTGTCGACCTGATCGATCTCTCCGGCGCCCGCGATCTGCTGACCATTCTTGTCGACCAGGAACACGATCTTGGCGCTGGCGTCGATTCGGAGACGATTGAGGAGCAGCGTGATGCGATCAAACTCCTCCTCGTACATCACCAGGCTGCCGTTCACGGTCCCTAACCCCCCTCGTGATCTCATGTTCTAGCACACTCATGAGGTGGAGGCAAGATAAACGGGAGCAAGGGGTAGGGGTCGAAGTCCGGGCCGAGAAGCGGTCACACGCGCCGGCGCAGCTCGAGCGCCTGGGCAAGGGTGGCCTGGTCGACCGACGCGAGCTCTCCCCCGACCGGGATCCCGGACGCGGGCCGACTGACCTCGACGCCGGTGCCGGCGAGCCGGCGTGCGATGTACAGCGCCGTGGTCTCTCCCTCCACCGTCGGGTTGGTCGCCAGGATGACCTCGGCGATCCCGCCGGCCTCCACCCGGGCGACCAGCCGCTCGATGGTCAGGTCCTCGGGTCCGATGCCGTGCAGCGGCGAGAGATGACCGAGCAGGGCGTGGTAGAGCCCATGGAAGGCTCGGCTCGCCTCCACCGCCCACGCCGCGGTGGGCTCCTCGATGACCAGGATCACGGCGCGGTCGCGGCCGGGGTCGGAGCACACCGGGCACGGGTCGTCCTCGGTCAGCAGGGAGCAGGTCGAGCACAGGCGGACGGCGGCGCGCAGGCCGGCCAGCGCCTCAGCGAGCCCGACGACCTCGTCCGGCGGCACCGTCAGCAGATGCTCGACGAGGCCACGCGCCGAGCGCGGCCCGATCCCCGGCAGTCGCTGGAGCCTCTCGAGCAGGCGCCTGACCGCCCCCGGCCGCAGATCGCTCATCGCCCCCCCGGTCGGCGACGGGTCACGTCGTGTCCCGGTCCGGCCACGCTCCGCGCACATCGCCGCCGAGCACGCGGCGGACGAGCTCGACCCCCGGATCCTCCGCCACTGCGCGCTCGAGCTCTGAGAGCGCATCATCGCCAGGCTCCTGCTCCTCGATCCGAACCGCGCTGCACCCGGCGACGGCGCGGCCAACCGCCGCTTCGAGCTGCGGCCGTTCGCCCTCGGCGACGCGCGCCAGCGTGCGGGCCCCGGCCGCGAAGCGGAGCACAAGCGTGGGGCCCTCGAGACGCACATCGGCGCTGTCCACCGCGGCGGCGAGGCGCGGGTGGGTCGGCCACAGGGCCTCGGAGAGGCGCGATCCGGGTGAGCCGGGGGCCTGACCGCCGCCGGCCGGTGGGCCTGCAGGCGGCGGAGCGGACGATGGCGGCGGCGTGCCGCCCCGCGTGGCCGGTGCCACGATCTCGGTGCGGCCGTCGAGCATCGCCTCGAGGCGCTGGACGGCGGGCCACCGCGACAGCCGTAGGGCGGCGACCTCGAGCGCGAGCTCGCGGTTGGCGGCCTCCTTCAGGAGGCCCTCGGCCTCGAGCCAGAGGCTGAGCATGCGGCCAACGGCCTGGGCGCCGATCGCCTCCGCGACCGCAGCCACCCGCTCACGCTCGCCGCCAGCGAGGTCCGGCTCGAGCGACGGATCGACGGCGAGATGGAGCAGCACGCCGAGCGCGCGCCCAACCTCGCGTGCCAGCACGCTCGAGTCGTAGCCCCGGGTCAGCTGATCCCGAAGTAGGCCGAGCGCGGCGCCGAGGTCACCGGCGGCGAGGCTCTCGATGAGGCTCAGGGTTCGTTCCAGGGGCGGGATGCCGAGCACGGCCTCAACCGCGGCCTCGTCGACCGCATCGCCCGAAAAGGCCCGCAGCTGGTCGAGCAGGGAAAGGCCGTCGCGGACGCTGCCCTCGGCCGCACGGGCGATCGCTGCAGCCGCGCCCGGGGTGAGACTGAACTTCTCCCCGGCGGCGACGGTCTCGAGGTGGGCGGCGAGGCGCTCCGCGGGCAGGGGCCTGAAGTCGAGCTCCTGGCAGCGCGACTGGATTGTCGCCGGCACCTTGTGCCGCTCGGTGGTGGCGAAGATCCAGAGCACATAGGTCGGCGGCTCTTCGATGCTCTTCAGCAGCGCGTTGAACGCCGAGGTGCTCAGCATGTGCACCTCGTCGATCACGATCACCCGGTAGCGGTCACGGGTCGGCCGGAAGCGAAGGAAGTCCTGGAGGTCCCTGACCTTGTCAACCTGGGTGTTGGTGGCGCCGTCGATCTCGATCACGTCCACGCTCGACCCGGTGGTGATCTCGCGGCACGAGGGACACTCGCCGCATGGCTCTGCGGTCGGACCGTGCTCGCAGTTGACGGCCTTGGCGAGCAGCCGCGCGGCCGTGGTCTTGCCCACGCCGCGCAGGCCGGAGAACAGGTAGGCCTGGGCGAAGGTGCCGGAGGCGAGGGCGTTCTGCAGCGTCCGCACGACCGCGTCCTGACCGATGAGATCGGCAAACCGCTGCGGCCGCCAGGCGCGGGCGAGGACAGTGTAGGTCATTGCGGGATGGTACCCCAGCGCAGGAAGGCCGCAAAGCGCGCGAGGATCGAATCCCCCCGGGACGGACCCGAGGAACCACGGCGCGGGCTTCGTCTGAAACTAGTTGGCGGCTGTGGGGTGGTCCCGGGTGAGTGGCGGGCGTTCGATGCGGCTTTTCACCACCAAGACACCAAGACACCAAGAGAGCAGTCAAGGCTGTGGGCGCGTTGCCAATCCAGTTCGGCAACGGGGGAAGGTGAAAGAAGGAAAAGAAGGAGATGTGGATGACGAGGTGCCGTCGCCAGGGCCTCGCCGCGCGGAGCGCGGCCCTGTCTCAGCGATGGCCTGATGTCTTTGTGTCTTGGTGGTTCATGACTCCGTATCTCGAACGCGCCGGGCATCAGTGGCGCGCTTGCGCGGTACCATGAGGGCTTGGGGAGGGACGGTCGATGACGATCAGGTGGCGGCAGCGGCTTGCGGTGCTCGGTCTGGCGGTTGCGGCAGCGGTCCCAGCTGGGGCGGTGTCGCCCGGACGCGAGGTCTGGCTGCCGGCCGCGGCACGGCTGTCGGAATGGGTGACCGACCTCACGGTCCTCAACCCGGGTGATCAGCCGGCCGAGGTCGAGCTGACCTGGCTCGACCGCGACCGCGACAACCGGACCTCGGCACCGGTTCACCTGACCGTGGCCGCCGGGGCTACCGCGGTCCTCGACGACGTCATTCTGGCCGTGCTCGGACGGACCACCGCAGCGGGCGCGATCCGGATCGTCGCCGACCGGCCGGTGGTCGTGAGCTCACGGATCTGGAACGGCTCTGGCGGCGACGGAACCCGCGGCCAGGGCTTCGAGGCGGTGCCGGCGGCCGTGGCGCTCGTGCCGGGAGAGGTGACCCACATTCCGGGCCTGGCGGAGAACGCCGCCTTCCGCTCCAACCTCTTCGCGGTCAACACTGCGGCCGCGCCGACGACTCTCCAGCTCGAGCTCCTCGATCCCGACGGGACAGTGCTCGCGACATCGCCGATCTACACGCTCGCGCCGTGGGCCGCCTTTTACCGGCCGGTGACCGACCTCGGCGCGCCCGACTTCGACCGCGGCACAGTCCGCGCGCAGGTGCTCTCAGGGTCGGCGATCGTGGTCGGGTCCAGGGTCGACAACACCTCCCTCGACCCCACCACCCTGGAGGCATGGTGGTCGGCGACGCCCGCCGGGTCGAACGCCGGGACCTGGTACGGCACGGTCACCGATGCGGGCGGCTTCCTCGGCGGGATCACACTCGCCGTGGGCGCTGACGACGCGGTCGAGCGGGTCGACCTGACCTATCCGTCGCCGGTGTGCGACATCTTCTTCGCCGCCGGCGCGACCTTCTCACCCACGCTGCCCCTGGCGGACCTCGCCGGCGGCGTCGACCTCGAGGAGTCCTACCCCGGAGGCGGCCACGTGCTCTTCACCGTGAGCCTGACCACGACCGACGACGCGACACTGTTGGTCGGCACCGTTGTCGGCACCGGCAGCGGCTTCACCGGCGACCTCGCTGGGTGCAACGGCGCCCAGCCGGCAGCCCAGGTCCGGCTTGGGAAGGCGAGCCGGTGACCCAGGTCAACCTCGAGCGTCAATTCGACGTACACAATGCTAGACTTGAGGTCCCTTGTGCGAAGCTCGTGAGAAGGTCCTGACAACCTACGGCAGGGCGGACCGGCCCTGGAAGGAGAGCGGACATGAACCGTCGATCGATCATCCTGGCAGTCGGCGCCGCGTTGCTGCTGGCTGTTCCTGCCGGGGCTCTGAGCCCCGGAACCGACATCCTGGTCCCGGCCGCCGCCCGCGGCACCGGCGTCGGTAGCTCAACCTGGGTCACCGACCTGTGCCTGTTCAACCCAGGCGCCACCACCGTGACCGGCACCGTCGCCTGGATGATCCGCGATCAGGCCAACGAGTCGCCGCAGACCTTCAGCTTCACGCTCCTCCCCGGCGAGACCCAGTGCCTGTCAGACGTCATCCTGACCAAGTTCGGCCTCCCCTCCTCGAACGGCGCGTTCCGGGTCCAGGCCACGGGCGCGGTCGTCGCGACCTCCCGCATCTACAACCTTCAGAACGGGGTCACCTTCGGACAGGGCTTCGAGGGCATCCTGCGGAGTGCTGCGGTGACGGCGGGCGGGTCGACCGACGTCGTCGGGCTGACCAACAATGCGAGCTTCCGCTCCAACGTGGTGCTGATGGACGGCGGCAGCGGCTCGACCGTCACCCTCAGCCTGCGCAGCGCTGCCGGCGCCGATCTCGGCACGCGCACCTACACCCTCGGGGTGTTCGAGCCCAAGCTGTTTTCGGTCAACGACCTCGACACGGGCACGTTCGACGTCGGCACGCTCCACGCGGCCGTGACCTCGGGCTCGGCGCTGATCGTGGGCTCGAAGGTCGACAACGATCCGGCGACCGGCGACCCGACCACCCTCGCCCCAACCCAACCCGCCGGCGTCGGCGGCTCGACCGACGGCACCTACCAGTTCGCGATCTATGACTCGCTGAACTACGCCTCGGGCGGGAACATCGTCGTATCCGGCAGCGACGTCGTGGCGCTCAACGGCACCTACACCAACTGGGACAAGGTCAACGGCAGCGGGCAGTCAGTCTGCACCCTGATCTTCGGCTGGGGCTCCGGACTGCCGTCGTCGACGACGGTCAGCGACCTTGCCCAGGGCATGACCTTCACCGAGAGCTTCACCGACTCGGGTGAGATCACCTGGACGGTGCAGGGCACCTTCAGCGGCGGCTCCGCGTTCACCGGTACTGTCGGCGCGGTCGGGGCCAACTTCCCGAGCGACCCCGACCCGAGCCTCGACCAGTCGGGCTGCAACGGCACCTTCCCGACCCTGACCATGCTCGGCGGCAAGTCGAACTAGTCGTTTTCGCTCTCCGCTCGTTTTCGCTGAAGGCGAAAACGAATCAACCGCCCGCCACGACGGCGGGCGGTTGGGTTTTTGGGGCATACGGTCGCCACGTCGGGCGCGGCTGGAACCGGATCACGGGCGGAGACAAGCTCCGCCCCTCCGGTTGCTCCGTCGGCCCTTCTCACCTTCTCACTTCCTCACCTTCTTACCTCCCTCGCGCTTCGCCCGAGCGGCGCAGGGCCCACGCCCACAGCACCGGGCCGGCGAGCTGGTTGAGCACCACCGCAGCGACCACCAGCGCCGCGACCGCCTGGCCGACCCCGGGCAGCTCGCGGGCCACCCGGGCGGCGAGGCCGAGCGACAGCCCGGCCTGAGCGACGAAGCCCATCCACGCGTGGGAGATGACTGGGCGCGGTGCACCCAGCACGACGGCCGGCGCGCGGGTGAAGATCCAGGTGGCGGCCAGCCGGATGCCACCGTAGGCCACGGCGGCAAGGCCGACCGTGGGCAGCGCGGCGAGGTCGAGTCCGGCGCCGACGAGGGCGAAAAAGATCACGTAGATCGGCGGCGACGAGCGCTCCAAAGCCTCGATGAAGCGCTCGGCCTCCTTCGGGAACAGGTTGCGCACCACGACGCCGGCGGCCATGCACACCACCAGGTGCTCGAGGCCGCCGCCGTGGCCGAGCTCGATGGAGATCAGGGCCAGGAGCAGCACGGCGAGCTCGGCGTAACCCCGGACATAGCGCAGCCAGGCTCCGAGGAGCGCGCCGAGGACCGTGCCGACGCCGAGCGACGCAACGATCTCGAGGCCGATGTCCGCGAGCACCCCGAGACCGACCGGACCGCCGCCGAGCCAGCCGCGAGCGAGGCTGTACACCAAGGTGAACAGGAGCAGGATCACGAGGTCCTTGAGCACGGTCACGCCGAGCACGGTGTCGCTGAGGGGCCCGCGGGCACGCAGCTCGGTGATCACCGCGATGGTCGTCGCAGGCGAGTTGGCAAGCGCGATCACGCCCAGCAGCGCCGCCGCCGCCGCAAGCTCCGCCCCGGTCACCGGGCCGAGCACTGGCAGCGCGGACAGCAGCGCGGCCATGGCGAGCGCCACCGCGAGCGGGATCGTGACGATCTGCGAGGCGGTGATCGCGAGCACCCGACCGAGTCGCGAGCGCCCCTCGAGGAGTCGGAACTCCCCACCCGCGGTGAGCGCGATCAGTCCAAGGGCGAGCTCCTCGAACAGATGTAGCTGGTCGAGATCTCCCCGCGTGGCGAGGCCGAGCGCCGCCGGACCCCCGACCATGCCGAACACGAGGTAGCCCGTCAGCCGGGGCAGGCGCCAGCGCGCGGCGACCTCGCCCGCGCCGACGCCGCCGAGCAGAAGGCAGCCGAGGCCGAGCAGCGACGACCCGGCAGGATCGCCGATACCGGAGGCGTCGCCGATGCCGCGCACCAGCCAGGCGAGCGCGGCGACGACGAGGAAGAACGCGCCCTTCACGCCGGACCCCGGGAGGCGCTCGGGAACAGCTCGCGGCGCGTCCACAGCACCGCCAGGCCGTGGTTGACGAGCAGAGCGGCGACCGCGGCGGCGAGCACGCCGGGGTCGTCGGCGACGGTGCCGACCAGGACCAGGGAGAGCCCGAGTGCGAGCTCGCCCTGGGCGAGCAGACCGCACCACGGCTGTCGGGCCTCGAGGGGAACGCCGTGACGACGGGCAACCACGTCGAGCACCCGGCCGGCCACCGCCAGACCCGCCGCGCGGGCGACGACCAGGACGGTGAGCGTCGGCCACGAAAAGGCGACCTCTGTCCACGACGCTCCCACCAGCACCAGCAACGCGACCAGCAGAGGGGCGTCGAGGACATGGGCCACCTTGAGGATGCGGTGCGGCATCATCGCGCGGTTGGCGAGCACCGCACCGGTGACGGCGGCGGCGGGCAGGGCGGCGATGCCGAGCACGGCCGCAGCACCGGCCAGCACGGCGGCGACGCCGAACAGGAGGGCGAGCAAACGGATGCGGTCCGCTACCCCGCGGACCAGGACCACGAGCGTCCATCCGCACACGGCGCCGACCGCGAACGGCAGCAGCGCCGCCTGCCAGCTCGGCACCGGTCCCCCCCGCGAGGCGGCGACCGTCCCCCAGGCCGCGGTCGCGACCCCGAGCAGGACCACTGCCGGGAGGCCGGACGTCGCGGCGAGCATGCGCAGCAGACGCGCGGCGGCACGGTCGGACGGAGGCCGGCCGCGGCCGACCGCCTCGAGAATGCCGGGCGAGGACACCATCGCGATCGCGCCAAGACCGAGAGCGATTGGCAGCGCGAGCCCGAATGCGAGCGCTGCCGCGGCCGCAGCCAGCCCGGGAAGGACTGGCAGAGCGAGGCCGAGGAGCCGGTGCCAGGGCTTGAGCCGGGCGAGGATGCGGAGGTCGACCTGGAGGCCGAAAACGAGCCCGATCCAGGCCAGGCCGAGCAGGACCACCGGCCTCAGGGCGGCGAGGACATCGGGCGGGAACAGCCCCAACGCGCGGTCGCCGAGGAGGAAGCCGAGCACCAGGAACGGCAGCCGCGGGTAGGCGGGTGTGTGCCAGCCGCGTCGCAGCAGTGCTCGCCGGCCCTCGGCGATGGCGGCAGCGAGCACGACCAGGACGAGGAAGGCGAGCGTGCCGCGCAGCATGACACCAGCCTACATGGGAGGTGAGGAAGTGAGGAAGTGAGGAGGTGAGGAGGGGTAGGGGCGGAGCTTGCCTCCGCCCGTGGTCCAGCGATGCGTGCACATCCGGGTCACCCCAAGGGATGCACGCTGTGCCCTCGTAGGGGCGGAGCTTGCCTCCGCCCGGTGAGATCGACGCGATTCTGGCACGGGAGCAGACAAGCTGCTCCCCTACGGCAGGACTGCACTTGTCGCGGGCTAGAAAAATGTCGCCGCAGCGATCGGCAGCAGGAGCGCGGCGTTGCGAGGGCCGCCGTCGGCGGACCCGGTCTCGGTCGACCACTCGCGGACGCGCTCCAGCGCCTGGCGGCCGAGCGCCTCGTCGCCGACCACGGTGAGGACGACCCGGCTGAAGTCGATTCCGCCCGGGATCAGGGCGCGCAGGCCGGCGAAGATCGGGAGGTCGCGCTCGAGCAGCTCGAGGCCTGTGCGGCTCTCGATCACCACGGACTCAGGCAGCTCGAGCTCGACGAGCACGGAAAGGACCTCGTCGAGCAGCTCTTCCTGATGGAGGAGAACGGCGAGCAGGAACACCTACATCCCTTCGAGCTGGGAAAGCCTGTCGAGAAACTCCTCGCCGCTGGTCGCCGCCACAAGGCCTTCGAGCCCGTCGGTGCGACGCGCCAGACGCGCCAGCCGCGCGAGGCCGGCGAGGTGGTCGGCCGCGGTGGACGCGTCGCCAAGCAGGCAGAAGACTAGCCGCACCGGCCGGCCGTCGAGCGACGGGTAAGGAAGACCCTCGGGATGCACCGAGGCGATCATGACCAGCTGTCCCAGTCCCGGGACCTGGGCGTGCGGCACCGCGACGCCCGAGCCGATACCGGTGGACAGGATGCCCTCCCGCTCGAGCAGCCGCTGGACCACGTCGTCGCCGCTCATCACCAGCCCGACCTCTTCGAGGCGGCGGCCGAAGGCCCGAAAAAGCTCGTCGCGCCCGTTGACAACGGGAGCGATCAGTACCAGGTCGGCTCGGAGTTTGCTTGCGAGGTGCACGACTGTCACCCCCTTCGCGAGGACGCCGGAGGCTACTCTAGCCTGCATTTCTCACCACGTCACGTAGCGAGGGCGCCGAGATGGCTGTCAGCGCGGAGCAATCGAGCAACGAGGCACCGAGTCGTATGGGTACATACGTCGCAGGCGACGAGTTGCGAGAGGGCCCGCGCTGGCTGGCAGATCGGTGCCCGCAGTAGGGAGGTGGTGAGAAGTGCGGGCTAGGGTCGCGGTGTGGGCGATGCAAGGGGCGGCGGACGGTCGACGGTGCCGGCCGGCGTCCACGGCCCGCAGCGCAGGAGCCTGCGGATCACGAGCGGCGCGGCGGCGATCAGGCCGCGCTCGGCGATCACCTTCTCGGCGTAGGTCGAGCAGGTGGGTCGGAACCGGCAGCGGGCGCCGAACGGCCTCGCCCACCCGGGGCCCATGCGCTGGTAGTGGTGGATCGCCGCGAGCGCCGCCCGCGTCGTGAGCTGCCGCGAGGACGGGCGCCTCAGGTCGAGGGCCAGGCCCGCGGCGAAGACCAGCAAACCGGTGGCGGCGAGCAGCCGCCACCGGCGGAAGATCTTGCTCAGAATCGGTTCGCGAACTCCGAGATGCCCGGGATCAAGAAGCGCTCACCCTTGAGGCCCTTCACGATGCACATGATGTGGATGACCAGAATTGCAATCCCGAGGATCGGGAACAGCAGAGCGATCAGGCAGCCGAGGCCGCCGGTGATCGCACCCAGGATCATGCCGACGATCTGGAGGCCGATGAAGACCACGACCCAGAGCGCGGTGAGCACGAGACCGTGCTTGGCGTGCCACTGGACCTCGCGGTCGTCCTTTTCGACCAGCAGCGGGATGAGCGCGAGCAGGCCGAGGTAGGCGAGCACGATCATGACCGAGCGGTTGTCGGAGACCTTGCCGCCAGCGAAGGGCGGCGGCGGAGTCGACGGCGGTGGCGGAGTTGACGGGGGTGGTTGAGGGGTGCCGGCGCCCGGACCCTGAGATGACCCATCCATAGCCATGGCGAACCTCCAAGCGGTGCTCTCGGTGACGGTGCGACTGTGCCGTCGAGATCGAGATGATTGTATCGCGACTTCGTCGCGCATCAAGGGGCGTTTGCCGGGCGGCCCGGCAAACGCCCCTAGAGAGAAGGCTCTTGGACCACGTACGCGCCGAGGAGGAAGTGGTCGTCGGAGGCGTCTTCCACGCCGGCCTTCCAGTCCCACGGGTCGGTGGCTCGGCGGTAGACGTCGCACTGGGAGGCGATCTGGCGCCGGGCGGGGCGGAGGCCGCCGGCGAGTTGGTTTTCGTACACCACCGCGCGGAACCGGAGGTAGAGCTGGCCGCCCCGATCCGCCCGCCTCACGACCCCCGCTGCGACCTGCCCTCGAGCTCGCCGCCTCGGCATCGATGCCTCCCAGGTCTACCGTGAGGCGGGAAGTGGGCCTGGACAAGTGCCGTTTCGAGCGCGCCACCAACCGTGCCGGGTGCAATGCGCAAACTGCTCTAGGGAAGCCCCTTGCGATTGAAGAGAAGCGCCCCTTGCACAATATGGGAGAATGGACTATATGTCTCGGATGTTGCGTATTCACTCCGTCGGAGGTCCCCGGCGGAGTGCGTCGCCCGAGGTCGACAGATCGTCAGTAGCGTAATGGCGTGAGGGGGGATGGTTGAACGAACAGAGGCGCCGCTTCATTCAGGCTCTTGAGGCGAACCGAGAATCTCAGGTCTTGGTGTACTTCACCGGCGACCGTCCCGGCCTCGAGGCGCAGATCCACTCTGAGGTGCTTCACCTCTTTGCACGACATCTTGATGCCATGGGGGACATGCGCCGGCTCTCCCTGTTCCTGTATACCCGAGGGGGTGAGACCCTTGCGGCGTGGACCTTGGCCAATCTACTCCGTCAGTTCTGCAAGGAGCTTGAGGTCATCGTCCCCTCCAAGGCTCATAGCGCGGGAACACTGCTTGCTCTTGCAGCTCAGAGCATCATCATGACAAGGCAAGCCACGCTCGGCCCAATAGATCCAAGTGTCCAGGGGCCCCTGAACCCTGGCATTCCAGGTGCACCGACACAGGCAAGGGTGCCGGTCAGCGTTGAGGACGTCAGCGCATTCATCGACTTCGCCAAATCGATCACTGATTGGCCCGAATTGCAGAATACTGCTCTTCGCCTGTTGGCGAGTCGCGTTCACCCCCTCGTCCTCGGCAGCTCCTTCCGGGCACGAGGACAGATCAAGATGCTTGCGCGGAAGCTCATGGCCGGTCGGCCGCAAGATGAGGAGGAGATTGAACGCCTCCTCTCGTTCCTCTGCAGCGAATCGGGCAGCCATGACTATACAATTGACCGGCGTGAGGCGAAGGACAACCTTGGCTTGCCCATCGAGGAGCCAGATGGCCGTCTCTATGCCCTGATCAAGGCCCTGTATGACGATCTAGCGGAACAACTGCTTCTCTCCGAGCCGTTTAATCCGATGATTGTGCTCGGCGCCGGAGACCGCTTGCCCTACTCGTTTGATAGGGCGGTGATCGAGAGCCTGGCGGGCGGATCCGACGTCTTCCAGAGCGAAGGCACCCTTACGCGCCAGATCGTCCCCACACCACAAGGTCCGCAGCAGGCCGTCCAGGATCAACGTATCTTCGAGGGTTGGAGGCACTCCGATGCGAATGCTGACTGACCGATTGGGACTTGCCTTGACTGAGCCGAGTACGGCCTCTGTGCAGCCTGTGACAGCGTACACAGCCTATGAACTGCCGATCTCGTCTGGGACCTCGGATCCGGCTTCGCTCGCCTGCATCTACATGAACATGTTGGTTCCGCTCGGTGCGGAAGGTGAACCTGTCGGTTCCTTCGAGGGCATCGCGGGGGCAAAGCCGGGCGAGCCCGAATGGTCCTCCCCCGACGAATTCTTCGCGGCCCTGGCCGAAGACTACGACAGACTGAGAGCGGATCCTGTTGCATGGAAGGCGGAGCTCGACGAGGAAGAGGCGTGGGACGCGTCTCTGGATGATGGCCTGATAGACGAATGAGCCCGGCAGGCGGCCCCACACCAAAGCGTGGCGAGGTCTGGCTAGTTGACTTTCGCCCCGGTAGGGCAACCGAAGTGAGCGATAAGGAGCGTCCAGCCCTCGTTGTGTCCACGGACGAGTTCAACCGGACAAGCCGCAGGTGGGCGACGGTCCTCCCGATCACGACGAATCTACAGCCCGTTGCGGCGCGAGTCAGAGTGAACCCTCCCGAAGGCGGTCAGACCAAGCCTGGGATGATCATGTGCGATCAGGTGAGGACGTTGACGATAACGGATAGATTCAAACACCTCCGAGGAGCCGTCAGCCTGGATACGATGCGCCGTGTAGAAGAACGGCTGGCACTCGTATTGGGCCTTCAGTCCGAGAGGCCCTATCCTAATTAGTACCCTCAGGAAGAAACTCGTTCTTCTGCCGGCGAGCGGCGGACGACGATGCTCCAATACCGCCCGTGGCCGAATCGGAGCCCCCGACTTCGACAGTTGGAGGCCGGAATCGACGGTTTTCAGGGAAGCCGATTGAGCATTTTCAACAACTTGCGAGCTGGGATTCACGAAGTGTTGTAATGGCATGCCTGTGATGCGATAGCTATTGACAGTGGATATATGCCTGAGTTAGAGTCGTGGCGTGCAGGTCAAGATCACTCGCTCGGGCCCCCGCAGCTACCTCCAGATCGTCCGGGCCTACCGCGACCCCGAGACCCGGAAACCCAAGCAGGAGCACATCGCGAACCTGTGCCGACTCGACCAGCTCGGCGAGGCCGACCTGGACACCCTGATCAACGGCCTGCTCCGGGTCACCGACCGCCCCAGCCTCGACGAGCTCACCCGGGGCATTACCTCGGACAACACCACCTTCGCCCCAGCCGAGCAACTCGGCGACGTGTGGGCCGTCATGGAGATCTGGCGCCAGCTCAAGCTCGCCCAGGCGGTGCTCAAGTCGACCCGAGGCCGCCGCCACCAGGTCGACATCGAAAAGCTGGTCCGGGTCATGGTCGTCAACCGTCTGTCGGACCCGCGCTCGAAGCTCGGCATCCTGCGCTGGATCGAGCAGGTCTACTTGCCCGGCATCGACCGTGACCAGGTCACCCACCAGAACCTCCTGCGGGCCATGGACGTCCTCGTCGAGTGCAAGGGCGCGCTCGAGCGGGAGCTGGTCGGGACCCTGCTGCCGCTCTTCGACACTGAGATGGAGGTCGTCTTCTACGACATCACCACCATCGGGGTCGAGGGCGAGACCCAGGTCGAAGGCGACCTGCGGCAGTGGGGCAAGTCCAAGGACACCGACGGAATCGCACGGCAGTTTGCGGTCGGCCTCGTGCAGACGGCCGACGGCTTCCCGGTCACCCACGAGGTCTTCGAGGGCAGCATCTCGGAAACCACCACGGTGCAGGGCATCGTGACCCGGCTGTGTGAGCGCTTCCCGGTCAAGCGTCTGGTCTTCGTGGCCGACCGGGGAATGATCTCGCTCGACAACCTTGCCGAGCTGGAGAGCATGACGGTCAACGGCCGCAGCGTGGAGTACATCCTGGCGGTGCCCGCGCGAAAGTACCGGGAGATGATCGAGGACCTTCCAGGGATGCACCGGCAGCTGCTGAGTCAGAGCCGGGAGACCGGGCAGGAGAGCGTCTGCGAAGCCGATGCCGCAGGCCGGCGGCTGGTGATGGCGCACTCGCCGGAGATCGCGAGACGAGCACGTAGGATGCGGGCGCAGCGGGTCGCGAAGGCGCTGCGCCGGGCGCGGGGGCTTGCCGGCAAGCTGAACGCGCAGGAGGACGGACGGCCGGGCCGGGGGCGGCGGCTGAGCGACAACGGCGCGATGGTCACGATGCATCACGAGCTGGTCGAGGCGAAGCTAACGCGGCTGATCAAGCTGGACCTCAAGAGCGAGATCTTCCGCTGGTACTGGAACGTGGACGAGCTGAAACGGGACCTGGAGCTCGACGGCAAGCTGGTGCTGATCTCCAACGTGCGCGACATGACGGCTGAGGAGCTGGTGGCTCGGTACAAGGACCTGGCGGACATCGAGCGTGGCTTCCGGGTGGTGAAGGGTCAGCTCGAGATCGCGCCGGTGTACCACCGGCTGCCGGATCGCATCCGGGCGCACACCTTCATCTGCTTCCTCGCGCTGGTGATCCAGAGGGTGATGCGTTTCAGGCTGCGAAGGTCAGGTCTGAACGTCTCGCCGGAGGAGCTGCTGTATCGGCTGCGGACGGTCCAGCGTCACAACGCAAGGCTGGCAACAGGGACGAACTTGACCGGGATCTCCGCGATGACCCCCGAACAGCGCGCACTCTTCGAGGCGATCGGGGTCCCCCGACTTCGACAGTTGGAGGCCGGAATCGACGGTTTTCAGGGAAGCCGATTGAGCATTTTCAACAACTTGCGAGCTGGGATTCACGAAGTGTTGTAATGGCATGCCTGTGATGCGATAGCTATTGACAGTGGATATATGCCTGAGTTAGAGTCGTGGCGTGCAGGTCAAGATCACTCGCTCGGGCCCCCGCAGCTACCTCCAGATCGTCCGGGCCTACCGCGACCCCGAGACCCGGAAACCCAAGCAGGAGCACATCGCGAACCTGTGCCGACTCGACCAGCTCGGCGAGGCCGACCTGGACACCCTGATCAACGGCCTGCTCCGGGTCACCGACCGCCCCAGCCTCGACGGCTCACCCGGGGCATTACCTCGGACAACACCACCTTCGCCCCAGCCGAGCAACTCGGCGACGTGTGGGCCGTCATGGAGATCTGGCGCCAGCTCAAGCTCGCCCAGGCGGTGCTCAAGTCGACCCGAGGCCGCCGCCACCAGGTCGACATCGAAAAGCTGGTCCGGGTCATGGTCGTCAACCGTCTGTCGGACCCGCGCTCGAAGCTCGGCATCCTGCGCTGGATCGAGCAGGTCTACTTGCCCGGCATCGACCGTGACCAGGTCACCCACCAGAACCTCCTGCGGGCCATGGACGTCCTCGTCGAGTGCAAGGGCGCGCTCGAGCGGGAGCTGGTCGGGACCCTGCTGCCGCTCTTCGACACTGAGATGGAGGTCGTCTTCTACGACATCACCACCATCGGGGTCGAGGGCGAGACCCAGGTCGAAGGCGACCTGCGGCAGTGGGGCAAGTCCAAGGACACCGACGGAATCGCACGGCAGTTTGCGGTCGGCCTCGTGCAGACGGCCGACGGCTTCCCGGTCACCCACGAGGTCTTCGAGGGCAGCATCTCGGAAACCACCACGGTGCAGGGCATCGTGACCCGGCTCTGTGAGCGCTTCCCGGTCAAGCGTCTGGTCTTCGTGGCCGACCGGGGAATGATCTCGCTCGACAACCTTGCCGAGCTGGAGAGCATGACGGTCAACGGCCGCAGCGTGGAGTACATCCTGGCGGTGCCCGCGCGAAAGTACCGGGAGATGATCGAGGACCTTCCAGGGATGCACCGGCAGCTGCTGAGTCAGAGCCGGGAGACCGGGCAGGAGAGCGTCTGCGAAGCCGATGCCGCAGGCCGGCGGCTGGTGATGGCGCACTCGCCGGAGATCGCGAGACGAGCACGTAGGATGCGGGCGCAGCGGGTCGCGAAGGCGCTGCGCCGGGCGCGGGGGCTTGCCGGCAAGCTGAACGCGCAGGAGGACGGACGGCCGGGCCGGGGGCGGCGGCTGAGCGACAACGGCGCGATGGTCACGATGCATCACGAGCTGGTCGAGGCGAAGCTAACGCGGCTGATCAAGCTGGACCTCAAGAGCGAGATCTTCCGCTGGTACTGGAACGTGGACGAGCTGAAACGGGACCTGGAGCTCGACGGCAAGCTGGTGCTGATCTCCAACGTGCGCGACATGACGGCTGAGGAGCTGGTGGCTCGGTACAAGGACCTGGCGGACATCGAGCGTGGCTTCCGGGTGGTGAAGGGTCAGCTCGAGATCGCGCCGGTGTACCACCGGCTGCCGGATCGCATCCGGGCGCACACCTTCATCTGCTTCCTCGCGCTGGTGATCCAGAGGGTGATGCGTTTCAGGCTGCGAAGGTCAGGTCTGAACGTCTCGCCGGAGGAGCTGCTGTATCGGCTGCGGACGGTCCAGCGTCACAACGCAAGGCTGGCAACAGGGACGAACTTGACCGGGATCTCCGCGATGACCCCCGAACAGCGCGCACTCTTCGAGGCGATCGGGGTCCGCCAGCCGACCCGAAAGGCAGTCGAAGCCGCCGCGTAGTGGCATTTCTGGGAACTCGACCTCATAGAATCAATACCTTACGCGCGTAACTGTCGAACTTGGGGGGTCCGCCAGCCGACCCGAAAGGCAGTCGAAGCCGCCGCGTAGTGGCATTTCTGGGAACTCGACCTCATAGAATCAATACCTTACGCGCGTAACTGTCGAACTTGGGGGAGCCGTTCTCTTGCCGCACGTTCGCGTCGGGCAAACCGATCCTCGAAAGGAAGGCGGCGAATCTCTGTGAAATGTCCTCCCGGTAGAGCCCTGCGACCTGACACACTACGTTCTCCGGCCTCCGGGCCTCCAATTCCAGGATTGGAATCGTGAAGTAGTGTTTGAAGTCGATGATGCATGGCGGGAGATGGGTCGCCGGCGGAAACTCAAGGTAGTGGTATCTCGGATTGTGATTGCCCATCAACGTCGTACCAGGGCTGTGCTTCTTGCTAATCTGTTGAGAGCGTATTTTGAGCTCCACAAGATGTTCCCCACGAAAGACATGCTCGGCGTTGTATAGCGGTGCCACCAGGGCGGATATGAGTATCTTGTCCCGGTTTGGTCTCTCCTCGATGCGGTATGTCTTGTCTTGTTGAAGGTCGCAATCCTGAGTCAGTACGACGGCAAGCGGGAACAGAATGCGAGAGATGTGCAGGAGCCCGTCTCTTTCGGTAGCGAATTCCAAGAACTCTATGTCACGGACAACATCTCCCTGCCGAACTCGCGAACCGGATTCGTAGACAACCTCAGTCGTTTTCGTCATCGATTATCCGAGCCCACTGTTCAACTCTCGTTGGTTTGCGGACGGTATATAATGGCCCGTCCTTCTCCGTAACTGAAGGGGCAAGTTGCATTTCTCTGGAGTAATCGGAACCATCAACGCGGCCGACAATGCCCTCGGTTTCGGGCGCGTGAGGACACGGATCCGGCGTGCCCTTTGTGGAGTTGTCTGGCACATAGGAGGCCGTCCAGCTGTTTTCATCGTTGACCACGGAGAACCTCCCGAAGACGGTCCTCAATATTTCTCTCGAACAGATTCTGGATGCGTGAATGGAACAGATCGGCCATTCCGGTTACTTCTGTTTGTTCGATTGGACCCTGAAAGAATGCATCGTAGTCGAGGACAAAGTGACGTCTTCGAATCGCCGCTGGGTAGTCTGTGTTGAAAAGACCAAACTGAAATCTCAGTTGATGCTCCGGGAAGGAATACTCCAGGTTATGGAAGATGCGACATGGCTGAGAGCCCGGGACTGAGTAGCGCAATAGCGCTACCAGATCACGCTCCAATAGTCCTTCCCAGTCAAAGGGGTCGCTACCGGGCTGCTCGACCTGATTAATGTAGCGCAGGCCGAGGCGAGAAATCTGTATCTCAGGTATCTCCCGAAGCAGAGCCTCGGATATAAGGACGAATTCGCGCTGGAGTGACTCGTAGCTTGTGTATTTCGAATAGGAGATGAAGAGGTGTTGAAGCGAGAGGGCGAGTTGCTTTTCCCGGGCGCGACCGAAGAAGCGCCATGTAGTGAAGCTGTCTTGAGAAGGTTGGATGCCTTGCTCGGGTACGAAATTGAACTTCTGTACCACAACCTTCTGTGGATCTGCGATAGGGAAGTGAGAGAGGATGGCCTTCGAGACTGTGGAGGGCAGGGGCGACCCTAAGCTAGGGATCGGACTGACAAAGTCGATGCGAAGGACGACGTCAGTAAGAAAGTTAGCTTTGTAGCAGATCGCGTCGAGTGGCAAATCTGACATGGCTCCTCCGCCGCATATCAGTCGACCATGGCTGACCTACGGCCGCTCGTCCCAGTGTGCCACAGATCTGCGTGCCAGGCCTGGCCATGGAGGGATCATTCGAGCCCCCTCCAATTCCCGCAGCCCCGTCAACGCGAGCACGAACCTCCCCCGCGGCTGCTGCTCGAAGAGCTCGGGCAGGCCGAGCTCGCGGAGGACCTCGGTGAGCCCGGGCTCCATCAGTCGCTCGTGAGCGATGGCCAACGTCGCCGCGGTCGTGTCGCTCGTGAAGACCAGGAAGCAGTGCAGGTGGGCGCGTGTGGCCAGGTTCGTCCGGTCGTCCGGGAACTGCGCTGAGAGCTCCACCCGCTTCCCGGGGAAGAGCTTCCGCAGCGTGCGCAGGACGTCCTGTTGGGCCGCGCGCTGACGGTCACCTGCCATCCTCCTCACCCCTTCCTCATCGCCATCGCCCGGAAACCCGCCACGCCCATGATGCCCCGCAGGTGCTGGGCCAAGTGTGATGTCAGGGGGAGCGCGGTCCGGCCGACAGTCCGGGGCGGACCAAACGGGCTCCCAATGGAGAATCTCGAGCTAGCAGGAGCAGCAGCCACGCCTTCCACCTTCACCAGGAAGCCGAAGGTAAGCGTCAGTTCCTCCTTCAGCCCGGATCCCATGTTGCCCAGATATAGCCCCCGCCATTCGTAGACTTCCCTTCCAGTCCGACCGTGCGGAAGCGCCACCTCGTTAGAGGGATCGCCTCTGTAGAGTCGAAAATCATCTAGGTACCGAGCGATACTCACCACTCCACCGCTGGGTGCCGTAATGGTTGCCAGACCATAGACCTGATTCGCGCAGTAGTCGCAGTTCGCATCCGCGAGCAGAAGGAACCCCGGCACTTTGGAATCCGTTAAGATACGAATACGCAGATTGACACCACCTGCGGGAGTGTGTGATGTATTTGAACAGCGCACAAGGACTTCGACCTTGTCGCCGTCTTGCACGGCGATCGCAGGTCGCCAATTATAGCCACCTTGACTCGTCGTCGAGTTTGCGACCTGGATGAGCGCGCCAGCTCTTGCAGAACTATTCAGCATTGCCCGCCCGGACGCCACGGCGTCAGCGATTTCGTCCACGAACTCAACGATAGCCATGAAGGGAACAATGACAACGAGAATGTACAAGAAAGCTGTGCCAATCCAGACTCGATATCGCGGGATTCGATGAACGACAGTCAGGCCTTCCAGAAGGTAGTAGACGAAGACGCCAAGCGGCGGAAGAGAAGCGAAACCTGCTACTACGAACGCGTCCCAACTATAGGACTCGAGGAATATGTCGAATATGGCGAAGCCGGTAGTCTCGAAGAACGGCAGAAGAACCAAGGCAAAGGAGGCAAAGCAAAAGACGTTCCAGGCTCTTGTAGGAGAGAATCTTAGCCTCAGAGTCTTGATCGCGCCCGCCGCCACAAGAAGAAAGAGGAACATCTGAAGGAGCAGAAGCACGACCAATCCGACACTGGCGGGTTGGAAGCCGGTCGGAGAGGCAGTGCCACCAAACCCGAGGCTCGCTGTCACAGTGCCGAAGGCGGCGGCGGTGGCGGAGATCAAGAGGAACAAGCCGGGAGGGGTAGTCGTTAGCCTCGATGGGCGCCGGGAGCTGCGCAGGAAGAAGCGTCTTGGACCGAGTAGCATGAGATCTGCCCATGTCCGGGCGTAACCTTCAAGCAGGGACATGAATGAACGATCGGGCGTTTCCACTTTTTGGGCCCCCTGCAAGTCTGGTCCAGTCGACGCGCCAGCGGCGAGCGGACACTATTCGTCGAGATGATGAACATCGTTCGTCGGCCCACGCCCCCCCATCGCGATCGCCCCAGCGTCCCCGGCGCCGATGACCCCGCGCGGGTGCTTCGCGACGAGCGCCGGCAGGCCGGCGGACCGCAACCGCGCCTCGACGATCGACCGGTCAAGACTCCCCCCCGTCGAGGACCCTAGGCTCCGTCATGCCGATTTCGATGGTCCCATGCGGACAACGGGCCGCGAACCTGGGTAGATCGGAACCACGGAGGCGGTGTTCGAGGATCTCCTGGCCGTCTTCGTCGTGGAGAAGTTCGTAGGGAAGCAGGATGGTGATCGTTTCGAGGGGGCCCACACCATGTTCCACGTAGAAGTTCCAGCCTAGGTTCGTGAAGCTCTCGGCGAAGGTAACCTCACAATGCGGGAAGATGGCCTGTAGCGTCCACTCCGCCAAGTCGAGCCCCTTCTTCAACTCCGGATCGATCATCCGTCGCCTCCCCTTCTGGTCCCGAACGCTGCCATCGGAAGAGATCCTTCGTTTGAGCACCCCGGGCAGATGAGGCGCACGTGGCCGTTGATCTGCTCGAACGAGCCCACCTTGTCACCCGGCGTCCCCTGGCAGGCAATCCACTGGAGGTTGCACCCGAGGCACCGGATCCGGATCTCGGTGGGAGAGAGGTTGCCGGGCCCGCCGCGGCCGCCGGCCGGCGCCAGGTCCTTCGGCGAGGCGTAGGTCCACAGGACGCTAAGAGGGGCGAAGCCCAAGCCTCCGGCGTCAGGCTGCGCTGGCTCCTGCGGAGCATCCTCGACGGGAACCCGGAAAGCGAAGCGACTGATGAGTGCCACGGCCCTCACGCCTCCCCATCTGCGATCGCAGGGGCGAGAGCTTGACTCTCCCCGAGGAGCGCAGCGATGACCGCCACTAGCTCGCCGATCAGGATCCAGTGGTAGTTCAGCTGATCCTCGTCACCCTCCGGCTGGGCCTGCATGAGCTCGCTAACCTCGTTTAGGCGGGTGACTGCTTCAGCAATCGAGCCCCGGGCCGCAAGCGAGACAGAAGACGGCGTCCGCTTCAAGATCTCCGCTGAGATCGTGGCCATGAGCACCCCAAGCTGGCGGACATCCCCGGCTTGGAGGGCGGCCGCGTGCCACCCAGCTTGCGCGTCTTGACCGTGGCGACCAAGTAAAGATCCGAAGGCTATCGCCAGCATGACCCGGCGCGAACCGTCCAGTTCAACTCTCATCGGTCGTCCCATCCCTCGTCAACGGGCCTTTCCTCGCCCGTGTCACCCGGAGCATCGCAGAAGATCACGGCTTGCACACCTTGCACGGTCGGTATCCCGCCGCGATCGCTGCCTCCCTGGTGTTGAACTCCCTCGTGCAGTTCTTGCAGTTGTAGTAGCGGCAGCTGCTCTGGTGAAAGATCATCGAGCTGGTGTTGCCGTGGTACTTCGCGGCTGCCAGGCCGACCCCCGTCGACAGCCCGAGGAGCAGCAGCAGGACGATGGTTCGAACCCGACTCCGCAGAATGTCACTCATCAGGAGTCCCCCTTCCGGAACGGCTTGACCCCCGCTGGCTCAGGCTGCGGATGGCTGAACCCGATCTTGATTGCCTCGGACCCGTCCTCCCGCTCGATCTTCCTCATCCCGATCACGGCCATCAGCCGGCGGCCAGGCCGCGGCAGCCTCGTGACGTTCGGCGGGAGCGGGCGGCGGGGCATGATCAGAGGCCATCGAGGTCATCTTGCACGCTCTCTTCGTCTTGCAGGAACTTGAGCGCATTCGAGGTGTAGTGAAGGGTGTGGGCAATTTTGAAGTTATCTCCAGTCAGGTAGTTCATGATCTCCGTCCTCTCATCTGACCAGGACGCAACGAACTCCAGTTGCCCGGCTGCGACCGCGGTGCCCCACTGGTCCCGGTCGTCCTCGAAGAGGCGGTTCTTCCACACGGTCCTGTCGAATGCGGGCTCGCCATACTTCCGAGTCAGGAGCGACGTGAGCTTCCGGAAATCGTCCACGTGCAAAGTCCGATTCGCATGCTCCTCGTTGATGAAATACCCGCCGGAGACCAACACGCCATCGATGAACCTGAAGACGGCAATCGCCGATAGCCCTCCAACCGAAAGGCCGGCGTAGCCAATGGTCTCGGATCGTCCGTCTTTTGACCTGCTGGTTGGCTGGCCCTCCTTTGCGATCACCTCGGTGACATTCATCCCCCAGTAGGTGTTGCGAAAGGTCGGTGCCCCATTGCCTATCTCCCCCCGCACCGCGTCGATTGTCTTCTGCCTCTTGGCCTTTTGATTGCCCCAGTCGCTCGTCTGTGTCTGGAGCTCTTTCAGGAGTTCGTTGGACTTCCTCAAGAGCTCCTCACGGGTCGCTTGCTCGGCCTGCGCCCCGATCACACCAGCCAGCAGGGCGATGATGAGACCAATGAGACACACCCTCACCAAACGCATCGCCTTCCTCCCGATCGGTTGGTCACGTCCATGTCGGATTCACTCCTCGAAGCGATAGCTCGCCGACTTGACGGATCGGACCCTCTTCGTCATCACCTCGAAGGTTTTGGAGCCGCCCGGGGCGAGCTCGGTGGCGCCCACACCATAGGTCCAGTCGGTGTCCACGACGTTGCCGGCGGCGTCCTTCCATTCGACGACGACCTTCACGAACTTCACCGGCTGACTGCCGCCATTGCGGATCGAGCCCTTCACGTACATCCAGTTCTCGTCCGTGGTGACCCTCACCCCCGTGAACTCGAGTGCCGAGAGTGCCTGTGAACGTTGCTGCTGCTCTTTGGCCATGTGGGTGCCGACGTCTGCACAGCCCTTGGCCAGAAAGATGCACCCAACAAGCCCGACCAGCAGAACAAAAGCGATAATGCCCAAGAAAGTCACGGCGGCCCCGCCAAGGCATCCCAAGAGGCCCGACTTCTGTTCGCTCATCATTCACCTCGCTGTGCGGGTCTATCCGTTCGTCTCACCTTGTTCCCAGCGGAGCGCTGGACCCAAGATCGCGCCTCCCTGGCTCTCGCGCAACAGTCACCGTTGCGGATGATGCCGCACGGGTTTTTCGCGACCGGCGGGCGGCCAGGCCGCGGCAGCCTCGTGACGTTTGACGGGAGCGGGCGGCGGGGCATCAGGGCTCCTTTCAGTCGGTGTACACGATCGCTTTCACCTTGACCTCGCCCTTCCCGTAGCCCGTCCAGTTCATGCCGTGTTTCTCCGCATCGACGATGACGATTGCGTCGGCTCCGCATGAGCATGCCTTCGGGCGGAGCTTCTCCATTGCGGCTTCGATCGAATGGCGATGGAAGAGAGTTGTGCCGGTCTCAGAATTGATGAGGCAGACCACCTCGAATGGTCGCTTCACGTCCGCTTCAGCACCAAACACATCGAGCTGGCAGTCTGCCGGCTTCGCCCTCACCTGCTTATCGCCCACGGGAACCGTGCCAACGCTAGCGCAACCGGCCAGACACAAGACACATAGGATTCCCAAACGCATCGCCTTCCCCCCCGATCGGTTGGTCGCGTTGCAGCACAGGCGCTCCCTGGCATGTGCAGTTCATTTGCCTGACTTTCGACACAGTGCGGGCTCGACATCCCTAAGCTAGCACTGTTTCAGGAGCGAGGCCACACCTCAACCGCGGGAGACCCTCTTGGTGTCTAGGTGTCTAGGTGTCTTGGTGGTGAGAACCTGCAGCTGCCGCCTCAACTGACCCGGGAATGCCAGCGCGTGCCGCTCAGCGGAGCTTGCCGCTCACGTCTGACCTCTAGCGTCTAACGTCTCACGATGGGGGGCGGGGGAAGGGAGTTGGCAGCGCGTACGGGATTCGAACCCGTGTTACCGGCGTGAGAGGCCAGCGTCCTAGACCCCTAGACGAACGCGCCGCAACGGACAGCAACGGTAGCATGGCGGGATTCGCGGTGCAAGCCCCCGCGCGCCGGCTCGCGCGCGGAAGAGACGGCGCATTGCACCCGTTTCATCTATACTGACGGACCACATCGGTCCCCGAGGAGGTCTGCATGAGCATTCGTGTCGCCATCAACGGATTCGGCCGCATCGGCCGCCTGGTCGCCCGCCATCTCAAGGCTCGCAAGGACTTTGACCTGGTCGCGATCAACGACCTCACCTCTCCCGACATGCTCGCGTACCTGTTCAAGCACGACTCGGTCCACGGTGCGTACCGAGGCGAGGTCGGGGTCGACGGCCAGGATCTGGTGATCGACGGCGACCGCCTCCGGGTGCTCGCCGAGCGCGACCCGGCCAAGCTGCCGTGGCGCGAGCTCGGCGCGGACTACGTGTTCGAGGCGACGGGTCTGTTCCGCAGCCGTGAGAAGGCCGGCGCCCATCTCGAGGCCGGGGCCAAGAAGGTGATCATCACCGCGCCGGGCAAGTCGGTCGACGCAACCTTCGTGGTCGGCGTCAATCACGAGCTCTACGATCCCACCGCCGATCACGTGGTCTCGAACGCGTCCTGCACCACGAACTGCCTGGGGCCGATGGCCAAGGTCCTGCACGAGACGGTCGGGATCCGCCACGGCTGGCTCACTACCATCCACGCCTACACCAACGACCAGCGCATCCTCGACGTTCAGCACTCCTCCGACATGCGCCGCGCCCGCGCCGCCGCGATCAACATCATCCCGACATCGACCGGCGCGGCCAAGGCGATCGGACTGGTCTACCCCGAGCTTGCGGGCAAGCTCGACGGCGCCGCGATGCGGGTGCCGGTGCCGGACGGCTCGATCTGCGACCTGGTCTTCGTGGGCGGTCGCGCGGGGACGGTGGACGAGCTCCGCGATGCCTTCCGCGAGGCGGCCGCCGGCCAGCTCAAGGGCATCCTGAAGGCGAGCGACGAGCCGCTGGTGTCGTCGGACATCATCGGCGAAACCCACTCGGTGGTCGTCGACCTCGAGCTCATCTCACAGGTCGCGCCGGACTTCTTCCACGTGGTCGGCTGGTACGACAACGAGAACGCGTACTCGCTGCGCTGCGTCGACCTGCTCGCCTACATGGCGGCGGCGGACTCATGAGCGTCCCGCGGCTCGCGGATCTGAGGGACCTTCCGGGCGCGCGGGTGCTGCTCCGCCTCGACCTCAACGTGCCGCTCAAGGACGGCGCTGGTCTCAGGACGACACCCGGATCGAGGCCGCGCTGCCGACCGTGCGCTGGCTGCTCGAGAGGGTGGGGGTGGTCGCCGCCTGCTCGCATCTCGGCAAGGCGAGCGGCGAGCGTGATCCGCGCTACAGCCTGGCGGCGGCGGCCGAGCGCCTCGGCGAGCTCCTCGGGAGACCCGTCCGTTTCGTGTCGGACTGCGTCGGTGACGAGGTCGAACGCGCTCTCGCCGAGGCCGGGTCCGGCAGCCTCCTGGTGCTCGAGAACCTCCGCTTCTACCCGGGTGAGAAGAAGAACGACCCCGAGTTCGCGCGCTGCTCTCGCGGCGCCGTTTTCGCACTACGTGAACGATGCTTTCGGCACCGCCCACCGCGCCCACGCCTCGGTCGCCGCGGTGCCGCACCTCTACGGGCCCGGCCGCAAGGCGGCAGGCTTCCTGATGGAGGCCGAGGTCGCGGCGCTCGGCCGGCTGGTGGCCGACCCCGAGCAACCCTTTGTCGCGGTCATCGGCGGTGCCAAGATCTCGACCAAGACGGCGCCGCTCGAGGCCCTGCTCGAGCGCGTCAGCACGCTCGTGATCGGCGGTGGCATGGCCAACACCTTCCTCCTCGCCGAGGGCCGCGAGGTCGGGCGTTCGCTGGTCGAGGAGGAGATGCTCGACACTGCCCGGAAGGTCATCGAGCGTGCCGGAAGCCGCGGCGTCGAGCTGCTGCTGCCGACCGACGTCGTGGTTGCCGACGCGCTCGAGGGTGCCTCGAGGGTCGAGGTGGTCGCCGCCGACGCGGTGCCGCCGGACCTGATGATCGTCGATCTCGGACCCGACTCCCGGGAGCGGGCACGGGCTGCCGTCAGCGGCGCGCGCACGGTGTTCTGGAACGGTCCGATGGGCGTGTTCGAGGTCGAGCGCTTCGCTGCCGGCACGCTCGCGGTCGCCGAGGCGATGGCCGCCTCGAGCGGTTTCACCGTGGTCGGGGGCGGCGAGTCGGTGATGGCGATCAAGCAGGCCGGCCTCGAGGACCGGATCGACCACGTCTCGACCGGAGGCGGGGCCTCGCTGGAGTTCCTCACCGGGGAGACCCTTCCCGCGGTGAAGGCGTTGGGAGGCTGAGATGGCGCGTACGCCGCTGATCGCGGGCAACTGGAAGCTGCACTACGGCGTCGCGGCCACGACCTCGTTCCTCGAGGGCCTGCTCGACCGCGAGCTGCCCGATGGCGTCGACGTGGTGGTGTGCCCGCCGTTTGTCAGCCTTCCGGCGGCGGCGATGGTTCTCTCTGGGTCGCAGCTTGGGCTCGGAGCCCAGAACGTGCACTGGGCGGAGAGTGGCGCATTCACCGGCGAGGTCGCTGCGGGGATGCTCACGGAGATCGGTGTCGAGTGGGCGATCGTCGGCCACAGCGAACGTCGGACCCTGTTCGCAGAGAGTGACGACACCGCCGCTGGCCGTGCCCGCGCCGCCCAGGCAGCCGGTCTCAAGGTGATCTTCTGTGTCGGTGAGACGCTCGCCGAGCGTGACGCCGGAGAGACCCTCGCCGTCCTCGAGCGCCAGGTGGCTGCGACCGACGGGCTCGACACCGAACGGCTGGTGCTCGCCTACGAGCCGGTGTGGGCGATCGGCACCGGCCGCAACGCGACCGGGGAGCAGGCTCAGGAGGCCCATGCGTTCCTGCGCGGGCGCCTCGCCGCGAGCTTCGGCCGCGACCGCGCCGAGGCCGTGCGGATCCTCTATGGCGGCAGCCTCAAGCCTGCCAACGCGGCCGACCTCCTCACCCGCCCGGACATCGACGGGGGACTGATTGGCGGCGCCAGCCTTGACCTTGACTCGTTTTCCGCTATCATCCGCGCTGCGGCGGACTGCGCCGC
The DNA here is from genome assembly GCA_963814875.1 of uncultured Acidobacteriota bacterium. Lineage (GTDB taxonomy): Bacteria > Acidobacteriota > Thermoanaerobaculia > Thermoanaerobaculales > Sulfomarinibacteraceae > CAVSIS01. The sequence continues at coordinate 346,955 of CAWFFJ010000015.1, forward strand.
TGAGGAGATCCCGTGACCGTTCTGATCGTCATTCTGTACGTTCTGGTGTGCATCTTCCTGGTTCTGGTGGTGCTGCTCCAGCAGGGCAAGGGTGCGGACCTGGCCGGTGCGTTCGGCGGCGGCGGGAGCCAGTCCTCGTTCGGTCCCCGCACCCAGACCAACATCATGCACCGGCTCACGACCATCTCGTTCATCCTCTTCGTCGTGTTGTCGATGGGCCTTGCGATCCTGTCGGGCAAGAGTCGCGGCTCGGTGATGCAGGAGGTTGCGCCACAGCCGACTGTCGTGGCGACCCCCGGGCTTGGACCCTCCGAGCAGCCTGAGGCCGCGCCGGCCCAGCCGCCGGCCGAGAGCAGCGGCACCAGCAAGGCTCCGGCGGAGCCGACCCAACCGACCGGCGGCGGCCAGTGAGGTCTTGTCCGGTCGAGAGGCACCGAGTTAAGATGCGCGTTGCGCGGGCCGAAGTGGCGGAACTGGTAGACGCGCACGGTTGAGGGCCGTGTGGGGCGACCCGTGCCGGTTCGAGTCCGGCCTTCGGCACCATCCCATCTTCGTTGTTCCGGGGCATGAAGCCTCGGCCTGCGACCCGGGGTTCGATCCCGGGTCGTCGCGTTCAGGCTCCACCGCACGATTCACCAGGCTTCTATTGCAGCCGGCGATACGCCGCACGCAGCGGCGTCCTCTCGCCTCGGGGTGCTCGGCGTATCATCAAGTACGCCTCCGCGCCCCTTGGGTCGAACGCTCCGATGCGCAGAACACCTCGCCGCCCTCGCGCCGCAAACTCGCCGGAGGCGAGTCGCTGGAGGGCGGACGGACGGGCGTGGGCAACACTGGTGAATAATACGGGCGTGGAGTATGAAGCTCATCGATGACGCCTCGTCGGCTCCGCACTGACGCCCTCTACCTGGGGATCGCCGGGGGGCTGGTCCTCCTCATCCTCCTCCTGCGTCTCAACCCTGATGCGGGGGTGGAGGGTCTCGGGCTGGCCCCCGCGGTGCTGATGTGGACGGCGTGGGGGATCGTGACGATCGGGAGCGCCTGTCTGCTCGTGGGCCTCGCCGTGCGCCGGCTGCGGCCTTCGGAAGAGCGGGCGCGCAGCTGGCCGGCGCCCGAGCTGGCCTTCTCGATGTTCCTGGTCGCGGCCGTGACCTGCCGCGTCAACGCGGACCTCCATCCCGAGTTTCTGTCTGGCACCGGTCACCGGACCCTCGGTCAAGATGCGGTGGCGTGGCTTGTTGCCGGCCTGATCGCGCTCGGCGTCGGCCTCTGGGTGCGTCGTCGGGGTGCCAGCCGTCGCGGGGTGGCGGTCTTTGCCGCACTGGTGATCGGCCTGCCGATCGTCCGTTTCGTCACCGAGCCGCCCCCGAGCGGCAACCCTCGACCGATCGCCGCGCGGGCGCTCGGCCGTAGCGATCGTCCGCTCGTCGTCCTCGGTATCGAGGGGCTCGATCCGACGGTGCTGGGTCAGATCGCCGGCAACCAGCGCTACCTCAACCTCGACGGTCTCCTCCAGCGGGGCTCGTGGGGGGCAGTCGACGCTTACCGACCCTACCTTCGACTGTCGTTGTGGACGTCACTCGCGACCGGCGCCTTTCCGAGCCGACACGGCCTGCGCTCACGCTCGCGCTGGGTGGTCGCGGCGGCGGGGGGCATCTCGCTCCAGCTGTTGCCGTGGACACCATTCGGTTCCGGGTGGGTGGTTCCGTGGGGGTTCTCCCGACGCCATGCGCCGCTGCCCTCGGCGCTGCCTCCGCTGTGGGACATGCTCAGGGCCTCGGGCGTGGCGACCAGGGTGTGGGACTGGCCCGGTGTGTGGCCGGAGGGCTCGGTCGAACGACGCAGCGCTTGGCCGAGCGCGTCGACCGTGCTCGACCCGGTCCTGATCAGTTCGCTCAGGGCCGCCCTCGAGCCGTTCCCCGAGGTCAGGGACGGCGTCCTGAAGGCGGTCGATGCGGACGTCGGTCGCCTGCTCGAGCTGCGCGAGGCCCTGGCGAGCGGGACGCGCTGCGCCTGGGTTCACCTCGGGACGGTCGCCGAGATGCGCCGCGCGCTCGAGCCGCTCGGCGCCCAGGACAGCCTCCAGCGCGCCGCTTGGGACCTTCTGCTCGAGCTGCTCGACGACCGCATGGGCGATCTTCTCACCGCGCTTCCGGCCGATGCGCTGGTGGTGGTCGTCTCGCCCTACGGCTTCGAGCCGCCGGGCTCGTTCGAACGCCTCCTCCGCCTGCTCGGGCTCGGCGGCGGCTGGCGAGCGACCGCGGCCGGCTCCCCCGACGGCGCCCTGATCCTGGTCGGTAGCGGCGTCGTCCCGGCCCACCTCATGCAGCGCGTCCAGCTCACGGATGTCGCCCCGACCCTGTGCTACCTGGTCGGCCTCCCGGTGACTCAGTACATGGAGGGCCGGGTGATCCTCGACGCGGTCGAGCCGGACTTCCTCGCCAAGCACCCGCTGCAGGTCGTGGACTAGGACTTCGCGCCGCATTGACCCTCGGCGAGGCAAAGGGTCGTGCAACGTTCGTGGCGGGTCAATGCAGCACGAACTCCTTCACACGCGCAGCGCGCGTGCGGGACCTCGGGGGCGCCATCGGCGGCGTCAAGACCGGTCGTCGGGGATCGCTGCCCGTCAGCGTGGTAGAGTTCCCGGCGATGCGGCTTTCGGTCGTCGTGCCGGTCTACAACGAGGAGTCGACGGTTGCCGCACTGCTCGAGCGGGTGGTCCAGGCGCCGCTGCCGGAGGCGGTTCGCGAGCTCGAGCTGGTGGTGGTCGAGGACGGCTCGGCCGACGCCACCTGGCAGCGGGTCGAGGCCTTCGCTCCGCCACCGCGCGCAGACGGGCTCACCGTCGAGCTGCGCCGCCTTCGCCACGAGCGCAACCGGGGCAAGGGAGCGGCGCTACGAACCGGGTTCGGCGCCGCGACCGGTGACATCCTGTTGATCCAGGATGCCGACCTCGAGTACGACCCGCGCCAGTACCCGAGCCTGCTCGCGCCGATCCTCGACGGCGATGCCGACGTGGTCTACGGCTCCCGCTTCCTGGGCGGGCCACATCGGGTGCTGTTCTTCTGGCACTACCTCGGCAACCAGCTGTTGACGCTGCTCTCCAACATATTCACCGACCTCAACGTCACCGACATGGAGACCTGCTACAAGGTCTTCACCCGAGCGGTGCGTGACCGCCTTCGCCTGACCGCGGACCGCTTCGGCTTCGAGCCGGAGTTCACCGCCCGCGTCGCCCGCCTCCAGGTCCGCATCTACGAGGTGCCGATCTCGTACCACGGCCGGACCTATGCCGAGGGCAAGAAGATCGGGTGGCGGGACGGAGTGTCGGCGATCTGGTCGATCCTGAAGTTCAACACCTGGGGTCGCTGAGCAGCGCGACCACATGGCCCCGGGAACGCGATCAGGTCGGGCGACCGCATTCAAGGGGCCATGCGGATCGCGCTGCTTGGGATGCGCTGCACGCATCCTAACGGCGAGCTGATCGATGAGGGGTCTTGTCGCGACCCGAATGCCGGACCGCGAGTGTCAGGGTGTGCGAGAGCACAGCAGACGGGAGACGCGGTCCCGGACCATGAGCGCGGCCCTTCCCCCGCGCACTTGCCTGCGCTATGGTTCCGGCGCTGCCCCGAGGCAGCCGCAGCAGCATGACATCAGGAGGCGACGATGGCGAAACGGACCGTGGTGGTGATGCCGGGTGACGGGATCGGGAAGGTGGTGATGCCGGAGGCGATCCGGGTCCTCGAGGCGGCGGGCTTCGCCGCCGACTGGGCCGAGGCGGACATCGGCTGGGACTTCTGGGTCAGCGAGGGCAACCCGCTGCCGGAGAGGACGGTCGACCTGCTCTCCGAGCACAAGGTGGCGCTGTTCGGCGCGATCACCTCCAAGCCGAAGGAGGCCGCCGCGAAGGAGCTGGCCCCAGAGCTCGCCGGCAAGGGCTTCGTCTACTACTCGCCGATCGTCGGCCTGCGCCAGCGCTTCGACCTCGACATCTCGATCAGACCGTGCGTCACGTTCCCGGGCAACCCCCTCAACTTCATCCGCCGAGGGGCCACGAGCCAGGTCGAGGAGCCGCGGGTCGACACGGTGATCTTCCGCCAGAACACCGAGGGGTTGTACTGCGGAGTCGAGTGGACCAACCCCCCGGAGCAGGTCTGGCAGGCGCTGAACACGCACCCCAAGTTCAAGGCGCTTCGCCGCGGTTCTGCGTGAGGACCTGGCGGTCTCGACCCGGATCTTCACCCGCGCCAAGTGCCGCCGGATCTGCGAGGAGGCCTTCGCCTACGCTGCGAGTCACGGCTACGGCAACGTGACCGTGTGCGAGAAGCCGAACGTGATCCGCGAGACCTCGGGGATGATGCTCGCCGAGGCCCGCAAGGTCCACGAGCGCTACCCGGCCATCCAGCTCTGGGACACCAACATCGACGCCCAGATGATGTGGCTGACCAAGAACCCGGAGGACTACGGCGTGATCGTTGCCGGCAACATGTTCGGCGACATCATCTCGGACGGCTTCGCCGGCCTGGTCGGCGGGCTCGGATTTGCCGCCTCTGCCAACATCGGCCTCGAGGTCGGCGTGTTCGAGCCGACCCACGGCTCGGCGCCGAAGTATGCGGACCTTCGACCCTCGATCGTGAACCCGATTGCGATGATCCTGTCCGCTGTGCTGATGCTCGACTGGCTGGGGGAGACCGAGACCGCGGCCCGTATCCGCCTCGCGGTGTCGACCGTGGTCGCCGACGGGAAGGTCCGCAGCTACGACATGCTCAAGATGCGCGGCGGCCCGCAGGCGATCGCCCAGGGTGCCGCGACCACCAGCCAGATGACCGACGCGATCGTCGCCGCGCTACGATGAGCGGATGAACCACAGAGAACGAACCACCAAGACACCAAGACACCAAGCCATCGCAGGGGCGAGGTGGGTTGAACCGCTTTGCACTGTCGTGCGCTCCAGTTTTCGGTCAGTCCCTGACGTCACGGCAGGCAGAGCAGTCGCTCAACCGCTGCCGCGACTTGCACCACGAGGTTCCTCTTGGTGTCTTGGTGTCTTGGTGGTGAGATCCGACGGAGGGGCTGTATGAGCACGTCACATCTCGTGGCGGCGGCGGCGGGGCCGAGCGGACCGGAGGTGCGTTCGGACTGCCGGGTCGCCTACGAGCCGGGACCGGGCCCGCTCGCGGTCGAGATCACGAGCAAGGTCGACTACCTCTACGGCGACGCGATCGGCGCCTCGGTGCGCCGGGTCGCCGCGGCCCTTGGGATCGACTGCGGCACGGTGACCGTGACCGACGGCGGCGCCCTCGACTGGGTGATCCTGGCCCGAGTCGAGGCCTGTCTCGCCCGTGCCGGCCTCGTCGGCCCTGCAGTCGACCCCGCGCCCGTCCCTGGCGAGGTCGGTGCGCCCGAGCGCGCACGGCTGCGCCGCAGCCGGCTCTACGTGCCCGGCAACCAGCCGAAGCTGATGCTCTCGGCGGGGCTGTACGGCGCCGACGGCCTCATTCTCGACCTCGAGGACTCGGTCCCGCCGGCGGAGAAGGACGCCGCCCGCATTCTGGTGCGCAACGCCCTGCTCGCGCTCGACTGGGGAACCTCGGAACGGATGGTGCGCGTGAACCAGGGTGAGCGCGGGCTCGCCGACCTCCGGGCCCTGGCGCCGCGGCCGGTGCAGATGGTGCTGCTGCCCAAGGTCGAGCGCCCCGACCAGGTGGCCGCGGCCGGGGCGGCGGCCCGGGAGCTGTGGCCTGACGGGCGTCCGCCGCTGCTGATGCCGATCCTGGAGTCGCCACGCGGCATCCACCAGGCGTTCGAGATCGCCGAGGCCGACCCGCTGGTGGCCGCACTCACGCTCGGGCTCGAGGACCTCTCCGCGGAGCTCGGCGCGCCGCGCACCGAGGAGGCCGTCGAGAGCCTGCTCGCCCGGCAGACCGTGGTCTACGCCGCGCGCGCCGCCGGCGTCCAGCCGATCGCGTCGGTGTACTCCGCGATCGACGACGAGGGCGGGCTCGAGGCCTACGTCCGCCGTGAGCGCGGGCTCGGCTTCGACGGCGTCGGCTGTATCCACCCGCGCCAGATCCCGGTCGTGCACCGGGCGATGGCTCCCTCCGGCGCCGAGGTCTCACGCGCGCTCAAGGTCGTGCGTGCCGCGCGCGAGGCCGAGGCCCGCGGGCTCGGCGCGGTCGCGGTCGGCTCCAAGATGGTCGACCCGCCGGTGGTCGCGCAGGCCTTCCGAACCGTCGCCCTGGCGGTGGCGGCGGGAGCGCTCGATCAGGACTGGGACCGGGAGGCCACGCCATGAAAGGGCTCAAGCTCGAGACCAACGCCGCCGACCGCGAGGTGCCGACCGAGGTCAACGGCCGCGAGGCGGTGCCCTACCGCGGCGTCGGCGGCCACCGCCCGGACGGGCGCCGGGCCTCACCGCCGATCGCGACCTGCGCCGACTTCCCCGCCGACGGCGACAAGCGGGTCGGCTCAATCCGCGAGGCCCTTGAACAAGTCGGCCTCGCCGACGGCATGACGGTGTCGAGCCACCACCACCTCAGGAACGGCGACGCGGTCGCCAACATGGTCTTCGACGCCGCCGCCTCGCTCGGCGTGAAGGACCTGATGTGGTTCCCGTCGGCGTCGTTCCCGGTCCACGCCAATCAGATCCGCCACCTCGAGTCGGGTGTCCTGCACCACATCGAAGGCTCGATGAACGGCCCGCTCGGTGACTACTGCTCGCAGGGCCGGATGCGCGGGCTCGGCGTCCTGCGCTCGCACGGCGGGCGCTGGCAGGCGATCCAGGACGGCGAGGTTCGGGTTGACGTCGCGGTGATCGCCGCCCCCACCGCCGACTCCTTCGGCAACGCCACCGGCGACCGCGGACCGGCCGCCTGCGGCCTGCTCGGCTTCGCCCTCGCCGACTCGATGTACGCCGAGAAGGTCGTCGTCGTCACCGACAACCTGGTGCCGTTCCCGTGCATCCCGTGGCAGATCCAGGGCAACAACGTCGACGTCGTGGTCGAGGTGCCCTCGATCGGCGACCCGAGCCAGATCGTCTCCGGCACCACCCGGATCACCTCGAGCCCGGACCGCCGCACGCATCGCCGAGCTCGCCGCCCGTTTCTGCGCCGAGGCCGGAATCATGCGGCCCGGGTTCTCCTTCCAGGCCGGCGCCGGCGGCACCACCGGCGCGTTCGCGATCTACCTCGCCGAGCTCATGCGCGCGGCCGGCGTCACCGCCCGCTTCGCCCGCGGCGGGTCGAACAAGTACCTGGTGGAGATGCTCAAGGACGGCCTGGTCGAGGTCATCCTCGACGGCCAGACCTTCGACCTCGACGGCGTCGCCTCGATGCGCGAGGACCCCCGGCACGTCAACACCTCCCCATTCACGTCGTACAACTTTCACGGCAAGGGCAACTTCGCGTCGATGATCGACGTCGCCGTGCTGGGTGCGACCGAGGTCGACCTCGGCTTCAACGGCAACGTCGTGACCCACTCCGACGGTCGCCTGCTGCACGGTATCGGCGGCTGGCAGAACTGCCTCGCCGCGCGCTGCGCCATGCTGCTGGTGCCGTCGTTCCGCGACCGCATCCCCGTGATCGTGGACGAGGTCACGACCCTGTGCGGGCCGGGCGAGCTGATCGACGTCGTCGTCACCGAGCGGGGAATCGCAGTCAACCCCAGGCGTCAGGACCTGCTCGACGCGGTGCGCGGGTCGCGACTGCCGATCCGGCCGATCGCCGACCTCAAGGCCGAGCTCGACCGGATCTGCGGGGTGCCCCAGGCGGTGCCCCGCTCCGACGAGCCGGTGGCGGTCGTCAAGTGGGTCGACGGCACCGTCCTCGACACGGTCTGGCGGGTGGGATGAGGACAAACCACCAAGACACCAAGGGGAGCAGAGGACCAACCGCGGCCAGCCGAGGCCGAGGTCGCAGCCGAACCGCTGATTGAGCCTTCCTGGAACGTGCCATGCAGAAAGGTCTCCGTCGGTGCTTTGGTTATCGATGTTTGGTGAGCTCGGGCGGGTGGGGTTGGTGTCTTGGTGTCTTGGTGGTGAGAACGGGCGGCGCCTGCAGCACGCGCACTTGCCAGGTGAGGCGATGACGTGTATCATGTCGCGTCCGCGGCCTCACGGTCCGCGGGGAGGTGCGAGATGAAGCCAGGAATTCACCCCGAATATCAGGACGTCGAGGTGCGCTGTGCCTGCGGCAACACCTTCACGACCAAGTCGACCAAGACCGAGCTCCGGCTCGAGATCTGCAGCCAGTGCCACCCGTTCTACACCGGCAAACAGAAGCTCATCGACACCGCAGGAATGGTTGAGAAGTTCGAGCGCCGTTACGGCAAGCGCTAACGACCGCCGGCCGCCCCGCGGCGGCCCCGTGAACCCCGCGCCGACTCAGGGTCTGCGCGGGGTTCTCTGTTTCCAGGATTCTTGCAACCGTCGCCGGAGAGCGTGAGCATGTTTGACCGACTGGCCGAGATCGAAAGACGCTACCAGGTCCTCACCGCCCAGCAGTCCGACCCCGAGATCGCGGTCGACCCCGCGCGCTATCGGGAGATTGCCAAGAAGGCCGCGGAGATCGAGCCGGTGGTCGAGGTCTACCGCACTTGGCGGCGCGTCGAGGAGGACCTCGAAGGAGCGCGCGAGGTGCTCGGCGGCGCCGACGACGCCGAGATGCGCGAGCTCGCGGGCCTCGAGGTCGGCGAGCTCGAGGAGCGTCTCGAGGCACTCGAGGAGCAGCTCAAGCTCTTGCTCCTGCCCGAGGACCCCAACGACACCCGCAACGTCATCCTCGAGGTCCGGGCCGGGACCGGGGGCGAGGAGGCGGCCCTGTTCGCCGCCGAGCTGCTGCGCATGTACACCCGCTACGCCGAGCTCAAGCGCTGGCGGATCTCGGTCACCGACCTGTCAGAAGCCGGCCTCGGCGGGATCAAGGAGGCGGTCGCGGTGATCGAGGGCAAGCGGGTCTACTCGCGGCTCAAGTTCGAGTCCGGCGTGCACCGGGTGCAGCGCGTGCCGGCGACCGAGGCCTCGGGGCGCATCCACACCTCGGCCGCCACCGTTGCGGTCCTGCCCGAGGCCGAGGAGGTCGAGGTCTCGATCGACGAGAAGGATCTTCGCGTCGACCGCTTCTGCTCGTCGGGACCGGGAGGGCAGAGCGTCAACACGACCTACTCCGCGGTCCGCATCACCCACCTCCCGACCGGGCTGGTGGTCTCATGCCAGGACGAGAAGTCGCAGGTTCAGAACCGTGCCAAGGCGATGCGGGTGCTGGCCGCGCGCCTGAAAGAGGCCGAGGAGGCCGAGCGCGACCGTGAGCGCGCCGCTAACCGCCGCTCCCAGGTCGGGTCGGGCGACCGTTCGGAGAAGATCCGGACCTACAACTTCCCCCAGGGCCGGGTCACCGACCACCGCATCGGGCTCACCGTCCACCGTCTGCAGACGGTGCTCGACGGCGACCTCGACCTGCTCATCGAGCCGCTCATCACGCACGACCAGACCGAGCGCCTCAAGACCGAGGTGGGGTAACGGCGGCCCCATGCCCGTTCGCGGTGGCCGTGTGTGGGGGGTGATGGACTTCACCACCAAGACACCAAGACACCAAGGGGACATTGAGGGGCTGAAACCCCGTGCCGGTTCCCGGCACGAGTTCGCGGGAGACCCCCGGCTCTCAGAGCTCTCTTGGTGTCTTGGTGTCTTGGTGGTTTGGCCTCCGCGGGCGATCCGGGTGCACGCGTCATGACCGTCGCCGAGCTGCTAAAGGACGGACGCGAGACGCGAGAGGCGAGACGTGAGACGTTCGGCCACGAGCCGCCGCTAAGTCTCGCTGCCACCTTCGTGCGCCACGTGGTTTCGGTGTGGTGCGGGCGGCCCGCCTGCACCGGCCGCGGAGCGGCCGATTCGTAGGGCACACTGAGCCGGCTCTCCGGGATGGTGTGCAGCCGAAACGGCCGCACCACAGTGCAGGCCTGCCGTGTCGCCCGCCGGGAATGCGCGGCTCCGAGCAGTCAGTCGACCATATCTTTCGCCAGGTCTGCTCTCGGCGCTACTGCGCCGACAGGTAGACCGGGTCGCCGGAGCGATTGTCCACCACCGAGGCGTAGGCGAGATAGCGCGCCCCTGAGTTGTCGGCGTGCAGCACCGCGAAGGCGTCGTCGAGGGTGCCTGCGCTGACGCTCGCGAACACGTCGGACGCCTGCACGTGACCCCAGGGCGGCAGGTCGAGGCGAATCTGGCCAAGGGGGGTCCCGTCGCCGGCGAACAGCTCGACCGTGACCTGGGTGGCGGTGCCGGTCAGGTTGACCGCTCCGATGTTGGTGCGGAAGCCGCTCGTGCGGGTCGACGAGTGGGCGAGTTGGACCACACGACAGGGAGTGGTGCCGGTCTGCGCGTGCCCGACCTCGATGCCCGGGATCGACTGGCCGAAGGTGCCGCTCGCGGCGTCGTTAAATGTCCGGGACGAGACCATCAGGTCGCGGTCGGCGCCAACCAGGACGGCGCCGGTGACGTCGTCGCGGCCGAATGTGGCGCGTACCGCGTCGGGCAGCCGCAGCGACGACTCGGCGGGGACGCTCACTCGGACCGGCGCAGCGGACGAGTTGTCAGCTCCGGTGGCGAGGAAGAAGAGGTCGACGGTCGCGGCGTCCAGGCCCGGGTTGTGGAGCACCAGATCGCTGCGCCAGCGGGTGTCGTTGAGGCCGCTCGCGCTCGCAGCGGCAGCGACCGCCCACGCGAAAATGCCCGGTGTCTCCACCGAAGGCTCGGCGGCCCCGCCCTCGAACAACGTCGCGACCTCGCTCTCGCTCAACGCCCGGTTGTAGAGCCGGGCCTCGTCCATGCGGCCGCTGAACCTCTCGTTCCAGCGACCGTCGCGGCCAATTCCGAGCGCAGAGGTGCTGGGGCCCAAGGTGCCGGGGTGGGTGAAGCTGTCCGCGAGCGCCCCGTCGACGTAGAGGCGGGCGTCGCGGGTGGCGGCGTCGAAGGTCACAGTCACGTGCCACCACTGGCCCGTGCCGCAGTCGAAGTTGGGGCCACCGTGGAACCCTCTGCTCTGATCCCCAACGTACAGGATCATCGGGCGAAAGCGGGTCGGATCCGGGCATATCCCGTTGCCGCCGCTGCCGATCCCGAGCGCGAAGGCGGACGAGTGATCCTTGCCCGCGAGACAGTTGAACGCATACCCGATGGCGTCCTGGCGGATCCAGGCCGCGAAGGTGAAGCCGCTGTCGAGCGCCAGCGTCGGGTCGTCGGGGATGCTGACCCAACCAGCCGTCGTGTCGAGCGCCTCATTGGCCCGGCCGAAGCGGTCCGCTGCGAGGGTCGCGCTCATGCCCTGACCGTGGTTGCCGTTGCCGCTCGCATCGTCGAAGCTGCCGTCGAAGGGCCAGTAGCCGACCAGGCCGACGGTCGGGGGTGCCGCCGAGGCGATGCCGGCGAGCGTGAGAGCGAGCCCCATCCAAAACAGAACAACCAACAGGATTGCGCGCCGAGTCGTCATGGTCCTCTCCTCCTGTACCTCGCTCAGGAGGAGTATCGGGCGCGGCCGCTCGGTGCGCCTGCACCAGCGCGACGGGATCGTGCACGATCGCGACAACTTCTGGGAATGACGCAGCACTGACCGGCGCCCAGGCGCCCTCGTGACGTGACGTTGCGCAGCATGGAGGCTAGACTCCGCCCCGTGAGTGCCTCCGCCAACGACCTGCTGAGGGACGCCCGTGAGCGCCTGCCGCAGCGCACCGGGATCCCCGACCCGGGACGGGAGGCGCGCTTTCTGCTCGCCGCCGCCTGGGGACGGCGCCCGTCGTGGCTCTTCGGGCACCCTGATGCCGACGTACCCGCAGACGTCGCCGAGCGCTTCGCCGCCTGGGTCGTCCGCCGTGCCGCCGGCGAGCCCGCCGAGCACCTCACCGGCGAGTGCGAGTTCTGGGGCCGGACCTTCGCAGTGTCGCCGGCGGTCCTGGTGCCGCGGCCCGAGACCGAGCTCGTGGTCGAGGCCGCCCTCGCGCTGCCTATCGCCCGCGAGGCGAGGGTGCTCGACGTCGGCACCGGCTCCGGCTGCCTCGCCGTGACCCTGGCCGCCGAGCGCCCGAGATGGCGGGTGGCCGCGGTCGACCATTCCCTCTCTGCGCTCCGGGTCGCTCAGGCCAATGCGGCCCGCCACGCGCCGAGAGTCGCACTGCACTGCGCGGATCTCGTCACCGCCGTCGCACCGCCGTGGGACCTGGTGGTCGCGAATCTCCCCTACGTGCCGACGCCGGCGATGGCAGAGCTCCCAATCGAGGTCCGCCACGATCCGCCGTCGGCCCTCGACGGGGGCGAGGACGGCCTCGGACTAGTGCGACGGCTGCTCGCCGATCTCCCTCGGGTACTGCGTGCGTGCGGCGGCGCGGTGCTCGAGATCGGCGAGGACCACGCCGACGCGGTCGCAGACCTTGCCCGCGCTGCGGGCCTCGGAGTCGCGCGCCGGATCCGCGATCTCGGCGGCTGCGAGCGGGTCCTGGTGCTCGAGCCTCGAGCCTAGGTGCCACGCCTACAGGCTCGCGGACAGGCCGCTGTGATCGGCGCCGGACTCTCCCGGCGCCGTTTTCTTGTTCTTGCCTGTGTCTTTGTCTCTTCCATTTCGTGACCAACCCCCGGAGGCTTGTCGCCTTCGGCCCGCCGCACGACGCACAGGGGTATTCCACGACGCAAGCGCAGAACATGTCTCATCTTTCTCATCGCAGTTGAACCGAACATCGTGACTTCTTATACTCCGGAGGATCGCTGCGTGAGGAGGGCGTCGTGAGAATCAACAGAATCGGTCCGGTCTTGGGAGGATGCTGTATTGCGGTAGCCGTGATGGGTGTGGGGGGGCTCGAAGCGGGGGTGAACCGGTGGACAGCGCTGGGTCCGCCGACCGCGTATGTGAGCTCGCTCGCGTTCGACCCGGTGACGCCCTCGACGGTCTACGCAGGAGTCTCCGGCGGAGGGGTTTTCAAGAGCACCGACGGGGGCTCGAGCTGGTCTCCGCGCCCGCTCGCACCGGAGCAGCTTGTCGTGTACGAGGTCGTGGTCGATCCTCTGACTCCAACCACGCTCTACGCGGTCACCCTCTTTGGAGGGATCGTCAAGTCGACCGACGGGGGTGCCACCTGGAGCCCGCGCAACAACGGCCTGCCCGGCTCATACATGACGGATCTGGTGATCGACCCTGTGACACCCTCGACCTTGTACGCCGGCCACGCGTACATGGGGGTCTACAAGTCCACCGACGGCGGTACCTCCTGGGATCTCGTGTATGGCGGCCTCAGCGGGGAAGGGTCCGCGTCGCCGGAGGCGCTGGTGGTCGATCCCTCGCAGCCGTCGACGGTCTACCTCGGCGACTCCTGGGATGGGGTGCTGAAGTCCACCGACGGCGGCGCGACATGGACTCAGTTGGACGGGTATCGGGTCAATGAAGTCTTGGCTCTCGCGCTGGATCCGGCCCACCCGGAGACCCTCTATGTCGGGGGTGGTTCAGGGCAGGTCGCCAAGAGCACCGACGGCGGCGCGAGCTGGATCCCGTTGCCCCAGTTCCTTTGGGGCGACATCCTTGCGCTCGCCGTCGACCCCACGGACGGCCAGGTGGTGTACGCGGGTTTGTCGCCTGGCGGGCTGTGGAAGAGTGAGGACGGTGGCGCCTCGTGGACTGCTCAGACCACGTCGGCCTTCGGTCTCCTCGATGTGGGATCGATCGCGATCCGACCGGCTGCCCCCCAAGACCTCCTGATTGGGACCGGCGCGGGCGTTCTCCGGAGCAGCGACGCGGGGGCGAGCTGGAGCCGCTCCGGCCAAGGAATGAACGCGGCCTCAACCACCGACGTGGTGTCGCTGCCAGGCCCCCCTGATACGCTCTTCGTGTCGACCTATGGCGACCGCATCTGGCGGAGCACCGATGGCGGCTCGACCTGGGAGCGACGCAGTGAAGACCTCGTCGGCACAAGCTTCATCGACCTTGAGCCGGTTCCTCGTGACTCCGCGACGATCTACGCATCGTCGGACGGCGGGTACGTGTACAAGACCTCCACCGACCGGACGCCCTGGGGCTATCTCCCGGGCCCACAGACCATGCGCTCCGTCCAATACCTCCTTGTCGACTCGGAGCACCCGGCCGACCGTCTTCGCGGGGGCTTCCGACCGTCGCGGACTGTTTCGTTCAAACGACGCGGGTCTGACGTGGGCGGCGCTCCCCTCGAGCCTGATCGGATCGGTCCAGGCCATGACACTCGCTCCCTCAGATTCAGACACTCTCTTCGTCGCCAGCTCCTACCCTGGGGCGTACGTCGCGAAGAGCACGGACCAGGGTGCGAGCTTCACCCGGGCCGAAGCTGGAATCTCGATGCGAATCTACGCGCTTGCTGCCGACCCGAGCGATGGGGCCCGGCTCTGGGCGGGTGCAGGGTACGCGGGACAACGTCTTCCGGACCGTGGACGGCGGCGCGACCTGGACGCCGGCTGGCGAGTCGCTGGGGGGAGCTCGTGTCGGACCTTCTCGTTGACCCGGTCGCACCGGACACGGTCTATGCGGCGACTCAGGGCAGCGGCGTGTACCGCAGCGTCGACGGGGGTGTGAGCTGGCGCGCCATCTCGACGGGTCTCTGGAACCTGAACCCCAGGAGGCTGTCCTCCTCCGCCAGCGATCCCGACACCATCTACGCTGCAACGGCGGGCGGCGGCGTCTTCGCCCTCACGTTCTCGCCGCCGGCGATTGACGCCGGGTGTCCCCTTCCGGCCGCCGACGTCGGCGTTCCCTACTCGGCGACCTTCACCGCGTCAGGAGGCGCGGCGCCGCTTGAATGGAAGGTGGTTCAGGGCGCGCTTCCGGAAGGGCTGGGCCTCGATCCGGCGAACGGGACCCTGTTGGGGACCCCGACGGTGTCCGGCGAATGGCCGCTGACCATAGCGGTCGAGGACGCGCTGCTGTCGCGCGGCGCCGCGGCCTGCACGCTACGGTGCTGGCACCCCTCGAGATCTCGAGCGCGGAGCTCCCCGTGGGGGTCGTCGGCTCGTCCTACTCGGCGCCGTTGCAGGCGACCGGCGGCCGTCCTCCGTACACCTGGGCGCTCGCCGGCGGTGTCCTCCCTCCGGGGCTCGAGCTGGACGGCGGTGCAGGCATGATCGATGGGACGCCTGCACAGATGGGCCGCTGGGACGCCGAGCTGCAGGTGCGCGACACCGATGGCCGCACGGTGACGCAGGCGATGTCCCTCTCGGTGGAAGGCGGCGGGCGCACCCTGCCCGACGGCCCTCGGCCGGCTCGGTGGCTGAGACCCTCTCGGGCATACCGACGGACCGGTCAACCCCATCGTGAGAGCTCGCCTCTTCGGATCCGGGATCGAGGTTGCAGGGAGTGGATCGAGTTGTGGGCCAGGGGCTTACGGGCTGACTCTCCGAATCGGGACACCGGAGCTCGCGGACCCGTGAATGTTCCACGGGTCCCGGACGTTGGTAGGTGTCGGCTGGAGCGGTTGCGGCCGCTCAGACCGAAGGGAGACAGCGCATCATGACCAGATTCAAGCTGACCTACTTCGACATCGACGGCGGTAGGGCGGAGTCGATCCGGATCGCCTTCCACATCGGGGGTATCGACTTCGAGGACGTCCGGGTGAAGGGTCCCCAGTTCCGAGAGGCGCGGCAGTCGTTCCGCTTCCACGCACTGCCGGTGCTCGAGATCGACGGCCGGCAGGTCACCCAGTCCAACGCCCTCCTTCGTTACGTGGGCAAGCTCGTCGGTCTCTAGCCCGCTGACGATCTGCAGGCGCTCCACTGCGACGAGGCGATGGACGCGGTCGAGGACCTCAACCATGCCGTCGGCAGGACATTCGGCCTCCAGGGCGATGCCATGAAGCAGGCACGGAGGAGCTCGTCAAGGGTCGCCTCGCGACGTACGTCAAGGGCCTCGATGCGCTGCTCGCCCGCGGTGGGGGCGAGTACTTCGCGGACGGGCGCATGACCGTCGCCGACCTCAAGGTCTTCGTCGAGACCAGGACTCTGGCCAAGGGCGTCCTGGACCACGTCCCGACCGACCTCGTCGAGCGGCTCGCGCCGGCACTGGCGGCAGCACCGAGAGCGCATCGCCAACGACCCGCGAGTCGTGGCCTACTACTCCCGATAGCCGACAGGGTCGACTCGCTTCTTCAGCCTTCGGAACGCGTTAAGCGACTTCGTCGCTTCCTCGCTGTCCGATTCGGCCTTCTCAGACTCGAAGACGCGCGAAGCGCGTCAGAAGCGTTTGGTGCTCGGGCCCATCGAAGGCGACTCGAGTCCCACCGACGTACCCGGGCCCGAGCGCAAAACGCTGCTAGAACCTCTCCACCCAAGGCCGAAGGTCGAGCTCGAAGGTCCAGGCGCTGCGGTGTTGGGCGTGGAGGCGCGCGTACTCGGCGGCGATCGCGTCGGGTGAGAGCAGACCGTCGGGGGGCCGCCCGGCCGCCAGCTCCGCGTACCGCGGCGAGTCGATCTGTCCGTCGATCACGACATGTGCGACGTGGACCCCCTTCGGCCCAAGCTCGCGGGCGAGGCTCTGCGCGAGCGCCCGCAGGCCGAACTTGCCGACCGCGAGGTTGACGAAGCCGGCGCTGCCGCGCAGCGATGCGGTCGCACCGGTGAAGAGGATCGTCCCCCGCCCCCGCTCGACCATCCCCCGCCCGGCCGCGCGAGCGACCAGGAAGCCGCCGAAGCAGCCCACCTTCCAGCAGCTCACGAACTGGTCCGGCGTGGTTTCGAGCACCTCCCGGCGAACGAAGGCGCCGGCGTTGTAGACCAACACCTCGGGCGGGGCGAGGTTGCGCTCGACCTCGTCGAGCAGCGCCTCCACCTGCTCGGGCTCGGTGGCGTCGCAGGCGAGCAGGCGGGTCGGGGCCCGCTGAGCGAGCTCGTCGCGCAGCGAGGCCATGCCCGCAGGGTCGCGGGAAACGATGGCCACCGGCAGCCCGTCGCCGGCGAAGCGCCGGGCGAGGGCCGCACCGAGACCCGGTCCGACGCCGACGATAACCGCGCTGCCGCGCTCGGATGGAGTGCTGTGCTCGTCAATCATCATTCCCCCCCGCAATCCAATCGCCTGTCCGACTTCGAGCATTCCCCCCTCCCGAGCCGAACTACGTTCGGCTCCTTCAGTGGGCGGCCCCGGGCCGCCCACACCGAGTTGACATCCCAAGTGCCTCATTTCACAATCCATGTTTCCCGCTGAAGCGGTGCGAGGAGGCGCGATGGCCGAGAGAAAGAGCGCGAAGGCGAAGCAGTCCGAGCAGCCCCGGATTCAGGAGCACGCGCCCGAGCGCAAGCCGATCGCGGTCATCGCCTTCGGCGGCAACGCACTGCTGCGGCCCCAGGACCACGGCACTCAGGAGGAGCAGTTCACCCTGTCGTGGAAGGCGACCCGGTGGCTGGTCGAGATCATCCACCGCGGCTACGAGCTTGCGATCGTGCACGGCAACGGGCCCCAGGTCGGCAACATCATGATCCAGGTCGAGGAGGCGATCACCAAGATCCCGCCGCAGACGCTGGACGTGTGCGTCGCCCAGACCCAGGGCTCGATGGGCTACATGCTCGCCAACCAGCTCCGCAACCGCTTCAACGAGGAACAGCTCGACAAGGAGATCGCGGCGGTGCTGTCGGAGGTCCTGGTCGACCGCGACGACCCGGCGTTCGAGAACCCGTCGAAGCCGGTCGGGCCCTACTTCACCTCCTACCGCGCCAACCTGCTGCAGCAAGAGCAGGGCTGGCAGATGGTCGAGGACGCCGGCCGCGGCTGGCGCAAGGTGGTCGCCTCGCCGCGCCCGCGGCGCATCCTCGGCACCCCGATGCTCAAGCGGATGGTCGAGGACGGCGTGGTCATCGTCGCCGGCGGCGGCGGCGGGATCCCGGTCTACAAGGACGTCGGGGGCTACTACCGCGGCGTCGAGGCGGTGATCGACAAGGACTACGTGGCCTCGATCCTCGCCCGCGAGCTCGAAGCCGATCTCTTCATCGTGCTTACCCAGGTGCCGATGGTGGCGGAGAACTTCGGCCGCCCCAACCAGCACTGGCTGCGCACCCTGCCGGTGGCCAGGGCGAAGGAGATGCTGGAGGCAAACCAGTTCCCGCCCGGCTCGATGGGGCCCAAGATCCGGGCCTCGATCGAGTTCGTCGAGGCGACCGGCAAGGAGGTCCTGATCACCAACGAGGAGAGCCTCAAGCGCGCCCTCGCGCGCCAGGCCGGCACCTTCATCGTGCCCGCGGGCGAGGTCGAGACCGCGCCACTGGCCTAGCACGCTCGTTGCCTGGGATGTGCTGCACATCTTCGACACAGAGACGGTTCAGTGTATGAACGGGCCTGTATGCCTTACGTGCCTGGTCAGACCCACGGCAACACCACCACTGTGGGGGATCGCCCGCGGTGCCTCCCTGTTCACGATGCGCGCAGCGCATCAGAGTAGTGTGAGTGCCATGAGCCCCCAGTCGCTTCCCGAAGATCCCAGGGTCCCCCCCGGCCTCATATCCCACACGCTCCTGATGTGACCTGGGTCCCTTTCCTCCCTGTCCTCACTCAGACCTGCCTCACGCGTTCTCAGATGAGGCGACTCGCGAGTGCGATACTCTGGACACGTTCACATGTGTCCAGGCTGAGATCATCGGGACGTCGCCGTCATCTCAGGATGCATCGCGGTGGGGCCGGACATTGGGAGGCTCATGATGTCACGCGCAGCGGCCATAGTTGGAGAGGCCCTACTCGTAGCGAGTGCGGTGAGGCCCGGCCGGAAACCTCCTCAGGCTGCGAATCGGCGCCTGAGGTGCAATCTAGCGACTCATCCGGCCGACGGGAAGCTTCTTGAAGTAGAAGGACTACGGCACATCTGCGCTCCGGACGGGCGCGTCTGGACGGTGGAAGACGCGGTGTAGTCGGCGAGGCTGACCGCCGTCGCTTCGGGTGCGGGGGTGCGGATCGCCGTCGGGGAAGAACTCACCGGACAGACGCCCCACGAGTATCGGACGGTTGTTCTGACCAGCGCGAACGGCGGCCGCTGGCGGGAGAGAGCACGCCTCCCAAGCGATGGAGAGATATGGTACGACGCGGCCTTTGGAGCGGGACGCTTTATGGTGGTAGACGGGACCACCCGGATGCTCACCAGCATCGACGGCGAGTCCTGGCAGGTGGTCGAAAATGCCTTCGACGAAGAAGTCTCCGGCGCCACCTGGAATCTCGCGACCTCCTCGCGATTCTCGCTGCGCGGCGGTTCCCTGAGTGAGGACGGCGTGACCTGGCGCTCGGTCGGCCCGGCGCCATGGCACGCCGTCGCCACGCCGACGCCGTCCGTACTTGCGCGCCGGCTCGACGTCGGTTGGGATGGCAGCTAGTTCGTCGCCTTCGTGGGCGACACGCTATCGACCAGCGACGACGGCGGGAGCTGGACCGAGTAGAAACGGTTCGGCGACACCGCCGCGCCAGAGTGTGTCGTCTGCGCGCCCGACAATCCTCGCGATTCGGTCGACTTCGCTGACGGCGGGGTTCCCGCGTACCAGTGGCTGGAGGTCAGCAGCGATACCGGCCAGACCTGGTCGAACAGCTTCCGTACCACGACGTCACGACCTGGGCGCTGCAGGGTCTGCAGTGGTCAGGGAGCGGGTGGGTCGGGGTTGGAAACGCGGGCACCGTGCTGCTGAGTGAGGACGGCATGGAGTGGGCCTGCCCCCAAGGTGGCGCCTGCCGGGGCGACGAGTGGTGGTTCGAAACGGCGGTCGACGGCCCCGCCGGGCTGGTCGCGCTGGGTAGCTCCCTCTGGTACTCCTGGGCCGGGCTCGGGTGGCCTCCGAATCGCTTCCCAGGCGACCTGCTGGTCGTGCGTCGCTCACCCGGCGGCACCTGCTCCACCACCACGGTGTCGAGCGCCGAGGCTGAAGACCTCTCGCACCGCGCGCCGCAGCAGCCCGTTGATGTCGTGCTCGAGGCGAAGTGAGCGTGAGGGCTGTGCGGCACGCGCTGCTTGGGATAGGCGACCGCTATGCGCATCCTGGGGTCAGGCCGACTTGTCGCCGACGGCGACCACACGGCCCGTCTCGATCAAGCACCCGGACGGATATCTGCATGGTGATCGGAACGATGCGTAGAGAAGATAGGCAGGTCCTTGCGACCGAGGGCGGGCTTCTCGCCCTCGCGGCCGACGGCACGGTGTTGCAGAGCAGCGATGCAAGCCAGTGGAGCGCGCTGCCTGGATCCGCCGGAGAGGACGTGCGGCAGATTGCCATGGGCGACGCTCGCCTGTTGGCGGTCGGTGCGTCCGGGTTGCTGCGGACGTTCTCCGAGGCAGAGGGCTGGGTGGACCGTACGGCCCCCGGGGTGGACGGCGATATGCTGTTGACGGGGGTCGCCTGGGATGGCAGGCAGTTCGCCGTCGTCGGCGTCCATCGGACCCTCGATACGCGGACTTGGACATACGATGAGGAGCCGCGCACGTTGGCCAGCCGCGACGGTATCCACTGGACGCTCTTGCCATACCTCGGGCCGGCCCAGGGAGCCCTCGATCTTGAGAAGGTCTTCGCCACGTCGACGGGCTGCGTCGCCGTCGGCGAGAACCGCACCCTAGTCGAGGCGACCGACTTCGGCACCCTGCTCGAGCTCGATCCGCCGGTCGGGCGCATCCCCCTGCATCAGCCCGCCATGATCCAGGTCGGGATCGACGAAGCCCGCGACGAGCCGACCGTGGTGCTGATGGGCGCCTCGTCGGGCGCGATCCAGGTGCCGCGCCTGGTGACGATCCCGGCCGGGGCGACCTCGGTGGGGGTGCCCATCCGGGGCACGCGGGTCGAGGCCGGGGTCGAGATCCGGGCCGAGCTGTCGGACTCGATCGGCGGCGGGGTCGCGATCTCGCGGCTGTCGGTGGAAAGCAATGAGCCGCGGCGCCCAGGTGGGCGCAAGGCGGAGCCGGCCGGGGCGGCCGGCCATGGTGTGAGTCGCCCAGATCCGCGCTGACCGCGCCTCGGTGGGCCACCACCGACTAAGCGGCCTTCTCGGCTATCCTGCGCAGGATGGCCGACGCATCGAGCGTAAACCGTCTCAGCAGGATGCCCAGGCTCGCGAACGAGGCCCTCGGGACACTCCCTCTCGGAGGTGCCTGAGCGGTGTCAGCGGCACTGTGGCTCTACCGGGCCCTGCTCTACGGACTGCTGCCGGTGGCGGCGCCGGCGCTGCTGCTGCGCGACCGCGCTTCGGGCAAGGCGCGGCCGCCGCTCGCGGATCGCCTCGCCCGCACCCTGCCCGAGGTCGAGCCAGGCGGCGTGTGGCTGCACGCAGTGTCGGTGGGTGAGGTCGAGATCGCGCGGCGCCTGGTCGAGGAGATTGAGGCCCGTGCCCCGAGCACGCCGATCCTGGTCACCGCAACCACCGCGACCGGGCTCGGGCTCGCCCGTCGCACCCTCGCCGGGCGGGCGGTGGTCCACCCCAGCCCGCTCGATATGATCGGGCCGGTCGGCCGTCTGCTCGACCGCGCCCGGCCGCGGGTGGTGGCGATCGTTGAGACCGAGCTGTGGCCCGAGCTCCTCCACCAGGCGCACCGGCGCGGTATCCGGACCGTGGTGGTCAACGGCCGCCTCTCGGGGGGCTCCTTCGCGCGCTACCGCCGCGTGCGGTCGGTGCTCGCCCGGCTCCTGGCGCCGCTCGACAGGGTCCTCGCGCGCTCGGACGCCGACGCCGGGCGCTTCGTCGCGCTCGGCGTCCCCGAGGCGAAGGTCGAGGTCACCGGCAACGTCAAGTACGACCTCCGCCCGGCCGGCGAGGTGCTGCCCTGGGCGGAGGCGGCGACCGCGCTCGCGGCCGGACGCCCGGTGGTGGTGGCGGGCTCGACCATGGAGGGCGAGGAGGCGACGGTGCTCGACGCGTTGGCGGGCCGCGGCGCCTTCGTCGTGCTTGCCCCGCGCCATCCCGAGCGCTTCGAGGCGGTCGCCCGCGAGCTCGACGGCCGCGGCGTGTCGTGGGCCCGGCGCAGCCGCCTCGACGCGCCCCCGGCCTCTGCCGACCTGCTCCTGCTCGACACCATCGGCGAGCTTGGTCGCACCTTCCAGCTCGCGCGGGTGGCATTCATCGGCGGCTCGCTGGTGCCCACTGGCGGACACAACCCGCTCGAGCCGGCGGCGTGGAAGGTGCCGGTGGTGACCGGTCCCCACGTCGACAACTTCCGCGAGGTCTACGCCGACCTGTTCGCTGCCGGGGGTGCGCGCGTGGTCCACGACGCCGACGAGCTCGGCGAGGCGGTCGGCGCCTGGCTCGCCGATCCTGACGCCGCGCGGGCCGCCGGCGAGGCGGCGTTCGCGGTCCTCGAGTCCAACCGGGGCGCGGCCGGGCGGTCCGCCGAGGCGGTGCTCGCGCTCGCCGGCCGGAATGGACGATGACGGGGCGCGCTCTGCTGCTGCCGCTGGCTCCGGTGTGGACGGCGGCGGTCCGCCTGCGCCGCACCGCCTACCGGCGCGGGTGGGTGGCGACCACGCGGCTGCCGGTGGCGACCGTCTCGGTCGGCAACCTGACCTTCGGCGGTGCCGGCAAGACCCCGGTCGTGATGGCGCTGGTCCGCGACCTGGTGCGGCGCGGCCGGCGACCGGCGGTGCTCACCAGGGGCTATGGGCGAAGCGGGCGTGGGCCGTTGGTACTGCTCGGTCCCGATCCGCTGCCGTTGCCGGCGCAGGCGGGCGACGAACCGGTCGAGATGGCGCGCCGCCTGCCCGGAATTCCCGTGGTCGTCGACGTGGACCGTGCGCGCGGCGGCCTCGAGGCGCTGCGTCACGGGGCCGACATCCTGGTCCTCGACGACGCCTTCCAACACCTGCGCCTGGAGCGCGACCTCGACCTGGTGGTGGTCGACGCGGGCGACCCCTGGGGCGGCGGCCGGATGCCGCCGCTCGGTCGCCTCCGCGAACCGATGGATGGTCTCTCCCGGGCGTCGGCGGTGCTGGTCACCAAGCTCCAAGCGGACCCCGGGCCCGCCATCGAGGCCATCCGGGCGGAGGTCGCGCGGTGGGCGCCGCACGCCCCGGTACTCGGCTCGCGGCTGGTCCCGTCCCGCATTCGGACCCGCGATGGCGGCGAACCCCCGGAGGTGCTCCGCAATCGCCGAGTCTTCGCGTTCGCCGGTATCGGCCGACCCGAAGGGTTCGCCGCCCTGCTTGGGGCGGCAGGCGCGGAGGTCGTTGGCCGGCGTTGGTTCGCAGACCACCACCGCACCACTGATACCGAGCTCGCCGAGGTCGTCGCTGAGGCCCGAGCCCGCGAGGCGGTCGCCGTCACCACCGCCAAGGACGCGGTCAAGCTACCGGCGGACGCCGAGATCTGGGTCGTCGAGGCCGAGGTCGAACCCCTGGCCGGCGATTGGGACACCCTGTGGCGCTTGCTCCCGGATCGGGCGGTCAGCCGATCGGATCGCGGACCAGCGGATGGGTGAGGCAGTGCGGCCCACCGCGGGCGCGCGAGAGCTCGTGTGAGGGCAACAGCAGGCACACCCGCTCGCCGGCGTCGAGATCGACCTCGTCGCGTCCGAGCAGCACGTCGTCCGCGTGGGCGATGCGGAATCCCCTGCGGTCGAGAGCGTCCGCAGTGGCGAGGTTGCGGTCATACAGCGTGATCACCCCGGGCGCCAAGGCGAAGGCGTTGGCTCCGTCGGTCCACTGCTCGCGCTGTTGGGACATCGGGTCGTCGCCGCCGCAGGGGATGGGCTCGAGGTCGAGGCCGCGGGCCGCTAGCGCGGCGAGGAGGTCGCCGCGGTGCCGCGGCGTGAGGTCGCCCGCGGTGAGGTCGACCTCATAGGTCTCGGCGGTCTCGGCGGCGCCGGGCAGGACGACCTGCGGGAAGATCAGCGCCGCATCGCGGTCGGCCACGGTGAAGACCGTGTCGAGGTGCATGTAGGCGCGGCGGTGCGGCAGGCGCACCACGAGCAGCCAGCGCGGGCCGTCGGGCAACGACGCCAGCGCCGCGGTCAACTGCTCCACGGCGACCTCGTTGGAGCGCTCGGAAAGACCCACCGCGACCACCTCGGGTGACAGCACGAGCACATCACCCCCCTCCAGGCGAGGGCGGTGGAGGCCGAGGAAGAGGGGCTGCTCCTGGGACGGCCGCAGCGGGTCGAGCACCACCGGGGCGTCGGCCAGATCGGGGTGAAAGCGAAACAGCAGCCGTGCCAGCAGCGCCTCGCGCCAGCGCGCCGTCGTCGCCATGGCGGAGAACACGACTCCGGAGCCGATCACCACTTGGGGGTCGCGTTGGAAGCACCAGTTGGGCAGCGGCGTGACGCCGAAGAGGTCGCCAGGTGCGACGCCCGCTATGCTGTGGTCACGGCGCAGACCGGTGACCACTGCCTCCGCGAGAGCCGGAGAGGACAGGGCGCGGAGGCTCTCGCGCACCGGGGCGGCGAGCTCGGTGGCGAGCAGCTCGAGCAGGCAGCAGCGCGCCGCCTCGGACTCGAGCACCTCGGCGAGTAGATCGCCGGGGTCCAGAACCTCGACCCCGAGCAGCTGGAGCAGCCGCTGCAGGCGGCGGTGCTCCTCGCGTGCGCTGTCGCCGAACAGGATGTCGTCGAACAGCAGCTCCTCCATCATCGCGGGGACCATGCGGTCCACCTCGGCGCCGGGCTCGTGGACCAGGACCCGGCGCAGGCGGCCGACCTCTGAGGTGACGCTGAGCATGCGCGGCATGATAGCGCGCGAGGGAGTTGAACCACAGAGACACTGAGGCTCAGCGCGGGCTAGGCCCGCAACCCAAGAGCGCGAGAGGGCGGGCCGGAGCGCCGGTGCTGCCGGCTGTGAGCCACAGTCATCGGGCGCTCGAATCCGGGGGACGGGCGGCAGGCAGCCGGCGGCGGGGTCGGGTTCGGCATTCCGGCCGGCAACGCCGTGGCCTCCCGATCCCGGCTTCCCGCGCCCTGCCGCCCGCAGCCTGATCCCGGTCCCGAACCCGAGGCAGAGGAAGCTCGGTAGGCGGTACGGGGTACTGGGCCGAATCCGGGATCGGGCGGCAGGCAGCGGGGAGCTTGCAACGGGCGGCGGGATCGGTGTCCAGGTGCCCCGTGTGGCCGGGCTGTCTGGACGGAGAGTGTGCTGGCTCAGCTGGAGTGAGTAGGCGACCGGCAATCGGCAGTCAAGGGCAGGCTCGCTCTGCTCACGGCCAGAGGCCGCCCCTGACAGCCGACTGCCGGTCGCCTTGCGGGCAGGTATGAGCCAGCACACTCCCCCGTCCAGCCAGCCACGAACCTCCCGCCGCAGCCTGCCTCGGGGCCGGGCCAAGCTGGTCGCCTTCGACCTCGCTGTCGAGCTTGCAGCCGCGATCGCCGAGCTGTCGCTGCCCCGCGGGCTCTCACATCTGCGGGACCACCTGGTTCGGGCCGCCGACAATACTGCGTTGAGGCTCTCTGAGGCCAGTGGGCGGACTCTGGGGAACCGGTATCAGCATCTGGAAGCGGCCTATGCAGAAAACCAGGAAGTGCAGAGCGATCTCGTCCTGATGCGAGCACGCGGTGTCGAGGTCCCCGGGGCGGTCCTCCATCACGCTGATCGCTTGGGCGGTCTGATCTACGGGCTACTGCGCGCGGAGCTGCGGGCAGCAGACGGGTGAGGGCCGATCCCGAAGTGGTGGCTTGGTGTCTTGGTGGTAGTCCTTCCGCGGCGGCCCGGTATACTCCCGGCGGAGGCCACATGAGCGACGCTCTCGACGGCTTCGACCACCCCCTTTCCGGGCGCTACGCATCGCCCGAGATGATCCGCCTGTTCTCGCCCCGCCACCGCTACACCGTCTGGCGGAAGCTGTGGCTCGCGCTCGCCGAGGCCCAGTGCGCGCTCGGGGTCGCGATCCCCGACGAGGCCATCGAGCAGATGCGGGCGAGCCTGGTGGTCGAGGCGGAGGACCTCGAACGGGTGCGTGAGTACGAGCGGCGAACCCGCCACGACGTCATGGCCCACCTGCTGGCGTTCGGCGATCGCGCCCCGGCGGCGAGGCCGTGGCTGCACCTCGGCGCGACCTCGGCCTACATCGGCGACAACGCCGACCTGCTGATCGAGCGCGATGCCGTCGACCTGGTGATTCTCAGGCTGCTCGCGGTGATCTCCGCCCTCGCCGACTTCGCCGCCCGCTGGGCCGACGAGCCGACGCTCGGGATGACCCACTTCCAGCCCGCACAGCCGACCACGGTTGGCAAGCGCGCCTGCCTGTGGCTGTACGACCTCGTGCTCGACCTCGAGCGCCTGCGCTTCGAGCGCGACCGGCTCAAGCTGCGCGGGGTCAAGGGGACGGTCGGGACCCAGGCGAGCTTCCTCGAGCTGTTCGAAGGCGACCACACCAAGGTGCGCGAGCTCGACCGGCGGGTCGCCGCGTCGTTCGGCTTCTCCGGGACCTACCCGGTCACCGGCCAGACCTCGCCGCGCAAGGTCGACGCCTTCCTGCTCGATGCGCTCTCGGGGATTGCCCAGTCGACCGCCAAGCTGGCCACCGACGTTCGCCTGCTCGCCCGGCTCAAGGAGCTGCGCGAGCCCCTCGCCGACGGCCAGGTAGGCTCGTCGGCAATGCCCTACAAGGCGAACCCGATGCGCTGCGAGCGGGTGACCTCGCTGGCACGCTGGCTGGTGGTCCTCGCCGCCAACCCTGCTCACACCGCCTCCGCTCAGTGGCTCGAGCGCAGCCTCGACGACTCGGCCAACCGCCGCCTCGCCCTGCCCGAGGCCTTCCTCACCGCGGACGCCATCCTGCGCATCGTCCACAACGTCGTCGCCGGGCTGGTCGTGTTCCCCGCCATGGTGCGCCGCAACCTCGCCGAGGAGCTGCCGTTCATGGCCACCGAGGCGATCCTGATCGCGGCGGTCCGGCGAGGGGGCGACCGCCAGTCGATCCATGAGCGCCTGAGGGTCCACTCCCGGACGGCGGGCGAGCGGGTGCTCGGCGAGGGCGCGGACAACCCGTTCCTGGACCTGGTCGCGGCCGACCCCGAGATCCCGCTCGAGCGCGCCGAGCTCGCCGACCTCTTGGTCGGGGAGCGCTTCGTGGGGCGCGCCCCCGAGCAGGTCCGTGAGCTCCTCTCCGAGGTCGTGACGCCGATCCTGGAAGCGGCGGGCGAGCTGCCGCCGCCCGAGGACCTGGAGGTCTGAGCTGTCCGGCGCGATGCGCGTGTCGAAGCTGCTCTGGGCCGGGGGCGCCGCGGTCCTGCTGCTGGCGGGCGCGTGCGCCCATCGCGACGGTCCGCCGGCCCGTGCCGCCACCACGGGCCCGGTTGCGGTGCCGGGCACCCGCGAACGCGGTCTCGCCTCGTGGTACGGCGAGCCCTACCACGGCCGCCGCACCTCCTCCGGCGAGGTCTACGACATGTACGGGGTCTCCGCCGCCCACCGGACGCTGCCGTTCGGGACGCTGGTCCGGGTCACCCGTCGCGACGACGACCGCTCGGTTGACGTAGTCGTCAACGACCGGGGGCCGTTCGTCAAGGGCCGCATCATCGACCTCAGCTACGGCGCCGCGCGCCGCATCGGGCTCGACCTCGACGGCATCGCGCCGGTCGAGGTCAAGGTGCTCGAGCCGGGCACGCGGGCGCCCACGGCGACACCGACTCCCCTGTCGACTCCAGTCCCGGAGACGACGCCGGCCTCCCAGCCGCCGCCGCGTCACCCTCCGACCGCGGTCGAGCCGCCGGCCGGGGAGCTTCCGCCGACCGGCTGCTGGTGGGTCCAGGTCGGTGCCTTTGGAGAGATCGACAACGCCCGCCGCGCCCGCGAGCGGCTCACGGACGCCGGAGAACGGGCGGTGGTGATGGAAGGCCCCCGTGGGCTCGAGAGGGTTCGAGTCGGCCCATTCGAGGACCATGCCGCCGCCGCGGCCGCACGCGAGCGCCTGCTCACCGACTGGCCCCAGGCGCAGGTCGTTCCCTGCGGCTAGGAGCTTGCCGGGCAGAGGCCCCAGTGACTGTGAGGATGATTCGCTGCGCAGACGGTGGCCTCTGCCCAGCAGGCTCCTCTCTTGCGCTTCGCGCAAGGGTAGGAACCCAGTTGACTCGTCGTGGACACGCGGGCGCCGAAGATCGGCGGGGTTGTCGTGCCGACGGTCGTTGCTACTTGAGCCTTGCCGCGCATGACATCACCCACAGCATTTCGCGGGCGATGTGGGCACAGCTCGCGTCGTAGGCCGCGCCCTCCTGCGGGCTGCCGTCCGCGGACTTCGGGTCGACGTAGGGGAGCGCGATCCTAGCCGACGCGCCGGCGACCACCGGGCACGCCGCGTCCGCCTCCGAGCAGGTCATCACCGCGGCGAAGCCGTCGCGGGGTAGGCTCGGGTGATCCAGGGTCTTGGAGAACGCCTCGATCGGCGGCGCGCTCGGGTCGAACACGATACGGAAGTGAGGGTTGGGCGCGCCGTCCGCAATGGCGATTGCACAGCCCGCCCGGCGCAGCGCCGCGACCGCGTTCGGGTGGAAGGCGGTCGCCTCGGTACCCGCGGAGAAGACCTCGACGCCGTCGAGGCCGAAGCGGGCAGCGGCGGCCGCGGCCCACACCATCGCCAGTTGCGAACGGCGCGAATTGTGGGTGCAGACGACGACGAGGCGCGCCGCCTCGCCGTGCGCGCGCCGATCGCGGACGAATGCAGCGATGCGCTCGAGCAGCGCCCGACGCGCCGGGGGGATCTCCGCATCCTCGGCGTCGCGAGCCGCCAGGTACGCGGCGGCTGGGGTGACCGGCCCGCAGCTCATGCCGCCGCCACGCCAGCGAACCAGCGCCGACGAAGGAAGAACGCGACGTTGACCAGCGCGATCAGCGCCGGGACCTCGACCAGGGGGCCGATGACGGCGGCGAACGCAACGCCCGAGTCGATGCCGAAGGTGGCGATGGCGACCGCGATGGCGAGCTCGAAGTTGTTCGAGGCGGCGGTGAAGCTCAGGGTCGCCGAGCGGGCGTAGTCCGCGCCGATCCTCTTCGCCATGGCGAACGAGGCCAGGAACATGACCACGAAGTAGATCAGCAGCGGGATCGCGATCCGCACCACGTCCAGCGGGAGCTCGACGATGAACTCGCCCTTGAGAGAGAACATGACCACGATCGTGAACAGCAGCGCGACCAGGGTGATCGGGCTGATCATGGGGATGAACCGGGAGTGATACCAGGTCTTGCCCTTGAGCGCGATCAGGGTGAAGCGGGTAACGACGCCGGCCGCGAAGGGGATGCCGAGGTAGATGGCGACACTCTTGGCGATCTGGCCGATGGAGACGTGGACCTCGGCGCCGGAGAGTCCGAACAGCGGCGGCAGCACAGTGATGAAGACGTACGCGTAGACGGAGAAGAACAGCACCTGGAAGATCGAGTTGAAGGCGACCAGGCCGGCGCAGTACTCGGTGTCGCCTTCGGCCAGCTCGTTCCACACGATCACCATCGCGATGCAGCGCGCGAGGCCGATCATGATCAGGCCGACCATGTACTCGGGCTTGTCGGCCAGGAATGCGATCGCGAGCAGGAACATCAGGACCGGACCGACGACCCAGTTCTGGACCAGGGACAGGCCGAGCACCTTCCAGTCCCGGAACACCCGCCCGAGCTCCTCGTAGCGGACCTTGGCGAGCGGCGGGTACATCATCAGGATCAGGCCGATCGCGATCGGGACGTTGGTGGTCCCGACCGAGAAGCGGTTCCAGAAGCCGGCCACCGACGGCCACAGGGAGCCCCAAGCGACGCCCATGCCCATCGCGAGGAAGATCCACAGGGTCAGGTAGCGGTCGAGCAGGGAGAGCTTCCTGGCAACGCCTTCGTGTGCATTCACTCGCATCCTCCTGGTCCGTGTCGGTCGTGCTGGGCAACCGTGGTCGCTTTCGCCCTGGCCTTGGCTGCCTCGTAGCCCAGCCGGCACAAGTCCTCGACCGGGAGGCGGCGCAGCTCCTCCACCCTGCGGGCGTCCCCTGCGATCTCGGGGTCGCCGCCGAGAGCCCCGAGGGCGGTCGCGATCCACGGGGCCGCGGCCGGGTCTTCGGAGAGCGCGACGTAGACCCACCGCCCGTCCTTGCGCTCGCTGACCAGCCCCGCCCGCCTCAGCTCGCGCAGGTGGGTGGAAACCGTGGATTGGGCGAGGCCGAGCACCTCGGTGATCTGGCAGACGCAGAGCTCACCCGAGCGCAGCATGGCCAGGGTCCGCAGCCGCGCCGGATGGCCGAGTGCGCGGGTGATCGTCACGGCGATGGCAACGCTCCGCTGAATCATATCGTCAGATCGCGATATATCGCTTTCAACTGCGCCTGTCAACCACGGCGGACCGCTTGACAGCCGGCAGCATTTGGCTATATTGCCAAATGATGGCGGAACGACTTCGACTCGAGGGCGAGACCAGGGTCCACATGGAGGCTCGGGCGCAGGTGATGAAGGGTCTTGCCCATCCCACCCGCCTGTTCATCGTCGACGAGCTCTCGCGCGGCGAGCGCTGCGTGTGCGAGCTGACCGAGATGATCGGCGCCGACGTGTCTACGGTCTCCAAGCACCTCGCGCTGCTCAAGCGGGCCGGGATCGTGATCGACGACCGCCGCGGCGCCCAGGTCTTCTACCGCCTGCGGGTGCCGTGCATCCTCAACTTCTTCGGCTGCGTCGAGGCGGTGCTCGAGGAGACGGGACGCGGCCGGCTGGTGCAGATCGGATGAGTGCGGTCCTTCTTTCTCGTTTATTTGGCAAAATCGCCAAGATTGGCTCACCGCGACTCCTGGGGAGCGCGAGATGATCGACTGGAAGACCGAGTGGAAGCCCCTGGCGTGGATGCTCGCGGCCTTCGCCGTCTTCTTCTGGCTGCCGGTTGGCTCGTCCCGTTTCGACGGCGCCGTCACCGAGGCCCTCGCCCTGACCCGCTGGTACGCGCGCGAGCACGTCCTGCTGTGCCTGGTGCCGGCCTTCTTCATCGCCGGCGCCATTGCCAGCTTCGTCAGCCAGGCCGCGGTCATGAAGTACCTCGGGCCTAGGGCGCCCAAGGCGTTGGCCTACGGGGTCGCCGCGGTCAGCGGAACGATCCTCGCGGTGTGCTCGTGCACCGTGCTGCCCCTCTTTGCCGGCATCCACACCATGGGTGCCGGGCTTGGACCGGCGACCGCGTTCCTCTACTCCGGCCCGGCGATCAACGTGCTCGCGGTCGTGCTCACCGCGAGCGTGCTGGGGCTCAAGCTCGGGGCTGCGAGGGCGGTCGGCGCGGTGCTGTTCGCGGTGGTCGTGGGGGCGCTCATGGCCGTGATCTTCGCCCGCTCGGAGCGGGCGCGGGTCGCCGCGGCGATGGCGCTGCCCGAGCCCGACGGGGTCCGGCCGCTCGGCCAGACCGCCGTCTTCTTCGCCGCCCAGGTCGCGATCCTGGTGTTCGCCAACTGGGCCCGTCCCGACGACCCGACCGGGCTCTGGTTCGCGATCTGGCGCGCCAAGTGGTGGCTGACCACGGCCGGCGCCGTCGGCTTGGGTGCGGTCCTGGTGCGCTGGTTCGCGTTGCCGTGGTGGAAAGCGGCGGCCGTCGCCGTGCCGACCGCCGCGCTCGCCCTCGCGTGGCCGCAGCACCCCGGGCTCGCGTTCACCGCCGGCGTGCTCGGGCTCTCGGTCGTGACGGCGACCTCCGGGGGTGAGCTCGGCGAGTGGTTCGTTTCGAGTTGGGGCTACGCCAAGCAGATCCTGCCCCTGCTGCTCGGCGGCGTGCTGGTCGCCGGGCTGCTGCTCGGGCGGCCCGGCCACGAGGGGCTCATCCCCTCGGCGTGGGTGGCGACGGCGGTCGGCGGCAACGGCCTCGGCGCGACCCTGTTCGCCTCGGTCGCGGGCGCCCTGATGTACTTCGCGACCCTCACCGAGGTGCCGATCCTGCAGGGCCTCATCGGGGCGGGCATGGGACCCGGTCCGGCGCTCGCGCTGCTGCTCGCCGGTCCCGCCCTGTCGCTGCCCAACATGATCGTCATCGCCAGCGTCATCGGATGGCGGAAGACCTCGGTCTACGTCGGCCTGGTGGTGGCGATGGCCACCGTCACCGGCATCATCTATGGAACGTTCATCGCATAGGAGATCGATCATGAAGAAGCTCATGGTGCTCGGACCCGGGTGTCCGCGTTGCGAGAACCTGGCGCGGCTCGCCTGTGAGGCGGCGGACCAGCTCGGCATCGACTACGAACTGGAGAAGCTCACGGATATCAAGCAGTTCTTGAAGTACGGATTGATGTTGACCCCGGGCCTGGTGGTCGACGGCGAGCTCAAGGTCCAGGGCAAGGTGCCGTCCATCGACGAGCTCAAGTCGATGCTGAGCTAGGGCGACGAGATGCAACACCGGTCCGCACTGTCGTCGCTTGTCATCC
This sequence comes from uncultured Acidobacteriota bacterium, assembly GCA_963814875.1. Classification (GTDB taxonomy): domain Bacteria; phylum Acidobacteriota; class Thermoanaerobaculia; order Thermoanaerobaculales; family Sulfomarinibacteraceae; genus CAVSIS01. The sequence goes on from CAWFFJ010000015.1 coordinate 379,229, forward strand.
TCGCCGTTGCTCTCGCTCTGCATCCCTGCTCCGGCAGTGCCGACGAGCCCGAAGCGACCGTCGAAGCAGGTGCGCCCGTCCCGGCCAACGGAATCGTTGCCTTCTACTTTCACGGCAACGTCCGGTGTTCGACCTGCCGCACCCTCGAGGCCTACGCCGAGGAGGCTGTCAGCCGGGGCTTCGCGGACGAGCTCGCCACCGGCCGCCTGGCGTGGCGGGTGGTGAATATCGACCAGCCCGAGAACCGGCACTTCGTCAGGGACTTCGAGCTGGTCACCAAGTCCGTGGTGCTGGTCGAGTATCGCGACGGTCAGGTGACACGATACGAGAACCTCAAGCTCGTCTGGCAGCTGGTCCGCGACAAGGACGGGTTTCTCACCTACGTTCGTGACGCCACCCGCGAGTTCCTCGGGTCGACCTGATGGACGGCGCCTGGCTGGCCGCGGGATCCGCCGCATGGCTGGGCGTGCTGACCTCGATCAGCCCGTGCCCGCTGGCCACCAATATCGCGGCGGTCTCCTACGTCGGGCGGCAGGTCGGCAGCGCCCGGGCGGTGCTCCTGTCCGGCGGCCTGTACACCGCCGGGCGGACCGTGGCCTACGTGGCCCTCGGATCGGCTTCGGTGTGGTCGCTGATGTCCATGGTCCGGGTCTCGAGCTTTCTACAGGGCGGGTTCCACCGCGCCCTCGGGCCCCTCCTGATCGCTGTCGGCCTGCTGCTGCTCGGCGTCTTCAAGCTCAATCTGCCGGGCCTCCGCGTGAGCGAAGGGTTCAGGCAACGCATCGATCGCTGGGGGCTGTGGGGCGCCGGCCCGCTCGGCATCGTCTTCGCCCTGTCGTTCTGTCCGGTGTCGGCGGGTCTGTTCTTCGGCAGCCTGGTGCCCCTGGCGGCTGACCGCGGGTCGCCGCTGCTGCTGCCGACCCTCTACGGCATCGGTACCGCGCTTCCGGTCGCGGCGTTCGCGGTGCTGCTCGCAGCGGGGGTCGGCTGGCTGGGCAGGGCGCTGGACCGCGTCCAGTCCTTCGAGATCTGGGCCCGCCGGGTCACCGCGGTGATCTTCCTCGGCGTCGGCGTGTTCGAAACCCTGGGCTCGACGCTGTTCCTGATCTGAGCCTGGAGGGGTGCGATGAAGTTCCGGGATTCCTCCGTGACCCAGGTCCTCGTCGGCCTTCACCGCGTGGGCATCGTCGGCTTAGCCGACGCGATCAGTGCCGCCGAGAGCTCCGGGTCGGCCGACCGTGAAGGGAGGGGAGACTGGAGCCCCCTCACGGCCCCGGTTCAGAACAAACGGCGGCTGCGGGGATGCGCTCGTGGAGAAGGAAGTTGAGCAGATTGTCCCTGAAGGTCCAGTTCTTGACGAGCTTCATGTGCTCCTCGCAGATGAAGCCAGCGAGGGCGTAGGGCAGGTCGGTATGCGCCTGGCACAAGGCGCTCGCGGGGACCTCGGCGAGCAGGCTCGACTTGGTCACGTCGCCGTCGCCCGGAGCCGTCGAAGAGGCCGGCGAGGCTCACCCCCGCCACTGGGTGCCGCACCTCCTCGGGCTTCCGGCGCACCACCCAGCGGCCTCCCTCCAGCTCCACCACCAGCCCGCGGAGCGTCGGCGTGCAGTCGCCGCCCAGCAGAAGGGTCTGCACGGAGGATGGCACCGGCCCGGCCTCAAGGGCCAGGTGAAAGGCCTTGGCCTCGCGAAGAAGCACCCCGAAATGCCCTTGCAACGCTCGGAGGTAGGTCTCGGCCTGCGCCTCGCTTTGGCCGGGGTGCAGAGCGAGGTAGCGCCGGAGGATGCCGGGGCGTGACCGCGGGTCGAAGATGCCCCACTGTTCGTGCTCCCACGTCTTCACATCGTAGATGTCCAGGGGGACGGGCCGGCCCGATGGCGTGAAGAGGACATTCTCGGAGGGGGAGGGCATGAGCTCCATCAAAGAGGGCATGGTGGCGAGCAGCTCCGCAGGAATGCGCGCCAAGCCCACCCGGGTCCCGTCGATGAGCGCCAGGAGGCTGGCGACCGCTCCCATGTTCGGCGTTCCCAGCATGACCAGCTTGCGGACGTGCGCCGCACCCGCCTCGGTCGGGACCGGCGCCTTCTCACCCAGAATGTCTTCTCCGCCGTAGAGGATGTAGTAGCGCGCGATAAGCCCGCCCAGGGAGTGGGACACGATGTCCACTTTGACCGAGGGGTCGTGGCGACGTCGCGCGATGGCGGTGATGAAGGCCGACAACCGCTGGGCATTCTCTACACAGCTCAGGCGCCAGTCGTAGGCGAAGGGGAAGAAGGGAGCCTCGGGCACAGGCCCTGGCCCCTTCACCTTGGTGTACCCGCCGTCCTCGGTGAGTGTCCGGACGATGTCGCCGTAGATCTCCACCCCGGCGATCTTCTTGATCGAGCTCACGGCGACCAGGCTCGTCTTCTCGCCCGGCTCGATGGGCAATGCGAGGCGCATGTCGACTGTGGTCGAGAACAGGCCGCGCACGCGCCCCCAGATCACCTTCCCCGTCTTCGGGTCCACGATCTCCGAGCCCATGAGGCCATGGATGCCCACGAGCGGCGGCCTTGCCTCCTTATGGCTTGCCCAGTCGTGGTAGAGCAGCGCCAGGTCTGGCTGGAGGTGAACGCAGCCTGCCGCCGCGAGGAGGAGCAGCCACAGACCGGCGAAGGGCAGCCCTCGTCGCCCCCTGCTGCCCAGGTTGGTCTTGTAGATGAGCTGGAGATGGTAGTGGACTCGTTCCGGGAAACCTCCGTCGAGCATGGATCACATTACCACCAGGAGCACGGCCACAAGCAGAAGGATGGTGCCGAAGACGTACCGAATAGCACTCGACTTCATCCTCTTCGCCATGAGGCGCGATCCCGCCTGACTGCCCAGCAGCACCGCCACTGTGCAGAGCAGCCACAGAAGCAGGTCGGGGCGGGCCTGCGTGGCGAGGTGAGACAGAAATCCGGAGAGCCCCGACCCCGTGACGATAACGGCCGAGCTCGCCGCGGCCACTTTGGCCGGCAAGCCCGCCATGATCAGAAGGGGCACGACGAAGCTGCCGCCGCCCCGCCCGATGAGACCCGTGAGGAAACCGAGAACGCCGCCGGCCACGAGACCCAGGACGACGCGTCGCCGACCCCTCAAGAGGCCTTCCTTGGGCTTCCAGCCGGACAGCGTCAGGATGGCGGCGAGGGTCGTGAAGGCAGCAAAGATGAGGATGACCGGTCTCGTGGGCAGCGACACGTTGGCCCATGTGCCTACGGGAGGCATGGCGAGCATGCCGACTGCGAACGGGAGGGCAACCTTCCAGTCCACCAACCGGTTTCGGATGTACGTGACTGCCGCCGAAGTCGAGGCCACGACGTTGAGCAGGAGGCCGAGAGGGATGGCCTCCGTCTTGAAGTCCATTCCCAGCCAGAAGAGGATGGGAATGTAGAGCTGGCTTCCGCCCATCCCCAGCATGGAGAACACGAAGGAGACGAGGAGAAAGATCAACGGCGCCAGAAACAGAATCATGGTTTCTCCCACTACGAGCCTGGCCGTGCAAAGCAGCGAACAAGAAGAGCCGGCTCATCCGGCAACTCCTTGCAGGCCCCGGCACGGGAGGAAACGGCGGCGCCGGACCGGTTCGACGTTCGCGCTGCCGCGATCGGCGCCGCCGGCTCCCCCTCCGGCCTACCTGCCGTACCCCGAGCACGGGATGCAGACCGGCTTCCCGTCCCTGGTCCGCACGTAGCGCTCGAAGACGACCTCCCCGCAGATCGAGCACACCGCCTTGTTGAACGAGCCCTTTGCTGGCTGGTACTGAAAGTCGGGGCGGTCGGTCACCGCGAAGACCGCCTCATCGGGCTGGGCCACCGTCCAGTCGATGACCTCCTGGGTGATGGCCGGCGGGATCTGGGACGGCTCGATTCCCTGCTTGCGCAGCGCGAAGAACTCGAACCGCCCGAAGTGCTCGAGAAACGACGCCTTGAGGGCGTAGCGCACGGGGGTCTTCCCCGGGTACCAGAAGCTGGCCGCCAGCTTCCCCCAGTTGGTCTTCTCCATCAGACCCTTGGCGAACGTGGCGCCGGTGGCGATCTGAACGCCGTCCCCGAGGCACATCTGGGGATGGCCCTCGCCGATCTCGAGGAAGGTGTGCAGAGCGTGGTCCTTCTCGCGCTCGATGCCGAGCCTCTCGAGGGCCAGCAGGCCCATGCGATAGCCCAGGGGCATGAACGGGCACGTGTGGCCGTGGAAGGTGAAGGCCCATTCGGGTGGCGTGAAACGAGTCGTGTCATCGCTCATCGGCTTCTCCTTTGCATGCTCGGCGCCGCATGTCGGCGTTCGCTCGAGGGTCGAATCGGGGCGGGTCGGCTGACCCCGTCCAATGAAACACGCCGTGTGGTCATTGGTTTCCTTCTCCCTTCAACCCCGCGGCTGCAGGCGGAGCGTATGCCCAACAGGACACTAGCTGCTCCGTGTCTCCTCCATCACCGGCTGGGCCTGACGACCCGCGGTGAGCCAGATCTTGGCGTTCTCGAACATGTCGTAGAACACCGGCACGTAGATCAGCGTGAGGAACGTCGACACCATCAGGCCGCCGATCGCGACCACGGCCAGCGGCGAGAGGCGCTCGAGGCCGATCGCCCACTGCAGCGCGATCGGCAGCATCCCGACCGAGGTCCCGACGGCGGTCATCAGGATAGGCCGAGTGCGCACGCGGACCGACTCGGTCAATGCGTCGTGCAGACCTTCGCCCCGTCCCCGCGCCTCCTCGATGAAATCGATCAGCAGGATTGAGTTCTTGACCACGATTCCGGCGAGCAGAATCATGCCCATGAACGCGGGCATGCACTGATGCTTGCCAACCAGCAGCATGGACCATGTCGCGCCGATCATGCCCAGCGGGATCGCCACCATGATGGTGAGCGGGTGCAGGAACGACTTGAACGCCGGGATCAGTGAGAAGTAGAGCAGGATGAGCCCGAGCACGAGCGCCGCCATCAGGGCCGAGAACGCCTCGTCCATGGTCTTGCGCTCACCCTCCTCGGTGATCGTGTAACCGGCGGGAAGCTCCAACCCGGCAAGCGCCTTGTCCACGTTGGCGTTGATGTGGGTGACGGCCTGGACGTCGCGGTAGCCGAGCAGGTCGACCGTCGGCGTGATGTCCTGGTGGGTGTAGAGCGTCGGCACGGTCGCGGTCTCGATCCGCCCCAGGCTGGCGAGGGGCACGGTCCCGCGCGGGGTGAGGATGGGGAGGGTCTCGAGGCGGGTCGGGCTGTCGCGGCGGGTCGCCTCGGCCTGGACCCAGACCGCGAAGGAGTCCTGGTTGGGTACGCGGAACCGAGTGGCCGGGAACCCGCGCACCTGGCCGCCCACCTGCGCCGCGACCGCCGCGGCGTTGACGCCGTAGATCGCCAGGCGCTCGGGGTCGGGGAGGAACCGGTACTCGACCCGGTCGAGCGTCCAGGTGGGCACCACCGAGGTGATCCCGCCGACGGTCATGAGCCGGTGCTGTACGTCCTTCCGCAGGCCGTCGAGCACGACCGGGTCGGGACCGGAGATCATGAGGTCCACGGTCGAGCGGATTGTCGACAGCGGTGTCGCGCCGTAGTCGAAGGCTGCCGGGAAGCGGATGCCCGGGATCTTCTGCAGCTCGGCGAGGACCCTTCCCTCGATCGCCCACATCGTCTCCTTGCGCTTGAAGCGGTTCACCAGGTGGACCGTCACGAACGCCTGCTGCGGGTTGCGCCCGGACCCGAACGAGAGCACGCCCGGTTCGGACCCCAGAGTGGCCGAGGTCATGGTGACGCCCGGCTCCTTCCAGATCGCCTTCTCCGCGGCAGCGAGCAGCGCTTCGGTCCGATCGAGGGGGGTGTTGGGGTAGCTCTCGAAGGTGACGCGGAAGATCCCGGTGTCCATCGGCGGCATCAGGTCGCGGCCGATCAGTGGGATCACGACCCGACCCGAGAAGACCAGGAGCATGACCGCAGGAATGATGAAGAGCAGCTTGTGTCGCAGCGCCACTGCCAAGGTCTTGACGAAGAACTCCTGGATCGGGTGGAGCACCTTGTCCTGGACGACGTGGTCGAGGGCGAGCTCCCAGCGGAAACGCTCCACCTTGCCGCCGAGGCGGAGGATGAACGGTGCCAGGATCGGCAGAATCGTGACCGAGACGAGGTACGAGGCGATCAGCGCGATCGACAGGGTCAGGCTCAGCGGCCGCAGTACGGTCTGCACGAACCCGCCGATCCAGATGATCGGCACCAGCACCACGACCGTGGCGTAGGTGCCGGAGAGGATCGCGAGCATGACCTCCTGGGTCCCGCCGACGACGGCGTCCTCGAGCTTCTGCCCGAGCTTCTGATAGTGGCGCTCGATGTTCTCGAGCACCACGATGGCGTCGTCGAGCAGCATGCCTACCCCGAGGATGACGCCGGTCAGCGTCACCATGTCGAACTCGAAACCGAACAGCCACATGAAGGCGAAGGTGATGAGATAGGTGAAGGGGATCGAGATCCCCGCCAGCAGCATCCCCCTGGAGTCGGCGAGGAAGAGGAAGATGACGATCACGGTCATGATGATGGCGTCGCGCAGGGCGTCGACCATGTTCGACACGCTGGTGGAGATCAGCTCGCCCTGGGTGTCGGCGACGGTGAACTCGAGCCCCGGATACTGCTGCTCCAGCTTCGGCAGATGGCCGAGCACGGACTGGATCGTCGGCAGCGCGTAGCCGGAGAGGGCGCGTTGGATGTTGACGCCGATCGCCGGCTTGCCGTTGCCGTGGAACGCCGACAGGCGTTCCTGGATGCCGACGTGGACGTCGGCGACGTCCCTGAGGTAGACCGGCGGTCCGGGTGAGGCGCTGACGACGACGCCGCTCACCTCCTCCGGCCGGACGAACTCCCCCTGGCTCTTGAGCAGGACCTGGCTGCCTTGGGACAGCACCAGGCCCTCCGGGGTGTTGCGGTTCCAGGTGTTGAGGGCCTCGACGACCTGGCCAGGGCTGAGGTGGAACGCCTGCAGCCGGTTCGGGTCGAGATCGACCTGCACCACGCTCTGGTAGCCCCCGAAGACCTCCACGTTCTCGACGTTCGGCAAACGCAGCAACGATTCCTTGATCGGGTTCTCGGCCAGCCGTCGGACCTGGGCGAGGTCCAGGTGCGAGCCTTCCTTGGGCGTCACCGCCAGGGTCAGCACCGCAGGCGTCGCGGAGGAGACCTTGTACACCTGGAACGGCCGGATGTCGGGCGGCAGCTGGGGGCGGATCGTGTTGAGCGAGTTGGACACGTCGGTGGCCGCCGAGTCCAGGCCCTTGCGGTACTCGAACTCCGCCGTCACCACCGAGACCTCGTCGTTGGCGGTGGAGGTCACGCGGCGAACCAGCTCGACGGTCTTGAGCTCCTTCTCGATCACGCGGCTCACGTCGCTCGCCACGTCGCCGGCCGAGGCGCCTGGCCACACCGTGACCACGGCGATCTGCGGCCGCTCGCTGTCGGGGAAGAGGTTGACCGGCATCTTGAAGAACCCGACCACCCCCACCACGGCCAGCAGCAGCACCACGGAGAGCAACAGGTGCGGCTTCTTCATGTAGGCGCCGACGAAGCTCATGACGCGCCTCCGCTCTGGGCGGCGACCCTTGAGCCCGCCGTGAGCGCCATCAGCTCGCTCGGCAGGCCCACGACGACGATGTCGCCCACCTTCAGATCACCCTCCTCCGCCTGCACTGCGGCGCCGTCGCCCCCGTGGCGCAGAACCGTGACCGGTACGGGCCTCGCCGCGTCGGCCTCGACCTTCACCACCAGAGTGCGCTCCAGACCGACGAGCAGCGCTTCGTTGGGTACGACGAGCCCGCGGACCGCGCTGGCTGTGTAGCGCGCGCCCACCGTGGCGCCGGCCGGTAGGCCGAACGGCGGCTTGGGCAGGGCCGTCTCCACCGAGCCGAGGTGGGCGGCGTCGAGCGCCGGGTAGATGCGGCTGATCCGTCCCACCACGGTGGCGCCGCCGCTGCTGAAGGTCGCGTCGTCGCCGACGTGAAGCTCCGCCACCTGGTCCTGAGCCAGCTTCGAGAGGAGCTTGACCGGGCCGGGGATCTGGATCGAGTACAGCGGTTTGCCAGGGAAGGCGAGGTCGCCGGGCTCGGCGAGGCGGGCGGCGACCACGCCCGCGTAGGGCGCGGACACCGAGGCATAGGAGCGCACAACTTTGGCGGATTGCAGCGCCTTCTCGGCGGCGACCCGTGCGGCCTGGGCCCCGGCGAGCTGCGCCTTGGAGATGTCGAACGCCTGTTGGGCGATGGCGCCGCCGTCGAGCAGTGCCTTGTCCCGGGCGAAGATCGCCTGCTGCTTGCCGTACTCCTCTGCGGCTGCGGCCAGCCGTGCCTGGGCGGTGTCAACGGTGTCGTCGAGGGTGCGAGGGTCGACCAGCGCCATCACCTGGCCCGTGCTGACGTGGTCACCCTCGCGCCAGCGCATCTCGAGGATGGTCCCGTGAACCTGGGCGGCCACTGTCGCCGCGGTCTCCGCCTCGACGAGCGCCACGGTCTCGACGCCGTTGCTCACCGCTCCGTCCCGTACGACCGCTGTGCGGACTGGCGTCGGCGGGCTCGCTGGCGGCGTGAGGTGGGCGAGCGCCCGCTTCTTGTGGATCAGCGTCATCGTGAGAACGGCCACGACGACGAGGGCGAGTGCGACGAGGAGGAGTCTTCTACTCATGTTGGCCTCCCTGGGCCGTGACGAACTCGAGGTAGTCCACGGCGTTCTGCAGGCCGTAGAGGCCCTGCCAGTAGCTGGTTTCACCCTGCATCTCCTGGGCCCGGGCGGCGAGATAGTCCTCCATCTTGCCGGCGCCCTGCTCGAGCTTGAGGTGCTCGACGCGTGCGACCTCGGAACCCAGCGTCTTCTGCGCTTCGCCGGCAGCGAGCTGGGCGCGCGCGGCCTCGATACGGCCACGGGCGTCCGCCACCTGGGTCGAGACCTCCAGCTCCTTCGCCCGCTCCCGCTCCCGCGCAGCCTGCAGGTTGAGCCGCGCCTCCTCGAGGGCGTGCGCCCTGATCTGCCCGTCGAAGAGGGGCAGCCTGAACACCAGGGACACCTCATGGGTGTCGAGCGCGTGGTCGAGCGACGGGGCGTCGTTGCGCAGCCAGTTGCCCTCGAGCGCCAGATGGGGACCGAACGCCTTCCTGGCGAGCGCCTCCTTGGTTTCGGCGACCAGGGTCGTCTGCCGCACCGCCGAGAGGTCGAGCCGTTCGGCGAGCGCGGTCTGCGCGAGCTCCTTCTCGGGCGACGAGACAACCGGCTCTTGCGGCAGGTCCGCCAGCTCGTAACCATGCTCCGGCGGCGCTTCACCGAGGAAGGCGGCCAGCACGGCCTCGGCCGTGCGTTCCTGGGCCGTCAGTGCGCCGACCTGCGCTTCGGCCCCACGCAGGGCAAACGTGATCTTGGCGGCGTCGACCGGCGCGAGCGCGCCGACCTTCACCTTCAACCGGGCATCCCCCTCGTCCCTGGCGAGCGCATCACGGTAGGCTTCGGCCGCCGCCAGGGCGTGGCCGACGAGCAGGACGGAGCGGTAGGCCGAACGGACGCGGGTGCGGAGCTCCTCGCGGCTGAACTGTGCCATCCGCTCGGCGGCGGACTGGACCAGGGCCGCGATGCGGTCTCCCTCCCGCAGGCTCCCGGCGGCGAGCAGAGGAATCTGGAACGCGACGCCGTAGTGCACCTGGTTGCTGTCCCAGGGAAGCTGGGAGAAACCGGCCGCGGGGTCGTTGAACAGCTCGATCGACATCGGCCGGACCAGCCGCGGTGACTCGAAGCTGCTGTAGTTGCCCACGAGGTCCAGCTCGCCGAAGTGGCGGCCCTTGGCCTCGGCGCTGCGCTGCGCGGCCGCAAGCGCCTCGAGCTTGACGGACTGGACTCCGGGGTTGGCGCTGGCAGCCCTCGCCTCGGCGTCAGCCAGGGTCAGTCGCTCCGCGCCGTGGGCGGCGGAGGCGACCGCCAGCACTCCAGCGAGCATGAGATGTGCTGTTCTCATCGTTGTCCTCCCGAGACACACGATGGGGTCTCGGGACGTGTCCCGCCTTGTCGCGCGACAAGTTCTCCCGCTGGATGCCGGTTGCCGTCGCGAGGGCTAGGCGTCGCCGTCGGCGGCTGCGCGAAGAAGGGAGACGCTCGGAATACGATAGAGGCGCGGGCGGACGCGCTCGACAAGACCCCGCCGGCGCATCGCGGCGAGCGCCCGTGAGAGGTTCTCCGGAGTGATGTGGAGAAGCTGCGCGAACTCTGTCTGGGAGAACGGCAGCGCGACCTCGAGCGCCCCCCCCGAGGGGCTGCCGGAAGGGGCAAGGCTCAGCATCGCGTGGGCGGCACGCGCCACGGCCCCTTGCCGCCCCAACATCTCGACCTGGTCGAGGCAACCGCGGAAGCGCCTCGCCAGGTGGGCGAGCAGTGCAAGGCAGAACCGCGGCTCACCCTGGGTGAAGCGCACGAAGTCAGGCCGGTGCAGCACGAGCAGCGTCGACGAGGCGAGAGCCGCAACGGATACCGGGAAAGGGCCACCGTCGAGCAGCGGCAGGAAGCCGAAGAACTCGCCTGGATTCAGGGTGAACACCGTGACGTCGCGCGCTGCCGGCGTGTGACGGAACGCCTTCAACAGCCCTTCGGCGACGACGAAGAAACGTCCGCCTTCTTCCCCCTCGAGGAAGACCACTGCTCCTTTCGACACGCGTCGACGCACGAACAGGCGCGCAACGCCCGCGAAATGCTCCTCATCTAGCTCGCCGAACGGTGTCGCCCGCAACAGGTCGTTGAACTCTCCGTGATCCGGCATTCTGGGCTCCTCGCGCCCTGGAGGGGCAGAGTCGCGTCGTGCCTCGTCCGATCGTAGCTTCGCAGGACACGGGCTGTCACTTCTCCGTGCGGTGAATCCTGGATCGGGCGCAGGTCCACACCCTGGAGGAGCTCAAGGCCCTTCTCTGACACGTTGGACGCTGCTCTGGGCCAGATCGAGCGACAGTTGACCCTTGAGCGCCTCAGTGCTACCTATGGCGGGGAGCAGCAGAGGGGGCTCAAATGGGGAAACCGTCCCGTGCCGGTACTGGCCTTTCACCATGGTGGAGACACGCGACGATTCTCGTCATGATTGCTGGCTTCTCGGTCCTCTCGGTTGTGACCGTCCTGACCTACACCAACGCGCCGCCGATTCCCGACAAGGCAGTGGACGCGCAAGGGAACGTGGTCTTTTCGGGCGCCGACATCCTCAGGGGCCAGGAGGTCTTCCTGAAGTACGGCCTGATGGAGCACGGTTCCCTTTGGGGCCACGGCGCCTACCTGGGTCCCGACTACAGCGCGGAGTACCTGCATCGGCTCAGTGAGATCACCAGGGACACCATTGCCCAAGAGAAGTACGGTAGGCCCGTTGCTCAGCTGACGCTGGACGAGCAGAGCGCGGTCTCGCTCGAGACGAAACGGACATTGAAGGACAACAGGTTCGACACTTCCTCGAAAACGCTGCTGCTGGCGCCGGGTGAAGTGGCGGCCTACCGCACTCAAACCTCTGAATGGAGCGAGTACTTCACGACGAAGGACGCTGCGCCCGGGCTGCCTGCGAACTTCATCAAGAATCCGGACGAGCTGCAGGCTCTGAGCGCGTACTTCGCGTGGGCGGCGTGGGCCACGGTCGCGAATCGCCCGGGCAAGGACTACTCCTACACCAACAACTGGCCGTATGAGCCGACGGTGGGCAACACGCCCTCGGTCGAGACCTTCGTCTGGAGCGCCCTCAGCCTCATCACGCTTCTGGGTGGCCTCGGGCTCATCCTTCTCCTCTTCGGCAAGTTCGACTACCTCGGCTGGAAGGGCGACACGGGGGCGGCCCACGTTCACGATCCCTCGCTGAGACCTCTTGTCCTCACGCCTAGCCAGTGGGCCACCGGGTGGTTCTTCGTCGTTGTGGCCCTGCTCTTCCTGTTGCAGTCCGCGCTGGGCGGAGCCCTGGCCCACTACCGCGTGGATCCTGGGTCGTTCTACGGGATCGACCTCGCCCAACTCCTGCCCTACAACCTCGCGCGGACCTGGCACCTCCAGCTCGCCATCTTCTGGATCGCCACCGCGTGGGTCGGGGGTGGCCTCTTCCTGGCCCCTTGGGTGGGGGGTCGCGAGCCCAAAGGTCAAAAGGCCGGCGTCTATGCACTCCTCGGCGCGCTGGTCGTCGTGGTTCTGGGCAGTCTCCTGGGCGAGTTCCTGGGAATCAGGGACGCCCTGGGGAAGCTCTGGTTCTGGTTCGGGCACCAGGGCTCCGAGTACCTGGACCTCGGGCGCGCGTGGCAGCTCCTGCTGGCAGCGGGCCTTCTCTTCTGGCTCTTCCTGATGCTCAGGGCGCTCAGGCCAGCCATCAAAGACCCTAAGAAGGGCGAGTTCGCCTCGCTGTTCCTATATGCGGCGGTGGCCATCCCCATCTTCTACGTGCCCGCCCTTTTCTATGGCCCCCACACGAACTTCGCGGTGATTGACAACTGGCGGTTCTGGATCATCCACCTCTGGGTGGAGGGATTCTTCGAGCTCTTCGCCACCGTCCTCGTGGCGGTCATGTTCCATCAGCTGGGCTTGGTCACCACCAAGACGGCCACGCGCCTCGTGTACCTGGACGCGATCCTCTACCTGGGCGGGGGCATCATCGGTACCGGCCACCACTGGTACTTCACCGGCCAGGGCACCCTCAACATGGGTCTGGCGGCGTGCTTCTCCGCTCTGGAGGTCGTCCCCCTCACGCTCCTCACCCTGGACGCCTGGGACTTCATCAAGCTCAGGCAGAAGGAGTGCTCCGAGTGCGGCAAGGGCTTCGCCGCGAACCAGAAGTGGGCGATCTACTTCCTCATGGCCGTGGGCGTGTGGAACTTCGTCGGCGCGGGTGTCTTCGGGTTCCTGATCAATCTGCCCATCGTCTCCTACTTCGAGGTTGGAACGACGCTCACTGCCAACCACGGCCACGCCGCAATGTTCGGGGTGTTCGGCATGCTTGCCCTCGCGGTCCTGGTCTTCTGCATGAGAAGCATGCAGTCCGACAGCGTCTGGGAGAAGACCGAGAAGTTCGTCAGGGTGGGCTTCTGGGGCGTCAACGTCGGCCTCGCCCTCATGATCGTCTTGGACCTGTTCCCCGGTGGAGTGCTCCAGCTCTGGGACTCCATCGCCAACGGCTACTGGCATGCGCGCCGCCTGACATTCGTGATGGGCGGCCTTTACCACCGGCTCGAGTGGCTGCGACTGGCGGCGGACCTGACCTTCCTCGTCGCCGGCGCCCTGCCCATCGCGGTCGGCGCACTGAGGAGCATTTGGAGGCGCGACCTCGGCCCGGCGGCGTAGGCGTCCACGATCGTGGTCAGGGGAGAAGGCCCCATGACACATGTCGATTCTCTTGTATCGGCCCGGAGCGAGGAGGCCACATGATGCGCCACGAGTTGCACAGCGTCCCCCACGTCCTGCACGCCGTCCTCATCGTCGCGGCCGTGCTCGTGGCGCCCGTGAGCCACGCCGGACCGGTCTTCTTCCCCAGGCTCTCCGACGAGAGCGCGGCGTGCAACGAGTGCCATCGGCAGCAGACCCCGGCGATCGTCGACCAGTGGGGCGACTCCAAGCACTTTCGCGGCAACGTCGGCTGCTTCGAGTGCCACAGCGCCATGGCCGGCACGGCCGGCGCCTACGAGCACAACGGGTACATGATCCACACGATCGTCACGCCGGCCGAGTGTGCCCGTTGTCATGAGCGTGAGGCGGCCGAGTTCCAGGCGAGCCGCCACGCCAAGGCGGCCGAGATCCTGGGCTCACTCGACAATACGCTCGCCGAGGTGGTCGAGGGAAACACCGCATTCTTCGGCGGCTCGGCCCTGCTGGTGAGTGGCTGCCAGCAGTGCCACGGGTCGGCCGTCAAGGTCGACCAAGACGGCCGGCTGACACCGGACACCTGGCCCAACACCGGGATCGGCCGCATCAACCTCGACGGCTCGCGCGGCTCGTGCTCGGCGTGCCATCAGCGTCACGCGTTCTCGGCGGCGCAGGCGCGCGTCCCCGACACCTGCGGCAAGTGCCACCTGGGGCCGGACCACCCCCAGAAGGAGATCTACGAGGAGTCCAAGCACGGGATCTCGTACGCGGCCAACGCGGACAAGATCAAGATCGACCGCCCGAAGTGGGTCGTCGGGGAGGACTACAGCGTCGGCCCCACCTGCGCCACCTGTCACATGAGCGCCACCAGCGATCACGGCGTGACCCACAACGTCGGCGACCGCATCTCCTGGAACAACCGTCCCGACATCTCGATCCGTGCCGACCTCGCCGACACCCGGCTCGGCCTCGCCAACCCGATCCCGTGGAAGAAGCGGCAGGCCGCCATGCAAGACGTGTGCGCCGCGTGCCACGCGCCGGTCTTTGCTGACAGCTTCTACACCCAATACGACGGCCTGGTCGACCTCTACAACGAGAAGTTTGGCACGCCTGGCAAGGCGATCTTCGACGCTCTCAAGCAGGGCGGCCTCGCCGGCGACACGCCGTTCGCCCAGAAGATCGACTGGACCTGGTTCGAGGTTTGGCACCACGAGGGCCGGCGGGCGCGGCACGGCGCCTCGATGCAGGGGCCCGACTACACACACTGGCACGGCCTCTACGAGGTGGCGAAGGCGTTTTACACCGAGTTCATCCCCGAAGCGCAGGAGCTCGTGGCGAAGGGGATCGCCGCCGGCGGTGCGAACGCGGCCGCCGCCCGCAAGGTCGGGGCGTTGATCGACGCCACCCTGGCGAGCGACAACCACCGCTGGTTCCTCGGCCGGATGACGCCGGAGGAGAAAGCGGCGAGGGCGAAGCAGCGCGAGGAGTTCAACACGCGCTATCACACCGAGCCGGTCGCCAAGCCGTGAGCCGAGATCGGATCCAGCGAGTGACGAGATCAATGCGGGCCGGGTCGGCGACATCGGGTCCCCCCCGATCTCGACGGTCCCGGCGTTCGAGAAGCTCAACGCGATTCTCTGACACGATGAGCGCAGCTCATCGAAAGGAGCGCGCACCGCAAAGCGCCGGGATGCGGGCCCCTCAAGCGGCGCCCGCAAGGCGCTTTGCGGCGCGCGCTCCTCGGGGTACCATCGCCCGGTGAGCCGCCTTCGTCGTGCTGCCGTCCTGCTCGTCGCCACTCTGTTGGCGGCTGGCGCGGGCTGCCGCTCGGGTCCGCCCGCTCCGGTCCAGGCCCGGCGGGTGGTGATGGTCTCCTACGACGGCGTCGGCGGCGACCTCGGCTGGGGCTGGATCGCCTCCGGCGTGGCGACAGACCCGAACGGGCTCGTCCCCCTCTCCACCTCCGGCCTCGCGGTGCGCCGCCTGCGCATGGTAACCCCGACCCTGACCGCGGTGAACCATGCGACCCTCGCCACGGGGGCGTGGCCCTCGGCGACCGGGATCATCTCGAACCTCTTCCGGCCGGCCGGCGGGGCGATCCTCGACCGGATGTCCGGCTTCGAAGCGCCGATCGAGGCTGACACGCTCTGGCTTGCGGCTCGCCGTGCCGGGTTGCCGACCGCGACCGTGCTGTGGCCCAACGTGGACGGCAGCACGCCCGAGCGCTCGGGAGACGTCGGCGTCGCGTGGCCGACGCGCCCGCTCGCCACCAGCGAGGTGGTGGCCCTCGAC
The DNA here is from genome assembly GCA_963814875.1 of uncultured Acidobacteriota bacterium. Classification (GTDB taxonomy): domain Bacteria; phylum Acidobacteriota; class Thermoanaerobaculia; order Thermoanaerobaculales; family Sulfomarinibacteraceae; genus CAVSIS01. The sequence goes on from CAWFFJ010000015.1 coordinate 394,852, forward strand.
CCGACCCAGGCCGAACGCGCCGCCGACCTGCCCTCGGCCGACGGCCTGCCCGCGATCGAGTGGCGGCTCCCGGTCGAGGTCTACGGCAGCTCGGGCGGTCCGCTGGTGATCGAGGTTGCCGCATTCGACGGGGCCGACGACGGCGTCGCGCGCTACGACGGGGTCGCTCTGCGGGGCCCGGGGCCCGGCGACTGGCAGTTCACCGGCGAGCTCGGCTGGCTGCCCCTTGACGCCGAGAGGCCCGACTTCTCCGAGGCGCAGCCGCAGCACTGGCGGTCGTGGGCCAAGGTCCTGCGTCTCGACCGCGGCTCGGGCGCGGTCAGGCTGTACCGGGGTGCGTTCTGGCGCCTGCTCGCCTGGCCCGACGGCGTCGCCAACCGGCTCGAGGCCGAGCTCGGGCCGTGGCCCGGGGCGCCCGACGACCACGAGCTCGCCGCGTGGTGGCTCGACGTCCTCCAGGGCATCGACCTCGACACCTACCTCGAGCAGGCAGAGCGCCTCGACCGTTGGATCGACGGCGCGATCGAGGTCATCGTGCGGACCGAGCCGACCCGCCTGCTGATGGGCTATCACCCGACCCCGGACGAGTACCAGCACTCGAGCCTGATCGTCGAGCGCGACCAGTGGGCGTGGAGCCCCGGCAAGGCGCTCGCCGCCGCCGAGGGCCTCAAGCGGATCGGCCGCTCGGTGGACCGCTCGGTAGGCGACATGACGCGGCTCATCGACCCGACCCGCGACGCCTTCGTGATGGTCTCCGACCACGGACACCTGCCGATCCACGACGAGGTCTTCGTCAACACCGTGCTCGCCGCCGCCGGGCTGGTCGAGGTCGCCCAGACCGCAGCCGGCCCGCGGGTCGCGGCGAACACCCCCATGGTCGCCGTGGCCTCGGGCGGCGCCGCCGAGATCTACCTCAACCTCGCCGGTCGCGAGCCGGGCGGCGCTGTCGCCCCGGCCGACGCCGAGGCCCTGCTCGCCCGGGCCGCGCGCGCCTTCGCCGATCTCGAGTCCGACGGCCAGCCGGTGGTGGACCGCATCTACACCCGCGAGCAGGCGGCGCGAGAGGCGTTCGACCACCCCAACGGCGGCGACCTCGTGGTGCTGCTGCGTCCGGGCTGGTCCGCGTCCTCGGCGCTCGCGCCGGAGCCGATCGCTCCCAGCCGCTACTACGCCCAGCACGGCTACCACGCGCGCTTCGACGGCATGTGCGGCATCTTCTTCGCCCGCGGGGCGGGGGTCGCCCGGGCCGACCGGGCCGAGATGCCGGCCACCGCGGTCGCCCCCTTCGTCGCCGGCCTGCTCGGGTTCTCCCTCAACAAGTAGTCCCGAACCTACCGGCCGGCAGCCGCCGACCCTTCCTCGAGGTTCGGCAAGCTGTCGTGCGGGGGCGGTGACGGCCCGCCCGCGAGACGCTGCAAAGTGCCGCACTGGCCCCCTCAGGGTGGGCTCGCAGCCACTCGGGGCGGGTGATTCGATCTGTTCGGACGTCTCCGCCCGGGACGCTTCACCGGACCTTTACCTGGCGCCGATCCCGACTTCACACCCGTCTGGTGTCCTGGCGTCCACGGACCGCTTGGGAAGGCCGGTCCATCCATCTCGCGAACGGACGGAGGAACGATGCGAATGAGCAACCGTGTGTCGGGTTGGCTGACCCTGACCCTCGCGCTGTGCCTGGTGCCCACCCTGGCGTGGGCCGACGGAACGGTGACGGGCGTTGTGGTCGACGGGCTCACCGGTCAGCCGGTGAGCGGCGCCCTACTGATCCTTGACGGAACCGCGATCACGACCCAGACCGATGCCGCCGGGGCGTTTCACGTCGCCGCCCCAGCGGGAACCTACACCGTGACCGTCACCAAGGTCGGCTTCGATGCGCAGCAGGAGGCGAACGTCGTCGTCACCGACCGCGGCGTGGCCGACATCGCCCTGGTCCTGCTGCCCACCGAGGGCGCCGCCGGCGTCGCGCCGCCGCCCGCTGCGGAGGGCGGCACGACCCCCGCAACCGGAGCCCAGGGAACGAGTGGCCAGGGCAACGCGGCCTTCACGGGCGAGGTCACCGTCAGCTCCGAGACCGAGAAGACGAGCGAGGAGTCCCTCCTCGCCTCGCGCAAGGGTGCCGCGGACATCATCGACCTCATCGGCTCCGAGGAGATGGGCAAGTCGATCGGCTCCGACGCCGCCGCCGTGCTCCAGAAGGTGACCGGGATCTCGGTCCAGGACGGCAAGTACGTCTTCGTGCGCGGCCTCGGCGAACGCTACAGCAGCACGACCCTGAACGGCGCTCGCATTCCGACCACCGAGGCCGACCGGCGCGTGGTGCCGCTCGATCTCTTCCCCGCCAAGCTGCTCCAGAACATCAACGTCGCCAAGTCCTACACCCCCGACAAGCCGGGCGAGTTCGGAGGCGGCCAGGTCGACCTCTCGACCCTCGACTTCCCGGGCCGGCAGACCCTCGACCTGTCGATGGGTGCGAGCTCCCGCAGCGGCACCAGCGGTGACAGCTTCGGGCGTTACGTTGGCGGACTGGGCTGGAACGGGACCGGCGGCCAGGCGGCTCCCAGCATCCTGCCAGCTGAGCGGCTGGTGCCGAAGAGCTTCGTCAACCCGAGCGGCTTCTCATCGGACGAGCTGGCGACGTTCGGCCGCGCCTTCGTCGGGCGCTGGTCACCGGACGTCAGCTCGGCTCCGGCCAACCAGAACTACTCGGTCTCCTACGGTAGCACCCTCGGGCCCATCGGCCTGATGCTCGCCGGGGTGACCGCGCACGATGACCAGGCGGTCGGCGGCGAGATCCAGCGCTTCTTCGCGATCGACACCGGCGGCCGGCTGGTGCCGAAGAACGACTACGTCATGAACACGGACAGCGAGACCGTGCGCAACGGCCTCGTCGCTAACCTCTCGCTCAAGCTGCGCGACACCGACAAGGTTTACCTCCACTCGATGTTCACCCGCCACGCGACCTCGGTGAGCCGCGACTACACCGGCGCCAACGGCGCCGCGGGTCAGGACATCGAGGACACCCGCGAGACTTACCGCCGGGAGGACATCGCCTCGGTGCGGCTCGGCGGCGAGCACAACCTGGGCGGACCCTGGCTCGGCAGCCTGATCGACTGGAGCGTGACCGGCTCGCGCGCGACCTCTGACGTCAACTACCGGGAGAACATCTTCGGCTTCCAGGAGGACGGGACCCGCTACCTCCTGGTCGGCCAGCCCGAGGCCGGCAAGATGGAGTTCCACACCCTCGACGAGAACCTGGTCGACGGCGCCGCGGCCTGGACCGGCTTCTTCACCTTCGGCGACAGCAGCTACGGGCTCGTCAAGGGCGGCCTCGCCACCACCAACCGCGACCGCACCTTCGCGGCGCGCCGCTTCCGCTTCGTGACCCGCGACTCGACCCAGTTCGACCTTTCGCTGTCGCCGGAGCTGCTCTTCTCCGAGGCGAACATCCACCCCGGCGGATGGGAGATCCGCGAGCAGACCGGGATCAACGACGCCTACGACGGCAGCCACCGGATCCACGCCGCCTACGCCATGACCGACCTCAACTTCGGCGTGTGGCGGGTGATCGGAGGCCTGCGGGTCGAGAGCTCGCGCCAGGAGGTGACCACATTCAACCCCTTCGACACCTCTAACCCGGTGGTCTCTGTGCTCGACACCACTGACCTCCTGCCGGCCGTGAACGCGGTACGGCGGCTCGGCCCGAGCACCAACATGCGCCTCGCCTACAGCCGCACCCTCAACCGACCCGACTTCCGCGAGCTGTCGCCGTTCACCTTCGTCGAGGTCACCGGCGGGCGCTCGATCTCGGGCAACCCGGACCTCAAGCGGGCGGTCTTGGACAGCTTCGACGTCCGCCTCGAGACCTTCCCGCGCTCCGGCGAGGTGCTCGCGGCGAGCGTGTTCTACAAGCGTATCGACCAGCCGATCGAGCGCTTCATCCAGCCGACCAGCGAGCTCCGCACCTCGTTCACCAACGCCGACCAGGCGACCCTGTGGGGCGGCGAGCTCGAGGTGCGGCGCTCGCTCGACTCCCTGTGGAGCACGCTGCACTACTTCTCGATCAACCTGAACTACACCTACACCCACTCCGAGGTCACGATCCCCGACCTCGCCCTGTCCGTGATCACCAACACCAACCGTCCCCTTGAGGGCCAGTCGGACCACCTCGCCAACATCGCGCTCCAGTTCGAGCAGCCCGAGTGGGGGACGCTTGCCCGGGTCGGCTACAACTACACCGGCCGCCACATCACCGACGTCGGCGCCTACGGGCTGCCCGACATCTACGCGATCTCGCGCCCCGACCTCGAGGTCGTGGTGTCGCAGGACCTGCGATTCGCCCCGGGCCTCAGCCTCAAGCTCTCCGGCGCCAACCTGCTCGACAAGGGCTACGAGTACCGCCAGGGCGAGACGCTGCAGCAGTACTACCAGACCGGCCGCTCCTACGGCCTCAGCCTGTCCTACAGCTTCTTTTAGGTGGTCGGACGTGCACGCCGCGCCTGCCCACAGGAACGTGAACCCCGAAACCGATCTCAACAGGAGGTGCCCATGATGAAGCGTGTCCTTGCGATGTGCGCGGCCGTGCTGACCGCAGCTCCCCTGCTGGCGGCCCGGCCCATGAACGACGCCGCGCCGGTCCGCAACCCCGCGGGGCGGACCTGGACCAAGCCGGCCAACCTCACCCCCGAGGCGGCCGCCGCCTCGGCCGCCCGCGCTGCCGAGGCGATGACGTCCCAGGGCGTGCGCCCGGCCGTGCTGCTCGAGACCAACACCTACACCTTCGCCCCCGGCGAGAAGATGCAGCTGCGGGTCAGCCTCAACCCGAACGGTTCCGCGGAGCCCGTCACCCTCTTCATGTACTGGCAGAACCGGATGACCGGCGCCAAGACCTACTACAGCATTCCGGCCGGCGGACTGATGACCGGCGGGGAGATCGCCGACCTGCTCGGCGCCCCGGGCGCGCCGGTGGCGATCAACGTCCCCACCTGGGACGACTTCGTGCTGCTCGGCTCGGCGGCCGACCCGGCCGAGGTGGGCTGGGGCGTCAACGGCGCCCTCGGCGGCTCGTGGACGGTCCCGAGCGGCCAGACCGGCCTCTACCAGTGGGTGATCGAGGTCCGTGACGCCATGGGCCGCCAGGTGATCTCGCGTTCCAACGCGATGTTCTCCTACATCGAGAACACCATCACCCTGTCCGGCGACATCACCTCCAACACCACCCTGAACGCCACCAACCGCTACGTGCTGTCCGACTTCGTCGAGGTGACCGAGCCCAACGTGATCACGATCGAGCCTGGCACCGTGATCTACGGCGGCGACCCTCGCGCCAGCCTGTTCATCGCCAAGGGCGCGAAGATCATGGCCGACGGCACCAACATGCGCCCGATCGTGTTCACCTCGGCGCAGAAGGTCGGCGACCGCGCCCAGCGCGACTGGGGCGGCCTGGTCCTGTTCGGCCGCGCACCGATCAACGAGCCCGGCGGCCAGGCCTACCTCGAGGGGCTGCCGTCCGAGGACCGCTACTCCTTCGGCGGCACCGATCCCCACGACAACTCGGGCGTGGTCCGTTACGTCCGGATCGAGTTCGGCGGCTACGAGATCGAGGCCAACCAGGAGATCAACGGCTTCACCCCGTGCGGCGTCGGCGACGCCACTGTGGTCGACTACCTCCAGGTCTCGTTCGACAAGGACGACTCGGTCGAGCCCTTCGGCGGCACCATTAACATGAAGCACCTGCTCTTCCTGAGCAACGCCGACGACGGCATGGACGGCGACCTCGGCTGGCAGGGCAAGTTCCAGTTCATGGTCTCCATCAAGACCCCGGTCAACGACGAGAACGACAGCAACTTCGGGATGGAGTGGGACAACCACCCGCAGGACTACACGCTCTCCCCGCGGACCTACCCGCAGGCCTACAACATCACCGCGATCGGCACCGGCGGCCTCAACGGCATCGGCGCCTACGGCGGCGTGATCCGCCGCGGCGCGTCCTGCAACCTCCACAACGTGATCATCATGGGCTCGAAGAACGCGCCCCTGACCTTCCGCAACGACGAGACCTTCAACCAGATCGACGCTCCGGAGAACCCGCTCATCTTCGACAACAGCATCCTCTACGGCGACTTCTCCGACGCCAAGTTCCCGAACTCCAGCGACAACGCCGCCGCGACCCGGGAGTTCCTCTTCACCACCATGACGTCGAACCGCAACGTCGACCCCAAGCTCACCTTCGGTTGGCCGTGGTCGGCGGTCTCGTTCATGATGTCCGACGTCTCCCCGCTGCCGGGCTCGCCCGCGCTCGACGCGAACTACGCGGCCACCCCGCCGGATGACGGCTTCTTCGACACCACCGCGACCTACATCGGTGCCATCGGACCCGGCGACAACTGGGTCCTGAGCGGCTGGGCGATGTTCTCGGACAACTGAGCCTCGGCACGAGCGGAAGGAGAATGGACACCATGAAGCGACTGATCATGACCCTCTTGGCCCTCGCCCTCGCCGCGCTGCTGCCGGCCGCGGCGTCGGCGCAGAACCTCACCGCCAATCTCGCCGGCTTCTCCGGCGGCGCCGAAGGCGGCTCCGGCTATGCGGTGCTCGCGATCGGCGGCACCGACATCACCTCGACCATCCTCACCCAGGCGGTCGACAACCCGACCGTGGCGCACATCCACCGCGCCTCGGACGACAGCATGCTGATCGATCTGGGCGTCACCTTCACCGGCGCGCTCGGCACCGGCACCGTGTCCGCCGACGCCTCGGCCCTCGCCGAGGTGATGGCCAACCCGGCCGGCTTCTACGTCCAGGTCCACTCGCAGGCGTTCCCATCCGGAGCCATCCGCGGCGCCCTGCAGGCGGTGACCTCCGGCGGCGGCGCCGTCACCCTCTACTTCCCGGTTGCGGCCAGCATCCAGGGCCAGGCCGGCACCTTCTTCAAGACCGACGGCCGGTTCGTGAACCGCTCCGGGCAGACCGCGACCCTGACCGTCGACTACTACGCCGAGGGTGCGGCCGGCAACGCCGCGCCGACCGCGACCACCAGCGCCACCATCGCCGCCAACCAGGAGCTGGCGGTGGACGACGCCGTCAACACCCTGTTCGGGGTCAGTAACGGCAAGGGCGCGATCGTGATCACCAGTGACGCCGGCATCAGCGGCGACATGCGCATCTACAACGACCAGACCGACGCCGGGCTGGGCACCTTCGGCCAGTTCGTGCGCGGCCTCCCGATGAGCGCGGCGAGCGCCTCCGGGGTGCTGCCCTTCCTGTCCAACGAGCAGGCGGGCTCGGGCACCGGCTTCCGCTCCAACATCGGCTGGTTCAACCCCTCGTCGACCGCCCAGACCGTGACCCTGCGCGGCTGGGACGCCGACGGCACCCTGCTCGGCGAGGTGACCCGTACGGTCAACGGCTTCGCCCAGGAGCAGTACAACGTCTCCGCCCTGTGGTCGGCCCTGGCCACCTACGGCAACTTCTACGTGACCTACGAGTCGACCGGCGCGGTCTTCATGTACGCCTCGGTGGTCGACAACGTCAACGGTGATGCCATCTACGTTCCGGCCAGCCCGCTCGGCTGACCACTGCGACGAGCCTTCCCAGAGCGTTCGTCCGTTTCGCGATCGGCCCCGGTGGCGACACCGGGGCCCTTTTTCGTGGTCCCGCGGGTCGAGGCCGCCCATTCCGCTCGCTGCGAGAGCCGGAAGTTGAAACGCCAAGACGCCAAGACGCCAAGATGCGAAGACACAGAGACATCGCACAGACAGAGCAGTGGCTCCGCACGCCCTGGGAATGCCCGCGCTCGCGGTAGGATGGAGGCGATGGGAAGTGGCGGTCGGCGATGGCGGCCCTGGCTGGCGGCGGCGGCCGCCGCGCTCTCGGTCCTGCCGGCCGCGGCCGGCGAGCGGACGGACGAGATCGCGGCGCTCGCCGGACGGATCTCCGCCGGCGCGCTCGAACGGCACGTCGAGGTCCTCGCCAGCGACGCCTGCGAGGGCCGCGGGCCCGGCTCGGCGGGCTCAGCCCGGGCGGTGCGCTATCTCGAGGCGCAGCTCGCAGCCATCGGTCTCGAGCCGCTCGGCGAGGGCGGCGGCTGGCGGCAGCCGGTACCGCTCGTGATCTCGACGCCGCAGCCCGGGACGACCCTCGAGCTGTCGAGCCTCGGTGCCACCCGGGCGCTCCGGCTCGGCCGCGACTACCTGCTGCTCACCTCCGGCGACCAGACCATCGTCCCGCGGCCGGTCCCGGTCGTGTTCGTGGGCTGGGGGATCGTGGCGCCGGAGTTCGACCACGACGACTATGCCGGCCTCGACGTCCGCGGCAGGGTGGTGGCCTTCCTCGACGGCGAGCCGCCCTCGAGCGACCCGGCCTGGTTCGGCGGCGACCAACCGACCTTGTACGCGTCGCCCGAGACCAAGCAGCGTATCGCCCTCTCCCGCGGAGCGGTCGCCACGATCTTGCTGCCGGTCGGCCAGCAGGCAGTGGCGTCGTGGTCGCGGCGGGTCCGGGCGTACGGCTTCCCGGCGGTGCTGCCCGCCGCCGACCTGCCGCGTACGCTCTCGATCGAGCTCGCGCCGGATCAGGTGCCGGCGCTGTTCGCGGACGGCCTCTACTCCTTCGACCGGATCCTGGCCATGCGCGCGGCTGGGACGGCGCCGGCCTTCCACCTCCCGGTGTCGTTGCGCTTCGTCGGCGAGTTCGCCGTCACCACGGTGCTCGAGCCCAACTTGATCGCGCGCCTGCCGGGCTCGGACCGGGGCCTGGCCGGCACCGCGGTCGTGCTCTCGGCCCACTGGGATCATCTCGGCCGCGGTCCCGCGGTCGCCGGGGACGCGATCTACAACGGTGCGGTCGACAACGCCCTCGGGGTCGCCGGCGTGCTCGAGATCGCGCGGGTGCTGGCCGCTCAACCGACGCGGCCGCGGCGTTCGATCGTGGTCCTGCTCACCACCGCCGAGGAGGCGGGCCTGCTCGGCGCACGCACCTTCCTCGCGCACCCTCCGATCCCGCTCTCACGGATGGTGGCGGACGTCAACGTGGACGGGCTCGCCTTCATGTCCGACTTCCGCGACCTCATCGCCGTGGGAGGAGACCTCTCGGATCTCGGCGACCGCCTCCGAAGGACGGTGGCCCCACTCGGGCTCGAGGTCCACCAGCCGCCACAGGAGGTCTGGAGCGCGGAGTCCTTCGCCTACTCCGATCAGCTCGCCTTCGCCGAGAAGGGGGTGCCGTCGATCATGGTCAACGAGGGCTTCGACTGGCCGGGGATCGCCCCTCAGGTCGCCCTGCGCCGCGAGCTTGCGTGGATGCTCGAGGTCTACCACTCGCCCCAGGACGAGTCCACGCAGGCCATCGACTGGGCGGCGGCCCGCCGCCACGCCGAGGCGGTGCTGGCACTGGTCGCGAGCCTCGCCGACGATCGCCAGGCGCCCACCTGGCGCCCCGGCGTGCCCTACCTCTACCAGCGGCTGCTCAGCCTCGCCGAGGAGCACGGCCGGTGAGGTGCGCGGTAGCGGTTGCGGCGATGCTCGCCGCCGGCTGCGGGTCGACGGCCGGCCCGGTGTCGGTTCCCGGGTCCTCCCCGGTGCCGGTGGTGCGGATCGCGGGGTCGGACACCATGCTCCTGCTTGACCGCCGCTTCGCGGAGGCTTTCATGCGCGCCCACCCCGGTGTCGCCGTCCGGGTCGAGGGCGGAGGCTCCGGGACCGGGATCGCGGCCCTGATCGCGGGTGAGGTCGAGATCGCCGCCGCCTCGCGTCCGCTCGCGGCGGACGAGATCGAGGCCCTCTATGAGCGTCATCGGACCCTCGGCGTGACCTTCCTCGTCGCCCGGGACGCGCTCAGCGTCTACCTCAACCCCGCCAACCCGGTCCACGATCTCACCGTGGCCCAGCTTGCCGGTATCTTCTCGGGATCCATCTCGAGCTGGGCGGAGGTCGGGGGCGTCGACCGCCCAATCCACGTCCTGATCCGGCCACCGAGCTCCGGGACCCACCGCTTCTTCCGCGACCACGTGCTCGGCGGCGCACCCTACCGAAAGGACGCCACGGCGCTCGCGCGCACCAACGACATCGTCGCCACGGTCACGGCCGATCCCGATGCGATCGGCTACGGTGGAGTCGCCTACGGGTCCGACGTGGTCCACTGCGCGGTCGACGGCGTCAGCCCCCCGACGCCCCAGGCGCCTGGCGCAGACGACTACCCGCTGTCGCGGCTGCTGACGCTCGTTACCGCGGCGCCGCCCGAGGGATGGACTGGTCGCTTTATCGACTGGGCGCAGGGGCCCGAAGGTCAGGGGGTGGTGCGCGAGGTCGGCTACCTTCCCCTCTGGGAGCGCCCGCAGCCTGCATTCTGAGGCTCGAGCCCGCATTTCTCCGCGTCAGATCCACTCGATCAGCATTTCGACGGGTGCGTCCTGATGCACGCTGGGGAGCTGGCTCTACCTGATCCTCGTAAGACGATCGTGAACCGAACGTAAGAATCCAGCAAACTTCACAAGGTCTTCACATCCCTGCTCCAGCCTCCACGCGACCGATCGCGGCGGCAGGGCCGCCGACCGGAGGGAGTGCACATGCGGAACTGGAAGCTGGGGCTCGCGACCGTGCTCATGATGGCCGCCGCGGCGACGGTGCTCGCCGCCGAACCCAAGGAGCTCGACCCACTGCTCAAGCTGCTCGTGAAGAAGGGAGTGATCACCCAGGAGGAGGCCCAGTCGCTGCAGGCCGAGGCCGCGGCCGAGCAGGCGAAGCCGGCGCCGGCTGCGGCGCCCACACCCGCGGCGCCGGCACCTGCGCTGAAGGGGCTCAAGATCGGGACCACGACCTACCTGTCCTACCAAGACGGCCGCGATGCGGGTGGCGACTTCAGCCGCTTCACCATCAAGCGCGGCTACATCGACATCCGTCAGTCGATCACCGAGGTCTTCTCCGCCCGCCTCACTCCTGACGTGACCCAGGACTCGGGCGGCGATTTCAAGGTCCGCTTCAAGTACGCCTACGGCCAGTTCCAGTGGCAGCAGCTCGGCGTCCTCGGCAAGCCCACGATCGAGTTCGGCATCGCCCACATGCCATGGCTGGACTTCGAGGAGAGCATCAACCGCTACCGAATGCAGGACACGATGTTCCTGGAGCGCAACGGGATCTTCAACTCGGCCGACGTCGGGGTCATGTTCGGCGCCAACCTCGGCGGGGAGATGCCCGAGGACTACCGCAAGAATGTCAACTCCCACTACGCCGGGCGGTGGGGCTCGTTCCAGGTCGGTGTCTACGATGGCGGCGGCTACCATGCGGCCGAGGCCAACACCGACAAGGTGCTCGAGGGCCGGTTCACGGTGCGTCCGCTGCCCGACGTTGTGCCCGGGCTGCAGCTCTCCCTCATGGGGGTCAACGGCAAGGGCAACGTCAAGGACCTGCCGGGCGCGCCCGCGCCGGACTGGACCGTGTTCAACGCGATGGTCAGCTACGAGAGCCCCCGATTCGTCGCCACCGGGCAGTGGTACACCGGCGACGGCAACCAGAAGGGCAGCGCGGTCAAGGCCGACGGCAGCGCACGCTCCCAGGAGGGCTGGTCGCTGTTCGGCGAGGCCCGGCTCGATCCGGCGCGCGAGTGGGCCGCGATTGCCCGTTACGATCACTTCGACTCGGACGCCGACAGCTCGACCAACGACGTCCAGAAGCGCTCGATCCTCGGCCTCGCGTGGTGGTTCTTCAAGGACAACGCGTGGCTGCTGGACTACGAGCAGGTGGAGCACAGCCTCGACGGGCTCGATACCGACCACCGGCTCCAGCTGACCCTGCAGATCAAGTACTGACCGTGGCTGCCGGCGCCTTGAGGAACGTCGCTGTCTGCACCGCTTTACACCATCTTCACGGCACCGGCCTAGCCTGCATGTCTCGCTAGGTCGCGTAGCGAGGGCGCCGAGATGTCTGCGAGCGTGGAGCTATCGAGTGACGAGACACCGAGGCGTATCCGTAGATACGTCGCAGGTGTTGAGTTGCGAGAGAGCCCGCGATGGTTGGCATATCGGTGCCCGCAGTACGGACCTGGTGAGACATGTAGGCAAACGTCCCACGGACAGCGTCCCGGTCCGCGCACCGGGGCGACCAAGGAGAAGACCATGAAGCTCCGTCGTCATCTCGCCGTCCTGACCCTCGCTCTCGGCGCGGCCGGCCTCGCCGCCGCCGCCGGCCCGAGCATCGACCCCAACCTGCCTGCGTACAAGCCCGTCAAGGGCCTGCGCGGCACCCTCAACGCCGCCGGCTCGGACACCATGCTCGAGCTCCAGACCCTGATGGCGGAGGAGTTCAACAAGCTCTACCCCCAGGTCAAGGTGCAGATCGAGGGCAAGGGCTCGTCGACTGCGCCGCCGGCGCTCATCGAGGGCACCGTCCAGCTCGGCGACATGTCTCGCGACATGAAGAACAAGGAGCTCGACACCTTCGAGGAGAAGTTCGGCTACCCGCCGACCCGCTTCGACGTCGCCCTCGACACCCTGGCGGTGTTCGTCAACAAGGACAACCCGGTCACGTCCCTGACCCTGCAGCAGGTGGACGCGATCTTCTCCAAGGGCCGCAACTGCGGCTCCCCGACCGACATCAGCGTGTGGGGACAGCTCGGCCTCGGCGCCGACTGGGCGACCGCGCCGATCTCCCTGTACGGCCGCAACGCCGCCTCCGGCACCTACGGCTTCTTCAAAGAGCACGCGATGTGCAAGGGCGACTACAAGGACTCGGTCAAGGAGCAGCCGGGCTCCGCCTCGGTCGTGCAGGGGATCGAGAAGGACCGCTACGGCATCGGCTACTCCGGGATCGGCTATGCCACCTCCGGCGTCCGCACCGTGCCGCTGTCGCCGGGTGAGGGTCAGCCCGCCATTCCGGCGACCTCCGAGCACGCCAAGGACGGCAGCTACCCGCTGGCGCGGTTCCTCCACGTCTACATCAACCGGGCGCCCGGCAAGCCGGTTGACCGCTTGACTGCCGAGTACCTGCGCTTCATGCTTTCCGCACAGGGCCAGCAGGTGATCATCAAGGCCGGGTTTGACCCGCTCGACGCGAAGTTCGTCGCGACCCAGCTCGCTCAGCTCGAGAACTAGGACCGTATCTGGTGGCCACCCTGCTCACCGAGCAGCACAAGGACCGAGTCGCCGGCGCGGTGATCCGCGCCGGCGGCCTGTTTGTGATCGTGGTGGTCATCGGCATCGTGGCCAACATCAGCTACCAGGCCGTCCCGCTCTTCCTCGGGGCGCGGCAGGGTCCTCTCGAGACGCTCGGCAGCGGCCCTGCCCTCGCGGTCGGTTCGGACCCGAGGCGTGAAACCCCCTGGGCCTTGAGGCCGGACGGAACGATCGACTTTCCGGGCTCGTCGGTGGAGCGGGTGGAGGTGCTGCCCCAGCCGGTGCACCTGGTCGCCGCCGACGCCGAGATCCACGATCTCGTCGTTGCCCTCGCCGACGACGGAACGGTGACCGTCGGCCGTGTCCGCTTCACCGACGTATGGCAGGGCGCGAAACGCTCCACCTCGGCGCGGTGGCGCCCATCGGCCGACCCGCTCCGCCTGCCTGAGGGCCGTCACTGGACGGGCGCGACTGCGAACGTCGACGACGACGGCGCGGTGCTGGTGGCGGCGTGGGACGCCGACGGTCGGCTCGAGCTCCAGCGCTGGGATCCGGACGACGAGGCGTGGAGCAGACAGGCAGCTCCTGCCGTGGCTCAGGTGACGACCGCAGCCGTCGCCGAGGGCATGGCGTCACTGGCCGTGGTCGAGCGTGACGGGCACCTGCGGATCTTTCGTCAGCCGAGCGGCGAGGAGCTCGCCGTCGAAGGCCTCAGGGAACCGGCGGTGGCCGTCCGCTACCTGATCGGCGGCGGCACCCTGGTCGTCACCGGCTCGGTTGGCTCGGTGGCGGTGCTGCTCCAGGTCCCCCGGGTTAGGGTCGTCAACCGCACCGACCGGCCGGCCCAGGCTGCCGGGGTCATCGTGCCGCCGGGGGGCGAGCGGGTCGTGCCGGACGATCAGGTCGGCGCCTCGCTCGCGTCACGGCCCGACGTCGAGGTCGCCTCGGCGGTGCCGGCGTACGAGGTCGTCCGCGAGCTGCCGGGCCTCGGCGCGCGGCCAACCGTGATCGCGCCCTCGGACCGGCGACGGGGGTTCCTGGTCGGCGGAGCCGACGGCACGGTTGCGCTTTACTTCTCGACCTCGGCGCGGCGCCTGCTCGACAGCCGCTGGGGCAACGGCCCGGTCACGGCGCTCGCGATGGACCCCAAGGCGGACGGGGCCATGGCGGCGGTCGGCGGCGAACTGCTGCGCCGCAGCCTCGACAACCCGCATCCCGAGGTGACGCTCGGGACCCTCTTCCTCCCGGTCTGGTACGAGGGCTACGCCGCGCCGAAGTGGGTCTGGCAGTCGACCGGCGGCAGCGATGCCTTCGAGCCCAAGCTGAGCCTGTGGCCGCTGCTCTTCGGGACGCTCAAGGCGACCCTGTACGCGATGCTGATCTCGGTGCCGCTGGCGCTGCTCGCCGCGGTCTACGTCTCCCAGCTCGCGCCGCCCTGGGTCCAGACCCTGGTCAAGCCCACCCTCGAGCTGATGGCCGGCGTACCTTCGGTGGTGGTCGGCTTCCTGGCCGCCCTGTGGCTCGCGCCCCGTCTCGAAGGCGCCCTGCTCGGCGCGCTGCTGTGGCTCGTCTCGTTGCCGCTGTCGGTGGTGCTCGCGATCGCGGTGTGGCGAACGGTGCCTGAAGGCTGGCGCCGCCGGCTGCCGGCGGGCGGTGAGCTCGCCGTTCTCCTCGCGGCCGCCGCCGCGGTGGGCTGGGCGGCGTTCGCGCTCGCGGGACCGCTCGAGGGCTGGCTGTTCGACGGCAACTTCCAGCGCTACCTGTTCACTGACCTCGGGATCCGCTACGACCAGCGCAACGCCCTGGTGGTCGGGATCGCGCTCGGATTCGCGGTCATTCCGGTGATCTTCACCATCGCCGAGGACGCGTGCTCGGCGGTGCCGGGCACCCTGGTCAGCGCGGCCCGCGCGCTCGGGGCGACCCGCTGGCAGACCGCCGTCCGCCTCGTGGTGCCCGCCGCGAGCCCGGGCCTGTTCGCCGCGGTCATGCTCGGCCTCGGCCGTGCGGTCGGCGAGACCATGATCGTGCTCATGGCCGCCGGCAACACCCCGCTGCTCGACCTGTCGGCGTTCAACGGCATGCGCACCATGTCGGCCGCGATCGCGGTGGAGATCCCCGAGGCCCCGGTCGGAGGGACCCTTTTCCGGGTCCTGTTCCTGACCGGCACACTGCTGTTCGTTCTCACCCTGGTCCTCACCACCGCGGCGGACGCGGTCGGACGCTACCTGCGGAGGCGGTATGGCCGCTTCTGAGCCGCGGTCCTCCGACTTCGTGCGCCGCACCACGATGGCGCCCGGCCTGCCCGGGGTGTGGACCACCGCGCTCGCGACCGCGCTGGTCCTCGGCCTGCTCGCGGTGCTGCTGTGGATCGTGGTGTCCAACGCGATCGGGTGGTTCTGGCCCTCCCGCGTGGCCGAGGTCCAGCTCGCCGACGGTCGGGTGCTGGTCGGCGAACCGAGCGGGCGCGAGCCGATCCACGGCGCTGCCCCGGGCTCAGAGACCGGCGGCGACCAGGTCCAGTTCAAGGTCGGCAACCGCGATCTCGGCGGGCGCGACTTCGTCTGGGTCAACGAGAGCGACATCGTCCGGCGCTCCCGTCCGGACGACCTCGTGCGGGTGGTGCGGAGCGAGTACGGTGACGCCTTCGGCCGCATCATCTCGTTGTCGGGCACCGACGGCACGGTCGTGGATCATCCGTCGGTCGACCGGGTCCGGGCTCTCCTCGCCGAGGGCAGCGGTCTGCGCCGTGAGCGAGAGCGTCTGACGAAGCGATCGGAACGCGTTCGCGCGCCTTTGACCCACGCCGAGGAGGCGCTCGACCAGGTCGAGCGGTCCGCCCGCACCGCCGACTCCGAAGCCCGCGCGAAGGCCGAGGGGCTCAAGCAGCGGGTCGACGAGCTCGGCAAGGCGCTCAACCCGGAGCTCGACACGATCTCGCACAAGATCGTCTCCCTCAACGCGCGTCTCGCCGCCGGCGGGCTCGAGCTCGAAAGCGGCGCCGACGCCTTCCGCGTCCCCCTCGGCCACGTGCTCGAGGTGCTGTGGCCGAACCGCATGGGCGTGCTCGCCCGAACCCTGCACGCGCTCCGCGAGGCGGTCCTGTTCCTCGTCACCGAGCCGCGCGAGGCCAACACCGAGGGCGGCGTCTTTCCGGCCCTGTTCGGGACCGTGCTGCTGGTCCTGCTGATGAGCCTCGCGGTGGTTCCGCTGGGCGTGATCACCGCCGTCTACATGACCGAGTACGCCCGCGACGGCATGCTCCTGAGGCTCGCCAACCAAGCGGTCAACAATCTCGCCGGGGTGCCTTCGATCGTGTTCGGGATGTTCGGGCTCGCGTTCTTCATCTACGGCATCGGCGGCAGCATCGATCGCACCTTCTTCGCCGACCGCCTGCCGACCCCGACCTTCGGTACCGGCGGCATCCTGTGGGCCTCGCTGACGCTCGCGCTGCTGACCGTTCCGGTGGTGGTGGTGGCGACCCGCGAGGGCCTGCTCGCGGTACCGCACAGCTGGCGCGAGGGCTCGCTCGCCCTCGGCGCGACCCAGTGGCAGACCCTGCGCCGGATCATCCTGCCGGCGGCGATGCCGGGGATCCTGACCGGCCTCATCCTCGCGGTCAGCCGCGCCGCCGGGGAGGTCGCGCCGCTGATGCTCACCGGCGCGGTCAAGCTCGCCCCGAGCCTGCCGGTCGACGGCACGCCGCCCTTCCTGCACCTGCAGCGCAAGTTCATGCACCTCGGATTCCACATCTACGACGTCTCGATGCAGTCCCCCAACGTCGAGGCGGCCAAGCCGATGGCCTTCGCCACCACCCTCGTCCTGCTCGTGCTCGTGGTGGCGATGAACCTGACCGCGATCGTGATCCGCCGGCGCCTGCGCCGAGCCTACCGCGGCCAGGCGGTGTGAGGACGCCCGTGACCGACTCCCGAGCAATGCTGACGTCCCGTGACCTCGACCTGTTCTACGGCGAGACCCAGGCACTGAAGAAGATCACCCTCGCCATGCCGGAGCACCGCATCACCGCCCTGATCGGACCTTCCGGCTGCGGCAAGTCGACCTTTCTGCGCTGCTTCAACCGGATGAACGACGTCATCGAAGGGGTCCGGGTGACGGGCGAGGTCAAGGTCGACGGGCAGGACATCTACCATCCCGCGATCGACCTCGAGCGGCTGCGCAAGCGGGTCGGGATGGTGTTCCAGAAGTCGAACCCGTTCCCGATGTCGATCCGCGACAACATCACCTTCGGCCCGCGCATGTCCGGCGTGCGCGACCGCGCCCGGCTCGGCGAGACGGTCGAGCGCTCGCTCAAGCAGGCCGACCTGTGGAACGAGGTCAAGGACCGGCTCAACGACTCCGCGCTCGACCTCTCGGGCGGGCAGCAGCAGCGGCTGTGCATCGCGCGCGCCCTCGCCAACGAGCCCGAGGTGCTGCTGCTCGACGAGCCCGCCTCGGCGCTCGACCCGATCTCGACCGCCAAGATCGAGGAGACCCTGCTCCAGCTCAAGGACCGCTACACGATCGTGATCGTCACCCACAACCTCCAGCAGGCGGCCCGGATCGCCGACCTGACGGCGTTCTTCATGCTCGGCGAGCTGGTCGAGTTCTCCGTGACCACAGCCATGTTCACCAACCCGACCGAGAAGCTCACGGAGGAGTACGTGACCGGAAGATTCGGCTGACTGATACGATGCGAGCGCAGGTCCCCGACCGTTTGCGCCGTGTGCCGCGCCACCGGCGGGGCCCAACGGCCCGAACGGCGCCGGTGTCGTGGGGCTTCCACGGGGTGCCCGAGGAGATGTGATGCAGCGACAGTTCGAGATCGAGATCGAGCAGATCAAGCAGACCGTGCTGACCATGGCCGGGCTGGCCGAGAAGTCCCTCGAGGACGTCAGCCGCGCCCTGATCGAGCGCGACTCCGACCTCGCCCGCGCGGTGATCGACCTCGACGACGAGATCGACCGTCACGAGGTTCTGATCGACCAGCTCACCGCCGAGTTCATCGTCCGCCACCAGCCGACGGCGGTCGACCTGCGCTTCGTCCTGGTTGCGATCAAGCTCGGCCCGGAGCTCGAGCGGATCGCGGACAACGCGGTCAACATCGCCCAGCGGGTGCTCCACCTCAACGCGCGGCCGCCGGTCAAGCCGCTGATCGACCTGCCGCGGATGCTGGCGGTGGCGCGGGCCATGGTCAGCGACTCGATCTCGGCGTTCGTCGCCCGCGACACCGTCCTGGCGCGCGAGGTCATCCGCCGTGACGACGAGGTCGACGCGCTCTACGTTCAGATCTTCCGCGAGCTGCTGACCTTCATGATGGAGGATCCGTCCACCATCACCCGCGCCCTCGACCTCATCTTCACCGCCCGTTTCGCGGAGCGCGTGGCCGACCAGGCGACCAACATTGCCGAGGAGGTGGTCTACCTGGCGGAGGCGCAGAACATCCGTCACACCGCGATCGACGGCGGCGAGCGCAAGCACAAGGAGGACTTCCCGGCGGACTGAGCGCCGCCGCCGAAGGAGGAGCCATGTCCCGTGAACGGATCGCCCTCGTCGAGGACGACGCCGACCTCTCGGCCAGCCTCGTGCTCGCCCTCGACAAGGAGGGCTTCCAGACGACCCGCTACGCGACCGGCCGCGAGGGCCTCAACGGGATCCTCGGCAGCCCGCCGGACCTCGTCCTGCTCGACCTCAACCTGCCCGACCTCGACGGCCTCGGCGTGTGCCGGGAGCTGCGCGACACCGAGGCCGTGCGCGACCTGCCGATCATCATGCTCACCGCGCGGGTCGAGGAGTCGGACCGGGTCCTGGGGCTCGACCTCGGGGCCGACGACTACATCACCAAGCCCTTCTCGCTGCGCGAGCTCAAGAGCCGCATCCGCGCCCTGCTGCGCCGGCGCAGCCTCGACGGGGGCGTGCCCGAGGACGAGTACCGGGACTCCCGGCTCGAGGTGCGGCGCGGTCCGATGGACGTGGCCCTCGACGGCGCGCCGGTCCGCCTGACGGTTCGCGAGTTCGAGCTGTTGTGGTACCTGATCACCAACCGGCCCCGCGTCGCCTCGCGCGAGCGGGTCCTCGAGCGCGTGTGGGGGATCTCGTCGGACGTCGAGACGCGGACCGTCGACGTCCACATCCGCGCCCTGCGCGCCAAGCTCGGGGCCGAGGCAATCGAGACCGTGATCGGCGCCGGCTACCGCTTCCGGGGCTTTCCGTGACCGTTTCCCGTCTGCTCCTGATCGCCTCCGTCGCCTCCCTGCCCCTGCTCCTGGTCGCCCAGCTCGCCGCTCCTTCGCCGGTGCTACTGGTCCTGCTCTGGGTGCTGGCGGTTGCGCTCATCGTCGGGGTGGTTTGGGAGCGACTCGGCCGGCCCCACGCGGAGCTGCTCGACGAGCTTGGCGCCGCTGGCGGAGCCGAGCCACTGGCGCTGCTGCGTGAGCTCAAGGAGCTGCTCGAGGCGCGCGAGCGCGAGCGCGCCGAGCTCTCGCGGCTGATCGAGAACCTCTCGGCCGGGCTCGGCGAGGGGCTCCTGATGGTCGACCATGGGCTCCACCTGCGCCTGGTCAACCCGGTCGCCCTGCACTTCGTGGGCGTCGACGAGGTGCGGCCGGGCACGCATCTGCTCGAGGTGGTCCGGGTCCCGAGCCTGGTCGCCGCGGTCCGCGCCGCGGTCGCCGGCGGCCGTTCGGAACGGGTGCTGGTGGAGAACCCGCGCGGGCTGTGGGAGGTGCGGGCCTTTCCCGCCCCCGACGGCGGTGCCGTCGCGCTGCTCGCCGACGTCGGCCTGGTGCGCCGCTCGGCGGAGTTCCGCCGCCGCTTCGTCCAGGACCTGTCCCACGAGCTGCGCTCGCCGCTGACGGTGCTGCGCACCAGCGTCGAAGCGATGGAGGGCGAGGTCGACTCCCGCCTGGCCGAGATCGTGGTCCGCCAGGTGGAGCGCATGACGCGGCTCACCGACGAGCTCTACGAGCTCGCCTCGATCGAGGCCGGCCAGGTGGAGCTCAAGCCGGAGCTCCACCGCCTCGCCGGGATTGCGAGCGAGGTGGTTGACGACTTCTCCGCCCAGGCCGAGAGCGCGGAGGTCGAGCTGCGTCTCGGCGTGCCTGACGAGCTCTACTGCACCTGCGACCGGCGCGCCCTCTCGCGGGTGCTCTCGAACCTGGTCGACAACGCGATCAAGTACAACCGACGCGGCGGCTGGGTCGAGGTTCGCGGGTGGTCGTCGGGCTCGGCGGTGATGCTGAGCGTGTCCGACAGCGGGGTCGGGATTCCGGCCACCGAGCTCAAGGCCGTGCTCCAGCGCTTCTACCGCCTCGACCGCGCCCGCACCCCCGGCGAGGGCGGCCTCGGTCTCGGCCTCGCGATCGTCAAGCACATGGTCCAGCACATGGGCGGCACCCTCCAACTCGACTCGCGTGAGGGCCTCGGGACCGAGATCACCCTGACCTTCCCGACCCGGCCGGGAGTCGCCGCCGTCGAGAGCGCCGCCGAGGCCGATCGAGCGCAGGAGTAGGGCACCGTGGAGCTCTGCCCTCGCCGCTTCCCGGTGGCGACGGCCACGCGCATCTTCGGGCGGACCGGGTCCAGCTGCGGGTCGGGATCGGGGCGAAGGCGGTGGCCAGTCCGATTCGCACGGAGACAGGTTGAACCTGCGGTGTGAACGGATCGTGAAGTCGCCGTTCCCGGCAGTTCGACGCGCTACCCTGCCTGGGACGATGTGTGTCAACCACGGACCGCCGGCAGCGTCCGATGCACGTGTGGCGAGCTGACGCAATGACGCCGACTCGAGCCGGTCTTTCTCAGCTGGACGACGAGGTTCTGGTGGCAGCGGCCCGCTCCGGGGACCGCGAGGCCTTCGGCACTCTGGTGACCCGCTACCAGCGCCGGGTGTGGCGCGTGTGTCGACAGTACGTCGGCGCCGACGAGGCCGACGCCGCGACCCAGGACGCCCTGATCAAAGCGTTCGTGCGCCTGCCCTCGTTCGACGGTCGCGCCGCGTTCTCGACCTGGCTGACGCGGATCGCGATCAACACCTGCTTCGACGAGCTGCGGCGCAGGAAACGCGAGGGCCCGCGTGCCGAGGACGACGACGAGACCGGTGGCGGCGTGCTGGCCGGGCTCGCGGATGAGGCCGCCGACCCCGAGGCTCGTGCCGCCCAGCGGCAGGCCGTGACTCGGCTGCTGGCATCGGAAAGCGCCCTGCCGGCGCGCCAGCGCGAGATCTTTCGGCTCCGCTTCTACGCCGAGCTCGAGCTCGACGAGATCGCGGCCGCACTCGCCGTCCACGTCGGAACGGTCAAGACCCAGCTGCACCGCGCCGTGCACCGACTGCGGCGGGAGCTCGGAGACGTACGATGACCACCCATCTCGACGACAACGACCTGTCGCGCGCGATGGCGGGGCTGCCGCTGGCTGCGGCCGCCGCCGCCCACCTGGCCCAGTGCCTGACCTGCAGGCGGCGGGTCGAGCTTTTCGGCGAGCAGCTCGACGGGCTGCGCGGCGCCCGGCTCGGCGAGGAGCCTGACTGGGAGGCCCAACGACGCGCCGTGCTCGAGCGCCTGCCGCCGAGTGCGCCGGTGGTCGCCCTGGCGCCGCGCAGGCGGGTGCGGCTGCTCGCTGCTGCGGCACTGATTCTGGCGGCGCTCGGCCTGGCGGCGCTCCAGCTCGGCCGACGGACACCGCAGCCCGCCGCCCAGGTTCCTGTGGAGCAGATCCTGGCCGAGGTGGACGCGACGCTCAGCGGTCCGATCTACCCGGGGTTCGAGGCGCTCGAACCGATCGTGCCCGATGCCGACGAGCTCCAGGCTGTCACCAACAACCCGACGTCGTGAGCGGGCCGGAAGGGAACGACGACCATGACTCGACGAGTGACAATGACGCTGCTGATCCTGGTGCTCGGAGCCGGCCTCGCGGCAGCCGAGCTCAACATCCCACCCGGACGATGGTGGGAGAACCCGCGCGTGGTCGAGAGGATCCACCTCAGCGAGAGCCAGCAGACCGCGATCCGCGGCCTGGTGGTGGAGCACGCCCGCCGCATGATCGACCTCAACGCCGACGTCAAGCGGGCCGAGCTCGACCTCGCCGAGCTGGTCGATCGCGACGAGCTGGCTCCCGACCAAGTCCGGCAGGCCTTCGCAGCGCTGCAGAAGGCGCGCCAGCGACTCGAGAACGAGCGCTTCGAGCTGCTCCTCGCGGTGCGCCAGAGCCTCACCCGCGAGCAGTGGCGCGAGCTCGACCGGATGCGACAGGAGTTCATCCAGCGGCGAGCCGACGATCCGCGCCCGGGGGCGCCGCGCCCCGGCGGGCCGCTGCGAAGACCCGGACGGTAAGGGCCCGGACCAGGATCTCTTCACGGTTTCGATCCGGGGCGGGCCGTTCTCGGCCCGCCCCGCGTTTCTTCCGCTTTTCACCCTCCTAGAGGCCCGGCCGGGCCTCTAGGATTTGACAGATAACCTGCAATTTGCTAAAAGGATCGCCCTCGTATGGGGGAGAGGTGCGGAATGAGCGACTACGCGATCGTGGAGCATGGCGGCAAGCAGTACCGGGTCAGCCCCGGCGACGAGCTGTGCGTGGAGCGGACCGAGCCCGATCTCGAGAGCGGGGATCATCTCCTGTTCGAGCGGGTGATGCTGGTCAACCTCGGCGAGGAGCTGCGGGTCGGCAAGCCCCTGGTGGAGGGCGCCCTGGTCCGCGGCCAGGTGCTCGCCCCGGTCCGCGGTGACAAGGTGATCGTGTTCAAGAAGAAGAAGCGCAAGGGCTACAAGCGGACCACTGGGCACCGTCAGGACTACTACCGCGTCCGCATCGAGGCCATCGAGGCGTAGGGGGAGACATGGCTCACAAGAAGGGTCAGGGTTCGAGCCGCAACGGGCGTGATTCCAACGCCCAGCGCCTCGGCACCAAGGTCGGCGACGGGCAGCTGGTGAGCTCCGGGACGATCCTCGTGCGCCAGCGCGGTACGCGGTTCAAGCCCGGCGTGAACGTCCAGCGGGGCGGCGATGACACCCTGTTCGCGGTCGCCGAGGGGCGGGTGAAGTTCCAGGACCGTGGACGTATGGGCAGGTTCATCAGCATCCTGCCGTCGTGATTTCGGGCCGCGATGTTCATCGACTCCGCGCGGATCACCCTTCGGGCCGGCAGCGGAGGCAACGGCTGCGTGTCCTTCCGGCATGAGAAGTACGTCCCGCGCGGCGGTCCCGACGGGGGCGACGGCGGCCGGGGCGGCTCGATCGTCATGCGCGCCGAGGCCAGCTTCAACACCCTGCTCCACCTCCATCACCAGCGCCTGATCCGGGCGCCGCGCGGTCGCCACGGCCAGGGCTCCAACCGCACCGGCGCCAGCGGTGTCGACGTCGTGCTCGCGGTGCCGCGCGGAACCGTCGTTCGGGACGCCTCCAGCGGCGAGGTCCTCGCCGATCTGGTCGATGTGGGCCAGTCGGTGGTGGTCGCCGCCGGCGGTCGCGGGGGCCGCGGCAACGCGCGCTTCGCAACTTCGACCAATCAGGCCCCGCGCCGCGCCGATCCGGGCCAGGAGGGCGACGAGCGCGAGGTCGAACTCGAGCTCAAGCTGCTCGCCGACGTCGGCCTGGTTGGCCTGCCCAACGCCGGCAAGTCGACGTTGCTTTCGCGCATCTCGGCGGCGAGGCCGAAGATCGCGGACTACCCGTTCACGACCCTGGAGCCCCACCTCGGCGTGGTCTCGGCGCCCGGGGACGATACCGTCACCTTGGTGGTCGCCGACATTCCCGGGCTGATCGAAGGCGCCCACCTCGGCGCCGGGCTCGGCATCCGTTTCCTGCGCCACGTCGAGCGCTGTCGGGTGCTCGCCCACCTCGTCGATCTGGCTGACGAAAGCCCGGTTGCGGCCAGGGTCGCGACGATCCGCGACGAGGTCGCGGCGTACTCGGCCGAGCTCGCCGCGCGACCCTGGCTGCTGGTCGGGACCAAGCTCGACGCCGCCCCCGATCGCGGCGCGTGCGTGGACGCGCTCGCTGCCGCCGCCCGCGCCGAGGGGGTTGCAGCGCTCGCCATCTCCGCGGCCACGGGCGAGGGCGTCGACGCCCTGATCACGGCACTGCTGGTCGCCGCCGCACCCGACCGGGACGTGGCGTGAGGGAACGCATCGCGATCTACGGCGGGAGCTTCGACCCGTTCCACCTCGGCCACCTGGTGCCGACGGTGCGGGCCGAGGAGACATTCCGCTTCGACGCGGTCTACTTCGTGCCCTCCGGACGTCCGCCGCACAAGGACGGTCAGCCCCTGACCCCAGTGACACACCGACTGGCGATGGTCGCGCTGGCCACCCTCCCGTACGAGCGCTTCTTCGCATCGGACGAAGAGGTCTTCGCCCAAGGTCCGACGTTCACGGTCGACACCGTGCGGCGCTTCCGCGACCGCTACCCGTCGGCGGTCCTGTACTTCCTGCTCGGTTCCGATTCGTTCTCGCAGATCGGGAGCTGGGAGCGGTGGCGGGAGCTGGTCGACCTCGCGCACCTTGTCGTCCTCCACCGAGCCCATATGTGGGGTCCGGAGCTCGAGCAGAGGATTCCCGCAGTGCTGCGGCCGCGGCTGCGTACCGTGGTCCCGTTCGATCACGTCGCCGATCCCGAGGAGGCCACCATCTACCTGCTCAACCACGAGCCGTTCCCGATCTCTGCAACCTCGGTCCGGGAGCGCCAACGTCGCGGGCAGCCGATCCGCGAGCTGGTCCCGCACGAGGTCAACACCTACATCGAGAAGTACCGGCTGTACCAACACGAGGGCGTAGCGGAGGACAGCCATGCCTGATGCCGACATCGTCGCCGCCGTTGCCGCCGTGGTCGATGCGGCGAGGGCCAAGAAAGGCTTCCAGATCGTCGCCCTCGACGTGTCTGCGATGACCTCGCTGGCCGACAGCTTCGTACTGTGCTCGGGTGCCAACCCGCGCCAGGTCGGAGCGATCGTCGAGAGCGTGGCCGAGACGCTACGCGGTTCCGGCCGCAAGCCCCTGCACGTGGAGGGCAAATCGGTCGGCGAGTGGGTGCTGATGGACTACGGGGACTTCGTGGTCCACGTGTTCTCCGAAGAACGGCGAAGCTACTACGCCCTCGACCGGCTGTGGTCGGGCGCGCCGCGGCTCGCGGTCGGCGACGGAGATTCAGGGGACGGGCCCTCCGACCGGTGAGGCTGCGGGTGATCTGGCTCGGGCGCCCGGGGGCGAGTCCCTACGAAGCTGAGGTCGCAACCTACCGACAGCGGACGAGCCGGCGCTGGCCAGCCGAGGACCTGCCGGTGAAGCCGGTCCACTCCGGGCGAGACGCGGATCCACGACGAGCAGTGGCGGCCGAGGCCGGAGCGGTGCGGCGGCTGGTTCCGTCCGGCTGGCGCGTGGTGGCGCTCGAAGAGACCGGCCGGCAGCTCGGCAGCGAGGCATTCGCCCGGTGGTTGGAGAGTGCAGAGTCGGCAGGGACCGAAGGTGTGGCCCTTGTGGTCGGCTCGGACATCGGCCTTGACCCCGACTTTGCAGCGTCCGCCGATCTGCGGCTGTCGCTGAGCTCGATGACGCTGCCCCACCTCCTCGCCCGCCTGATGCTCTGGGAGCAGCTGTTCCGGGCCGGTGACATCCTCGCCGGCGGTGCCTACCATCGCCGGGGCAGGTTGTAGCAGCGTGGAGCCAAGACCGTACATCGCCTGTTCCGAGCGGCGTGAAGCCCCGTCTCTGCTGCACTCTCGATGCGTACTCGGAGTACGGCTCCACGCCGGCAGGCATCTCGGCGCCCCCGCAGCGGGACCTGGAAAGACACACAGGTTAGAATGATCGAGCGTTTCGACGTGAGCCTTTGTCTGCTCGCTCCGGTCGGACCTGTGCGGTGGGGTCGAGGCGGCGCCAGAGGCCGGCGAGGCCAGGGACCTCGGGAGGACTGAAGCCATGAAACCAGACGACTTCGATTCGTTCCGCACGCTGCTGCTGGCGAAGCGCGACGATCTCCTGGCCCGCGTCCGTGCTGCGCGCAGCAGCGAGCACGAGGGCAACGACGAGGACGCTCCCGACCTCGGCGACCGCGCTCTGACGACCATGTCGCGTGACCTCAGCTACCAGCTCTCCACCGGCGAGCGGCAGATCCTGAAGTTCATCGACGAGGCGCTCAAGCGCATCGACGACGGACGCTACGGCCAGTGCACCAACTGCAGTCGGAAGATCCAGGTGCCGCGGTTGCAAGCAGTCCCGTGGGCGCGCCACTGCATCGACTGCCAGGAGCTCCAGGACCGCGGCGATCTGTGACGTGGCGCCGGTTCGTCTGGTCGCATGCCCGGACGACTACCTGCTTGAGGAGTCACTGAAAGAGGCCGCTGCAGGGGCCTGTGCCGCGCTCGGGGTCGAAGCGGAGACGTTGCCGGAGGACTCGGCGCCGGTCGACGTCGCCTACGAGGTCCGTTCGCCATCCCTGTTCGCACCGGCGCGGGTGCTGGTCGTCGCCCACGCGGGCCCGTGGGTGGCGGCAGCGCCGCGGCGGCGAGGCGCCCGCGACGGCGCGGACGACGGCCTCGACGCGAGCCTGCTCGAGCCGCTGGTCGAGATCATTGCGGACGGCGTCCCAGACGAGATTGCACTGATCCTCGGCGCGTGCTGCGCCAGAGAACCCAAGGGACCTCTGGCAGATGCGATCAGGGCCTCGAGCACTGGCACACTGGACTGGCTGCCGCTCCCTGCGGATCCCAAGCCGTGGGAGGAGACCCTGCTGTCCGACAGCAGGACGGCAGCCCTGCGAGGGCTGCTCGCACGCACCGTGCCCGAGGCCAGATTCGAACGTGACGCCGGGAAGCTGCTGCTCGAGCGGCTCGGTTTCGCTCCCCGGCGCCTGGTCGCAGAGGTCGCGCAAGCTCGCCGCCGCGGCCGGTGGTGCGGCGATCGGCACCGAGCTGGTGCGACGTCTGGTGCTGCCCCGCGAGCGCTCCACGGAGGTCGTCCGCGACGCTGTGCTCACGCGCAGTCCGCGGCCCGTCCTGGAGGTGCTCGAGGCCGCCGCCCGCGGCGAGGCGGTGCATGACTGGCGCGGTGCAGGAGATCCCGCCGGGCCGGGTCGCGTCCACCGTGTCTCGGCCTGGTGGCGAACCTGTTCGCACAGCTGCTCGCGGTGCGCCGCCTCGCCGTTGCCTGCGGCCTTGAGGGGGAGATGGACCCGCGCCGGACCGGCGACGGCGGATGGTATCGGAGCGTGTTCCAGCGACGGCTCGCTCCGGCGCTCGAGGCCCGCCTCGCGGAAGGCGCCGGAGACCTGCTCTCCAGCCGAGGCGGCAAGGCCCCGTCGCCATGGGTGTTGCAGCAGCTGTTCCGCGGCGCCGGCCGTTACGGCGAGGTTGGTCTCGTGACCGCGCTCGCCGAAGCGGCGCACACCGAGGTCGCCCTGCGCGGGCCCGGCGAGCTCGAGGTGCTGGCCGCCTGGATCGGCCGCCACCTTGGCCAGGTCAGCGCATGAGCCGCCTCGACGAGCTCGAGGCGCGGCTTGAGCGCCTGCAGGCGGTCGTCGATGCCAGCGTCCTCGTCAACTCGACACTCGACCTGCGCCGGCTCGCCGAGCACGTCGTCGACATCGCGACGCGGCTGATCGACGCCGAACGCGGCAGCCTGTTCCTGGTCGACACCGCGGCCGGGACACTCAGCTCGCTGGTCGCTCAGGGGATCGGCCAGGCGCCGCTCCGGCTTTCGATCGGTGACGGCATCGTCGGTGCGGTGGCAGCCAGCGGCGAGGCAGAGATTCTCAACGACCCCTATGCCGACGCCCGCTTCGACCCCGGGGTCGACCGCGCCACCGGCTTTCGCACCCGGTCGCTGCTGACCGTACCGGTCAGCGACCGCGAGGGCACGCTGGTTGCGGTTCTGCAGCTGCTCAACCACCGCGGCGCCGGATTCACCGGGGACGACGTGGCCTTCCTCGGCGAGCTCGGGGTACCGTTCGCGATCGCCCTCACTACCGCCCGCCTGCACCGCGACATCGTGGCGCGGGAGCGGATGGGCGAGGAGCTGCGGCTCGCGGCCGAGATTCAGCGAACGCTGCGTCCCCGCGACCTCAGCGGCATTCCCGGACTCGAGGTCGAGGCCCTGGTGCGGCCGTGCCTCGAGGTCGGAGGAGACTACTACGACGTGATTCCGACCGGCTCCGGTAGTCGCTGGTGGCTGGTGATGGCGGACATCTCGGGCAAGGGCGTCTCGGCGGGCCTGATCGCCTCCAACGTTCAGGCCTACATGTGGAGTCGGCGCGCCGACCGGCGCTCGCTGCCTCGGGTGGTCGAGGAGGGCAACGACCTGCTCTATCAGCTCACCCAAGGGCGCAAGTACGCGACCCTAGTGGTGCTCGAGTGGTGCCCGGCGCAACGGCGCCTGACCTGGGTCAACGCCGGTCATCCGCCGGTGATGCTGGCCCGCGCGGGCGCGGTCGATCGGCTCGGGGCGACGGGTCGTCCGATCGGCATGCTGCCCGATCAGCACTATGAGGCCGGCAGCCTCGTGCTCGAGCCCGGCGACCTGCTCGTCCTGTACACGGACGGCGTGCACGAGGCAGGCATGGGCTCCGCCTCCGGGGAGTACGGCCTTGAACGTCTCGCGGGGTGCCTGGCGACAGCATCGACCGCGCTCGATCTCGTCGGGCGCCTGTCCGTGGACCTTGCCGCGCACCTCGAGGAGCACCCCCCTGACGACGACGTGACCGTGCTCTGTGCGCGGGTCCTCGCGGGTTGACGTCGCGCTTCACCGAGCGGACCGAGCCTGGGTCGTGGACGGTGGCGGAGGTCTTTGTGAGGCGCCGTTGAGATCAACTCAGAGCTGTACTACTCTCCCGCGGAGGTCGGCGGGGATCTCCACGATCACCTGCTTCGTTTCGTGACCGCGATCCATCAACGGGAGACGGAACCGCATGGGCATGTTCCAGGTCGCCGTGGTGATCCTGCTCGGTCTTGCCGTGTCCGACCTGATCGTGGGCGTCAGCAATGACGCCGTCAACTTCCTGAACTCGTCGATCGGCTCGCGGGTGGCGCCCCGCAAGGTCATCCTGGCGGTCGCCAGTGTCGGCATCCTGGCGGGTGTCACCTTCTCGAGCGGCATGATGGAGGTCGCCCGGAAGGGGATCTTCCACCCCGAGTACTTCACCATGCCTGAGCTGGTGGTGGTGTTCCTGGCGGTGATGCTGACCGACATCATTTTGCTCGACCTCTACAACACCTTTGGTCTGCCGACCTCGACCACCGTCTCGATCGTCTTCGAGCTGCTCGGAGCGGCGGTCGCGGTCTCCACGATCATGCTCCACCGGCGCGGAGACAGCCTCGCCAACCTGGTCAATTACATCAACACCGGCAAGGCGCTGACGATCATCTTCGGGATCCTGCTCTCGGTGGTCGTGGCGTTCTTCAGCGGGGCCCTGGTCCAGTTCGTCAGCCGCGTCATCTTCACCTTCGACTTCGAGCGTCGTTTGCGCCGGTGGGGCGGCCTGTGGGGCGGTGCCGCGCTGGCCTCGATCGTGTATTTCATCCTGATCAAGGGCGCCAAGGGCGCCTCGTTCCTGACCCCGGACACCGTCGCGTGGATCAACGGCCACTCGCGCGCGATCCTGCTCGGGTCGTTCGCGGTGTGCGCGGCGGTATTCCAGCTCCTGCTCTGGTTCACCCGTGTCCAGATTCTCAAGGTGATCGTCCTGGTCGGCACCTTCGCGCTCGCGATGGCGTTCGCCGCGAACGACCTGGTGAACTTCATCGGCGTCCCGCTCGCGGGCCTCAGCGCGGTGACCATCGCCGGCGCCAGCGAGACGCCGCTGACCCTCGCGATGAAAGCGCTGCAGCAGCCGGTCCGCTCCAACACGATCTACCTGCTGATCGCTGGCCTGGTCATGGTCGCGACCCTTTGGCTGTCGCGTAAGTCCCGCACAGTGACCCGGACCGAGGTCCGTCTCGGCCGGCAGGACGAGGGCTATGAGAGGTTCGAGTCGACGGTGCTGTCGCGGGCGATCGTGCGCCTGGTGGCGGCAGTCTTCGACAGCACCGTCACGGCGATCCCGGCCTCGGTCCGGAGGTGGATCGGGAGCCGCTTTGACTGCGCTGACACCCGGCCGCAACCCGATCCTGACGGTACGGTACCCTCGTTCGACCTCCTGCGGGCGGGCGTCAACATGGTGGTTTCGGCCGCCCTCATCTCACTCGCCACCTCGTACAAGCTGCCCCTCTCGACCACCTACGTCACCTTCATGGTCGCGATGGGTGCGTCCCTGTCCGACCAGGCATGGGGTCGGGAGAGCGCCGCCTACCGAGTCAGCGGGGTCCTGACAGTGGTCGGCGGCTGGTTCGTCACTGCCATGATGGCGTTCACGGTCTCGGCGCTGTTCGCGACCGCGATCTACTTCGGGCGCGCGATCGCCGTGCTTGGAATCGCGGCGCTGGTGGTCGCCGTCATCCTCCACACTCACCGAGTGCACCGCAGCCGCGAGCACGAGGAGCGGGTCGCCGAAGTCTTCAACCTGCGCAAGATCACCGACGCCCAGGCTGCCATCGCCGCCACCTCCGAGCATGCCGGTGTCCTGCTCGGCGAGGTGCGGACGATCCTCGACGCGGCCTTTGCGGGGGTGTTTGCGAACGACCGCCCGGCGCTGAAGGCCAACCGCTTCCGTCAGCGCACGGTGCAGCGTTGGTCCAACGTCATCGCTGCCAATATCTTCAAGGTCCTGCGCCTGCTGGACCGTGCGGACGTGGCGGAGTCCCAGCGCTACGCTCAGACGATGAGCTCGCTCCAGGAGATCACCGAGAGCCTGCGTGACATGGTGATGCGCGCCCATCTCCACGTGGCCAACAACCATGCCGGCCTGCTCGAGGCACAAAAGGCGGAGCTCGAGCAGGTGCGGCAGCAGGTGACCGAGATCCTGGGCATGGCTTCCGAGGCGCTACTGCAACGATCCAGGCCAGGTGACGCAGCCGTCGTCGAACGCCACCGCGAGCTCCGCCTCCTCGTCCACGAGTACGACCAGAATCAAATCCTCCGCATCCAGGACAACTCTTCGAAGACACGGCTGAGCATCCTCTTCTACAGCTTCTTGTGGGACTCGCTGAAGATCGCAGAGCAGACCCTCCACCTGCTCGGGGTGTTCCGCGAGCCGATGGCGCTGCGGGCCGCGGCCGAGGTCATGGCCGAGCCCGTCGAGCTCGTCCCGCGGTGACGCCTGCAGCCAAGAGCGCGAGACGCAAGACGTAAGCGGCCGCAGGGGAGGAGCTTGTCTCCGCCCAGGACGTAGGACGCAGGACCCAAAACGCAACAGGTTGCGGGATTGAGGCGCTAGGCTCAGAGCAGGTCGAGCAGCTCGTCGAGACGCTCGATGCGGCAGAAGCCGTCAGCCGCGAAACGACCCTGCCGGTCGATCAGCACCGCCTTCAGGCCGGCCGCTGTCGCGCCCCGGTAGTCCTCGAGCGGACTGTCCCCGACGTGGGCGGCCGCGTCCGGCGTCGCCCCGAGACGCTCCAGCGTGCGGCGGAAGATCTCCGGATCTGGTTTTTCGATGCCTTCGATGCGCGACACCGTGACGGTGGCCATGTGCCGCATCAGGTCGAGACCGGCGAGAATCTCCGGCAGCCTACTGTCCCAGTTGGAGACCACCGCGAGCCGCTGCCCGCGCCTGCGCAGGGCCGCGAGAGTTGGGTGGACCTCGGGGTAGGTCCGCCACAGGGACGGCTCGGCGAAGGCCGTCCAGAGCTCGTCGAGCAGCGGCTGCCATGGGGCGTCGTGCGCGAGCTGATCGAGCACCTGGCGGACGAACAGGCCCCACCAGGCGCGCTCGCCACCGGGCGTGCCGCCGTAGCGGTCCTCCCCCGGACGGGAGTCGTGCTGCATCGCCGCCCAGGTGTCGGCAAAGGCCGGCGCGACCTCGTCAGCGGTCACGGTGCGCCCAAGCCGGCTCATCGCCCGGGCGTACAGGACCGGCGGTGCCGGGTCGGCGTAGAGCAGGGTGTGACCGGCGTCGAGGCAGATCGCAGACACGGTGCGGCGAGCCATCTCCGGCATTCTAACGGGGCGCGCCCTGGGTGCTTGAATTCGGATCTGCGATACTGCCGCGATGCAGGTCGACCGACTCCGCCGTGCCCCTGGATCGGCCCGTCACCGCCAGGACGCGCCCGCGACCCGACAGGGCCTCGCCCTCCTTGCTCTGCTCGCCCTCGCACCGTTGGCGTCCGTGGCCCGCGAGGCGCCGGCGACGAGCGGTGTCCAGGCCCGTGTCGAACGCCACCTCGAGGAGGCTGTCGCCGGCGGCCTCGAGCCGACCGACATGCACCACCTGGTATTTGCGTTCAACTGGCGGGAGACCCTGCCCGACTGGCGCTGGATCGCGCCTGCTCTCGACCGTCTCACAGCAGCTCGCCCGGTCGATCCTCTGATGGCCGAGGAGGTGCGCCTACTGCGCGCCCGGGTGGCTGTCGATGAGGGTCGTCCGGCCGCCGCCCGCGAGCTTTTTCAAGCGGACGGGGGCTTGAGCGGCTGGTGGCTGACGGGGCCGTTCCCGCTCGACGAGCTCGAGGACTTCGCGACCCGCGCCGAGTTGCCCGCGGCGACCGCCGAGTGGCGCCCGGTCCCCGGGGCAGACCCGATCGGGTGGGTCCGGGTGGCGGGCCTGGTGTGGCCGGCCCAGCGGCAGATGGTGTACCTCGCCACCACCGTCGTCAGCCGGCGCGAGCAGCCGGTGGCGCTGCGCCTCGGCGCCGCTCAGGTGGCGCGGGCGTGGCTCAACGGCGCCGAGGTACTGACCACCCCGCGACCCCTCAGCCATGCTGAGGACCAGGTGTCCGCGGGCGCGTGGCTGCGCCAGGGGCGCAACCTGCTCATCGTCGCGGTGGCCTCCGAGAGCGACGACTGGTGGCTGCGGGTGCACCTGACCGCGCCGGACGGCTCGCGCGCAGCAGGCGTGCGCGAGGAAATCGTACCGCCCGCAGTCGTCACCGCGCTCGGCAGGCCGGCGCCCGAGATCCGCTCGCTCGAGTCCGAGCTGCGCGCTGCGGTCGCCGCCGGCCGCCAAGGCGCCCGTACGGCGCTCGCCGCCTACCTGGTGATTCGCCCGCCCCAGCCGCGCGACACCGGCGACGCGCGCGCCGCCTGCGTGGCCGCGCGGGCCGAGGCGCCGGGCGAGGCGCGACTCCTGGAGAGCCTCATCACCAACGAGCCCAAGGCGGTGCGGGCACTGCTCGAGGACGCGGTCGAGGCCGACCCGGGGCTGGTGTGGGCGCGAGTCGGTCTGGCCGCCTGGTACCACCAGCACGGACTGTTCAGCGAGGCTGCTGCGCGCCTCGAGCCGGCCCGCGAGGAGCCGGCGGTTCGCGCGGTCCAGCTCGACATGGAGGCCGACCTGTGGGGTATGCTCGCCCTGCCCCGGCTCGAAGCTCTCTCCCGACGTACTCCGCAGTGCGTCGAGGTCGGCGTGCTGCTCGGGCGCGAGGCGGTGGCCGCCAAGCGCTGGAACACCCTGCACGAGGCCCTCGAGCGGCTGCGCGGGATCACCCCCGGACGCCCGGAGGTGCTCGAGCTCGACGAGCGGGCGGCGGTCGATTGCGGCGACAGCGCCGGGCTCAGACGCCAGGTGGCCGACTCGCTCGAGCGCGACCCGAACCTGACCGGGACGAGGGTCCGTCTCGCCCGCCTCGACCTCGCCGCCGGCGACACCGCGGCCTCCCGCCAGGTGCTCGAGCAGGGCCTCACGCGCAGCCCGGACGATCCCGATCTGCTGCTCGAGCTGGCGCGGCTCGAACACGCCGACGGCCACGACCAGGCGGCTACCACGCTCGCCAGGCGCCTGCTCGAGGTGCGTCCCCAGGAGCGCCGCGCCCAGCGCCTGCTCAAGCTGCTCGGCGAGGGCGGCGACGACAGCGCTTGGCTGCGCCAGCCGGCCGCGCTATGGCAGCTCGCCGACGCGGCCGCAGGCGACGACCCGGCGGTCGAGGTCCTCGAACATCAGGAGCTGCGCTTTCTACCGGGGCAACTGACCGAGGAACGGGTTCAACGCGCCTGGCTGGTGCGGACCGCGGCCCAGGCGCAGGACCTCGAGGACTCCGTGGTGGCCTACGTTCCCGAGCGCCAGCGGCTGCGGGTGCTCGCGGCACGGGTCCTGCGGAGGGACGGCAGCGAGGTCAGCGCCCGCCAGAGTGACAGCCCCCGGCTCGCCGAGCCCGAGTTCAATCTCTACTACGACACCCGGCTGCGGCGCTTCGACTTCTCCCCGCTCCAGGACGGAGACCTGGTCGAGCTCAGCTACATCCTCTCGGAGACCTCGGAGGCCAACGAGACAGGTCCCTACCGGGGCGGGCTGGTGACCATCGGCGGAGACCTACCGACCCACCTCGAGGAGGTCGCGATGGTCAGCCGGGACGGCGTTCTGCCCGCCTGGGAGCTCGCCCATCTCGACGCCGAGCCGGTGCGCAGCGACGAGCCCGGCGGCGGTATCCGGCTGCAGTGGGTGTGGCGCGGGTTGGCGGCCGTGCCGCGGGACCTGCCGCCTGCGCCCCGACTCACGGTTCAGCCGTATCTGACCTACTCCAACCACCCCGACTGGGGAGAGCTGGCAGACTGGTACGCTCGCCACGTCGCACCCCGCATCGTGGCCTCGCGCCAGGTTGAGGAGCTCGCCCATCGGCTCAGCGACGGTCTCCCCGACCGGAACGCCAAGATCCGGGCGATCTACCGCTATGTGACCGACGAGATCCGCTACGTCGGGCTCGAGCTGGGTGAGCACCGCTACCGCCCGTTTTCGGCCGACTGGGTGCTCAACCACGGCATCGGCGACTGCAAGGACAAGGCCGGGTTCCTGGTCAGCCTGCTCGGGGCGGTCGACATCCCGGCGAAGATGGTCCTTGTCCGAACCGCCGACGAGGGCCCGGTCGCGTCGCGGATCGCAGTGCTCGAGGACTTCAACCACGCCATCGCCTACCTACCTGAAGATCACATGTGGCTCGACGGCACTGCGTCGGGCCATGATCCGACCCTTCCGCCCGGTCTCGACCAGGGAGCGTGGGCCCTGGTCATCGAAGGCCGCGACAGTCGGCCGGTGACCACCCCGGTGGTCGGCGCCGGCGTCGACCGCCTCGACTTCTCGCTCGCGCGGGGTGACGCCGGCACGGTTGACCTCTCGGTCGCGATCGAGGCGACCGGAGATGCCGCCAGCCGCCGGCGAGGGATCCTTGCCGGGAGCCAGGACCCACGCCGCATCGCGCGCTGGGTCCAGGGCATGTTCCCTTCAGCGAGCCTCGTCGGCGAGCCCGAGATCAGGGTTCGGCCGGGCCGCGATCCGGTCACCCTCCAGATCCACGCGACGGTGCCGCGCTCCGCACTGCTCGCCGGCGGCGGCATTCCGACCTATCCGGGTGAGCTCAACCTGGTGTCGCGGCTCGCCCCCGGCGGCGAGCGCCACGGGCCGCTCCTGCTAACGGTGGAGCCGCGCCAGGAGTGGTCGGTGACGGTCGACCTCGGCCGTCCACCGACCACTCGCCCCGAGCCGCTCGAGCTATCCTCCGACATTGGCACCCTCCGGGTGACAGTCGAGCCCCGGGCGACCGGCTGGCGCCTCGCCGGGACCTTTGAGCTCAAGCCGGGCCTGCTGCCCGCCGAGCGCGCGGGCGAGCTGCGCGACTTCCTGGTCCAGGTCGAACGCGCCCTGGTCCGTCCCCTGGAGGTGCCGTGATGTGGCGCCGTGCAGCGTTCGCCGTTGTCGCGGCGCTGGTCGCCTCGACGGCCGCCGCCGGCTGGCCGGAGGTCGCCCGTGCCGATGCCCGGTTCGACCTCGAGGGGGCGCGACGGGCCGCCCTCGACACGGTCAGCGCCGCCCCCGACGCGGCCGACGCCATCGCCGCCGCCGGCTGGTGGCTGCACAACGTCGACGTGATCTCCGAGCCCGAAGCGCTGCTCTCCGCGGTTCCCGACGAGCGCGATCCCGAGCTCGGCTTCCTGCTCGCCCGGCTCGAGGCCGAGCTCGCGCGCCGCCCCCCGGCAGGGGTGCCGGCGTCGTTCGAGCTCGCGGGGCCGTTCGGCGTCTTCGACACCCTCGACATCGAGCGCGGCGTGGTGCCCCCGGATCCGGGGCTGCCGCCGCCCGGGACTCGCTTCGTCGATGACGCGCAGCCGTTCCGGCTCCGCTTCACCACCCTCGACGGCTCGGCGAAGCCGCCGCGCGGGATGGTTTTTGGCGGCGTCTACCTCG
Organism: uncultured Acidobacteriota bacterium; assembly: GCA_963814875.1. Classification (GTDB taxonomy): domain Bacteria; phylum Acidobacteriota; class Thermoanaerobaculia; order Thermoanaerobaculales; family Sulfomarinibacteraceae; genus CAVSIS01. Next base: position 431,128 of record CAWFFJ010000015.1, read on the forward strand.
CCGCCTGGGACCTCGTTGTCGACCAGCCGCTGACTGGCTGGCTCGTCCTCGAGGTGGAGGACGGCGCGAACCTCGAGCTCGACGGACGCCCGGTCGACCGGATCCGCCGCGCCGGCGAGACCACGCCCGGGGTGTGCTGGTACCGGATCGAGCTCCGGCCGGGGTCGCACCGAGTTGGGGTCGAGATGGCCTCCACCGACGTGCCGCAGGCTCGGATCAGCCTCTGGGACGACCACGGACGACCGGTCAATGCCACGATCGCCGAGAGCCCCGTGACCTCGCCCGCGGGCTCGACTGCACGCCGCGCCGAGCCGCCCGCGGCGGCCGCCCTCGAGGCTCGGCTGGGGCGAGAGGGCGTCGACCTGCCAACCCTCCTGCTCGGTGTCGCTGTGGCGCGCGGCCGCAACGACCCGCGGCACGCCTCCGAGCTCATGGCACGCGCACTCGAGCTCGCCCCCAACGATCCCTCGGCCAACCTCACCGCCGCGCTGCTGCTGCTCGAGGAACCGAGCGGGCTGGCGTCGGAGGTCGCGGCGCGACGCGCCCGTGAGCACCTCCGACGGGCGGCCGATATTCCGCTCTCGTTGCTCGCCGAGCGCGCGCTGGCAGTGCGGGAGCAGCGCGCCGAGGACGTCGACCGACTCCTCGACGACATGGTCGACCGCTACGGGGGCGATGCGCGCGTGCTCAGCCTGTGGGTCCGGGAGGCGGTGCGGCGGGGCTGGGTGCGCGAGGCCGAGGCCGCCCTCGAGCGGCTCGCCGCGATGCTGCCCGGGTCCCGTCGCGTGGCCGACATGCGGGTCGAGGTCGCGCAGGGGCTGGAGCGATGGGACGAGCGGACGCGGCTGCTGCGTGCCCTCGCCGAGGGCCAGCCTGAAGACCTCGACCGGGTCGACGATCTCGCCGGCGCATGCCTGGTCGGCGACGCGGTGGAAATCCTCGAGAGGCTCCGCGGGCGGGCTGAGGACCCGACCGTCGACCTCGATGCAGCGCGCCGGCAGCTCGAGGCCGGCCGCACGGCCGATGCGAGCGCCTCCCTGGCCGCGGCGCGGAAGCGGTGGGGCGAACTCCAGGCCCTCGACGAGCTCGAGCTCGCCCTCGCCGCCGCCAACGCGGACACGCTGCGCGCGACTGTCGAGCACGTCCTCGCGCGCCACCCCTCCAACCTGCAGCTCGCTGCGCTCGACTGGAGGCTGGGAGCGACGCCGTTCTACGCTCCCTTCGTCGTCGACGGTCTCGAGCTCGCACGCCAACACAGCGACAGCCCTGCAGGGGTCGACGCCGAGCTGCTGCTCGACCAGGCGGTCGAGCGGATCTTTCCCGACGGTTCCTCGCTCCACTACTACCACGGGCTGACCCGTGCGGTGACGCCGGACGGCGCCCGTCAGGCGGCATCGCTCCAGCAGCTCCCGGGTTCGCTACGCCTCAAGGTCCGGGTCGTGAAGCCGGACGGCACGATCGTGGTTCCGCCGGAGCTGACGCCCGACGACGATGTCTACCAGCTCGCGGACGTTGAGCCCGGAGACCTCGTCGAGGAGGAGTACGTCGCCCGGATCGCACCGACGGGCGCCTCCCGCCGCGGCCATCTCTCGCCCTACATCTACCGTTTCGCCGATGCCGACCGCGCCTTTGGGCTGTCGGAGTACGCGCTCCTGGTGCCGCCCGGCGTCGATCCCAAGGTCGAGGGTCGTTTCGTGGGCCTGGAGCGCAAGGAGTGGGACCAGGACGGGCTCCACGTCGTGCGCTGGCGCGCCGAGAAGGTGCCGCCGATCCCGCGCGAGCCGTTCTCGCCGCCCGTCCAGGAGCTCCTGCCGTGGGTGACCTACGGCTTCGGGGTCAGCTGGCAGGATGTCGGCGACGTGCTGCGGGACCGGTTCCTGGAGGTCCTCGAGACGACCCCCGAGCTGGAAGCCTGGAGTGCACCGCTGGTCGCAGGGGACGATCCCCAGGTCGCGGCGCAGCGGCTCGCGGAGGGGCTCGAGAAAGCGGTCAAGGAGGGACGCGACAGCATCGACCTGCGCTCGACGGCGGGCGAGAGCTTCTCCCGTGGAGAGGGGAACCGGATCGTGATCGCCGCCGCGGCGCTTCTCGCCGGCGGATGGGACGTCGATCTGGTGATGGCACGACCACGGGTCCTGGCCGGCACCCACCTGGCGGTGCCTTCGATGGAGGCATTCTCGACGCCTTTGCTTCGGTTGTCGCGCGGCGGACGCTCGGCGTGGTACGACGTCGAGGAGGGCCGCCGCGGCGCCGGCCGGGTGCGTCCGCTGGTGCAGGGGTCCGACGCTCTGGCGGCGCCGCTCGCGCGGCCGGAGCTCCCAGTCGAGCGGATCGAACGCCTGCCCGAGTTTCCCAACCCGGAGCTCGAGGAGAGGGTTCTGGCGCGCGCCATGATCGATGCTGACGGCACCGCTCACGTCCACTTCGAGCTCGAGCTCCCCGGCGGGCAGGGTCAACGGCTCGAGGAGACCGTGCGCAGCCAGCCCCCGGACCGCGTCGCGCTGGTCTATCGCCAGATCGCCGTCGGGCTGTTTCCTGGCGCTGAGCAGGTGGAAGGACGGGTCGACCACCTCGACGACGACGATGGCATCCGGCTCGTGCTCGACCTCGTGTCGGCGGGCGCGTGCGAGGTCGCCGAGCGCACCATGACCTGCCGCAGCCTGGTGCTCGCCAAGCCGCTCGGTCCTTCCCTCGCCTCGTTGCCGGAGCGCACCTTTCCGCTCGTCCTCCACCTGCCCATCCTCCAGCGGCTCGAGCTCGTGGTGTCGCCGCCGGCCGGTTGGAAGCCGGTTGCCAACCCGCGAGTTCTGTCGGCGCGGTGGGGCTCAGTGGACGAGACGGTGGGCGTCGGGTCGGACGGGCTGCACTCGGTCGTCACCCTCGACATTCCGGCACAGACGGTTGCGCCGGCGGACTATCCCGAGTTCGCGCGGTTCTGCCACGCCGTCGACGAGCTGCTGGCGCGCCCGCCGATGTTGGACCGGCTGCCGAGATGAGCCGTTGACCCGAGGGTATACTGACGCGGTGACGGAGCGAGTGCAGGGCACGGTCATTGCGATGCATGGTCCGCTGGTGCGCGTTCAGGTCGGCGATCGCACCCTGGTCGTGGCGACGCGCCGGCGTCTGAAGTGGGAGGGTCGTCCTCATGCCGCCTCCCTCGTGGTGGGCGATGAGGTGTCAGTCGAGATGGACGACGACGAGGGCGTCATCGTCGCCGTGCAACCGCGCCACACGTGTCTGCTGCGTCGCGCTCCCGGTTCGAATCGACCGCAGGTTCTTGCCGCCAACGTCGATCAGGCGCTGGTGGTGTTCGCCGCGCGCCATCCCGAGCCGAAGCCCGCCCTGTTGGACCGCTTCCTGGTCGCCTGCCACCTCGCCGGAATCGAGCCGATCATCACCATCAACAAGGTCGACCAGGGCCTCGACCTGGTCGAATCCTGGCTTCCCTCCTACGCGCGGCTCGGCTACCCGGTGCTGAAGGTGTCGTCGAGGACCGCCCGAGGTCTGGGCGAGCTCAAGCGCCGCCTGCCCGGCCGGACGACCCTGTTCTGCGGTCCCTCTGGCGCCGGCAAGTCCTCTCTGCTCAACGCGATTTACCCCGGCTTCCGGCTCAAGGTCGGGTCGCTCTCGGAGGCGACCGGCAAGGGCCGCCACACTACGTCCCGAGCTGAGTTGATGCCGTTGCCGTACGGGGGCTTCGTGGTCGACACGCCAGGCCTGAGGGAGTTCGGCCTCCACGGCACGACCCGAGCCAAGATCGAGGGCGCGTTCCCGGAGCTGATTCGCCATGCAGTCGCCTGTCGCTTCTCGGACTGCAGTCACGACCACGAGCCCGGCTGCGCGGTGCGGGCGGCGGTCGATGCCGGCGAGGTGCACGGAAACCGCCTGCGCAGCTTCCACTCGATGCTCGGCGACCTCGCGGAAGCCTAGCGCGCGAACTGCAGAGCTCGTTGAAGGCGTGCGCGGCCAGGCGGCCTTGAGCAGGCTCTGACAGCGAGCGGTCGGCGAGCACGACGCGCCTCCTATTCGACTAGCGGATCGCACGTAGTTCGACCTCACTGCCTCGAGCATAGCGGATGCGCTGCACCGGCGCGCCGCAGGCCGGGCACGGCCGCCCGAAGCGTCCGTGGACGGCCATCCCGTCGCGAAAAGCGGTCACATGCCGGGGGAAGGTGTCGCCCGCCTCCTGTCGCAAGCGGTCGGTCCACTCCGAGAGCACGGCGACGGTCGCGGCATGAAGCCCGGCGAGATCGTCGTCGGCGAGCCGTGACGTGACCAGGAAAGGCGACAGGCGGGCGCGGTGGAGGATCTCGTCGGAGTAGGCGTTGCCGACGCCGGCCACGACACGGGGATCAGTCAGGGCGCGCTTCACAGTGTGGTTGACCTCGCGCATTCGGGCGGCAAAGGCGGCCGAACCGCACTCGAGCGGTTCGAGGCCGCCGGGGTCCATTCCGGCGAGCGCAGCGCGTCCGCGCACGAGATGGAGAGAGGCGCGCCGTTTCGAGCCGCCTTCCGTGAGCAGCAGTGTGCCGCTGGCCAAGGCGAACGCGGCCAGCGTGCCCCGCCAGCGAGCACGATCGCCGGGCTCCCGCCACCCGAGCCGGCCCAGCCGCATCAGGTGGATTGCGGCGAATCGTTCGCCTTCGAGGCACAGGACGAGGCGCTTCCCGAGCCGCTCGACGCTCTCGACGGTCCGTCCGGCGAGCTCGTCCGGCGGCGGATCGACGGTGCGGAGCACGAACGGGTCGAGGATCTCGATCCGCTCGAGCATCCCGCCGACGATCCGGCGCTCGATGGCCTCGAGGTAGACGGTGAGGTCCGGCAGCTCCGGCACACCACCATGGTAGCGGGAGGGAAGTCTGAACCACAGAGTCACAGAGTCTCAGAGAAGAAGCACAGAGCCCGGATCGAGGCGGAGACAGCCGGCTCTCGAGAGCCGGCTGTCTCCGCCTGAATGCCTGTCTCTGTGCCTCTGTGGTTACTCCTGCTTTCTTCAGCCGGAGGTAGGTCTCCGGGAAGAGGGCGAAGAAGGCCATCGCCGGCTGGAGCTGCGAGAGCGGGATCTGGTCATTGACGGTATGAGAGTGGACCTCGTCCGCGGGGCCGAAGCCGACCGTCGGGATGCCGAACGTGCCTGCGGTGGTGCAGCCCGACGAGGAGAAGGCGGAGCGCTGAATCCGCGGCTCTCGTCCGAGGACGGACTGGGCGGTGTCCAGCGCGGCCTCGACGGCGGGGCTGGTTCGGGGGGTCTCCCATGCTGGGAAGACCTTGCGCGTCGGATAGCTGAATCCGCGCCACGAGGGCAGGTCGTAGTCGAGCAGCCGAACTCGCGCTCCGGCCGCCTGGACCTCCGGCAGGGACGCGATCTCGGAAAAGGCCGCATCCGGATCCTCGCCGATCGTGAGCCGCCGGTCGACGTGGATCGTGCACTCGTCCGGGATCGCGGTGAGCGACGGCGAGCGCGAGCTGATGCCGGTGACCGCGACCGAGCCCGGGCCGAGCAGGGGGTGCCGGATCGAGAATCGGGCGTGGAGCCTGGCGAGGGCGGAGACGATCGGTGCGATGCTGTAGATCGCGTTGGCGCCGCGCTCCGGCTGCGAGCCGTGCGAGGACACGCCGTAAGTCGTGATCTCGAGCTCCATGCGGCCGCGCTGCCCCCAGCACACGCCGAGGTGGGACGGCATGGCGACGACCACCACCTCCGGCTTGATCCCGCGCTCAAGGACCAGGTACTGCCAGGCGAGGCCGACGCAGTCCTCGCCGTGAACGGTGGCGGTGACCATCACCGACACGTCGTCGGGCAGGCCGCCTCGAGCTGCGAGGGCGACTCCGTGGACCGCGGCGGCGAGCCCGCCCTTCTGGTCCGAAGCGCCGCGGCCGTAGAGGATCCCACCGGAAACCACACCACGGAAGGGGTCGTAGCGCCACTGCGAGGGGTTCGTGATGCCGACGGTGTCGACGTGAGCGTCGAAGGCGAGCACGCGTGGACCCGACCCGAACCGACCGACGACGTTGCCCATCTCGTCGATCTCGACGTGCTCGTAGCCGAGCTCCCGCATCTCCCGTGCGACCCGTTCGCAGGCCAGCCGCTCGCCGCGTGTCGGCGACGGAATGGTCACCAGGTCGCGCAGGAAATCGATGCATCGGGGCACCGACTCGGTGGCCATCCGGAAGACATGCGACTCGAGATCGGCTGCCACGACGGGTTTCTGCTCCATGAATCGTCCTCGCCATCCGGCGGCGGATGCGCATTTTTTCACAATCTGCAGGAAAACGGAACCCCTGTCAAGTGAGTCCTTACGTCAGGTCGCGCAGAGAAGGACGAAGAACGTGGTGAGCTGTGCGTCCTGCCACGAGACGAGACTCGTGCCGCGAGAGACAGTGAGGCGCGACGAGACGCGAGGTTGCGACGGCGCCGGGCGGCGGGGGAAGATGGGACCTCCTCAGTCCCGCGCGCCGAAGATTGCGGTACCGACTCGGACGAGGGTGGCGCCCTCCTCCACCGCCACTTCGACGTCGCCGGACATCCCCATCGAGAGCTCGGGCAGCGCCACGCCGAGGCAGTCCTGGAGTCGCGCCCGAAGCTCGGCGAGCGCCCTGAAGTGGGGGCGCGAGTCCTCGGGGACGTCGGAGAAGGGTGGAATCGCCATCAGGCCGACCAGGTGCAGATGCGGGCACGCAAGGGCCTCGCGCGCGAGGGCTGCCGTGTCCTCGGGAAGCACGCCGGCCTTCTGATCCTCGCAACCGACATTGACCTCGAGCAGAACGTCGAGCCGGCGCTGCGGCCAGCCCTCGGCGAGCAGACGCTCCAGACGCTCGGCCAGCTCGGACCGATCGAGCGTGTGGACGACGTCAAAGGTCTCGAGGGCGAGCCGTGCCTTGTTGCGTTGGAGCGGCCCGATCAGGTGCCAGCGCGCCGGGGGTACGTCGGGCCGTTTCGCGGCCGCCTCCTGGACTCGGTTCTCGCCGAGATCATCGACTCCCGCCCTCACCGCTTCGGCGACGGCGGCGGCGGGTTGGGTCTTGCCGACCGCGACCAGGGTGACCTCCGCGAGGTCGCGCCCGCTGCGCTCGGCGGCGGCGGCAAGACGCCGCCGGACCTCCTGAAGCCGCTCAGGAATCCCCTGCACGGCTCGGTCCGGGAGGCTTGAGGCCGCGGTCCATCGCAAGGTTGGCGAGCCGGTCGGCGGCCCGGTTCTCGGCCCGCGGCACATGCTCGATCCGGAAGTTCTGGAGACCTTCGATGCGGCGTTTCGCCTCGAGATAGAGCGGCTGCAAATTGGCGGCCTTGACCCGATAGGCGCCCACGATCTGGCGCTGGAGTAACTGTGAGTCCGTGCGCACCTGAAGCGAGGTGACGCCGAGACGGTGGGCCAACGCGAGCACCGCGAGCAGGCCGTGGTACTCCGCTTCGTTGTTGGTTGCATGCGGCAGATAGCCGGATTCGGTCAGACGGTCGCCCTCACAATCGAGGACCACGCCCCAGCCGGCCGGGCCGGGGTTTCCGCGAGCCCCGCCATCGATCGATGCAACCGCCCTCATGCACCGGAGCTGGGCGAGCCGACCGACTCGTTCAAATAGAGGATGCGGTGGCAGTGCTCGCAGGAGATGACCTCGGCCGCACGACGCACCCGCTGCTGGAGGTGCGGGCGCAGCGCGAAGTGACAGACCGAGCACGAGCCCTCCACCACCACCGCCACCGCCGTGCCGCCCTTGCGTTGGAGCAGGCGGAGGAAGCGCGCTCGGTTGGGCGGCTGGAGCCCGGACTCGATCGACTTCGCCTCCAGGGCGAGGTCGTGGATGCGCCGCTTGAGCTCCTCGCGGCGCGTGTCCCAGGATGCGGTGACCGAGCGCTGGGCCTCCTCCTCCTCGGGCCGGGCATCCCGACGCGATGCGAGCTCGCCGCGCAGTGCCTCGAGGCTGGCCTCGAGCTCCTTGCGGCGGCCCCCGGTTTCGGTCAGCGCCTTGGTGGCGTAGTCGATCTCACTGATCACGGCGGTGAACTCGCGCTCATTGGTGACGGTCGCCTTCTGACGCTGAAAGTGCTCGAGCTCGAGCTGCCACTCCTGCTCCTTGCGGCGGACCTCTGCCAGCTCGGTCTCCTGGTCGGAGAGCTTCCGCTCGAGGTCTTCGAGCTCCTCCTGCCCAAGCCGGTTCTGGTCCTGCAGCTCGCGGACCTCGGGCGGCGGCGAGCTACGCTCCGCCATTGCGACAGCGATCTGGTCGTATACATTCTGGAGTTGAACCATGAGCTCGAGATCGTGGCGCGCGCTTTCCACCTGTACCGTCCCCCCGGCCGCCGACATTCCGGCCGCGCCCACCGGAGGAACACCGGATTCGTGACAGAACGACACCTCCGCGCGCGCCACCCTTCCCCCAGGCACGTGGTCCTGGCAGGTGACTTCCGGCGCGGTCCGGCGTCGCCGCTGCCGCGCGGCGGCGTCCTCTCGGCCAGGCCCTTGGTTGGCCAGCGGTGAAGATCCCGGTGGGCCCACCAGGATTCGAACCTGGGACCTACCGGTTATGAGCCGGCGGCTCTCACCGCTGAGCTATGGGCCCGGGGACATGGTAGCGCGTCGCCTGGCGGCCGGCAACCGGCTTCGGGGGACGCCCCGCTCGAACGTGACGAGGTACGAGGCGTGCTTCAGGAGCCGGCGACCCGTGGCGAGCGCCGAGCCCAACGGACGACCAGGGGAATTGTGTGCGGTTGGATCCCCGGACCCGAGGCCACCGCAGGCTCCGCGGCAGGGTTCCTGAGTTGAGGATCATCTGCAGGAACGGACCCGAAGCTCCCAGCGCATGAGGGGAGATCGCGCTGCATCGACCGGCCGACAACCTTGCGCAACCCCTCAGTCTGCCCGACGGTCGATGCCGTGCGCCTACACCGTTCCGTCGGCGAACGGCTTGAGGAGGTGGGCGCGGGTCGGGTGACGGAGCTTGCGCAGAGCCTTGTACTCGATCTGGCGGATCCGCTCCCGGGTCACGTTAAAGGTCCGCCCGACCTCCTCGAGGGTGTGCTCGGTCCCATCGCCGATGCCGAAGCGGAGCTTGAGTACCTGCTCTTCGCGCGGCGTCAGCGAGCGCAGCACGGTCTCCGTGTGGTCCTTGAGCGTGCGCATGATGACCGCGTCGATCGGCGACACCGAGTTGGTGTCCTCGATGAAGTCGCCGAGGTGGGAGTCCTCCTCCTCGCCGATCGGGGTCTCGAGCGAGATCGGCTCCTGCGAGATTTTGTGGATCTTCCGGATCTTGGAGACCGGCATCTCCATGCGCTCGGCGATCTCCTCGACGGTGGGCTCGCGCCCCATCTCCTGCACCAGCATCCTCGTGGTGCGGGTGAGCTTGTTAATCGTCTCGATCATGTGCACCGGGATCCGGATGGTGCGCGCCTGGTCGGCAATCGCTCGGGTGATCGCCTGGCGGATCCACCACGTCGCGTAGGTCGAGAACTTGTAACCGCGACGGTACTCGAACTTGTCGACCGCCTTCATCAGGCCGATGTTCCCCTCCTGGATCAGGTCGAGAAACTGGAGCCCTCGGTTGGTGTACTTCTTGGCGATCGAGACCACCAGGCGAAGGTTGGCGACGATCAGTTCCTGCTTGGCCTGATCGGTCTCACGCTCACCCTGACGGACCTCGGCGAGGAGCACCTTGAGCCGCTCGTGCGGGATCTGGAAACGCACCTCGAGCCGCTCGAGCTCCTCCTCATACCGGTCCACGCGGGCGGAGTAGAACTGGCGACGTTCGACGTTGCGCTCCTGCTGGAGCTTCTTGCGGTCCTTCGCGATGGTGACGATCGGGATCGAGAACTGGCGCTCTACCTCGCCGAGGAAGGTCAGAAGACGATTGCGAGTCGTTGTGGTGAAGTCGGCGCGCCGCACCAGGATGGCAACATCGGAGGTATTGGCCTCGATCTTGTCGGATAGCTCGAGATGACGCTTGCCGCTCCTCTTGCACCGCCGCAGGCGGCGCTTGAGCTCGCGCGACTCCTCGTCGAGGTCGCTGATCTGGATGAACAGGATCAGGTTCTCGCCGACCCGCTCCTCGGCCTTCTCGTCGAGCCGTGCGGTGTGCCCCTGGAGAAGCTCGCGCATGCCGCGACGTTCCCGCCGTGCGAGCTCGTTGGTGCGCAGAAACAGGCGCAGCAGGTCCGGCTCCTTGGACAGTGCGACGAACACCCGGGCCTCGCCCGCCTCGATGCGCTGGGCGATGTCCACCTCACCGTCTCGGTCGAGAAGTTTGACCGTCCCCATCTCGCGCAGGTACATGCGCACCGGGTCGTTGGTCTTCTCGAGCTGCTCGTTGGCGCGGATGTCGGGCTTTGCCGCCGGTGCCTCGCCGCCTTTGTCTTCACCACCGGTGTTGCGTTCGTGCTCCCTGCCCTCCCCGTCGACGGCGTCGGAGTCCATGACGTCGATGTCGAGCTCGGACAAACGCATATAGATGTCGTCGAGCTCTTCGGCGATGCCTGTGACCTCTTCCGGCAAGTTGTCGTACAGCTCCTCGTACAGGATGAAGCCGCGTTCCTTTCCTGCCTGGATCAGCTTATTGAGCTCGGGGTACTTCTCTTCAATCAGCACGCCGAATACCTCCATCAGTGACTCACTCAGGGGGGCGGTCGCAGGGGACCGGAGGCATGAAGGGGTAGGTGTCTCGTGTCGCACGCGCAAGCTTCTCCCCTGCGCCGCAGGGAGTACAACAACCCTCCCTCGCCGTCCCTTCCCCTGCCGGGTCATGCACGCTGTATCGTCCGCTGAGTCATCATCGCGGCGCGCCGCACGCGGGGCACGCCACCCTCCACCGGAGGCCGCCGCCACCAGGGGGAATATGGGCTCCGCTCCCCGCTTTGGCAAGTGCTGTCGGCAGACAACCTCAGTTTTCCGGAGGATCCCGCCGAATTCTCACCTTCTCCGCCAGAAGTCGCTCCTGCTCGGCGCGATCGCCGCCGCTCTGCGCCGCCTCGATGGCGCGCTGCAGGCGGCGGGCGCCCTCGGACCGCTGACGGCGCTGCAGGACGCGCAGCTGGCTCGCGATGGCCTCGTCCTCGAGGACGGGCAGCTCTGCCGCTCCGAGTTCCGCGATCAGGTGGGTGGCCTCACTCGCCCCCAAACGGTCGACCAGCGCGCGAGTGTAGGCCTGGGGTCCTGCGTCCTCGAGTGCCCCGAGCTCGTGCGCGGCGGCGAGAATGTCTCGCACTCGCGGATCTGCGAGCAACTCGGGCTCGGTCGTGTCGAGCAGGCGCCGTCGCCATGCCGGCGAGCCCTCGAGAAGGATCCGAACCAGGAGGCGCTCTCCTGGAAACGAGGGAGCCTGTCGGGCGCGTTCGCGGGCCGCCCCCGGAGCGATGGTACCTGCACGTTCGCGGACCACCTCCAGTGGCAGGTCGAGCCGACGGGCGAGCTCCTCGAGAAGCTGGTACCGGGTCACTGGATCGCGCGCCCGACCGACGATCTCGGCGACTTCGATGCCGGCGTGCCGGCGCGCGGCAGGATCCCCGGAGAGTCCGGCGAGCAGGGTGTCGAGGAGCGAGACCGGGTGTGCCAGGATCTTACGGAACGCGTCCTCACCCCCGGAACGGACCACATCGTCGGGATCCACGCCCTCCGGGAGCCTTAACATCGCGACCTCGAGTCCGGTCTCGAGCAGTATCCGGCTGCCGGCCACGGCGGCCCGTTGTCCGGCCTGGTCGGCGTCGTAGCACAGCAGCACCTGCGGCGCGAGCCGGCGCAGCGCCCGCGCGTGCTCCGCCGTGAGCGCCGTGCCGAGGGTGGCGACCGCGTTCCCGAAACCGACCCGATGCAGCGAGAGCGCGTCGAAGTAGCCCTCGACCACGACGGCATGGCCCGCGTCGGCGATCGCACGCCGCGCGCGGTCGAGCAGAAACAGCGTCGACCGCTTGGCGAACAGCGGGCCCTCCGGAGAGTTGAGGTACTTTGGCTCGCCACCGCCCAGCGCCCGTCCGCCGAAGGCAACCAACCGGCCGTCCGCCGAGCGGATCGGGAAGGTGATCCGGCCCCGGAACCGATCGTAGGGACGCCCGCCCCGCTCAGGGAGGACTGCCAGGCCGGCCGCCACAATGATCTTCTCGGTGTGGCGACGCGCCAAGTGGCCGAGCAGTTGCCGCCAGTCGTCCGGCGCCCACCCGAAGCCGAAGCCCGTCCACGTGTCGGGTCCGAAGCCGCGTCGGGAGAGCTCCTCTTGTGCCGGCTCTCCGGCGGGGCCGGCAAGCTGGGCGACATACCATGCCTGGGCCTCCTCGAGCACGCTCCGGAGCTGCTCGACGGCATCGCGTCGCGCGGCCGTTGCGGGATCGCGCTCGGGCAGGGCAATCCCGAAGCGGCGGGCGAGCTGGGAGACCGCCTCGGGGAAACTGCGCTTCTCGGCCCGCATGACGAAGTCAATCAGGTCGCCTCCCGCGTGGCATCCGAAGCAGTAGTAGAGGCCCCGCTCCGGGTCAACCGAGAACGACGGCGTCTTCTCCTCGTGGAACGGACACAGCCCGATCCACCGCCGTCCGCGTTGCGAGAGGCGAACGTGGTCTGCGACCACTTCGAGCGCGTCGATCGCGTCGCGTAATCGCGCCAGGACGGCGGGCGAGAGCTCGGGCTCAGCCATCGTCGAGACCGCCAAGCTCGACCTCGGTCACGCCAGTGCCGCCGAGGTGCTGGGGTGGGTGTCGGAAGCCGTGGACTCCCGGGTGAGAACGGCAGACCTCGCGAACCACCCGGCGCAGGGTTCCGCTGCCGTGACCGTGGACGACCCGGACGTCGCGGCGCCCCGCCGCTAGCGCGCGGTCGAGGAACAGATCCAGGCGTTCCCTCGCCGCCTCGGCATCGAGTCCCAGCAGCATCAGCTCACGGCTTCCCGGGTCCTCGGCCGCGATGCTGATGACCGGCGCCGCTGGCGCGGGATCGATGCCGGCGGCGCGCGCGAGGGCGTCGGCGGAGACCCACAGGCGCTTGCCGGCGAGCCTCACCAGAGCGCGGGCGCCGCGCAGCTCGACCAACTCTCCAGCCCCGCCGAGGCCTTCGATGCGGACCGGGTCGCCGGGCGTGAGCGGTCCGGCGACGGCAGGGCCGGGAGTTGCCTCGTGGAGGTCCAATGCCTCGTCGCGCAGCCGCTGGCGTTGCCGCTTGCCGAGCGCCTCGGCGGTACGGACCGCCTCGTCGAGTCGCACCAGCGCAGCGTCGAGCTGGCTCTTCGCGCGGCGCTTGAGCCGCTCGCGCTCCTCGGCGATCCGGACCGGGATACTCTGCAGCTCGCGCTCGAGATGTCGCCGCTCGGCCTCAATCCGGCGACCGTGATCTGCCACCTGGGTGCGTTCGCGCGCAACCGCGGTGCGCTCGTCCTCGAGTGTCGTCTCGAGCTGCTGAAGACGCTTCAGCCAGCGGTCGAGCTCGAGGTGCTCGCCGCCTAGCAGCGCACGCGCTCGCTCCAGCAGCCCCGCCGGTAGCCCCATGCGCTCGGCGATTTCGAGCGCGTGTGACCGACCTGGACGTCCGATGCGCAGGGCGAAGGTCGGGCGTCCCGCGGCCTCGTCGTACTCCATCGCCCCGTTCTCCATGCCTTCGGCGGCATCGGCGGTCATCGCGATCGCGGCGAGGTGGGTGGTGGTGATGGTCAGGGCCTGGCGGCGGGTCAGCTCCTCGATCAGACCGCACCCGAGCGCGGCGCCTTCGAGAGGGTCGGTTGCTGCGCCGAGCTCGTCGTACAGCGCCAGGGAGGCGGCATCCGCGTTGTCGAGCAGCTCTGCCGTCGCGGCCATGGCCGCAGAGAAGGTCGAGAGGTCGGCGGCGACGTTCTGCTCGTCGCCGATGTGGCACCAGACGCGGTCGAGGGCCGGGATCGCCGTGCCCTCGTCGACCGGTAGCGGAATCCCGTGGGAAGCCATCAGGACCATCAGACCTACGGTCTTGAGAGCCACCGTCTTGCCGCCTGCGTTGGGTCCCGAGATCACCAGCGTGCGCACGCCGGCGGGCAGCCGCAGGTCGAGGGGTACGACCTGCCGCGGGCGGGGACCGGCCTGTCCGCCTGCCCCCTCGGCTCGCAGCGCGGCGAGGCGCTCATCCAGCAACGGATGGCGCGCGCCGCGAAGCACGAGGTCATCGCCATCGGGAAGGACCACCCGCCCCTCGACGGTGCGGCCGAAGCGAGCGCGCGCCTGGGCTGCGTCCAGGGTCGCCGCCGTCGCGTGGCCCCGTCGCAGGTCGGGGCGAGCTGCCGCCAGCGCGGCGGCGACCTCGGCGACGATCCGGGCCACCTCCTCCGCCTCGCGGGCCGCGGTGTCGGCGAGCACGTTGTTGCGTTCGACGACGTCGAACGGTTCCACGAACACGGTCGCACCACTGCCGGAGCTGGCGAGAACGAGGCCGGGCAGCTGGGAGCGCGCGGCTGCGCGGACCGGCAGGCAGTACCGGTCGCGGCGCAGGGTCGGGGGAGCGTCGGTGACCGCCTCGGGGTGCCGTCTGCGCAGAGCCTCGAGCTCGCCGGCGAGCTCGAGGCGGACGCGTACGAGCTGCCGCCGCAGCCGCGCGAGCTCCGGGGAGGCGTCGTCGGGGACTTGGCCGTCGGGTCCCAAGCGACGCAGGGACCACACGGCAAGGGCCGCGGAGTCGGGGACCGCGTCGCCGAACGCCCGCAGGCGGATCAGCTCGACCGGAGCGGCGGCAAGGCGCCGATGGAGCTCCCCCAGCCCCGCCGCGAGCGCTGCCAAGGCGAGAAGCTCCGGGATCTCCCGTGGTGGGGGCAAAGCGGGATCGAGAAGTGCCTCGCTCTCGTCGAGCCCGGAGAACGGCAGCGGACCTTCGGTCTCCAGCAGGCGACCGATCTCGAGCGTTAGCCGGGCATGCTCGTGGGCCTCGGCAGGTCTGCGATAGGAAGGTGTCCGCGAGACGACGAAACGGCCCACGCGCGTTCGTGCGTGGGCCGCTACTAGATCGAGTACCTTGTCGAACTCCAGCTCGACGGCGAGCGGTCGCGTCACCGCAGGCTCACAGAAGCCCGGCCTTGCGTTGCTTCGCCAGCTTGCGGAGCATCTTCTTGCGCGCCTGGATCATCTGACGCTTGCGGCGCTCTGAGGGCTTCTCGTAGAAGCGGCGGCGCTTGACCTCGGAGAGGATGCCGGCCTTCTCGCACTTGCGCTTGAAGCGGCGCAGTGCCTGTTCGAAGGACTCATTGTCTCGAACGGTTACACCTGTCGGCATCGGCTGTCACCCCCTCCTCCCGCAGATTCGGTTCGCTCGGGCGCACCTCGCAGGGACAGAGATCGTAACAACGGCGGCCCCACCGCGTCAAGGCGTGGCCGCCGTCGGATGGGCTCGCGCGGGCCCGATGTGCGTTGGCGGAGGCTACTCGCCGGCCACCTTGACCTTCACGGCGTCGAAGTTCATCGAGTAGACCTTGCTCTTCTTGTCGAAGTAGACCGCGGCCGCGCCGCCTTCGCGCTTCGGGTACAGCCAGAAGGTGATGCCGCGCTGCTCGTCCTTCTTGACGTTCATGTAGTAGGGAACGCCGATGGTGTCGCGTACCTCCTGCTCGGTCATGCCCTTCTTCACTTGATCGAAGCGCTCCTGGGTGATGTAACGCCACTCGTCGAGCTCGGCGAGCTTGTCGAGCAGCAGCTGAGTCGGCTGCTTGCCGATCGCGTCGTAGTAGCCCTTCGCGCTCTTGACCGTGTCGATCGCCTTCTTGTAGTCGCCCGACTTGCGCACGATGTCGTCCGCGTTGTAGATCGCCTCGGTCCCGTACATCTTGAGCGCCTGGTCGCTCTCGGGAGCGTTCGGGAACTCGTTGAGGGCAAGGTTGAGGAAGTCGGCGAGGCGGGTCTGGTAGTCCTCGTACGCTGTGTCGACCTTGGCCTCGAGATCCGCCATCGACGCGTTGAGCTGCTCGAGCTGCTGCTTCTGCTCGTCGCTTCGCTTGCGCTCGTCGATCGCCTCGATCGTCGCGACGTCCTCTCGTGCCGATGCGAGCTCCTCACGTGCAGACCGGATGGCGGCCTCGCTGGTGCCCAGGTCCGCAAACTGCTGCTTCATCTGCTCGGCCTTGACGTCGGCCTGAGACGGGCCGCGGGAGCACCCGATCAGCGCTCCTGTGAAAAGAATCACGATCATGATGCAGGGCAGGATGCGCGGTTGCCTCATGACTCCTCCCTTCCCGGAGAAGCTAGCAGAAACGTCATCGGCTGACAATGTGACTGCTCGTTTTCTTGACGTGAGCGAAAGGAGATGTAGATAATGAAATGAACGCACTGCGGGAGGGATTATGGATCCCAACGATGCCGTCCTTGAGCAGCTGAAGCGGGCGCAGAAGCGCGGCCTCGAGGCCGTGACGAACCGCCTTGATTTCGTCCTCGAGAGCCTTGACGAGCTGATCAAGGAAGCGAAGGCGTCCGTCCAGGAGGCGCTGCCGCAGGAAGCCGAGGAGCTCTTCCCGCTCGCCGAGGTCGAAGTGGCGGTCGCTGCCCTACAGGAGCGCTTGTCTGCTTCCGAGGAACGGGCCGAGGATCTCGCCGCGCGAATCGTCGATCTCGAGGCCGAGCTCGAGGTCGCGCGGAGTCGACCGTCCGGAGCAGTGACCACCCAGCTGCTGCGTGAGCTCGACGCCGCCCGCAGCCAGTCGGAGCTGCTGCGTGAGCTGCTGCCCCTGCTCACCGCCTACGTCGGCCGCGCTGCGGTGCTGGTGATTCGAGGCGGCGCCCTCAGTGCGTGGAGCGGGATCGGCTTCAGTCACGCCGAAGCCCTCCGCCACTGGCAGGCCGACGTCGACGCATCGCCGGTGTTCGCTCGTTTCGCCGCCGAGGGCACGCCTCTGGCCTTCGACCCGTCCCAGGATCCGGTGATGTCGCTGTGGCTCGCCAGCGAGCCTGCTTCCGACGAAGGCCGCCTGCTTCCAGTCTGCCTGCGAGGCAAGACCGTGGGCGCGATCTACGTCGATCGCACAACGGATCGCCCTTGGGAGCCCGAGGTCGCTCAGGGGCTGGTCGCGTTGGCGTCGTGGCTGATCGACACGCTGCACTATCGTCCGATCGTGCCCTCGCCCGCGCTCGCGGAGTTCGCGGCGGCCGACGCCGGCGAGGAGCTCGAGGAGGGTCCGGAGGAGACCGCCGGACAGGAGCCGGAACCGGCAGCCGAGCTCGAAGTGCCGGGCGCCGAGCCCGAGGATGTCGAGGAGTCTGAGGCGGTTGCCGAACCCGAGGTCGTCTCCGAGCCTGGGCCGGCCGAAGTCGATGAGGTTGACGAGGTCACGGTCGAACCCATGGAGGCGGAGATCGAGGAGGACGAGTCCGCTACCGCCTCCCCCGAGCCCGAGCCCGAGATCGAAGAGCCGGAGGTTGAGATTGAGGAGCACGGCTTCGACTCGGAGTACGACCCGTCAGCGACCATGCGCGTCGAACCCCCCGAAGAGATGCCGGCCTACGTGCCAACGCTAGGAGAAACTCCATCGCCCGCCGTCCAGTCCGAGGAGGACGCGCGCTTCGAAGAGGCCCGGCGCTTCGCGCGCCTGCTGGTGTCGGAGATCAAGCTCTACAACGAGGACGACGTCGAGCGCGGGCGCGCGAGCCGCGACCTTTACCAGCGTCTCAAGGACGACATCGACCGCAGCCGGGAGATGTACGAGAAGCGCATCCCGTCCGACGTCCGTGAAAGTCACGACTACTTCCGGGAGGAGCTGGTCCGGATCCTCGCCGACGGCGACCCGGACGCCCTCGGCATGTGAGTCGCGGCACCCGCGCCGCAGCGGCCCGGCCGGGAACCTCCTCACGGCCGCGAGGCTCGACTGAGCTGCAATCTGCGGAGCCGGAAACCCTTGAAGTAGAGGGAGTGCATCTGCGGCCGTCCGGCGCCGCATCTCAGGCCTCCTCGCGATTCTCGTTTCGCGGGGGGTTCCTGGCCGGGCCTCTCGCGGCGACAGCGATACTCCTCGTTGCCTGCGGCGTGAGCCCGGGAACATCTCCGGAGGCGAGTTCGAGCCGCCTCGAGAGGCTGCGCAGCGGCTTCACCCAGCGCGCATCCGACCCGCTCGCCGCCGCATCGGCCTTCGCGGACGCGGGATCCGGCGCGCTCCTGGAGAATGCCCGCCTGACCGCCTGGTTCGGCGCCCTGCGCCGAGCGGAGGCACCGTCCGACGCCTGGCGCCGGCTGCTCGACGAGCCGCCCCCGGCGGACATGCGAGCGGCTGTTCGTGCCGGGCTCGGCGGTGCGCTTCTCGCCGAGGGCCGCACCAACGAGGCCGTCGCCGTCCTCGAGGCCGCCGCTGCGGCGGGCAGCGGCGAGGCCGCCGAGCGCCTGCTCACAGTTGCGGATCCCTCCTTGCGCCGGCGGATCGCCGGCCGACTCGCCGTCACCGATCCCGAGCGTCTCCGCCGAGCGGACCGCAGCCTCGAGCGCGAGACGCTCGCCGCGTTGACGCCCGCAGGCTGGCTTGAGCGATCGCAGATGTGGCGTGCTGCCGGTCACGCCGCCTTCGCCCGCGCAGAGCTCCGCCGTCTGCGGTGGCGGGGAGAGGCCGAGCGGGCGCGGCGGTTGGAGCTCGCACGCGCGGAAATCGACTCCGGTCAGTCGGCAGCGGGCCTGGCGCTGGTGCCGGCACTCACCCGTTCGAGCCGCGACGAGCTTCTCGTGCGTGCTGAGGCAGACCGGCGTATCGGCTGGAGCCGCGTGCCTGGGGCTGCTGCAGCTCCTGCCTTCAGGTCCTGTCTGGTGGCAGCCAACCGCGCGCGCTCGCCAGGGTCGGGGGTCGCCGCCGATGCGCTGGCCCTCGAATGCGCGACCGAGGCCGACCGCCTGGATGATGCCTTGGCCGCCTGGCGACGACTCGAGGTGGCGCACTGGGACGAGCCGCGCCGCTCGTGGCTGGGCCGCCGGCTCGGGGTGGCGCTGGGCCGGGCGGGGCGTCGCGGCGAGGCGCTCGAGGTCGCCGCCGCTCTACCTGATCAGGCGCGCTGTCTGCGCTTGTGGGCGGCGGGTCAAGGCGCCGAGCGTGACGACGTCCTACGGCGGCTCTCGGAGGCGCCTGTCGGCGATCTCTACGCCGTGTGGGCGCAGGAGGAGCTTGGTGCGCCCGCTCCCGCGACCCCGCACACGCTGCCCGCGGCCGGGCCGACCACCCCGCCGACCTCGGTCCGCCTGCTGCTGGAGTGGGGAGCACCGGCCGAAGCGCTCGCCGAGTGGCGCCGCCTGGCCGCGGTTCGCGGGCTTCTCCCGGGAGAGGCGTTGGCCGCGGCTGAGCTGGCGACCGCCTCCGGACGGCCCAATGATGCGATCGGTTGGCTGCGGCTGGCGGCTCCCGAGCTGGGTACGATCGACATGACCTCCGCTCCGCGCGACCTTGTGCGGGCCTACCTCCCGCTTCGCTGGCCGTCGGCTCTGATCGACGCCGCTCGCAGGGCGGGGGTTCCGCCGTGGTTGGTGGCCGGAGTCGCGCGACAGGAGAGCGTCTTCTCGGAGGTGGCGCGCAGCCCGGCAGGCGCGGTCGGGGTGCTCCAGCTGGTTCCGGGCACGGCGCGGCTGCACGCCAGGGCGCTGGGCATGAGCGGGCCGCCCGACCTCACCGATCCGGAGCTGAACCTCCGACTCGGCGCACGTGAGCTGGCCGGCCTGCTGCAGCGATTCGGTGCGATCGAGCCGGCGCTGGCCGCGTACAACGCCGGCGAGGCCCGGGCTCGCAGGTGGTGGTCGGCGTGGCCGGATCGGCGCCGCTTCACCGAGGAGATCCCGATCCCGGAGACCTACGGGTACGTGCGCCGGGTCGTCTTCCTTGCCGAGGCCTATCGCGAGCTCTGGGCAGAGGCCTGGCCTGCCGATAGCTGACCTTCGCTCCCGCCGAGACCCCCGTTCGGGTATGCTGAGAAGGAACGCCAGCCGAGAGCCGATGACCTTGGTACGAGTGGAAGGTGGACCGCGAGCTGGCCCGCCGGGAGCTGACACGATGGACGAGATCACCGTCCGCACCTCGGCCAAGCTCGAGATGCTCGAGGTGACCGCCGAGATCGAGCAGGCAGTCCGTACGGCCGGCATCGGCGAGGGGAGCTGCATGGTCTTCGTCCCCCACACCACCGCCGCGGTCGTGATCAACGAGAACGCCGACCCCGACGTCTGCCGTGATCTGCTCGCCGCCTACACCGCCATGGTCCCCGACATCGCCTTCGCCCACACCGAGGGCAACTCGGACGCGCACCTCCTCGCCAGCCTCCTCGGCGGCTCGGTCGTGCTGCCGGTGACCCGCGGCCGGCTTGCCTTGGGGACCTGGCAGGGCGTCTTCTTCGTCGAGCTCGACGGACCGCGCTCGCGACGACTCTGGATCTCGGTGCGCTAGCAGCGCGGGGCGCAGTGGTCCAAGCGCCGCCGCTGCCCCCTCAGACTCCGGCCGGCAAGGCCCTTCAGGCGGTCATCGTCGCGCCCTCCGGTCCCAGTGGGCAGCGCGCGGGACTCCGTCTCATTGACATCTCTTGATCAGGCTTGTACTTCAGCAAGCGATTGAATATAAACATTTTCTCTCTTGACAATTTTGCGAAACTTCAGAGAATGGAGGACGAGTCCTTTCAGGCGCTCACACCGTCGTGAGTGCCTCGTGTTTGGGAACGGAGGGTGGACCGATGATCGCGAAGAGGTTCCGCCGAGCCTGTCTGCTCGTCGCGGTGTCGTGGGTGATCGCCGGAGGCGTGGCGCTCGCGGCCGACGAGGAGGTCGAGCAGATCGACAGCAGCGCCTGCGCGACCTGCCACGAGACCAGCAAGCACAGCTCCGTGTACGTCGACGACATCGAGCACTCCGCGCACGAGGGCCTCGAGTGCCTCGACTGCCACGTTGACAAGAACACGGTGCCTCACCAGCAGAACACCGGGTTCACGGTCGGCTGCCAGGGGTGCCGGAACTGCCACGAGGAGGAGTCGAAGGAGTACAAGGCGCACGGTCGGGCGGTGGTCGGACCGTGCGAGGAGATCTCCGACCTTCCCAAGTGCTCCGACTGCCACGGCGACCACGACATCCTGCCGTCGTCGGTCAAGGCCTCGAAGACCCATCCCCTCAACCTCCCCTCGACCTGTGGAAAGTGCCACGAGAACCTGGACCTGACCAAGAAGTACGACATCCTGATCGACCACCCGATCGAAATCTACGAGTCCTCGGTCCACGGCAAGGCCTCCAGGGGCGGGATCTACGTCGCCGCCACCTGCAACGACTGCCACTCGGCGGGCGGCAGCGCGCACCGGATCCTCTCGCCGGGCGAGCCGGACTCCTCGATCAACCACTTCAACATTCCCCGCACCTGCGGCAAGTGCCACAAGGGCGTCGAGAACGACTACCTCGAGGGCATCCACGGACAGCGCGCAATGCGCGGCGAGACCGACGTGCCGGTGTGCACCACCTGCCACGGCGAGCACGGGATCATCTCGCCGTCCGACCCGCGGTCGCCGGTGTCGCGGTCCCGAGTCGCCGAGGAGACCTGCTCACCTTGCCACGAGTCGACGGTCCTGAACGAGAAGTACGGCCTGCCGGCGGGGCGCCTGACCACCTTCATCGACTCCTACCACGGCCTCAAGAGCAAGGCCGGCGACACCCACGTCGCCAACTGCGCCTCCTGCCACGGGGTCCATCGGATCCTGCCGAGCTCGGACCCCACCTCGACGGTCAACCCGGCCAACCTCCGCAAGACCTGCGGTGAGTGCCACCCCGCGATCTCGGCCAAGCTCGCCTCGACGCCGATCCACGGCCTCAGCGGCGCTGGCCTGCGGACCCGCGCTGCGGACGTGGTCGAGAAGTTCTACATCGTCGCCATCGTCGTGATCATCGGTCTGATGGTGCTGCACTGGCTGATCGACCTCGGCCGCCAGATCAAGAACTTGCTCGACCAGCGCCCGCAGGTCCGACGCATGCGTCCCGATGAGGTCTGGCAGCACGCCCTGCTGATGGTGACCTTCATCACTCTGGTGATCTCGGGCTTCGCGCTGCGCTTCGATCAGAGCTTCGTCGCGCGCTTCTTCTTCGGCTGGGAGGGCGGCTTCCAGCTGCGGGGGACGGTCCACCGGGTCGCCGCGGTCGGTTTCATCATCACCATCATCTGGCACGTCTTCTTCGTGCTGCGCCCCCGGGGGCGTGCCTTCATCAAGGACATGCTGCCCAACTCGCACGACTTCACCTTCTTCATCCAGCGCATCCTCTACAACCTCGGACGCCGCGAGCACACCCCCTGCATCCAGCGCTTCAGCTACGTCGAGAAGGCCGAGTACTGGGCGCTTGTCTGGGGTACTGCGGTCATGGTGGTGACCGGGTTCATGCTCTGGTTCGACAACTGGTTCATCCAGTTTCTACCCAAGGGTGCCCTCGACGTGGCGCTGGTGGTGCACTACTGGGAGGCGTGGTTGGCGACCCTCGCGATCCTCGTGTGGCACATGTACTCGGTGGTCTTCAACCCGCACGTCTATCCCATGAACCCGAGCTGGCTCACCGGAACGATGCCGGAGGAGATGTACGACCACGAGCACCCCGGTCACCTCGAGCAGGCTCGGCGCGAGACCGAGGAGGACCTCCAGCGTGAGATCGCCAAGGTCAAAGGCGAACAGCCCCTGATCCGCGACGAGTGACCGCCGGACATCGATCGAACGCCGCCGCCGGTCGCCCGCCGGCGGCGGTTGCCGTTTCGACACGGCCCGCAGAGCCGTCGTGGGCCCCTGCTGTCGCGCCGCCACGTCCCACCCACACCGGTGGTCGCAACCGAATCGGCGTGCGCGGGAGGGACGCCGGGAGCGGTGCACGCTACACTTGCGCCGGAAGGAGCGCCGGACGATGGCGATCGACCCCAAGCTGCTGGAGATTCTCGTGTGCCCGGTGGACAAGTCGCCCCTTCGCCTCGTGCCCCTGCCCGTGGCGGTGCGGGAGCGGCTGGTCGCGCGTTACCGCGACCAGTTCAAGGACGAGGAGCCGGTGGTCGAGGAGGGCCTCGCGAGCGACTCCTCGCGCCGGGTCTACCCGATCGTGTCGGACATCCCCGTGATGCTGGTCGACGAAGCCCTGACCTGGGCGGAGGTGTTCGGCTGAGCCTGCGCGGTGTGGCGGCGGGCGTGCTCGTCGCCGGGGTGGCCCTGAGCTTCAAGCTGGGTCTGGCCAACAGCCTCCTCGGCCTCGCGCTGCTGCTGTGGGTCACCGCTTTAGTGCGCGGGACGGCGACCTGGCGACCCTCGCGGCTCTACCTCCCAATACTGGGCTACGTGCTGGTGAGCGTGGCTTCGGCGCTCGCCTCCTACGACCCGTGGTTCAGTCTCGGCGACCTCGGCGAGCTCTCGCTGTTCGCCATCATCCCGATGACTGCCTCGATGATCGACCGCAGCTGGTGGGACCGCTTTCTGGTGGCGGTGACCGCCACCGGCGTGGCCTCGTCGCTGGTCGGGTTGTGGCAGTACAGCCATGGTTCGTCAAACCTCGACCATCGGCTCACCGGGCTCATGAACCACTACATGACCTTCTCCGGTTGCACGCTGCTGGTCGTCCTGCTGCTCGCTGCCGATGCCGCGTTCCACCCCGACCGGCGCCGTCTGCTGTGGACGGTGCCCGCTGTCGCCGTGTGCACCACGGCGCTGCTGCTGTCCTTCACCCGCAACGCCTGGGTCGGCCTCGCCGCCGGCGCCGTGCTGATGGCGGCGGTGTGGCGCCCGAAGGCCTTCTACGCCTATCCGGTGATCGCCATCCTGCTCGCCGTGCTGCTGCCGCGCCCGGTGCTCGACCGCTTCGTCTCGATCTTCGACCTCTCCCAGCCCTCGAACTACGACCGCCTGTGCATGACCGTTTCCGGTGCGGAGATGGTCCAGGACCGGCCTCTGCTCGGCGTCGGTCCGGGCATGGTCAAGCGGCGTTACCCACTGTACCGTGCGGAGGACGCGCCCCGCTGGCTGGTGCCCCACCTGCACTCGAACGTGGTTCAGATCGCCGCCGAGCGCGGCTTGCTCGGCCTGGCCACCTACCTCGCGGCCCTGGTCGTCTTCGCCCGTCACACCTGGCGCGCGCTGCGTCGCCGCGACGGCCCCGAGTTCGCCGCCCTCGCCGGCTGCCTGCTGGCGATCGCGGGCATCACCGTGGCCGGGCTGTTCGAGTACAACTGGGCCGACGCGGAGGTCTCGATACTCACTTACGCCTGCCTCGCCGCACCCTGGGCGCTGGCGCCGGAGCGGGCGTGAGCCGCCGGATCTGGACCGTTTCGGAGCTTGTCGGCGAGGTCAACCTCCTGCTTGAGCAGGGCTTCTCGGGCGTGGCGGTGGACGGCGAGGTGACCAACGCCAGCGTGTCCGGGCGCGGGCACGTCTACTTCACGCTCAAGGACGGGGCCGCCGCGCTCGACTGCGTGATGTGGGGATCGCGGGCCGAGCGCCTGCGCTTCCGGCTCGAGGACGGGCTCGCGGTTCGTGCCCTCGGCAGCCTCGCCGTCTACCCCCAGCGTGGTCGCCTGCAGCTGGTGGTGGAGGCGCTCGAGCCGCAGGGGTTGGGCGCGCTCCAGCTCGCCTTCGAGCAGCTCAAGCAGCGCCTCACGGCGGAGGGCCTGTTCGCTCTCGAGCGCAAGCGTGCCCTGCCGGTCTTCCCGCGTCGGATCGGGATCGTGACCTCTGTCACCGGCGCTGCTCTTCGCGACATGCTCAAGGTGCTGCGGCGGCTCCCCTTTGCCGAGGTGATCGTGGCGCACGCCCAGGTCCAAGGCGACGGCGCGGCCGAGCAGGTCGCGGTCGCGGTCGACCGCCTCGGCGCCAGCGGGCTGGTCGACGTTGTGATCGTGGCACGCGGAGGCGGCAGCCTCGAGGACCTGTGGGCGTTCAACGAGGAGCCGGTCGCGCGGGCGATCGCCGCCTGCCCGGTGCCGGTGGTCTCCGGCGTCGGACACGAGACCGATGTCACGATCGCGGACTTCGTCGCCGACCTGCGGGCGGCCACCCCGACCCAGGCCGCGGAGCTGGTCGCGGAGCGTCTGGACACTTGTGCGCGGCGACTGGAGGACGCAGGCCTTGGTCTCGCCCGCGACCTCCGGCGCCACCTCGGCCTCGCCCGCGCGCGTCTCGAGGGGCTCGAGGGATCCTCGGGGCTTGCTCGCCTTCCCCAGCGTCTCCGCCTGGCGGCTGCCAGGCTGCAGCGAGCGGATCGCCTCGGGGCGGTTCTCAGGGGCCGGCTCGACCACCTGCGAGCTCGGACCGAGGCCGCCCGGGCGGGCCTGCGGCGGCTGCCGGGGCGGGTTGCGGCCGGCGGCCACCGACGCCTGCTCGCGAGCCGCAGGGAGCTTCTCATCCAGCTCATGCGGGGCCGGCTCGACCGTCTCGTCGGCGGCATCGCCGCGAGCGAGCGAGCGCTCGGCCACCTCGGCCCGATGGCCGTGCTCGAGCGTGGCTACTCGATCACAACCCGTGCCGACGACGGCGCGCCGCTCAAGGACGCCTCCCTGGTGCGACCGGGCCAGGTCCTCAGCACCCGCCTAGCCCGCGGAGAGCTGCGCTCGATCGCGGCGCCCGGTGAGCGGCCGCGGTCCGGCCGGAGCGTCGCGGCCGCCCAGGCGACGCTGTTCGGCGGCGAGACCGGGCCGGGCGAGCGCCCGGGAGGGGGCGCCGGTGCGGCTCCCGAGGAGGATCCATGACCCAGAGCGGTGACGGGGAGCGGTTCGAAGACCAGCTGGCACGGCTGGAGGAGATCGTCGACCGCCTTGAGGACGACGCCGTCGGCCTCGAGGAGGCGCTCGGCCTGTTCGAGCAGGGCATGCGGCTGGCCAAGGCGTGCCGTACGCGGCTCGAGGCCGTGGAGCTCAAGGTCGCTCGGCTGCTCGCCCCGGACGAGGGGGAGGACCTCACCGAGGCCCTCGACCAGGACGCGCCGTGAACCTGCCCGAACTGCTCGCGCGCGAGCGTGCGGCGGTCGATGCCGCCCTTGACCGGGTTCTGCCTCCGGCCGATGCCT
Organism: uncultured Acidobacteriota bacterium; assembly: GCA_963814875.1. Taxonomy (GTDB): domain Bacteria; phylum Acidobacteriota; class Thermoanaerobaculia; order Thermoanaerobaculales; family Sulfomarinibacteraceae; genus CAVSIS01. Next base: position 457,050 of record CAWFFJ010000015.1, read on the forward strand.
GGCCGTCGCGCCTCCACCGGGCGATGCGCTACGCGGTGCTCGGGGGCGGCAAGCGGGTCCGGCCGGTCCTGGCCCGGCTCGCCCACGCGGCGGCCGGCGGCGATCCGGAGGCGATCGGCGAGGCGGTCGTGGGCCTCGAGCTGATCCACACCTACTCGCTGGTCCACGACGACCTCCCGGCAATGGACGACGACATCCTGCGCCGCGGACGTGCCACGGTGCACGTCGCGTTTGACGAGGCGACGGCGATCCTGGTCGGAGATGCGCTGCTCACCGAGGGGCTCGGCCTGCTCGCGAGCTTTCCCCGAGGCGAGGCGTGGGCAGGACGGCGGGCCGCGGCGACCGCCCTGGTTGCCGAGGCCGTCGGCTCCCGCGGCATGGTCGGCGGCCAGGTGGAGGACCTCGAGGCCACCGGCCAGGCGCCGGGGGCGGAGGAGGCGCCGGCAGTCCGACTCGAGCGCATCCACCGGCACAAGACCGGCGCCCTGCTGCGCGCGTCGGTGGAGCTCGGGGCAGTGCTCGCCGGGGTTGACCAGCCCACCCGGGCTGAGTTCGCCGCCTACGGCGACCTTCTCGGTCTCGCGTTCCAGATCGCCGACGACATCCTCGATGCGACCGCCACGGCCGAGGAGCTCGGCAAGTCGCCCGGCAAGGACGCCCGGGCCGGAAAGCTGACCTACGTCACCCTGTTCGGTCTCGCCAGCGCGCGGGCGCGGCTGGACGAGCTCGAGGCGGAGCTGACCGTGCGCGCCGGCTCGATCGAGGGTGACGACGGCGCCCTCGCCGGCCTCGCGCGCTATGTCGCGCGCCGACGTCGGTGACCCCGGTGGCACGCCCCCTCACATTGCCACCGGCTCGCCGCTTCCGGTAGGCTCCCTACGATGCGATCGCGCCGCGTGTGGCTGCTGCTCCTGCTCGCGGGCCTGCTGCGGCTTGCCGTGCAGGGCTGGGACTCGTCGCTACGGTCGCCCCATCCCGACGAGCGCCAGGTCGCATTCGTCGCGGAGCGTCTCCACGGCTGGTTCACCGATCCCGGGTTCTACGCCTACGGCTCGCTGCACCTGCAGCTGGTCCGGCTGGCCTCGTGGCTGACCGGCGACGGCGGCCACTACCGCGGGCTGCTGGTCGGAGGCCGTGTCCTCTCTCTGGCGGCGAGCCTGCTCGCGCTGACCCTCGGGGTGTGGATGGCGCGGCGCGCCTGGGGCAAGCGGTCGGCATGGACCGTCCTGGTGCTCGGGGCGTGGGTGCCGCTGGATCTCCAGCAGTCTCACTTCGCGACCGTCGAGGCAGACCACGCGGCGTGGGTCATGGCGGCCCTCGCGGGCTCATTCTGGCTCGCCACCGGCGGCGGGACCCTCGCCGCCGTGCTCGCCGGCGCGGCCGCGGGGGCGTCGCTGGCGGTGAAGATCGCGTCCATACCGTTGGCGTTTCCGCTCGCGGTGGCGTTGGTGCTCGCTGCGCGCGGGATCGGCCTGCTCGAGCTGGCGCGACTCGCGGCCGTGACGGGGCTCTCGGCCGTGCTGTCGTTCTGGCTCGCCCAGCCGTGGGCGTTCACCTCGGCGAAGCCGCCGCTGGTGGTTCTCGCAGCCCTTGCCGCCGCGACGGCCGCCCTGACGATCGCGGCGGGGCGGACCGGGCGCGCGCGGCATGCTGCGGCCGGCATCGGGCTCACCGCCCTCCTCGGCGGAGCTGTCGCGCTGGTGGCGCCGCCCCTCAACCCCGCCTACCTGGCCGGAGTCGGCGAGCAGGTCGCGATGGTCCTCGGCCGCGCGGACCTTGCCTATGTCCGCGTGTACCACGGGACCCTGCCGGTGCTCTACCCGGCGCGCGAGCTCGCCCTGTGGGGACTCGGACCGCTGCTCGCCGCCGCCGCCGCGTGCGCTGCCGGGCTCGCCCTGTGGCGGCTCGGCTCGCGCTGGCGGCGCCTCGTCGGCGGTCCGGTGGCCAGAGGCGACGTCGCACTCCTCGTGCTGCTCGCGTGGCTGCTCCCGATGGCCGGCCGGCTCGCCACCCTGCAGGTGAAGTACCTGCGCTACTGGGAGCCGCTGGTGGTGCCGGGTGTCATGGTCACCGCCTGGGCGCTCGCTCGTGCGGAGCGGCTCGGCTGGCGGCCTGTCGTGCGGGCGGTGGTTGCCGGAACGGTCGTCTGGGGCCTGGTGTATGTGTCGGCCTTTCTCGACCCGCATCCCCACCGGACCGCCGCGGAGTGGATTCGGATGACGGTCCAGCCGGGCCAAACGGTGGCCTTCGAGCACTGGGACGAGACCCTCGACCTCGGTGGGGTGGCTGGTGTCCAGCACGTCGAGCTTCCCTCCTACGACCTTCCCGACAACGCCGACAAGGCGCAGCGCTGGTGCGAAAACCTCGCCCAGGCCGACTGGGTCGTACTGACCTCGAACCGGGTCCGACGCACGGTCCTCGCCAACCCCGAGCGTTTCCCGCTCACTGGGCGGCTGTACCGGTTGCTGCTCGCCGGAGAAGCCGGTTTCACGCCGCTGACCCGCATCGACCGCGGACCTCACCTGCTCGGCCTGCGGTTGCCCGTGCAGCTCGCCGACGAGAGCTTCGTGAACTACGACTTCCCTCGGGTGGTGGTGCTGCGCCGCACCGGCACCGTCGACCCCGTCGCCCTCGTCGAGCGCGTCAGTCGGCCGCTGCCGCAGCTCGAGGCGCTCGGCCCGGCGGGCATCGAGCACCGACTGGTCGATCCCCTCCCGCGCCTGCCGTCGGTGCCGGGCCGCGTGCGCCAGATCATCGACCTCGGCCTGTGGGCCCTGCTCTTTGCGGCGTCCGGCGTCGCGGTGTGGGCGCTCGCCCTGCCTGCGCTGCGCGGCTGGCCGGACGCCGGGCTCGGGCTCGCCCTCACCACCGGCTGGATCGCGCCGGCCTGGCTGCTCTGGTTCGGCTCCGAGGCCGGGTTGTGGCCGGTGGGCGCGGCCACCGCCACCTGGATCGAGCTCGCTCTCCTGACGGCAGGCGGGTTCGCAGTGTCGAGGCGCCGGAGACTGGTCGTCCGCCTGGTGCGTGCGCGCGGCTGGGCGATGTCGGCGGTGTTGCTGGTGACCGTCGCCGTCTGGCTCGGCTTCCTCGTGGTGCGCGCCTCAAACCCGGCGATCCACTGGGGGGAGAAGCCGATGGACTTCTCCTTCCTCAACGCGTTCCTCAACGGCCGCTCTTGGCCCCCGGGCGAACCGTGGCTCGCCGGACTGCCGCTTCTCTACTACTACGGTGGCGAGATCCTGGCGGCGTGGCCGATCCTGCTCGCCGGGACCTACCCGGCGGTCGGCTACAACCTCATGGCCGCAGCGGTGCCCGCGCTCGCGGCGGCACCTCTGGCGACCCTCGGCCTTCTGGTCGCCCGCCGTCGCCGCGCCGCGGCCGCCTGGCTGCTGCCGGTGCTCGTCCTGCTCACCGGAAACCTCGCCTGGCCGTGGCTGGTCGGGATGGCACGGTCCGGGCGGTGGTTCGACATGTGGTGGGCGACCTCGCGGGTGGTGCCCGGCTTTGCGATCGACGAGTACCCGCTGTGGACCGCCCTGTTCGCGGACCTCCACGCCCACTTCCTGGCGCTGCCGGTGGTCCTGGTCGCTGCGCTGTGGGGCTGGGCGACGGTCCACCTCAAACGGGCCTGGCCAATCGCCGCGGCCGCCTGCGGCCTTGCGGTCGGCGTGCTGGCAACCACCAATCCGTGGGACATCCTGGTCCTCACCGCCGCCCTCGCAATCGGGGTGGTGGCTGCGGTGCCTGAGGGACCGCGGGCGTTTGCCCGACTGGCGCTTGCCGCAGCGGTCAGCCTGGTGGTTGCGGCGCCGTGGATCGTTGAGCTGGCGGACGGGGTCGGCCGCGGCGTCGGCGGCCGCGGCGTCTTCCTGACCGGAGCCGACTTCGCGCCCTGGTGGGCGGTGCTGCGCCACTTCGGCGTGTTCCTCATCCCGCTCGCCGTGCTCGCCGCAGCCTCACTGCGCCGCGCTGCGCTGGTGGCGGTTCCACTCGCCGCGCTCGGGGTCGGAGCCGGTGCGCTGCTCGGCTCGGGCGCCGCCGCCGTCGCCCTCGGTCTGCTCGGCCTGTTCGTGACCATGGCCACCGTCTCCGACGAACGGCTGCCGCGGCTGGCATGGTCGCTTGCCGCGCTCGGCGCCACCCTGGTGGCGGTTGCCGAGCGTTTTACCCTGATCGACCGGATGAACACGCTGTTCAAGCTCTACAACGGGGTGTGGTGGCTGCTCGCCGCGGCCCTCGGCCTGCTCCTGCTGTCGTCCCGGGGATGGAGGCGGTCGCTGCTCCTGTGGGCGTGGCTGCCGCTCGAGGTCGTGGCGCTGGTCAACCTACCGCTCGGCGTCGCCCAAGGCCTCCGCCAGCCGCGCATGGTCTCGCCCGTGCCGACGCTCAACGGGCAGGCGTTTCTGCCGGTCCGCGATCCAGACACCTGGTTCGCGGTGCGGGTCCTCCAGGCCGTCGCCCGACCCGGCGACGCCGTCGCGGAGGCGGCCGGCGCCTCCTATGCCGCCTACACCCGGATTGCGATGCACACCGGGCTGGCGACCGTGGTCGGCTGGGAGTACCACCTGCAGCAGCGCGGCCACTCCCTGGCCGAGATCCAGGCGCGTCGTCGCGACCTCGAGACGCTCTACGCCGGTCCCGATCCGCGCCTACGCCGCGCAGTGCTCGACCGCTACGGCGTGCGCTGGGTCGTGGTCGGTCCGCTCGAGCGGGCAACCTACGACCTCCGCGGCGAGGCGCCGCTGGCGGGCATCCCGGACGTGGTGCAGATCGCATCTCGTGGACAGACCAGCGTGTGGATGGTGCTGCCGAGGTGCGACGGCGCGGCGGCGGCCTCGCCGGCGACGCGTGCCCTGTCCGCCGGCCTCGAGCGCCTCGGCCGGGTTCCGGTATCCGTCCCGAGGCCGGTCCGCGCTCTGTCTCGAGACGCCGACGGCGGTGTCGTGGTCCTGCTGGACGGGACTGTGCTGCGCCTCGGCCCGACGGGCGAGCCGCAAGACACCCTTCCACCGCCGCCGTGCGACGCGGTCGCCGCCTCATGGTGGCGCGGACGGGTGTGGCTGGGCTGTGGCGACGGGACCGTCGCGGAGGCGAGCGGTGAGGGCTGGTCGAGCGCTCCGCGCGGAGGGTCGCTCGTCGGGCTCGCTGCGGGCGACCGGCTGTGGGCGTGGGGTGCCGACGGTCTGGTCTCGTCCGGCGACGGTCGAGGCTGGCGTCGCGAGGCGGCCGGCTCGATCCGCGCCGCGGCCGTGCGCGACGACACGGTCGCCTGGTCCGACGGACGCCGGGTGTGGGTCCGCGACTCCGGGCGCGCCCGCGAGCTCGGGGCGCCGCCGGACGCGGTGCGCGCGCTCGCCTGGTCAGGCCCGAACCTGTGGGCGCTGCTGCCGGAGGGCCTGGCAAGCAGCGGCGGAGCGCGACTGCCATGGCGTCGTCGCCTCGCCGATGCGGGCCCGGTCGCGGCGCTCGCCGGCGGAGGGGACGGACTGTGGCTCGTCCGCACCAACGGCGACCTCGTTGCCTGGCACGGCGGCGGCTGCGCCGGACTCGTCGTCTTCGCACCGCCCGGCAGAAGCACCGGTCTCGCCGAGCCGCGCGGCCTTGTGGTGTCGCCGGACGGGTGGTTCGCGGTCGCCGACACCCGCAATCACCGCGTGGTGTGGTTCGGCCTCGACGGGTCATGCCTCGACGAGCTCGGTGCCGAGGGGACCGTTGTCGGCGCATTCCGCGAACCCTCCGGGCTGGCGTTGGCTCGCGACGGCACGCTTGCCATTGCCGATACCTGGAACGGACGCATCCAGCTGATCGCGCCCGGTGGCGCGATGCGGGTGGTGGGCCGTGACCTCTACGGGCCGCGCGGGGTCGCGTGGGATGACGCAGGCAACCTCTACATCGCCGACACAGGCAACCGGCGCGTGCTGCGCGCGACGCCTCCGGACTGGCAGCTGGTTGAAATCGGTGGCCTCGACGCTGCGGCGGTTGGCCTCGCGTGGCTGGGCGACCGGCTGGCGGCGGCGGTCCCGGTGAAGGGTGTGGTCGCCCTGATCGACCCGGACCGCCGCGAGGTCGAGCGAACCCTGCCGGTCCCGGGTTGGCAGAGCGGAGACCAGCAGGAGGGGTACGTGGTGCGCCTGCCGTCGGGCGACCTACTGGTCAGTGCACCCGGCCCGGGTGAGCTGTGGCGCCTTGATCCCTCGGGCAAGAGAGAGCCTGTTCGGGTTTCCACCGGCCTCGACGGCGTCACGGGCCTGGCCGTGGTCGCCGAAGGTCGGGTGCTCGCGGCCCTGACCTGGCAGCACCGGATCGAGCGCGTTGCCCTCCCCGGGGAGTGATGACCGTCCGCGAACGGCTCGACGTCGCCCTCCATCGCCGCGGCCTCGTTTCCTCCCGGGCGCGCGCACAGTCGCTCGTGCTCGCTGGGCGGGTGCGGGTCGACGGCGTCGTCGTCACTAAGGCGGGGACGCAGGTGACCGCGCACTGCCGCCTCGAGGTCGTCGAGCCCGACCACCCGTGGGCATCGCGCGGCGCTCTCAAGCTCGAGGCGGCCCTCAACGCGTTCGCCATCGACCCCACCGGACGCGACTGCCTTGACGTCGGCGCCTCGACCGGCGGCTTCACGGACCTCCTGCTCGCACGCGGTGCCCGGCGCGTGATCGCACTCGACGTCGGCCGCGGCCAGCTCGACTGGCGACTGCGCAGCGACCCGAAGGTGGTGGTCCTGGAGGGTGTCAACGCCCGTCATCTCGGCGCGGACCAGCTCCCGTTCCCGGTCGACCTCGCGACCGTCGACGTGTCCTTCATCTCGCTGCGGCTGGTGGTGCCGGCGCTGCTGCCGCACCTGCGCCCTGGCGGCTGGTTGGTGTGCCTGGTCAAGCCGCAGTTCGAGGCCGGGCGTGGGAGCGTGGGCAAAGGAGGGATCGTTCGCGACGAGACGGTGCGGCGGGCGGCGGTCGACACCACCGTCGCCGCCCTCGAGACCCTCGGCCTCAAGCTCATCGGCGTGGTGCCGTCCCCGGTCGCCGGCCAGAAAGGCAACCGCGAAGAGCTTGCGGTGTTCCGCATGCCCGAGCCGACCTCGAGGAGTTGACAGGCGGCGGCGGATCGGCGAGCTTCGGCGCCGTGGAGGCGCAAACATGGCCGACAACGAGATGACCGTGAGCTTTCCCGGCGGCAAGCGCGTGACCGCCCATTACCTCGGCTTCGACATCCAGACCGACCAGAGCGAGAAGTACGGAGGAGAGGCGAGCGCCCCGGAGCCCTACGGCCTCTTTCTCGCCTCGCTGGCAACCTGCGCCGGTATCTACGTGCTCGGCTTCTGCGCCAAGCGCGACATCCCGACCGAGGGCATCCGCCTGGTCCAGCGCTGGGAGCGGGACGACAAAGGCAAGCTGGCGCGCCTCGGCATCGACATCGAGGTGCCTGCCGGCTTCCCGGAGCAGTACCGCGATGCGGTTGTGCGCGCCGCGAGCCAGTGCGCAGTCAAGAAGACCATCGAGAGCCCGCCGGAGATGACGGTCCGCACCGTCACAGCAGGTTGAACCACAGAGGCTCAGCGCGGGCGCTGCCCGCAACCCAAGAGCGCCACAGTGCAGGCCCGAGAGCCAATGCTGCCGGCTGTGAGCCACAGGCATCGGCCGCCCGAATCCGGGGGCGGGCGGCGGGCAGCCGGCGGCGGGGTCGGGTTCGGCATTCGGGCCGGCGACGCCCCGACGTCCCGAACCCGGCTCCCCGCGGCCTGCCGCCCGCGGCCTGATCCCGGACCCGAACACTAGGGCGGGAGCAGCCGGGCCCACTGGTAGGGAGCTGGTGGGCGGAATCCGGGGTCGGGCAGCAGGCTGCAGGCAGCAGGTGACTGGGTCGAGATCCCCGTGGCGATCCTCCGTCAGGCGGATCGACTGGGCGGGCTCATCTACGGGCTGCTGCGCGCAGAGCTGCGACGGAACGACCGGTGAGAACCGACCCCTCGGTCACGGCTCGTTTCTCGCGAGTTCAGGGAGCCGTATTCCTCGATCAGCGCTGCACTTCCGAGTAGCTGGTTTACAGAATGTCGCCAAACCGAATGGACTTCTGGCCCGGGAGTAGCACAGAGCGGCCCCGATCATGGCGGCGACGTGCACCCTGGGACGCGCCGCCGCCATGATCGGCACTCTGTGTTCTTCTCTGTGTTTCCGTGCCTCTGTAGTTACAGTTCGTCGGCCTTGGTCGAGATCGGGCCCCGATAGTTGTGCCTGAGGCGCACCTGTGCGACCTCGGGCCCGAACGATCGGTAGGTCTCCTTGATCCGGGTCAGCGCGTTGGAGCGCCAGTCGACGTATGGATTGTCGATCTGGACAGGGTCCAGGCAGCCGGCGAGAGCCACCTTGGAGCTCGCGCAGAAGCGGCTCATCAGGGTCTTGGCGAGGTGCCGATCGCCGTTCTGGAGCTCGTCGACGAGCACGATCGAGCGCTCGATGTCGAGGCCCCGCAGCATCGAGGTCGAGAGCATGGTGAGGCGGTCGCCGGCACGGAGGTCGTTGAGGAAGTCGTGGTCGTTGCCCAGCGACAGGCCCCGGATCGCCTGCAGGAAAGGCTCCAGCCACGGCGACAGCTTGCTCTCGTAGTCGCCCGGCAGGTAGCCCATCTCGTACTGACTCGACGCCTGCTCGGGGCGGAGCAGCAACAGCCCGTTGTCGTAGCCATAGTCGGGCTGGAGCGGCTGCGACTGGGGCGAGACGCGCAGCGCGGTCGGCTGGCCGACCAGCATCGACAGCGCGGCCGCGACCATCAGGCGCGTCTTTCCGGAGCCGGCAGGGCCGTCGAGCACGACCAGTTGCACCGACGGATCGAGCAGGAACTCCATCGCGAGCACCTGCTCGGGATCGCGCGGGGACAGCCCGAGAATCGGCCGCGGCCGGTACTCGAGCCGTTTGCGGTCCCAGTACTGGGCCCAGCGAAGGTCCTCGAGGAGTCCTGTCTCGGGGTTTGCGCGGGTGACCAGAGCGGGCCCGTCCGGAGCGCGCAGCACGACGCCGAGGTTCCAGCCGATCTCGTGGCGGGCGAGGGCGGCGATGTCCGCGATCGGCAGCGTGCGCTCGCCCGGGGCCGCGCTGTCGAGAAACCGCGCAGCGGTCTCCGCATCCACGGCCACGTCGACAACCCCGCAGTAGACCTCCTCGACCGACTCCAGGGAGACCTTGCCGTAGCGCAGGTTCTCGGCCTGGATTGCGAGAGCGTCGCACTTCAGGAGGAGGTTGGAATCCTCCGAGATCACCACGACGTCAAACCCAGGGTGGCCGTTGGCCTTGGCGACCTCGGTGATGCGCCGGGCGCTGGCCAGGATGAGATTGTCGCCCGAGCTGGTGGGATAGGGGGCCACCGTCTCTTCATCGGGCTCCCAGGCGAGGACGCCTCCGGCCGGCGTGTAGCTGAAGAGGTCCGGGTCGACCTCGTGGCGCAGGAGGCGTTCGACGGCGTGGTGGATCAAACCGTGCCGACGGTACTCCAGCAGCTTGCGAGCGACCTGGCGGGCGGCATGACGGACGCCGTCCGACTTGGTCTTGGACGACTGCAACCGGCCCAGCTCCTCGACCACCTGGTGCAGCAACAGGACGACATTGCCGCCGGTCATGAGACGGTCGAGGGCGTCGGGATTCTCGATCAGGGCCGAGGTGTCGGGAATGTAGACCGTACCCGAAAGCACGTTTGGGGTGCGATGCATGGTGTCGTCAGTCTACCATTCTGGCGGCCCCCCGGTGTCCTGTACCGGCCGCGGACGAGCGAGCCTCGCCGGCCCCTATGCCGGGCGTCAAGCGAGGAGTGTCGTGCCCAGAGCGCGGACGAACCGGGAACCTCGAGCGGCGTTGCCGGCGTGGAGGAAACGGGTCTTTGAGGGTGCCGCACGGATGTACGATGGGGCGATGTTGAGCCTGCACTTCCCGCCACCTCCCTACTGCCGGCGCCGATCTACCGGCCATCGCCGGCCCTTTCGCGACTCGGCGCCTGCGGCCTATGTACGCATACGACTCGGCGCGTCGTCGCTCAATGACTCGGCGCTGACAGGCACCTCGACGCCCTCGCGACGTGACGTGGTGAGAAATGCAGGCTAGTCCTCGCGGCCTCATCGTCGCCTCCGCTCCGCTCGCCTGGACCGCCGAGCTCGCTGCGCTTGCCGCGGCCGCCTCGCCCCTTCTGGCCGCGGACGGCGGCGCCAACCACCTTGCCCGGCTCGGGCTGCGCCCGGCCGCCGTGGTCGGGGACCTCGACTCGATCCGGCCGTCAGTCCGTGAATGGCTCGGCGAGGGACTCATGGTGCCCCGACCCGACCAGGACCGGACCGACCTCGAGAAGACGGTCGAGCACGCCATTGACGTCCTCGGCACACGACGGCTGACCGTGATCGGCGGACTCGGCGGCCGGGTCGATCACACGGTCGGCAACCTCGGCCTGCTCGCGCGGCTGGCGCTCGGACCCGACCTCGTGCTGCGCGAGGCGGCGACCGAGGTGCTCGCGGTCTCGGGCGAGCTCGAGCTCGCGGCCGAGCCGGGCCAGACATGGTCCGTGTGGACCTTTGACCCAGGGGTGCAGGTGACCCTCGAGGGTTTCCGGTGGCCGGTCCGCGGCCTCGCGCTCGACGCCGGCGGGCGGCCGTCGATCTCGAACCTCGCCGAGCGTGATCGTGTCCGGGTCATCGCCGCTGGAGGCGCCGCCCTGATCACGCGCCATCTCAGCCACCCCCCGTATCGTTGAAACACAGAAGATAGAACCACCAAGGCACCAAGCCAGCGCCGGGCCTTCACAGAGACGCGGCCGTGCTTCGCGCGGCGGGACTCCGGCTACGGTCCGGGTTCTCCCCATCTCCTGCGTTCATGGTGCGCCCCTTTCGAGCGGGGACTGGGGCAGGGCCCCGAATGGTCACTGACCTCTTCGTGTCTTTGGTGCGCCAGGAGAAGCCTGGTCAATCTAGCTGGATGAAAGGAGCCAGCCATGTGAATTGCTCGTTCGCACATGTAGCCGAGGGAGCGGCGGTGCGGGGTGACCCGCAGGTCGAAGCCTTCCGAGGCGAAGGCGTGAGCCGTAGCGCAAGCGAACCTGATTCGGCCTCGAAACACGAACTTGTAGGTGGCCAGCCTGCCAAAGGTGGTGAAGCCTGCGACCGGCGGTGAAGCAACGAGCGGGAGCAGCCGTTGGGCCTACCGGGGTGATTGAGGACGGCGCGCGCCGAGAGAGTGATCAGGAACCTGGGAGACCCGGCCACGAGGGATGGGACCCAACCCGTGAGGCGAAGACATAAGCCGCACGAGGGCGTGGTCGGGGGTCGGCGGGGCTCATAGTAGCGACGAAGCGGGGTAACGCCCGTGGAGCGAAGGGGCCCTACCGTGCACGAGCCGACGCGAGAGGGGAGGAGGGCCGCTTGGATCGGGAAGATCCCACTACGGAAGCGAGGGAGCTGGCGCTTGAGAAGCGGCAGTACCCGGAGAAGATCTCGTCCCTGAGGCGGAAGCTATACCAGAAGGCCAAGCGGGAGCCGCGGTTCCGGTTTTACGCGTTGTATGACCGGATCTACCGGTCGGACGTGCTGACGGCGGCATGGGAGCAGGTGCGACGCAATGGCGGTGCACCTGGGGTCGACGGGGTCACGATCGACCACATCGTGGGCTCGGAGGGAGGAGCGGAGCGGCTCGTGGCAGAGCTACACGAGGAGCTGCGCACCAAGACCTACCAGCCGCAGCCGGTGCGCAGGGTGTACCTGAGGAAGCCCGACGGGCGGGAGCGGCCGCTCGGGATACCGAGCGTGCGTGACCGGGTGGTGCAGACGGCGACGCTGATGATCTTGGAGCCGATCTTCGAGGCGGATTTCGAGGACGAGTCCTACGGATTTCGACCGGGGAGGTCGGCGCACGAGGCACTGGCGGCGGTACGCGAGCACATCCAGTCGGGACGAACGGAGGTGTACGACGCAGACCTGGCGGGGTACTTCGACTCGATACCTCACGACAAGCTGATGAAGGCCGTGCAGATGCGGGTGGTGGATCGGTCGGTGCTGCGACTGATCCGGATGTGGCTCAACGCGCCTGTGGTGGACAGCCGGGAAGGTGGACCGCCACGCAGGAACCGGCAGGGGACGCCGCAGGGGGGAGTGATCTCACCGCTGTTGGCGAACATTTACCTGCACTGGTTCGACAAGGCGTTCATGAGTCACAAGGGCCCGGCGCAGTGGGCGAAAGCCCGGCTGGTGCGGTACGCGGACGACTTTGTCGTCCTGGCACGGTACCAGGGGCCGGAGCTTGTGAGGTGGATCGAGAGCAAGCTGGAGGAGTGGCTTGGTCTGAAGATCAACCGGACCAAGACACGGATCGTGAACCTGAGGCGAGCGGGAGAGCAGGTGGACTTTCTGGGGTACACGTTTCGATACGACCCGGACCAACATGGGCGAGGGCATCGCTATCTGAACGTGATTCCCTCGAAGAGGGCGTTGAAGAAGCTCCGAGGAGAGCTGCGGGAGATGACAAGCTCCCGCTACTGCTGGGTGCCGATTCCACGCCTCATCCACAAGGTCAACCGCAAGCTCAGGGGCTGGTCCAACTACTTCAGCTACGGGTACCCAGCGGCTGCGCGCCACCACGTCAACGGCTACACCGTGCAACGTCTCAGCCGGCACTTGAAGCGGCGCAGCCAGCGCCCCTTCCGCCCTCCGGAAGGGGTCAGCATGTACCGGCATCTCCATGACATGGGACTGGTCAGGCTGTGAGCTGGTCAACCGTGCATGCCGATGGTGAAGGGCACGGGAACGCCGGATGCGGGAAATCCGCACGTCCGGTGTGACGAGGGAGGGGACACCGGGCCGCCCGGCCCGGCCCCCTCTACTCTACTGTCTTGGTGGTGAGCGTGCGCTTCGACCGGGGATCAACGACCCGGGGCCACGACACGCCGCCCGCAGCTTGGGAGCGAAAGTTGTGATGGGTCGCCGAGGTGAAGGCCTACCCAGCGACGAGGAGCGCGACGCCGGCGATCGAGATGGCGGTGCCGAGCACCCCGCGGGTCGAAGGCAGACGGCGCTCCAGCACGCTTTCGACCACCAGGCCGAAGACGGGCGGCGTGGCGAGCAGAACCGCGGCGATCGAGGCCTGCGCCCAGGCGATCCCGGCCATCATCAGGAGCATGGCGAGGTAGGTGCCGAAGAAGGACGCCAGCGCCAGCCGCGGCAGTCCGCGCCGGTCGCGGACCGCGGCTGCGGCCCGTCCGAGGGTCCCCGTCACGGCGCCGACGGCGGCCAGGCCGCCTGCCCCGACGGCGAGTCGGAGCAGAGTCGCGGGCAAGATCGGCAGTGCCGCCATGCCGGCCTTGGCGACGACGACGCCCGTGCCTTGGCCGAAGGCCGATAGGACGCCGAGCGCGATGCCGGCGGCGATTCCGACCGCTGGTCGCCCCGAGCGCCCGTCGTCGCGGGAGAGGACGATCATCACGCCCGCAAGAACGACCCCCGAGCCGATCCACTGCGCCGCGTCGAGCCGTTCGCCCAGTGGAATGGCGATCGCCGTCGCGAAGACCGGGGCCAGCGTCTGCAGGAGCAGACCGCGATGGGCGCCGAGGCGGGCCACGGCGGAGAACAGGGCGGTGTCGCCGAGGGTCAGTCCGAGCAGCCCCGAGACCGCGACCAGGCCGACGTCGCGTGGTGAGGCGACCCAGAAAGCGCGCCACGAGCCGGTCGCGAGGACCGTGACGGCGAGCAGCGTTGCGGCGAACACGCACTTGAAGAGGTTGGCGGCCCGCGCTCCGTGGCGGTTGATGGCGTCACGGAAGAGCTGGATCGACACCGCCCAGAGGAGGGCGGCCGAGAGGCAGGCGAGCTCGCCGAGCAGGGGCGCGTTGGCAGGCATCAGAAGGCAAAAGGCCCGGCGAGAGCCGGGCCGTCCGTTCCGCGAAATGGCTGGGGTGCAGGGACTCGAACCCCAATTCTACGGTCCAGAGCCGTATGTCCTGCCATTGGACGACACCCCAGCAGGACCCCCCGTAGGGGAAGCCGATTATAGCAGTCGGCCTTTGCCCGTCAACCAGCCGACCTCAGGGCTCGCTTGAGGTGCTTCTTCGGCTTTGAGCGGTCGACGACCCGCCTCGCTATAGGGCCCTGAGCTGGACCACAGGACTCGCGCAGCGAGTCCAAAGCAGCGCGTGTCGCAGAGCCCCGCGCGAATGATGTCGGGCAGTGACAACCCCTGCTGGGCTCTGCGACGCGCAGTGCTAGGACTGCTTGAGCCAGCGCAACATGTCCTTGAACTTGGGCTTGGACCCGTGCATCAGGATGCCCACCCGGTAGATCTTGCCGACCAGCCAGGCGGAGGCGACGATGGTCGCGAGCATCAACACCACCGAGGCCGCGAGCTGGATCGCCGGCACCTGGGTCAGGGTCAAGCGCAGGGTCATCAGCATCGGGGTGAAGAACGGGATCAGGGAGAGCACGACCGACAGTGTGCCGTCGGGCTGGTTGAAGATCTGCATCATCAGGATCAGCGGGATCACCAGGAAGATCGTCACCACGCTCTGGAAGTTCTGGGCCTCCTGCTCGGTGTCGAAGGCGGCCCCGATGCCGGCGTAGAGGCTGCCGTAGAGCAGGAAGCCGAGCACGAAGTAGACCACGAAGAAGGCCAGCACTGTCGCGCCCACTCTCGGGAGCTCGAGGCCGGTGATCACTCCCGGCGCCGACAGCACCGCCATCATGGCCGCCCACAGCAGGAACTGGGTCAGGCCGACCGCGCCGATGCCGACGATCTTGCCGAGCATGAGCTCGAAGGGTCTGACCGCCGACACGATGACCTCGACGATGCGCGAGCTCTTCTCCTCGAGCACGCCGCGCATGACGTAGATGCCGTACATCAGGACCGTGGTGTAGATGATCAGCACGAAGGCGTAGGAGAGGAGGAACGCCTGGCCCTTGTCCTGGGTCTCCTCGCCCTTCGCCCCGAGCTTGACCGTCTTCAGGTCGATCCGCTCGGTGAGCTCACCGACCTTGTCTGGGTCGAGCCCGGCCCGGGTCAGGCGCTCGGCGATCACGACCTTGTTGACCGCGCGCTCGAGCAGGGTGAGGAGCTTGAAGGCAGCGACGTTGGGCGCGACGTACTCGGGCTCGCCGCTCTCCGGCAGCGTGGCCGGGAGCACCAGCATGCCGGCGAACTCCTGGTTTCGCACCATCTGCTTGACCGTCTCGCGCGCCGCCTCCGGGTCGGGTCCGGTGGGCTGCGGCACCAGGGTCACGGTGAGCTTGTCGTCCGGGTGGATGGAGGCGTTGACCTCGGCGGCGATCTTCTCGGTCGAGCGTCCGGTGAAGTCGAGCACGGCGACCTTGAACTCGCCGCCGCCGCGGGCAGCGAGCCACGCCGGGACGATCATCATCGCCCCGAGGATCACCGGGACCAGCAGGGTGGAGATCCAGAACGCCTTGGTGCGAACGCGCTCGAGGTACTCGCGCCGGACAACAACAGCAATTCTACGCAGCATGGCTGTCCTCCCCGACCGCCCGCAGGAAGATGTTCTCGAGATCGGGCACGAAGCGGGTGAAGCTCTCGAGCTCGCCCCGTTCGACCAGGGCGTGGATGAGCTCCCGCGGTGACGCGTCCTCCGACAGCTCGAGCAGGGTGTTCTCCTTGAGCGGACTGACCGCCGTGACCCCAGGGAGAGCGGCGAGGCCGCTCTGGTCGAGGTCGGAGCGCACCGTCCACGCGTTGCCGCCGAAGCGCTCGCGGATCTCGGCCAGGACGCCGACCAGGATCGGGCGGGCGCGGTTGATCAGGCAGATGTGGCTGCACAGCTCGTCCACCTGGGGCAGGACGTGGGTCGAGAGCACGACCGTGACACCCTCGACGGACATCGTCAGGAGCAGGTCCTTGAGCTCGCGGGCATTGATCGGGTCGAGCCCGGCGAACGGCTCGTCGAGGATCACCAGCTGCGGACGGTGGAGGATGGTGCCGATGAACTGGACCTTCTGCTGCATGCCCTTGGACAGGTCCTCGACCTTGTGGGTCGCCCAGTCGCCGAGCTTGAATCGTTCCAGCCAGGCGCCGCCGCGGCGCTTCGCTTCCGCCGGGCGGAGCCCACGCAGCGTGCCCAGGAACACGAGGTGCTCGAGCACCTTCATCTTCCGGTACAGACCGCGCTCCTCGGGCAGGTAGCCGATCAGGCGCCGACGGTCGTCGTCGACCTCGCGGCCGTCGAGCAGGATCGAGCCCGAGTCCTGGGTGATCACGCGCATGATCATGCGGATCGTGGTCGACTTGCCGGCGCCGTTGGGTCCAAGCAGGCCGAAGACCGATCCGCGCGGGACTGCGAAGGAGAGGTCGTCGACCGCCAGGTGGTCGCCGTAGCGCTTGCTGACGTGCTCCAGCTGCAGAATGTAGTCCACGGGTTCCTCCGGAGTCGGATTGTACGCGGAGACGGGCCCCCGGTTGCACGCCGACGGACCGCCGCCTGGGGGTTGCATCGCGGGGGTCCCTGTGGCACAATCCGTCGTCCGTAGGTCGCACCGGTAGCTCAAATGGATAGAGCATCTGACTACGGATCAGAAGGTTAGGGGTTCGAGTCCCTTCCGGTGCACCAACAGGGTCAAGCACTTACGAAAAGAGACAGCGGCTCAGCCGGATTCCGGACCACCACCGGGCCACGGGAAGGTGTTTTCGGCCTCCGGGGGACAGCCTGAAGGCCAAAGTGTGAATTTGGCTACTGGGGCCTGCTAAAGCTGCTAATCCTGCTAAATGCGGACCTCACTTGCTAAATCGCAAGTGAGACTCGCCCTGATGGAAGCGACCGTCGTGTGATGCACCGCGCACCGAGGTGGGGGAAAAGACGCAAGGTGTAAGAACAGACCTTTTGCCCACAGTGGGCAAAAAGTTACTGCCTCGACGGGTCCCCTTTTTTAGCTCGCGGGGTCTGCGGGTGAGTGCGTCAGAGGCCAGCGGGTCGCGCTGGCACTCGAGATCGAGCCGCTGTTCGCTGAGGAGGCGCGGAAAACGGTTGCACCTTGCGAAAGGACGCGGCGTTAAAGCTGTGGAAAATGTCCCACAGGTTAAGTCCCGCGACCAGGCCGCTGTTCGCCGAGGAGGCGCGGAAGCGGCAAGGCAAGAACAGCGGCTTTGCGCATGTTAGGGAAAATGTCCCACAACATGAGAAGGCTCGTTCCCGCGACCAAGCCGCTGCCGCTGTCGGTGTGTCCGGTAGACACACGAAAGCCCCGGCCGAGACCGGGGCAAAGGGAATCCAGGCGCAGCCGGTGCTAGCTCGGCTCGGCGTCCACCAGGTCGGCCGCGCTCGACTCGATTCCAGCTCGCTCGCGGACGACGCGCTCGACGTTCGTGATTGCCCGATCGGCCAAGGAAACGCCTTCGTTGATCGCTCGGGAGCCGTCGAGCATGGCGCGGGTGTTCGGGTCGAGGTCGGCGGGGGTGAAGTCTTGAATCAGCTCTGCCGTCCCTGCGTCCAGGATGTTGAGGGCCGCCGGCGCCGTGCGGATGGCATCGATTAGGTCGGCATCCTCGTTCATCAGCGCCCGGCCGACCGCAGCCGCACGCTCCGCGTCGTTGAGCCCACGGAACCAACCTCTCAATTCTTGGCGGAGGAGCAGCCGCTCCAAGGAGGGCTCCCCGCC